>MHBI01000072.1 GCA_001804815.1 Lentisphaerae bacterium GWF2_50_93
TGCCATTGCCTATTCGGATTATCATGTTGGATTTCTGTACCACAAATGGCCTGTACTGTCCAAAAACCTTGAGCGAGTTCTTGATCACTTCAATGTTGTGGCTGTCATGGATACGGGTGTTGTTGGGATCTGGGGTCAGGTCGGACAGTTTGACGATTTCTGATTTCATATTGACAATTCTCCTATGGTTAGAATTTTCATCTTGGGGACATCGTTTCGGAGTTCATTAGGATCCGCATTGGTCAAGACGGTTCCGCCCTCTCTCAGGAAGGGCAAAAACACCTGCTTGCGAGTCTTCGAGTGCTTGAAGTGTGACAGAGGCAGGGACAAGGTCTTGGGGGCGAAAATGTAGATGTGGGCAGTCCCGACAAATGCAAAGGTGCGGTAAATGTTGCCCTTGAGCATACCGAGCATGATTGTCGATTTCTCGGTTGCATCATCTATGGGTGTTTCGATCAAGATAGCCTTGGCACCTGATTTCTTGCCCATGGCGAAGGCATTTCGCAGAATTTCCTTGATCTCTCTTGGAGTGTAATCATCTTCGGGCAGTTGGAAGTAAAAGAGTTCGATCATCGCAATCACCTGTATTTTATGATGTTTTGTTTCCTTTCGCCTGGATGTTAATTTAATTTTCATCTTCATAGCATCTCCGTATTCATTTGGTTCTATTCTTGTACTTGTTCCACTCCTGGCGGATCTTCCTCCATTCCGCCAGGGCTTCCTCTGTGGATTTGGTTGCTTTGTCGATTAATTTCCAGTCAATCATTGGTGCGCCCTCCTATGCTATGGACATTATTACTTCGCTGGCCTCTGGGTACGTCTCCATCAACTTGGTGAAGTCATCCCCAGCAGTCTCAATCATATTTTCCAGAAGGAACTTGACGACTTCCCTGGGCAATGTGACCGTCTCAGGAACATCTGTCTCTGCTGTAGGTTCCTCTGCCGGCACATCAGTAACCGCCGGTGCTGTCTTTTCCTCTGCAACAGGTGTTTCCACGATGTTTTCAGGTGTTGCAACATCAGTCTTTACTTCCTTGACAACATTGGCGAGTTTGGCAACTTTGGATGTATCAAGTGTTCTGTCTACAACGGCCTTGATATCGCTTGCTGTGGGCTGTGAACCACCAGCATTTGCAACGGCTGTATCCCATACCTCTGCCTGTTTTGACTTTGGTACTTTTGCAAGCTCTCTGGTCTGGCGTTCATTTTTGGGTGTTAGCCCCATTTGTTGCCCATGGGCCACATTTTCAGTAATTTCGCTAGCTTGGATTATACGATGTATACGGCTATATGACCTTGACCACTTCTTCTGGCAGTAGTCCTGCATCGTCTCGAAGCCTTCGAGTATGTAGAGCTTTTTATCCGATATGATTTTGAAAGCCCTGCCCATTTCCAGCATGTTGTCGAAGCCTATACGGATCTTGTCTTCGAGTCCCTTCAACTCCTTCTCTGCTTCCTCGACAACCACACCGTCTGGACGTGTCTCGACTACTTCCGCCTGGACTTCAGTTACTGGATTGTCCGGCTGTACAGATTCCTTGAATGTCTTTGATTCCGATTTCATGATTTTACTCCTTTGGTTATTTGATTATTGCTCCTGTTATCACAATTGCTTGGCAAAAAACATCTTCGAAAAAACATTGTATGCTTTGAGTGCATCACTCGCCTGTTCCGGCGTAAGGTTTACAAGCCCGTCAACATCCATTCCCATGGTGTGCATGAGTAGCAACTGGAATAGTTCGCGTTTCTGAGCCGTGGCAAGTGCAGGATACATTCCCATGGTGTTACCGATGGGCAGCCAGATTTTGATCTCCCTTTCGGGGTGCATGTCGCACCGGAACCCGTCGATCCATTCTTCGAACGTCTGCGGATGTACCTCTTCCAACATCTTCATGATGTCGATGACATACGGCAAAAGCCGTGTCGGCAACATGTCATGCTTAAATGATGGCTGCGCGATCTGGGCCGAATCCACCCAGACCTTGCCGACTCCCTCAACATTGGCTAATACCATGCCAGGGCTAAGTTTCTCTTCTGGCATCGATCTCGTTGAATTCTTTTTGAGGTCGTAAACCTTCACGATCTTCTTCATTGTCCGTACTCCTTTGCTATGCTATGGTTAGTTAAGTTCCTCGATCTTGGCCATGACCTCGGCGATTGCATCATGCCTGGACAAATCCATAATCCGCTGTAACCGTGCAGAGGCCAGCCGGAGGTCGATCTCATCGACTCCATAGGTCTTCATACTCCTGAGGATGGCTATCGCATGCTTCCGTGCCCCATAACCCATCGCAGCCTCGTCCTCCAGCACCTGCTCCCTGGCCCAGGTTTTGGGATCATCGATTTTCTCGATTAGTGGGATCATCGACTTGCTCTCCTTCACGATTCCTGAATTTTTCATGATTCCGATCTCCTTTTTTGAAATTCATCTTATGATTCTGTAAATCCAGCCATATTAAACAAATGATATAGCGTTGTTCATTATCAACGACTTACACAGCGGTTTTTCAATTATATACATTGCTACTCGTTCATATTCATAGATTTGCTTCGTTCTAGCCTCAACTTTTAGTGCTCAAGAGTGCTTCCACGTCCTGCATGCGGTATCTGATCGCCCTCTTTCCAGCAAGTTTTATCGGAATAATCAGACCAGATTTTGCCCAGTTAATCATCGATTGGCCACTGCATTTCAGGATCTCGCAAGCCTCTCTCCGCGTCAGCAAATCCGGCCTCGGAGCCTTGTTGTCTTCCGGACGAGGTTCCATTATTTCCTGCATTGTACTTTCTGCGATTAGTCCCGAGTCCTGAAATGGCTTCAATGCACTTCGGATCAGCTTGGCTTCGTTTGTAGTCATGTTGTCACCTTTCGATTAAACCTTTTTGTCCTTAAAAAATTTTCGCCAACATGATACAAGAACTTCTCAACTTCCTAACTTGTTAATTGCCATGCTATTACAAACCGCCTCTTTCACATATACATGATTGCCAGCGAGTTACTACGGGCAAATTTGGCGTGAATTGATATTGGCAGGACTAACTTGCAAGATTCCTGCAACATTCTGGGAGAAATCATCCCTTATCCTGAGCCGTCCCAAGTCATCAACCTTGCAGAAACAGCCCTGGGACATCATGGGAGGTATCTGGAGTGACATCCTGATAATAGGCATGGGCGGATTCTTGGATTTGGGATTTTTCTTGTTTTCCTCTTCATGTGTGTCTGCGCACCCTCTTGGGATTTCTCCCTTGCAGACCGTGGAAGGATCTGTGCCAGGATCTTCATGTCTTCTGGATCTGGGGCACCCTACCCGATGTCCGTGTGGGATGGCGGTTCCTCCGCCGTCCCACTCCAATCGGTACTCCGATTGAAGAGCCTCCTTCTATTAACGCGCGCTTAAAGAATTATATCTTATATAGTCTCCTAAGAGTTCCGGATCCGTACAGTTACCTACAGGAACCAAGCTAACTGAATACTAAGAGGGGAAGTTCGCCCTGAGTACAGGGCTCACGTGGGCTAACGCCCACAACTTATGGTATCTGCTTCGCCCTACAGTATGATCTGTAGTGTGTTCCTAAGAATTACGGACCCTGAGAATTACGAACCTATGTTCCATCAGGAACCGTAATGGTTCCGTAATAGCTATTACGGTTCGTAAGGATTCGTTTCTTCTTTGGTTCTTTCTTCTTTGTTGGCCTGAGTCTGAGCCGTCATATGGGAACGGCCTGGATTAACGTGGAAACAGCGTTTGCCGGAGACTTGACCGCTTCCAAGGGTCATGACAGCGGATCAGGGTTTCAGTCGCCCTTGGGTAAATCGGTAGAGGTCAGAATTGATATGTGGTAGTCGTGGGAGTGCTATGGAATTTAGGTCTAACGGTAATTGCAGAGCACTCTATAGGTAGAAATGGTGGATTTTACCTGAATATATTTCAATATCGCCTGTTGTATGTATTTGGAATATTTTCAATAAATCATGTCAAAAGGGCTTGACTTTTGAAAATAAATGGATATCTTTATATGTTGGACACCCGAAGTATAGGATGAAAATAATTCGCAAGAAACATAAACTAGCAGAGGAGGAGCATGTTGAAGTATGAGCGTTTGATTGATGATTGATGAATGAATTTTAAAATTAATCAAGGAGAAATTGTTATGAAATTTTCAAGACCAAGTCCAGTTCCGTTGATGAGCATCCCATGCAAGAAGATCGTCAAGGGTAAAACCTATGACAATCGAAATGCGACATGGGTCACAGGCAGTACACTGCTGGAAGGTACTGACTTTGTAACCGAGAATCTTTACCGCACTTCAAGCGGTGACTGGTTCGTCACAAGAGTTACCGAGACAGATTCAGCAATTAAATGCGATCTTGTTCCTATGGCATCCATGGAGCAGGCAATGAAATGGATGGATGATAACCGAGTGGATATTTTCAAACAGTATTTCGGCAAGGCATAGCTCGAAATAATCCACATACTGGGATCTGCTCTTACACAGGGCAGATCCCTTACTTTAACAAGGAGTTTAAGATGAATAAGACAGTAAAGAAAGTTTCCGGCAAGGTTAAGTCAGGATTGACAAAGGAAATGAGGGAATGTAATCCATTTTCATTTTTCGATAAATTGCCCTCTAAACAAAGAATGAAAGCCTTAGATTCTTTTGTCGATTCATGTATGCCAGAAGTCGAGAAAATCTTTGACAAACATAAAATTCTAATTCCCAAACGTAAAAAGGTAAAATAATCCTGATGAACATAGGGCTGGTTCCTTCACAGGGCCAGCCCTTTTATTGCCTCTGTTCGTGATTCGCGAATTGAGAATGTTGCCCATGGGCCACATTGCAGGATACCGGCAGGATGATGTAAAGGCGTGGTGTAAAAAAATCTTAAAAATAATTTTCTTTACCCCCTGCGCTCCATAGGGGAAACAGGGTGATGTAAATTTGATGTAAAATCCCTCGTAAAACCATCATAAATTGATGCAAAATGAGCTATACATAAAATACGGTAAAATCTCTGTAAGTCCTTAATAGTTAAGTAGTGCGCGGGAGGGGACTCGAACCCCTAAGGATTGCTCCACCAGATCCTAAGTCTGGCGCGTCTGCCAATTCCGCCACCCGCGCATGTCGAATTGAATTCCCAGCAATAGGAATAAAAGAATACTCTATCACCAAATGGCGTTATTTTCTAACCTGAATCATTTCAATGCACAACAACTTGATTATTATGTGACAGGTGTTTATATTTAGGGATATGAAAATCAAAAACGCAATATTCATATTGTCAGTTATTGTCTTTCTTATTTCCGTCGGCTCCTATGCCGGACCGGTCATAACGCTTAAAAACCTTTCAGAACCAGGCCTCAAGATATACAATGAAAAGATGTCCGCCTATCCGGTGATGGACACCGCCAAGTTCGACGCGGAAGCCGAAGTGAAATTCCCCCTATACAAGGAAGGCGATGAAGTCACGTTGAACTCCATACGGGGCGTTGCGAAGGGCAAATTCTACAGCTTCGACGGGAAATACATCAAGATAGGCTCTACAAATGTACCTGTCATCGATGTCGATTCCACCTCCCTTTCAAAATTCTCCAAGGATGAGAACAAGAAGCTGCGCACCCTGCATGTGAAGCTCGGCAAGGACAACTACAATGCGAAGAAACTTGAGTTCAGGGAAAAGCTGCTTGAAGAAATAATAACACAGTACCCGGCAATCAATGAAGTTGAAATAACCAGGCTGTTCAAAGGTATCGCCGACAAGGATGCCAAGGCCAGATATTCAGAATCATTCAAGACCATGTACGAGACAGGACTTCCTATAAAGGGCCTGCGCGACGACTACATGAAGCAGCTTTCCGGAGAGTTCCTCAAGAAATATACTGAACTCGTTTTCGACGAAGATGAATATGTCTTAAAGGCCGAGAAAGTAGCCCTGGAGAAGAAAGCAATTGAGGTTGAGGAGAGGAGGCAGGCCAAATTGAAGGAACGGTTCCTCCAGCCGAGGACAGCAACGCCGTTCTTTTCGCCGGACGGCGGCATGTTCGAGCCTGGCAAGCCAGTTAAGATCACATGCTCCACTGAAACAGCAGAAATCCGATATACTCTGGATGGCTCAGAGCCTTCGGAAGATTCCACGCTCTATTCTGAACCAATAACGCTTCCGCGCCCGCTTGCAGTAAAGGCAAAGGCCTTCCATAAGGAATTCAACGACAGCGACACTGCGGAAACAGGTTCATGGGCGGGCGGACTCTACGCCTCTTATTTCGAATGGATGACCTTCAGGGGCAAGACCATTGAAAAAGTTGACACATGCCTCAACTTCGACTGGGGAAGCAAGGCACCCGCCGACGGGCTCCCAGCCGATCTGTGCTCGATGATATGGGCGGGCCAGATTGCCCCAAAGACTTCTGAAACATATACCATATACCTTACGGCAGACGATGGTGCTAGGATGTGGCTGGGGGACAGGCTCCTGATTGACGCCTGGAAGGAACAGGCGCCAACTGACTATGAGGCTACCATACTTCTAGAAGCCGGCAAGAAATATGACATCAAAGTCGCCCTGACCGAAGTGATGGGACAGGTCTGCGTAAAACTCCTGTGGAGTAATCCTAAACTCAAGAAGGAGGCAATCCCGCAGGACTGCTTCGTTCCTGAAGGCAAATATGTGAACGAGCTTAAATCATGGAACAAGTTTGAAATGAAGAACGGACAGCCTGACTATGTGAACCGTGCAAAAAACAAAAATCCCGGCAGCTACATGGACATCTACAAGCTTCCAGTCCAAGGCGGACAGCAGCGCTGGGAAAAGCTCAAAATAAAATAACGGACAAATATCATGGATGAGAATAAAAATAAAAACATAATAGCTGCGGCGGCAGTGATCTTCTGCCTGCTGATTGCCGCCATCCTCATCTATCTGTTCTTTTTCTCCGGAAAGAAACCGCAGGTACAGCAGGCCGCGCCCACAGCCGCTACAGCATCCGCTCCAAAGATTGAAGCCCCTAAACCCCAGGAGCCGGAATTCATCGAAAAAACCGAGAACTACGACTCAGGCTCGATCAGGGCGAAATATTATGTCTACCGTGTGAAGCCTGAAATAAAACACAAGGAATACAAGGAATTCTACCAGAGCGGGAAAATCAAGGTCGAATGCGCCTACAAGGACAACGTCATCGACGGCCCTTATATCTACTGGCATGAGAATGGCGTCAAGGCCCTTGAGGGAACCATCAAGAACGGCATAAGGGAAGGCGCATTCACGGAAAACCATCCTGACGGGAAGAAGAAACTAACGTATTCGTACAAGGACGGGAAACTCGACGGCAAATGGATTGAATACTTCGACGATGACAAGTCGACTGTTATGTTTGAAAAGAATTATACGGTCGGCGAACTCTCGGGCAACTTCAAATATGCATCAGCTGATGGCAAGGTGAAAATCTCAAAGGATTACCCGACGCCGTCCGTTCCTGCCCCGGCAGCCGATCCGGCTGCAACTACGGACAAGCCGGCAACGGACAAGCCAGCAACGGCTCCAACACCTGCTCCTGCCGCCAATGCACCTGTGAAACCGGCATCATCGACTGCTCCGGCATTTCCTGGCCGTCCGCCTCCATCTACTGCGCCAAAAATACCAGGCCCTCCAGCCGCCCCTGCTGCACCAGCAAAATAACTGCCGCTGTTTCCTGTTGCAACAAAACAGGAGATTATGTTTTCAAAGAAATTCATTCACCGAACAGGGTCATGGTGGTGGCGCGGGTAATCTTGAGCTTCACGAGGTCGCCGATCTTTATTCCCGGAACAGGATCAAAGACTACGACACTGTTGGAATCGGAACGCCCACACCATCTCTCGGAATTCCTCTTGCTCACACCTTCTACAAGGACTTCCAAGGTCGAACCTACGATTGCCTTGTTATGCCGCTCGGTCATTTCCGCGAGATCCGCAAGGAGGATCTGGTTGCGCTCATCCTTGACAGGCTGCGGAACATCATCCTTCATCTCCGCAGCCTTCGTACCACTGCGGGTGGAATACTTGAAGATGTATGCGTTGTCGAAATCCGCCGCCTTCATCAGAGTCCTGGAAGCATTGAAATCCTCCTCGGTCTCGGTCGGAAAGCCAATGATTATATCCGTGGAAAACGTTATTTCAGGGACCTTGCTCCTGAGATCATTTACAATTGAAAGATATTTTTCCGCAGTATAATGGCGGTTCATCAGTTTGAGTATCCTGTCGGAGCCGGACTGCAAAGGCAGATGGACATTCTTGCAGATCTTCGGAAGGGTGGCGACAGCATCAATCAGTTTTTCATTGAAATACTGCGGGTGCGGCGAAGCGAAACGTATCCGCAGCAGGCCGTCAATCCGACAGAGTTCCTCAAGGAGTTCCGCAAACGGCGATTCCTCTGTAGCCTGCCCCCTGCCCTCCAGTCCGTATGCGGCGATATTCTGCCCAAGCAGTAGAATTTCCCTTATCCCTGAGCCGACAAGTTTTTTCGCCTCTTCTATGATCTCCTTCCTGCCCCTGCTCTTTTCACGGCCCCTGACGTACGGGACGATGCAGTAGCTGCAGAAGCGGTTGCATCCGCGCATCACCGATACGAAGGCCGAAATCTGGTTGTCGGAATGGATATGCCCGGAAAGATTCTCGATTATCTCCGAATCGGCGTCCACCGCAACTACATGCTTCCTCTTCAATATTATTGATGCCACTATTTCAGGAAGCCTGTGGAACTGGTCGGTGCCTGCTACAAAGTCGACGTGCGGGATGTCCTCGATGATCTTCTCCTTGAGGCGCTGCGCCATGCAGCCGAGGACGCCGATGATGATGTCAGGCTTCTTCTTCTTCAGCTTTATCAGGATGCCGACCTTCCCAAGCGCTTTCCTCTCTGCATGCTCCCTTACGCTGCATGTGTTGAAGAGAAGGATGTCAGCCATTTTCTCATCATGTACCATCTCATGCCCGGAAGCTATCAGGGCCGACGCGGCAGCCTCCGAATCACGCTCGTTCATCTGGCAGCCGTATGTCCTTATGTAAAATTTCATATCAACATCCGCATTGAAAAATCCTATTTCTTAAAGTAGTTTACAAGATATACTTCTTTCCTGTAAAATAAACTTTCAGGACTGATTATAAACATTTTTTATATGAGGGGGTTTCTTGGAACCATTGATAGTTCTGATAATTCTGGGCATATTCGGAGCCATATTAATCTTTCCAATATGGACGCTGGCGCTCCTTTACAGCCTCAAGAGCGCACAGGACAAGATGAATTCCGAGCTGCAAAAGCTCATCAAGTCCGAAAGCCAGAAAAGGACGGAGGAAACCAAGCAGCCCCAACCAGCTGCCGCTGCAGTTCCTCCGCCAGCAACCAAACCCGAACCGGCAATGGCCGCAAAAGCCGCCGAACCTCCTGCGAAATCCGCAATTCCAGAAGAAAAGAAGACTGAAGCAAAGCATGAAGAATTCAAATCAGCAGACTCCCCGTCAATGTTTGAGACCGAGGTGGATCTTGAAGAGATAGAGGAACACCCAAAGGAAAAGCCTCCAGCCAAAGTATGGACACCGCTTCCACCACCTCCACCGCGCGAGCCTACGGAATTTGAAAAGAATGCACGTGATATGATTTGCAGGATATGGAGCTGGATCGTAGTCGGTGATGAGCATAGGCCGAAAAATGTCTCTTTTGAA
Source organism: Lentisphaerae bacterium GWF2_50_93 (assembly GCA_001804815.1). Classification (GTDB taxonomy): domain Bacteria; phylum Verrucomicrobiota; class Lentisphaeria; order Victivallales; family GWF2-50-93; genus GWF2-50-93. The sequence continues at coordinate 9,691 of MHBI01000072.1, forward strand.
TACGCCGTAGCAAGCGTATGGCTCCTCCGTTCGTCAATCCTTATAATTGTCACAGGCATAGGGCTCTCACTTCAATATTCCATAGAGAACAATCTTATCGGCCCTTACGGAAGGATTGCCATGAGCATAGCCGCCGGACTTGTCATGCTGATCGCAGGGATAAAGCTTGCCGGAAAGAAGTACCATATAATCGCTCAGGGTCTTATTGGCGGTGGCATTGCCACACTCTATCTCAGCATATTCGCAAGCTACAAGATCTATCACATAATTCCGGACGCCAAACTTTCCTTCGCGCTGATGATACTTATAACTATTGCTGCTGCAATCATCGCTGTCAGGCTCAACTCCATGCTCGTTGCGATATTCGGCATAATCGGCGGCTACTGCACGCCGATTATGCTCAGCACCGGCACCGCCGATTTCCCCGGCCTCTTCTCGTACATGCTGATGCTCGGGATAGGCGTCATAGTAATTGCAAAGTACAAGGACTGGAAGATACTTAACTCCCTGAGCTTCGTATTCACCTACGGCCTCTACTGGGCCTCAATGGACAAGTTCTATGACAAGCAGGAGGACTTCACGGTCGCCATAACTTTCCTATCGCTGTTCTTCCTGCTCTTCGCCGCCATCCCGATAATGAACAACATAGTCCACAAGCAGAAGTCAAATGCCCTGACTCTTTTTGGCATGTTCCTCAACGCGGCCGCCTTCTTCCCGTCCGCCGCCTATCTGATCAGCAGCCTCTTCGAGCGCAAATGGGTTGCAGCAGCCAGCCTCAGTCTCGCCGCCTTCTACATACTCCAGATATTCTTTTTCCTGAACAGGAAGATCACCGACAGGAACCTGCTTGTCCTCCTCACAGGATTCGCGTCATTCTTCATAACGCTGACGATACCGCTTGTACTCTCGGATGAGTGGATAACTACGGCATGGTCGCTCCAGGCGCTTGTCTTCCTGTGGATGAGCTGCAGGATGAAGAGCAACTTCATAAGGATGATCGCCTATGTCCTTTATTTCCTGGCGTTCTCACACCTCTTCATCTTTGACTTCCACAAAAACTTTGTATTCGCGAAAAACCAGGATTATTTCAATGAGATGCTTACACGCCTCATGACCTTCGGCTCCCTTATAATTTCCATGGCGCTAGGATACAGGCTGCTGAAGGCGGAACGCAATGGTTCAGGAATCATTTCCAGCGAAAACGACACAAAGGAATTCATCCCGAAGAACTTCTCCGCCGGGATCTTCGCCGGAATCGGCGCCATCCTGCTCTTCATATACCTGCACTTCGAATTCTATTACATGAGCAGGACCTTCTACCAGCCATGCCAGATGCCGCTGATCACGCTGATCTGGACGACCTCGATAATCCTTGCGGCCCTCGCCTATTCGAGATCCTCGAAAAGCCTCTACATGGTAGTTTCCGTAATCCTCGCATTCGGCCTTCTTTTCAAGGTCTTCATTTTCGATCTCGTCTTCTGGAACTTTTCCATCGACCACTTGTGGTTCCCGGTGAACTCACTTGCCGAAGAGGCTTCAATGCGGACAATCGACTTCCTCCTGATAGTCGGAACATTCGCATGGGCTTTCGCAATATTAGGCGGAAGGACAAAGGATACTGCCAAATTCTTCGGAGTTCTCTCGCTGTCGATGCTCTTCGTCTATCTAACGCTTGAACTGAACACCTTCCTGAACTACAAGGCCCCTCTGTTCCGCGCCGGAGGGATTTCGATACTGTGGGGCCTCTTCGGCCTATCATTCGTCCTCGGAGGTATAATCAAAGAGGTCAAGGCGCTCAGATATGCCGGACTCATACTCTTCACTGTCGTTGTCATGAAGGTCTTCTTCTCCGATCTCAGCCGCCTGTCCCAGCTTTCACGGATCATTGCATTCATATCGCTCGGGCTTGTCGTGCTTGCCGGTTCCTTCGTATATGTGAAGTTCCGCGAATCATTCAATACCGATTCAAAATCCATGGAAACCTCCGATGAGAAAAAAACTTGATATAATCGCCATTCTTCTAGTTTTCATTTCAACCGCATGTTTCGCATCGGCATCGGACATCAGGGAGGATTTCCGATATTTCAAACCTATACCCAAGACCGAGGAGAGCACCGACGTCCTCAGAATAATCCTCGACAGCGACACCTACGACGCGACATCCGCAAACTACAGCGACATAAGGATATTCAATTCAAAGGGCATGGAAATACCGTTCATCACAAGCTTCGACCTGATTAATGAGACGAAAACCGAATACTCGTACAATACAGCTGAGATCGTTTCCCTGAAGAAACTCAATGACAACAGACTCGATATATGCATCGAGATTCCAGGAAAAAAACAGAACGTTGTATCGGGATTGACAATAAAGACTGCTTCCAGAAACTTCGAGAAACAGGTTTCGGTAGAAGCAAGCTCTGACATGTCGGACTGGAAGCCTGTATGCCATGGTCAGGTCATATTCGACTATTCCGAGGTCACACCGCTCTCAAACAGCACCGTGAAGTTCAACGGCACTCCTATGAAATATTTCAGGATAACAATCGCAAACTTCACCGAGAACAGGAAATCCCCCAGGACCGAGATCGTAAACGAAAAACGACAGGGCGGAGATTTCAGCCGCATAGAGAAGATGACGATCAATACCGAGCATCTCAAGATAGACGAGATCGGATTCCTGATCAAATCCGAAAAAGTCATCAGCACCAAGGCGCGCACGCAGGAAATCCCAATCACTGGATTCACCGTTAAAGAAGAACAAAACAAGACGGAAATAACATTCTCCACCAGACGCGAACCAATGGAGTCAGTAACGCTAGAGACAAGCTCCATGAATTTCTCAAGAAACTGTTCGGTTTCCTCGAGCGAAGACGGCAAGGGATGGCAACCCCTAAGTATGGGCGCAAAGCTGACCAGAATAGATATTGGAGGTTATAAGGAATCGAATCTTTCAATCCCTCTGGAAGCCCGTTTCAGGAATTACAGGATTACAATCATCAATGGAGACGCCCCTCCTCTGAAGTTCACAGGCGCAAAGGCGTACGGGACTGTAAGATTCCTGGAACTGATAAACAGCAAGGACGCCTCCGCGGACGGACTTTCCGTCTATTATGGCGGCACGGAAATCCCCTTCCCTTCATACGATATCGAAGAAATCCTCGGCAAACTGAAGAACCCTTCCTTCCTCAAGCTGGCGCCAGGCGCACAGCAGGAAAATCCGGCATACAAGCCAGGGCCAAGATGCAGCTCTTTACTCAACAGCAGGACTTTTTTCACGGCAATAGTCGTACTCATGGTACTGATCCTTTCATTGACGCTGTTCAAGTCCTTCAAGAAAATCGAGTCCATACCCAGCGAGAAATGACGTCATGAAGAAGAACAGGAATCCGGTCGTCATGAACATTCAATATTTTCTTTTCATGACCCTGAACTCGGCAGTCAGGCTCATGCCGCTCAAGGCTGGATACATTCTTGCGGACATGTTTTCCCGTATGCTTTACCTGTTTGACACACGTCACAGGATACGTATCATCCAGCACCTGATCCATGCAGGCGTTGCCAGGAATGAAAAGGAGGCATCGCTCATCGCCAGGAGGAATTTCGCCCATTTTGCGAAGTTCGCAGTCGAGTTCGCAAAGACCAACCAGGTAGTGACACAGGAGAACATCGGCCAGCATGTGAGATTCTCCGGCTCGGAGAAATCGAAGGAACTGTTCTTCAGCCCGGGCAAATCGTCCCAGGTCATTATTGTCACCTCTCACATGGGCAACTGGGAACTCGCCGGCATGATATACACCATCTTCTCGGGACTTCCGCTCCTTTCTGTCATGCGGCCGTTCGACAATCCGAAAATAAGCGAATACATAAACCGCAACCGCGTGCAATTGAACCACGGCGTCTGCGCAAAGAAAGGAGCCTTGAAATCACTGTATGTCGCGCTAAAGAAAGGAAAATCCATCTCAATAGTCTCAGACCAGCATGCAGGAAGCTCCGAAGGCGTTGAAACCATTTTCTTCGGACATCCCGCCAGGACACATGCCTCACCGGCCATCCTGCATCTGAGAACGGGAATACCAATCCTGGTCGGAGCGACTGTCAAGGAGGCTGACGGCTTCAAATACAATGTCATCCTGTCAGATCCTATCATCTACAAGCCTACCGCGGACAATGAGGCTGACATCCGCGCCGTGACCCAGCTATACACCACGGAAATTGAAAAGTCCGTCGCCCAATATCCCGAACAGTGGATGTGGGCCCATCGCCGCTGGCTGGATATAAACAGGAATAGGAAATAGTAGCCAGTAGATTAATTCAGGAGCGCTGGCGTCCCGCCGGCAAGTCATTATCTTAATGTAGAGATGCCCGTCTAGGGCAAGATTCTAGATTTAGTTTTTCCTATGCAACGAACTAAATAATTCCAGTATCGAAGAATTGCCGGCGGGACGCCGGCGCTCCATTAAGATTCTCAATTTCCAATTTCGAAACTCAGACCATATATTAATCCATGAAGTTCTATATAAAATTTATATCAGTAATCGTTCTTGGCTGGTTCCCTCTTCAATTGCTCCATGAAGCCGGGCATATGATTTCCTGTAAACTCAACGGTGGCAGCATCCACAGGATCGCGTTCCACTTCAACATCTTTACTGAAACAATCCGAGAAGGCTCGCGTCATCCTGTGATAGATATATGGATGGGGCCGATTATTGGGATACTATTGCCGCTTCTCTTGCTGATTCTCCCACTCAAAAAGAATATCAGGGAAATCCTGTTTATATTCTGCGCTGTCTGCCTTATCGGGAACGGGCTATATATCGGCCTCGGCTGGCTCTGCGATGGCGGTGATGGCTGGGAACTCATCAGATACAAAGTCAATCTGGCATGGCTGATCCTTTTCGGCCTGCCTGCAACTCTGGCAGGACTGGTAATCCTGATGAAGATTAAAGAAAAGCCAATCGCTGCAGAAAGACTGATGAAGTAGGGCCGGGCTTTAGCCTGTCCCCATGTTTAAGATAAGATGGTACACCCTAAAGGGCGTACCTACTTTAGACGAACAATTGATTTGCAATTCGCTTGTAGTTAATCCCGCAAGGGATGTTCTTAAGCAATTGCCGGCGAGACGCCAGCGCTCCAGGAATTATCAAATTTCAAGTTACAAATTTCCATTTGCCAAAACACAAGCATCCAGCATCAAATCGCTTTCTTCGCAACCTTCTTCTTCCTCTCCGGCTTCACCGCCGGTGGCGCTTCCTCTTTTTCAGGAGCCATGGCAAAAGGATCAGTATTGAAGATCACCTTGCCGTCGACCACGGTCACTTCGACCTTAGCGTTCTCGGAAATGTTCCCGCGCAGGATTTCCTCGGCAAGATTGTCCTCGAGATACTGTTCTACCGCCCTGCGGATCGGACGTGCACCGTATTCGGGCTTGAAGCCCTTTTCTATGATGAATTCGATGAGCTCCTGTGAAATGTCCATGTGTAGGTTCCTGTCCTTCATCCTGCCGGTGACCTTTTTGATCTCGGTGGTCACGATCTCCTTCAAGTCTTCCTTGCTGAGTTTCCTGAAGACGATGACCTCGTCCACGCGGTTCATGAATTCGGGCTTGAAGTGCTTCTTTGCGATATCCACAAGACGTGTGCTCACCTTTTCGCGCGAATCAGCATCCATTGATTCCGTATCGGCCGAAAATCCTATGCCGCCGCCCTTCATGATCTGCTCGGCGCCGATGTTGCTCGTCATGATGACAATTGTATTCCTGAAATTGATGCGCCTTCCAAGGCTGTCGGTGACCTTTCCCTCCTCGAGAATCTGGAGAAGGAGATGCATGACATCCTGGTGCGCCTTCTCGATCTCGTCGAAGAGGACCACTGAATACGGACGGCGCCGCACTTTTTCAGTGAGCTGCCCGCCTTCGTCGTGTCCGACATATCCCGGAGGAGAACCGATGAGGCGGCTGACATTGAACTTCTCCATGTATTCGGACATGTCGATCTGTATCAGAGCGTCCGGATCGCCGAACATGAATTCAGCGAGGGCCTTCGCCAGAAGCGTTTTCCCGACACCTGTCGGTCCGAGGAAGATGAACGAACCTATCGGGCGTTTCGGATCCTTGAGATCGGCCCTGGAACGGCGCAGCGCCCTGGAAATAGTGCGGATCGCATCGGACTGGCCGATGACAGTCTTCGTAAGCTCACCTTCCATCTTGAGAAGGCGTTCACTTTCGCCCTCCTCCATCTGCTGCAGGGGAATTCCCGTGAATTTCGAAACGACATGCGCGATGTCATCGACCTCTATCACCGGCACCTTGTCGGTCTGCCCCTTGTCCCATGCATCCTTCTTCTTGTCAAGAGCCGCCTTCAGCTCCTTCTCCTTGTCACGGAAGACTGCGGCCTCCTCATATTTCTGGGCGTTTATTGAATCCTTCTTGGCATCCTGAGCCTTCTGAAGTTCGGCTTCCAGCTTGGTGAAATCAGGGTTCTCGTCCATGACATTTATCCTGGCGCGGGCGCCGGCCTCGTCCATCAGGTCAATAGCCTTGTCAGGCAGGAAACGTCCGCTTATGTAGCGGTCGGAAAGCCTTGCTGCCGCCTTCATCGCAGCATCGGTGAACTTGACATTATGATGCTTCTCGTAGCGCGGCCGGAGTCCCTTGAGGATTTCAACGGTATCTTCCACGGTAGGTGGATTTACGGTGATGGGCTGGAACCTGCGTTCGAGCGCGGCGTCCTTTTCAATATGCTTGCGGTACTCGTCCATCGTCGTCGCGCCTATGCACTGCAGCTCCCCGCGTGAAAGCGCGGGCTTGATTATGTTCGCGGCATCCATCGCGCCTTCAGCACCTCCGGCCCCGACAAGGGTATGGAGCTCGTCTATGAAGAGAACGACCTTCTTGGAATTCCTGATCTCATCGATGACCGCCTTGATCCTTTCCTCGAACTGTCCACGGTATTTAGTGCCTGCCACCATCAACGGCAGATCAAGCACGAAGACCTTCTTGTCCCTCAGTATCCTCGGGACCTTTTTATCGATGATCGCCTGTGCCAGGCCTTCAACAATGGCTGTCTTGCCGACGCCGGCCTCACCGATAAGCACAGGATTGTTCTTCGTCCTCCTGCAGAGTATCTGGATCACTCGTTCGATCTCGTCTTTCCTTCCTATCACTGGATCAAGTATCCCCTTTGAGGCAAGTTCGGTCAGGTTGCGTCCGAACGCCTGGAGCGCGTTGAATGTTTCCGTTCCTCCGGCGGGCTCGGGTGGCTTCTGTCCAGGCACCGCGCCGCCCTCGAATCCGGGAAGGTAATTCGGGTCAAGGGCCTTGATGACCTCCTGGCGCACCTTGTCCAGATCGATGTTCATGTTCTTGAGAATTCTGGACGCCATGCTTTCGCCTTCGCGCAGGACGCCGAGGAGGAGATGTTCCGTGCCGATGAAATTATAGTTCATCGCCTTGGCCTCCTTGGCGGCAAGTATCAGCACGTTCTTGAGCTGCGGCGTGAATGGCGGGGCGCCCTGCTGCTGCGTGCTGCCGCCGATTCCGGAGTTCTTCTCGACTTCGATCCTGAGGTTGTCGATGTTGAGCCCCATGGATTTCAATACGGAGACAGCGACGCCCTGTCCGAGCCTCAGTATCCCGAGGAGCAGATGTTCGGTGCCTACGTAGTCGTGGTTGAATCGGAGGGCCTCCTTCTGTGAAAGCACAAGAACCTGCTTCGCACGGGCCGTCAGCTTCTGCATTTCATTCTCGAAAGAAGCATCTCCGCTGTTATTTAAAGGATTGTCAGCCATATATGTAATTTCCTTTTTGAATGTATTTCATTATTAAGGGAACCTATATGTCTAGGTTCAGCCGTGAACTATTGAAACATACGGACAAATCGCGTTTTTTCAACTGATAATATTTTTCGAAGCGAAAAATATTATAACCTTGCTTGTGATTTGGCCTTTACATATATATTTTTGTGCATGGACAAAAATATATTGCTTTACTTCTTCTCGGGAACCGGGAACACCATCTGGGTCTCAAGACAGTTCGCTGAGGAAATGAAGAAGTACGGCGTTGAAACAAAGCTCATCCCCCTGCCCGCACTGCCACCGGAAAACATTGGCGACAGCACCGCCATTGCAATAGCTTTTCCGGTATATGCACAGTCGGCTCCGCCATTCATCAGCGACTGGATAGGCAGCCTCCATGAAACTAAAAAAGGGACGCCGGTCGTCATGATCTCGACGCTTGCCGGATTTTCGGGACTCGTGAAGGGGCCATTCTACCATATGCTCAGGAAGAAAGGCTATAATCCGATTGCCGTAAGGGAATTCATAATGCCGCCGAACTATTTCCACAAGTATGGTGAAAGCAGGAACTCGCAGATCAGGGAGCTTGCGAAACTCGCGATTGCGGACTTCGCAAAGGACATTTCCGAAGGAAAGGCTAAATGGCCATGGCGTCCGTCATTCCTCGGCATCCTCCAGTTCATCATGAAGAAGATCTTCCGTCACGGCGGCTGCGGCTGGCTTGGCAAAGGATTCACAGCAGACAAGGCAAAATGCACGAAATGCGGGCTCTGCATAAAACTCTGTCCGGTCGGCAACATAAGTTTCGCCGGCAATGGATGTCCGTCCTGGGCCGGAAAATGCGAACAGTGCCTCAGATGCATCACATACTGTCCGGCCGACGCGATATCGAACCGCAGGATGCGTCTCGTTGCATATCCCGGCTACAAGTGCCAGGGAATTGCCCCGAAGGAGCTCCTGTAGGTCAATGGATTGTTGGATTAATGGATTGCTGGATGGTTTAGGTATCAAAGACACAGGCCCAGAGCAAACTTGTCAAAAAACACAAAACTACTTTTCCATAATTCTTATACACCCGTGGTTTTAATGCTCTTTTGAACACAAACCCAATCATCCACTAATCCAGCAATCCATTAATCCACCTTCATAATGACGGCTCTAAATCCATTCTTCCCCCCTTGACGTTCCCGTCTCTTGAACTAGATTTTGAAACAAATATATAAAAGAGGGAGGTATGGAATGAAGACTGTATCAAGGTTCATGGCAATCATGTGCATCCTGGGATTCTCAATCGCGGCAATGGCCGAAGAAAAAGTAGTGTGGAGCGCGAAGGATAGTATCGGCAAGACACAGACCTGGAAGACCAAGGCGATGGCGGATGTCGCAAACGATGCCCTGAATATCAAGCTCAGCGATACGGAATGGAGCGGTGTCGGCCTGAACTGGGAAGGATACTGGCCGGAAGATGCCGGCGTGAAGGCATCCGACTACAAGTTCCTTGTGATCGAACTCAAGGCCGATGGAAATTCCGACACCCTCCAGGTCGCGCTCAAGGACAACAAACACAAGCCCAGCGGCAGCGTTGAAGTGAAGAAATACTGCCCTGATAACAAGCTTCCCGCCGACTTCAAAACAATCAAGATTCCAATCGCCGACCTCCTCACCGACAAATCCGAATTCGTTTCCGGCGTAGCCTGGGAGCTCATGGTCCACATGTGGACGCAGGACGCAAAGAACGTGAACGTCAGCATCCGCAAAATTGCATTCAGCAAGGAGTAATCGCTCCCGTATTGCAGTAGATTAACCTGAACAGGGACGCAGAAATGCGTCCCTTTTTTTATGAATTCATTTTTAAGGAATTACAATAAACTGGCGGAGAGGGAGGGATTTGAACCCCCGATACCCTTGCGGGTATAGCGGTTTTCGAGACCGCCGCATTCGACCACTCTGCCACCTCTCCATAAAACTATATCTTCAAATCTTCCAATAAATCTCTTATCTGTTGTTTTAAAAACCTTTTGCCTTCAGTTGACTTAAGATATTTTTCACGCCTTCTGGCATCAGATTCCTTAACATAGGCCTCATAATGTACAAGTCTTAAAGGTCTTCTGTCACGGGTTGATTCAACTTTCCCTGCATTATGATCCTTGACTCTCTGCTTCAAATCAGCTGAAAACCCCGTATAAAGCTGTCCATTGTTTTCAAGCAATATATATACGTAAAACATCAGCACCTTAAGGTTTTCGCCCTGTCATCCGACAGGGCGCCCCGCCGCATGGCTGGGGCGAGACCGCCGCATTCGACCACTCTGCCACCTCTCCGCAAAAATGGATTTTCCCGTTTTAAAGGGACATTATAATAGATTTCAAGTTCAGAAATTCAAGCACAGGGAGTTTTTTCGTGTGAATAGTCTGTTTAGTGGTTTATATTTTGTGTGTATTCTGCTTGTCATGGCTTAGATGGATAATTATAAAACTTGTTCTGGTTTATCATGGACGTCTTCTCAAGAAAAAAACGCAGCTGGATAATGGGACGGATCCGGTCGAAGAACACGAAGCCGGAGATAATCGTGCGTTCAATCCTGCACCGGATGGGTTTCCGATTCTCACTCAAGCATAAAAAGCTTCCCGGAAGTCCGGACATTGTCATGCCCAAGCACAAGACCATTCTCTTTGTACACGGCTGTTTCTGGCACCGTCACAGGAACTGCAAGGTTGCGACGACTCCGAAGAGCCGGGTCGGATTCTGGAAAAGCAAGTTCGAGAAGAATGTCGGGCGCGACATCAGGAATCTGCGCGAACTTCGCAAACTCGGATGGAACGTGATCGTCGTCTGGGAATGCCAGGCGATGAAATCTCCGGAGCAACTCGCCGAAAGACTTTTCCACAAGCTGGAACGGCTTCGCCAAAGCCACCGCCCTTCTGCCATCTCCAGGAAACCCAAGGCTTTCACATACGAGATACCTGAGAGGAAGGAACTGCTGAAAATCGCAGAAAGAAGAGCCGACTACAGCCAGGGACCTGCACGGGCATGAGGACACTGACTAATACCAAGACTAGTGATGTTAATGAACTACCCCGACGCAAGCATCGAGGTATCAAAGATAAAATCCGAATCTAAGAAAAGAAGATGTGATTTCAAAAACCTGGACGCGGCCTTAGCTGAGCAAAGCGATGCTTGCCAAAGGCAAAACCGCGTCCCTCCATTTATTATCCCGAGGCGTTTCGCGCTCGGGATGGAGG
>MHBI01000073.1 GCA_001804815.1 Lentisphaerae bacterium GWF2_50_93
GTTCCGATTCAGTGCATTATCTCATCGGAAAATGTCCGTAAAATCATTGAGTTTTTTTTAACTTGATATTCTCTTGCATAAATACTTGATATAAGAGGCAAATATGACACTGTTAAGCCTGGATATGAGTGTATATTTAGACAAATATGGTGCCAGACCCCGCATTAGCTATGTTTGAAATTGTAAAAGCCGCTATTACAGAAGCAAAAGTCAGGGGATTGTCGAGAAAGTCAGGAATCCAGTCCTTCTTGATCAGGATTAAAATCAGGGATGCTGCGATCAAGCTCAACAGCAGGCTTATTAGCACCGTCCTTGAAATGCTTAAGAAGAACACTGCCATTGCGCCTTGCACGCATCCTGTCATTATCGATTCAAATACGACAGTGGCAAGCAGCGCCCCTATCGGATCAATGAACATGCCCTCCCATTTCAAAGTGTACCCGACCTTGCCCTTCGGCCTTACATGCGATAGAAGAGGCAATATCACCGTGGGCCCGGTGACGACCAGGATTGCCCCGAAAACAAGTGAAATCTCAAGTGACAGCCCGAGGACGGCAAGGGCGGACAATGAAATAAGAATCCAGCTGACAATGACGCCTGTCGTCACAAGTCTTCTAATTGTGTTGCCTACCTTGTTCAATTCACTTATCTTAAGGTTCATCCCCCCCTCGAATAGAATCAACGCAACCCCAAGGGAAACAAAAGGAATAAGCAGGTCCTTGAAAATAATTTCAGGATTTATGTAGCCGGTGACAGGTCCAATAAGTAATCCTACAAGGATGAGAATCAGAATTGCAGGCAGCCTGTATCTCCAGGCCAGCCATTGGGACAGTACGCCCAGAATAATTATAATTGCGAAAACTAAAAGGAGGTTGTGAGTCAAATTGAAACCTATGTTTATTTCTGTTTACTGTCATAGGAAACTTTTGTCTCCTTGAACATCTTCTCAAAGGCTTCAGGAGAAATACCGTGTGTGACATCCTTGTCAAGATATTTCTTCATGAACTCCTCGATGGTGAGCCACTCATCCTCAACTTTAATTTTCCTAGTCCAGGCGCAGACCTTGATCAGCTTCTCAAGCCTGTCAATCCTGGTCCTGGTCTCGAAAAGCTTCAAGGATATGGATGTAATGATCGAATCTAGTTATCGAAGGATGGAATATCAAGCGGAAGAGCAGAAGTATCCTATAGCGACAAAATGATCAACAGATGAATGCCTGCGTTGTTCTTAGCCAATCACTTGATTTCAGGATCAGCCGCCGGGGGTTGCTCCTTTCCTGCCGCCTGCTTCAACTTCAACATTGTGGTCCTGATGGTCATCAACCATGTGCACCTGCAGATCCTCCTGCTCATTGTTGTCCACAGCCACTCTACCTACAATCCATGTTTCCGGTCCGGATATGCGGACTTTGATATGATAGACGGTTTCGCGGTATCGATAGTGTACGGTGAATTCCTTCCAGTCCGGAGGAAGTACCGGTTCGAATGACAGGATATCCACCTTCAATTTTATGCCAAGCAGGCTTTCCACGAAGAATCGATACATCCAGCCTGCGCTGCCGGTGTACCAGGTCCATCCGCCCCGGCCCTCATGCTGCCTGGCGGTATAGATGTCAGCCGAAACAACATAGGGTTCGACCATGTATTTTTTTATCTGCTCGGATGTCCTGCCATGGTTGACGGGATTGATCATCCCTGCCACTTCCCAGGCGCGCTTCACGTCATGGAGCTTTGAGAAAGCCATTCCCACCCATACTGCGGCATGTGTGTATTGACCGCCGTTCTCCCTGACGCCGGGGATATAGCCCTTGATGTATCCGGGGGAGGGATCGGCCTTGTCGAAAGGCGGATCGAAGAGTTTTACAATTCCAAGTCCCGGACGGATCAGGTTCTTTTCAACTTCATCCATGGCCTGCCTGCCTCTTTCCGGATCAGCAGCACCGCTGAGGACGGCCCAGCTCTGCGGAATCGAGTCGATCATGCATTCGGTGTTCGTATGGGATCCAAGCGGGCTCCCATCGTCGAAATATGCCCGCCTGTACCATTGTCCGTCCCAGGCGTTCATTTCAATATTGTCCTTCAGCAGCATTCTCTTCTCCTGGCACTTTTTAGCGAATTTCAGATCGTTGCATCCTTCAGATATCTTCTCGAACTGCTGGAGCACATCCACGAGGAAGAAAGCAAGCCAGACGCTCTCGCCCCTGCCTTTGATGCCCACCATGTTCATGCCGTCATTCCAGTCTCCGCAGCCCATGAGAGGGAGCCCGTGCCCGCCTGTCCGGGACATTGCAAGTTCGATTGCGCGCACACAGTGATCATATATCGATGCCGGCCTGTCTTCAATATACGGCAGGTCATAGTATGATTCCTCGTTTTCAGGAACCGGGCGTCCGCTTAGGAATGGAGTCTTTTCATCGAGCAGTCCTGTATCGTTGGTAGAGTGGACGTAATGGCAGACCGCATATGGAAGCCACAGATAGTCGTCCGAGAAATGCGTGCGCACCCCTCTGCCCGAAGGCGGGTGCCACCAATGCTGTACATCCCCTTCGGCGAACTGGCGGCTGGAGCACAGGACAATATGGCTCCTCAGCATATCCGGCCTGCAATGCAGGAGCGCCATGCAATCCTGCAGCTGGTCCCGGAAACCAAAAGCCCCTCCCGACTGGTAGAAACCGCTGCGGCCCCAGATCCGGCAGGCGATCACCTGATACAGGAGCCAGTTGTTTACAAGGAGGTTCAATGCCACGTCAGGTGTCTCGATGTTGATTGCTCCCAGGCAGTGCTTCCAGGAGTCCCATACTTTCTCAAGCGCCTGCCAGGCTCCGGTCCTGGAACTGTACTTCTGTATTATGTTTCTTGCTTCATCCTTGCCGTTGGCCGCCCCCAGCATGAAGACAAGATGCCGCTCCTGACCGGGAGGGATTGTGATGGATGTCTGGATTGCCGCGCACGGATCCAGTGCGGACCCCACCCTGTTGGAAAGACCCTGCCTGAACATTGCGGCAGGACTTTCAAGGGATCCGTTGCGCCCGATGAATTCAGTGCGGTCGCCTGTGAAAGTGCGTTCTGCTTCGCCTGTCTGCGCAAAGACTACTGCATTTGAAAACTCGGCATTGAATGAATTGGTCAGGAAAATCGCGTTTGTCTGGGGATCGATCCTGCTGACCACGTGCATTGAGCTGCGGCCCTGCAGCTCGCCCACCGCGCATTCGGCGAACGACGTGGCGGACATCTTCCTTTCGCGGTCCGACAGGTTCCGGATCCTGATCAGAATCAGTTTCACCGGGGCGTCGACCGGGACATAGATCATCGTCTCCGAAAAGATATCGTTCTGCCTGTGCTCAAAGGCGGAATAGCCCAGGCCGTGGCGGCATACATAGGTGGTAGGCCCGCGGGCTGGCCCGGGAGTCGGAGACCAGAATGCGCCTGTATGCTCGTCCCTGATGTACAAGGCCTCTCCTGATGTTCCGCCTACAGGATCATTATACCATGGAGTAATACGGAACTGCCGGGCATTTTCAAACCAAGTATAGGCCGACCCGGTTTCGCCGGCCACGCTGCCGAAGCCGCTGTTGGCAAGGACATTCACCCATGGTGCGGGAGTCACCACGCCGGGCGCGAGAATGATCACGTATTCACGTCCGTCCTGTGTGAAGCCTGCACAGCCGTTGAAAAAGACAAGATCGGTTCTTGTGATGGGGATATCCTCCTCCTTGGGGGGCAGGGTCCGTTTCGGAATGAAGCGCGATAATTTCGCTTCACCGCGGAACTTGCGTTCAACCTGTTCAGAGAAAGTCCCCGCCCTGTCCGTCATGTAGACACGCGCCGCAGCCTGGAAAAGAAGGCGGTCGTCCTCGGGGATCTGGTCGGTCGTCCTGATGAAAATACCGCCATGCTGATCGATCATCTGCGATTCTGAATCAGCGGCTATCATGCCGGTAATCTCATCCCGCAGGGGCTGCCGGTATCCCGCAACCGTATCCACCCAGATCACCAGGTCCATGCGCAGTCCCTTGTTGCGGCAATACGCATAACATCTTACCGACTGTCTCACCAGGTCAAGTCCGGCGGAGTCCGTCGTATGGATGAGCACTATCGGCAGATCTCCGGAAATTCCGTACCTCCACAAAGAGGACTGGTTCTTGTTGTTCTGCGAGATTATGCTGGCGCTGGCGCGATGCCGTGCGCTTGAATAGATGATTGAACTGGCAAGCTTGCCGAACAACTGTGCGTCGGCTTCCGTCGACCTGAGATGCTGCAGCAGCACCTGGCTGTGCGTCCAGGCTATGTCGAAGACTCGTTCGGCCAGGCGGTAGTCGCGGTACTTGTCGATGAGGAGCAGCGACTGGTCCCTGCTTGACGAGACGCCCATTATCAGATCCACCATGATTGAATCCCCAGGGGGAATGACGATTCTGCGCCTTATGGACGCTATCGGATCAAGCACCATGCCGGACGTGTTTGACAGCCGCCCGGCGTCATCCATCGCGGCTGGATTCAAGGGGCTCCGCGTCCTTCCTATGAATTTTTTGCGGTCGGTCTCGAATGAACAGCCTGTCAATGGCTGTCCGTCTTGCACGACCATGCTCTTGAACATCCATGGGGTCGCATCCGTCTCCGAGCGCTGGCGGCGGGTGCACAGGATGGCGGATTTGTCTGGAACCAGTTCAGTCTGTATGAAAAGGCTGTTGAATACGGGATGGGACATGTCGGCCAGGGGTTCGGCGAGGACCACCTCCGAATAGCTGGTGAGGTCAAGAATCCTTTCCCGGGATGAGATATTGCGGACAGTCATGCGCCTTATCTCGATGTCGTCCTCGGGGGACACGGCTATTTTCGTGTATGTCTCGATATCGTTGTGGACGCTGCGGAATTCAACCAGGCCCTGGGAGAATATCACCTCGTAGCTGGCGGGGCGGACGCATGTCGGCTGATATGTGGTGGACCAGAACATTCCTGTTTCGACATCCTGCACGTAGCAGTAAAGGCCATAGCAGTCCCTTGTCACATCCTCCCTCCAGCGTATCAGGTCCATGCCATGCCATCTGCTGAATCCGCCGCCGGAGTTCGTGACCATCACATTGTAGCGTCCGTTGCTCAGCATCTGCACGCGTGGCACTTCCGAGCTGGCGTTTGTATATACCCGCGTTATTGATTCCTTGATCTGGGCTTCGGTCTTGTTCGAAACTCCGGACTGCGGATGGGTGATGAGGGAGGAATCGTTGAGGACAGGAGGAATCCGTTCCTGCAGCAGGAGCAGGGACGATCTCATTTCAGGATCCAGTATGAAACGTCTCTGCATGGGCCTGTTGAGGAGTACGAATGCAAGAGAGAGCAGGCTCATGCCGCTGTGATGCGCCATGTGGCTCCATACTATGGCCCTGTCCTGTCCGGCCGGTATCCGCATGGCCGTATAATCCACCGCCTCATACATTCCCATTCTTCCCAGGATTCCATCGTCTGCAAGCCTCTGCAGGTTCAGACACGACTCCAGCGGCATGCAGAGGAGCCCCATCAGCGATGCATACGGGGCCACCACCAGATCTTCCGCAAGCCCGCGCATGAGACCGAGGTCCGGAACACCGAAGGCACGGTACTGGTATGTCCTGTGTCCGTCGATCAGATTATAGGATGATTCGGATATCCCCCATGGCACCTGGCGCTTGTTCCCATATATGATCTGCTGCTTGACGGCATTGCGGCACGCGTAGCCGGTCAAGGTGCCTTCATAGGCCGGCATCAGGAGATTGGGCATCAGGTACTCGAACATTGAACCGCTCCATGAAAGCAATGTCGGAGGGCCCGTCTCCACCTTGGCCTGCTGGCGTCCCAGGAGGAACCAGTGCTCCTGGGGGATCCGCCCCTGCGCCACCCCTATGAAACTGCAGAGCCTGGCTTCAGAGGCGAAGAGATCGTAATAGCTGTTGTCGGCCTTGTGGCTTTCAAGGTTGAATCCGATGGAAAAAAGCTTCCTGTCAGGCTGGAAAAGGAATTCCAGGTCCCAGTCGGACAATTCCCTGCACTCTTCTCCAAGCTGTTCAAGCTCGCTGATCCTGTTGCCTGCGAATATGCTGGATTCGGATATATGCCCCCTGAGATCGCCGAGCCATTTCAGAGTTTCAGCATGATGGCGCGGATTGTCGTTGTCAGACGGGATATTCTCCCCCCAGGCTTCAATCCTTGGCGCCCACTTCTGACTGAGGGATGCCAGACTGGAAAGAGTATTTGACTGGCGGAGATCCGACAGCAGATCCCCGAGCTCCACGGGATGGAGCATCCGGCTGAATTTTTCCAGTTCAGGTCTGGCAAGGCATTTTGCTTCAAGCCATGGGGCAAGCAGCACGATATCACCGAGGAGGTCCTCGCATTGCGCCCTCAATGCCGCCACCCACCAGCGCAGTTCAGCGTTGTCAATGGATTCCGTCCTCAGCTGCGAATGCCTTGAGATGAAATCCGACAGGGCAAGATATATGTCTTCCAGAGATTCCACAGGCCTGGAATACGCGGTTATATATTTGCCCAGGCATGCCAGGGCCTGAATGGAATCGAAGATCTCCGGAGCGGACTTTTTGGAGGGCAGGGCCAGGGCCGCCTCTTCTCCAAGAATCCGGGCTGTGTCCTTGACGCCCTCAAGCCATTGAACGGAAGCTATGCGGTCTGTTTTCATTTCAAGGAGTCCTCCGCGCAGCACGATGAGGGAACCTACCAGATTCCCGCTGTCGACGGTGGAAACATACCGTGGTCTCATGGTGCGGAGGCTCCTGGTTTCGTACCAGTTGAAGAAATGTCCGCGGAAACGTTCCATCTGCCCCATGGATTTAAAGGCGCCCCGCATGCGTCTGACCAGATGGGTCGAGCTTATGTAGCCGAAATCCCGGGCGGCGAGGGCGGAGAGGAGATAGAGCCCGATATTTGTGGGGGAAGTCCTTTCGGCGATCTGGAACTCAGGCTTCTCCTGGACATTGTCAGGAGGCAGCCAGTTGTTCTGCGGTCCGACATACTCATCAAAAAACCTCCATGTCCGCCTGGAGATGTTCCGCAGGAACGCCACCTGGTCCGTGCCAAGGCGCATGCGGACACCTTTCGCCGGCCTGCTTATGAACCATGCGACAAGCGGAGCGATCATCCATACCGATCCCAGGACCGACACGGCAAGGAATGACAGGCTTCTCCCGTTGGAGGAAATCATCAGGCAGAAAATTCCCGTGGCGGGATTGATCCACATCCTCTTCAATACTGGAATGAAGCTGGTTTTGGCACGGCGTTCGACGCTTCTTGCAGTCTGCCATTCGAGGAGATTGCGCCTGCTGAACATCTTGCGCCACCATGCCTTGAGGACCGCATCGATGTTCATTGAAGTTTCAAACGGCAGGAAAATAATCTGCAGGGATTCCTGGAACATGTGCTGGAGCTGCATGCTCATGGTGTGCCTGAAGTGGTAGCTCCATGCGACCCTTTCGGGCTTCATGCACAGCCCCCATGCCGTCTGGATTATTACGGGAAGGAAAAACAAGGACAGCATGGCGGCAGTCCATGGGAAAAAATCTTCCGGCAGGATTGTGCAGACGGACAGCAGCAGCAGGAAGACGGCAGGCGCCACCAGGCTGCGCCGCAGATTGTCGAATATCATCCATTTTGCAGTCAATGAAAGGACGTTATGGACGTTTTTGCCGGTTCCGCCGGGAACTGTCGGAAAAAGCCATCTTATGATCTGCCAGTCACCGCGTATCCAGCGGTTCCTGCGGCTCATGTCCACAAGATACTGCGACGGATGATCCTCGACCAGGTCGACATCGTTGACATATCCGCATCTTGCATGAAGTCCTTCGATCAGGTCATGGCTGAGAATCGTATTTTCAGGGAACCTGGAGCCCACTGCCGCATCAAATGCATCGACATCATAGATTCCCTTCCCGAGAAAAGGCGTTGTCCTGATCATGTCATGGTACACGTCGGAAATCTCATGCGTATATGGATCAATCCCGACATCTCCGGAAAAGAACTTCGCATACAATGAGGATGAGGCGCCGACAAGGCTCATCGATATTCTTGGCTGCATGATTCCATATCCCCTGACCACGCATCCGGCCTTCTCGTCGATCCTGGGATTGTTGAGGGGGTGGGCCATTGTCCCCACGAGTTTCCAGGCCGCGGCCGGCGGAAGCTGCGTATCCGAATCCAGCGTGATCACATAGCGGACCGACTTGAATGAATCCCGGTTTTCTCCGGAGGCGTTGATTATCCTTCCGGGCCTGTCGCGGATGAACGCGTTGAGATCGTTGACCTTTCCTCTCTTCCTCTCGTACCCCATCCACTTCTGTTCGGACGGGTTCCACTCCCTTTTCCTGTGCAGCAGGAAGAAGATCTGGTTGTCGCCCGCCGCATATTGCCTGTTGAGTGATTCGATGCCGTTCCTGGCGCGATCCAGCAGGACGCTGTCCTTCTCCGTTGTTTCCCGGTCTGAATCTGCGAAGTCCGCAACAAGGGTCAGGATCAAGTTGGGATCACGGTTTGCAACGTAGCATATCTCCAGGCCCGATATCAGCTCGTCGATCGATGAACTGCTTGTGAACATCGTCTGCACGGCGACAAGGGTCCTGCACTTGTCAGGAATACCTTTTGTAAAATCCATTCTTGGGAGAGAGCGGGGCGATACAAACGATGTAGTGATCCAGTTGACGATTGATATTGCGGATCTGAACGACAGCATTATGGCAAGGACTGCGATTGACCCAAGGAAGACGCCCCCGTGGATAAGATCGGGCTTGATCCAGACCGCCGCAGTTCCGGCAAGAAGCAGAGACAGCGCCGCCACCGTTCCCAGATACAGTCCGATAGGATTTCTAGCAAACAGCCTTTTAACGGCCTCACGGACAACGAACCGGGGGCGTATGATGCTTTCAAGTTCGGACAATCCTTCGTCCACCAGGAAGTAGCCGACATGCCCCTCCCGTGGATCAGTCCCCCTTGGACCCATCCTCTTCATGGCAAGCTTTACTGCCTCGAAGGCTATGTCCTCCTCCTTCATTTCGCTGTCGCGGGCAAGTTTTTCCACAACGTGCCGGTACGCATCCCGTGTCCGGAAATCCATCAGCCCGTAGATGCCGGCCGGATCCTTCCTGAGCTCCTTTTCGGTAGCGCTCTGGGCTTCGATGAAGGGCTTCCAGTCGGTCTCGCCAAGAGCCCTCAGGCTTGTTATGCTGCTGCCTATGGACACCTGGTCCATGGCCTGTTCCTGGCTTTCAGCCTGCAGGATCTGTTCAACCGTCTGCCCGTCTTCCGCAAGCTGGCGTTCAAGCCAGTTGAGCACAAGCCCCAGGGAGAGATGCTGCCCGTGTATGCGCATCGTCAGTTCGGCGATGAACGGATGCGACAGCTTTGGGGACACCCTTACGAAATCCGCCAGTTCCGTTATCAGCCCCTTGGAATCCTTGCTCGCCGCCGCCAGGAACCGTTCAGCCCATTCTATCGCCGAGTCGCGGTCAAGCCGGCGCAGGGCTACGCGGTGGGATACGCGGCGGAGATTCTCGATGAGGGCCAGCCTGAGCATGATGGGCATCGCCCACAGTTCGCCGAGGGAAAGATGCTGGACGGTCTGGTACGCCCCTATGAAATGCGACAGGTTGTCGACGTCAATCCTGCCATCGGTATGCGAGACAAGTTCGAACGCCAGATCGTAGACCCTTGGATATCCCTCATGCTTTCCTGTCTTCAGCCGCGGAAGCTGCCTGCTGTAGCGTTTCGGGAGATATTGTCCGGCAAGGAGGATCTGCTCCTCAATGACATAGTAGTTGTCCAGCAGCCATTCGGCCGCAGGTGCGAGCTGGCGCTTGTTTCCGAGGGCCAGGGAGACGAGCCTGTGCGCCTCGCGTATCACCATCTTGTTTTCCGCAAGCCTGGAAAGAAGCAGCTCCGCACCCGGTGCAGGATCAACATCGTGTTCACTGGCAAGCGCGTGTGCGAATCTCGCAAACTGGTCGCGTCCGAACAGTTCGGCGCGCAGAAGCGCCTCCAGCTCGAGGCTGCTTACATCCCTGCTTCCGTCAAAGACTGGAATTTTAATTTTCATAATAAACCCAAATAATTTCTGAGATTGCCTTTTTCTGGAAAAGACTTTTGCGTTGCGCCTGCCGGTGGGAGTGACTGGATTCCAGTGGTAAATCTTATCTCCTCTGCATAATATATCCCAAATAACCGCGTATTTCAAATTTCAGTTCTGCGCTCCGCCCACAATTAAATTTGCTGCAACATCCTGCACCATCGATATTTTCTGGTTTCCTGGCAATTTCAAGACCGGCGGACTGACAGCCATGCCGGCATTCCGTTTTCCCGTCACCGCGGTAACATGGGATAGCATTCCTGATCTGTCAGGTCAAACATCTTCTTGGCGGCACGGTGCCAGGAATGCAGTATGACGAGGCTGTAGAGTCGCTCGCGTGAACCTCTGTCCTCCATCCTCCGGCGGCGCAATTCGGACACCATGCTGGGATCCACCAGACCCGCTTCCGAGACGCTTTTGTGGTCAAGCAGGTCATCGGCCGCCGGACCTGTGGCGAACCATCGGTCCGGAGCGCGGAATGGAGCTTTGCTCCGCCGTATTACCGACGATGGCAGTAGACCGCCCATCGCACGCCGCAGGATGGCCTTTTCCCCATATTCCGCATCGTGCAGGAGACGTCGTGGAATGCGACCGGCAAATTCCATGAGCCGATGGTCCATGAACGGTGCACGCGCTTCCAGCGACCGCGCCATGCTAAGCTTGTCAAGCCGCAGATTGATGCGGTCCGGAAGCCTCAGACGCTGCTCGAAGAGCAACATCTGCCCGAGCGTATCCAATCCTGAAGCTTCATCCTCCATGCAGGAGAATCTCCGGTCGTCACGGTCACATCCCAGCAGCAGTTTTATCTCGTTGGGGACGAAGACAAACTCCTCATCTCGCAGATAACGGTCCAGTGGAGATAGGACTCCGTTGTCAACCTCGGACCGCCCTGGCAGCCAGGTGCATGCGCGTTTGAACTTGGAGTAGCCGGCAAACAATTCGTCTCCTCCCTCTCCCGCCAGCACGGTAACTATACCCTCGGCCCGTACTGAGCGGAACACACGGTCGGTCGGAAGAAGAGCATCGGTAGAAATCGGTTCCTCCACCCAGGAAAGCACTTCCTCAAGAGTTGCAGCCTCCTCTTCTGATACGCGCCGAAGGATATGCTTGGCAGACCAGCGCGATGCAACTTCGGCTGCAATCGTACTCTCGTCGATATCACTCTCGGCAAATCCAATTGTGAAGGCGGTCACCTGGCGCGGTGCAAGCCTCTTTGCGCCGATGGCGAATACGCTTGCCGAATCGAGCCCGGCGCTTAAAAGGAAACCCATAGGGACTTCACTCTCCAGTCGGATGCCAACGGCTTGTGCAAGATTGTCGCGCAATTTTCCAGCCCATTGCCCAGTCTCTGCATCATCAGGCTGATGACCGTCGTCATGCTCTGGTTTTGCCGCCCAATAGCGGTGCAGTACCGGAGGGGTTCCACGTTCCAGAACCAGCAGATGCCCTGCCGGTAATTTGTTGATGCCCTGCCACGGCGTACGCGGGCTTGGAATATAGCCGAAACGCAAGTAGTCGTGGATAGCATACGGATCCACAGTTGGCAAAGTGTCACCGACTAGGCCGCGTAATTCAGATGACCAGCGTAGCACGCCGTCACGATATCTCCAATATATAGGTTTCTTTCCGGCACGGTCACGTCCCAGCACGAGACGATGTTCACGGCGGTCCCATAGCGTGAAGGCCCACATCCCAACAGCGTTGTCAAGCAGTTTCAGCCCGTCCTGTTCGTAGGCATGGACGAGAACCTCGCCATCGACGCGACTGCGGAAACGGTGTGAGCCCGCTAGAGATTCACGCAGGTCATTGTGGTTGTATACTTCCCCGTTGATGGTGAGAACTATCTGCTCATCTTCGTTGTATAGCGGCTGGCCACCTCCAGCCCGATCTATGATTGCCAGCCTCCTGAATCCGAGCACTGCATGACGGTCAATATGCCATCCCTGGCTGTCAGGGCCGCGGTGTACAAGCCTGTCGAGCTCTGCGGCTGTGGCAAGCGGACTGGACAGATGGCGGTCAGGCGAACATGCTCCAAGAATTCCACACATGGTCAATCCCTTTTCATTACTGCCGCTGAAGTAAATCATCATAATTGGCAAGAGGTGATCCGCCTTTTCTTCCGATAATCCCGTTGCTGCTGTCCATTACCAGTATTTTCGGGATTATTGTTTTCGCCTCCTCCATTATATCAATGTAAATCTCCAGGCTGCCCTCATAGTCAAGAATGCTATCTGTCACAATTGCACGGTGTATCTTGCTCTTGCACATTATCATGTTCATCTTAATGTCCTCCTTCTTATGGTTCAGTAATAATACCAGATGGACTCATAGTCCCGGGTGTCCTCACCGTCACGTTCAAGGCGTTTCAGGTAATCGTAGATTGAAACGTCGGTATAGAGGTAATCGTCGGCGATGCGCAGACGCTCCTCCCATGGATAGAACCTGTAAACCCGCTTGCCGTCAGGAAGAATCATCAGAGGCTCATGATCCTGCCATGCCCTGAGGTGGGATTTTCCAAGCTTTGGAACGTTGAATACCGGTTCGTCCAGCCTTTCAATGCCGGGAAGCAGCCTCGCCTCCTCTTTTCTTTCCTGTTCAATGCGGGCGATGGGGACTCTGAAGCTGGCCGTCTCCTCCTTCCCCTTGGTGTTGAAGGTGTAATAAGGATCAATCCCGCACAGCTTGAGCGTCTTTCTCAGATGGCAGGTCTCATACCTCCTGCTGTTGTAATATGTGAATACCTGCTGGTTGTATATGTTCATGCCCAGGGACTTGATCTTCTTGACGGCAGCCACGACATCGGGGGTTATCTCCGTTGGAGACTCAACATGGGTCACTATGCATATCTCCCTCCTGCCCCACTCATGGAAACGCGACATTGTCTCCAGGAACGGGTGGTTGATCCTGAATGGCAGGGTTACCAGTGTCCTTGTTCCGATCCTTATCCTCTTTATATGCTTCATCTCCGACAGCTGGGAAATGATCCAGAATAAGTTTGCGCTTGAAAGTGTAAGCGGATCTCCGCCCGTGACTAGGACTTCCGTTATGTTCCTGTTGTGCTTGAGCCAGGCCAGCGCTTCCTTCAGCATTTTCCCCGTCACCTGTCCGTGCTCGAGATCCTTGATCTCCCAGTTCCTCTGGCAGTACACGCAGATCTGCGGACATGAGTTGAAGGGCTTAAGGATCGCGACCTGCGGATACCTGCGGGTAACACACGCGACAGGGCTTGTGGATGATTCCCCCATGTAGTCAAGACTCTCTCCGGAGATCTGCTTTGAGGCAATGCACCCGCAGTAGTATTCCGTCGGCAATACCTGCGCCCTGATGGCCCGGTCATAGCTGCATTTCCCCCCTCGGTTGAACAAGGACAGTGAATACGGGGTAATTTGCACCGGAATCCCGTGTTTTTCAGCGGCCAGGAGCCCGTCCATTTCATCCTTGTCCAGGGATGTCAGCCTCGAAATGATCCTATGGTCGTTTATTACATTCCCAAGCTGCCAGACAGGATTCACCCAATCCGCTTCCGATGCCCTGAAAAAGGCAAGTATCTCTTCCCTGTTCTGCTCCCTCCTGGATATCAGGTTCGCATCCAGGCCGGTCTTGAATCTTTTGAATGATCCCAGAAGGGATGCAGAATACTTGTCCAATTCCCTCGAACGGGTGGCGGCTGCATGGGCATCATCTTTCAACGACAACATGCATGAACATTTGGAAAAGATGTTTGACTTCCCTTGGATGCCTCTGAAAAGATGGATGAATTCCAGGAGAAAGCCCTCGCTCAATCCGTCGAATGCGTCAGCCTTCCTTTTTGCAATCGCCCGTAGTTTTGAAAGTGCTGAAAATCCCGCAAGCTTGTCATTTTCACTTCTGACAATGTTCTTCAGGACCCTTATGCATTCCTTGGCTATGTGCTTTTCAGCTATATGCACATCCTTGAAGTGCTCCGTTGAATATATGTTGAAATAATGGCGTTCCAGGTCGTTGAGGTATTTGAAGAATGAGTCGCGCGCCTCCTGCATTGAGGTGGATTCCTCAAGGATATGCATGATTTCCGGGCAGGACCGGTGAAGCTCAACTGCGAGATCTCCAACACCGAGAGAGAGAAGATTTCTGCTCATGGAAGCACTCCTTGCATTAATTGTGAATTTATTGCGGCTGCTGCGACAAGTATGAACATGTATGCGCCCAGGGTGATTGCCGCATATTTACGGAAGTCATCCATCGTTGCCGGACCTGAGTCATCGGACTTGTAGCCATTGCAACGGGTGATGTCGAAGTATCTGGCTGCAATCAGGGATGCCACAAGCGCAAGGTATATTGAGCCGTAGAGGACGAAGTTGCCTGTCTTCGCCAGCATGCCCCCTGCCGCAAGGACGATGACATTGCCGAAAAGCATCCAATAAAGCCTGAGTAGACATCCGGAATGATTTTGAGAAGCAGGTGCTACCTCGGTTTTCATAACCGCCTCCAGTTTTCTTATTTGAAATTGCTGGACAGCGGCCCGACCATCCTATAACCTGTGCCAACACACCGACACACCCAAAACACATTAGACGCTTGTAAAATTATTGTCAAGCAGAAAAATAATTAATATTAATTTTTAGATGGAATCCTTATAATCATTCCAACTTCCAGGTCGTCAGGATCTTTTATGGAATTCACTTCAGCAAGCGCATCAACAGAAGTAAGAAAAAGACGGGCAATCTTGCTCAATGTGTCGTTTTTCTTCACGGTATAACTCTCGTATTGTCTCGACGTTGAACTGTTTTTGTGAATGAGAGGTTCAGACTGTTGAGTTTCCGCAATGACGCTGATTTCTGAAAGTAAATCGCCTGAATCCTTCAGCTTTGCAGGCAACAACAGTACCTGTCCGATTTTAATAAAATCATCTTCTATGTTGTTTGCCATTCGCAACTCAGCCAGGGATGTTCCTGTCTTATGGGATATCTTTAATAGATTGTCCCCTTCAACAACGGCATATGTTTCAAAAGCTTCACTTTTCATCACGAGCTTATCGTTCTTAACAGTAGCTTCTGGAAGGGGATGCAGATCAATCTCATCCAATTCTGGGATGACGCCATCATCCTCAGGTAATTCCCCGGATGCCTGAGGATTTTCTTCTTGAACGACAGCGGAAGGTTCAGCAGCCGGCTTTTCTCTTTCATCCTGAATTGGAATTTCAACAGCATCATTCTCAGAATTATCCTTTACCTGCAAATTTTCTTTTTTTACAGTCTCTCCATCCCCAGGACTCAGCCGCCAGACATTAAACCACCCAAACAGTGTAATAATTACCATATGGGCAACCGCGACAATTAGAAGTATTGCGAGTATCTTGTCTGGTGTTCCCAGCCAGTCGCTAGATTTGTTTTTAGGATTATTCACTAGGATTGCTCCTCTTGGGATTATCCTTGACATTGCAGGTCTCGCTTCAGGCGCAACCCTCCGTCAAGAACTCCCTAAGTTCCAAAAAGATCAAGATAAGTTTCAAGATGGCGATGGCAGCCTACGCCTCGCGTACAAGGAGATCAAACGCATTGATGCAAACCTGTCCACCGCCACCTTGAAAAAACTCATTTTATTTCTTTGCCGCTGGAGCTGCAGGAGCCACGGGGGCTTTTGCCGCAGGGGCTGCTGGAGCAACAACAACGAATTCATCAACTTCTATGATTCCATTGGCGTTCTTGTCAGCTTTTTTGGCGTCTGCTTCATTAATCTTATATATTGCCATGTATTCAACAACAGTAACTTTTCCATCCTTGTTGACGTCAGCTTTTGTGATCTCAGCAGCTTTAGCAGCAACAGCAGCTTTAACTGCGGCATCAGCAATTTTAGCGGTGGAATCATCAACTTTAGCAGCGGGCGTTGTAGGATTTGCAACCTGATTACATCCGACTACGGCAAATCCCATAGCGGCAACAATAACTATCAATCTCTTCATTTAAAAAATCTCCAATTTGGTTTGATGTAAAATATGAATTTAAAACGATAAATAATTTTATTCTTCAGGGCACCTCCTTTCCTGTTATGTCTTTTAAAATTCTTCCGGATACGGTCTCTCATAGAATTCGGAATATTCCTTTAAACCACCTTTATTTGAGATATTGGCTGTCCGGATAATCCTTTTTAAGGATATCGTAGAATTTAGAATACCTGTTGTCATTCAGCTCCTTCAGGAGCTTGGCCACCTGGGATAGAGCTCTCGGCCTCTCCTTGTTCTGCTGTGCGAAGACGAGGGCCGACATCATGTATTTCAACACTGCATCCTTTTTCTTCCCCTGCTTTACAAGGATGTCGCCTCGTGCGTTGAAGCTGAAGGCGGACAGATTTTCGTCTTCTGAGTTGCCGAGATCCGCAAGGACTTTCAGAGCCTCATCGAACTTGTTCAGATCGATCATGATGGTGGCCTGGAGTTTCTTGGCATCGAAAAGATCGGGAAGTTTCTTGGGGTCGGCGCACTGGTAGGTATCAAGAGTTTTGAGTCTTGCAAGCGCATCATCCTTCTTTCCAAGCTTCTCAAGGCACGCAGCTTCCTTGTAGATGCAATAGACGTCGAATCCGACATATCTGTAGAGGGTATAGAGTTTCTTGTAGTCTGCCATCGCATCAGCATATTTCTGGTCGTCGAACTTCTTGTCGGCCGCTGTTATTTCATCCGGCATCTTTGCGAGTCTCGCATATTTGTAGTCGCTGGCCTTGATTTTTACAGTGAATTTCTCCTGTTTGAGGGCTATGTCGCCGTTTGCGTCGGAGCTTATATATTCCCCCTTCGCCGGCTGGCCTTCCTTCTTCTCGATGGTGACCTCTATGGCTGAAAGCGTGAGG
>MHBI01000074.1 GCA_001804815.1 Lentisphaerae bacterium GWF2_50_93
AAGGTAACATTGCTTATGTAAAGCAAAAGGCAGGGAATTGTGCTGATAATCAGATTATTTTAACAGTTACTTTGCATAATATTATCCTTGGCATAACACCGCGATTATTCTCACTATTCTGGCTATGTTGCCATTGTTGTCTTCGATGACCGGATCGAAATTCGAAGCTACGGGCATCTCCCTACTGGAATCACTGTTGAACAACTGTCAAAGAAACACGACTCAAAACCAGTCAACCCGTTGATTGCCGGAGCGTTTCACCGCACAGGAGCTGTCGAAGTTTGGGGGCGAGGCACCAACCGCGTTATCGCCATGTGCAAAAAACACGGCTGCGCTCCGCCGACATTTGAAGATCGGCAAGGCTTCTTGATCGTAACATTCAAGGCGCGGTCGGTTCAGGAAGCAGACACAGATACTGGCTCTCAACCAACTGTGGAGAAAACTGTGGAGAAAACTGTGGAGAAAACTGTGGAGAAAACTGTGGAGAAAATCCTCGCGTTGCTCCGTTCCAATTCACGCATCACACAAAAGGAAATCATGTCCGAAACCAGGCTTAGCCGTAGAGGAGTCGAATGGAATTTAAAGGAACTCAAAAAAGCAGGACGTATAAGGCGCATAGGTTCCGACAGGAGTGGTAACTGGGAGATGCTTGAATGATTGAAGCAATTGAAATCCGATACCCCGCAACCAAGTGAGAACAATGAAAACGGTCAGACATATTTTAAGTCTATCCGGCGGCAAAGACAGCACCGCCTTGGCTCTTTTTATGAGGGACAAGGTCAAAGACATGGAATATGTCTTCTGTGACACCGGCAAGGAGCTTAATGAAACCTACGAATACTTGAACCGGGTCGAGGCGTACCTAGGCAAGAAAATCATATGGCTTAATGCCGAAGCCGGGTTCGATCACTGGATTGACGTCTTTGGCGGTTACCTTCCCGGACCCAATTCTCGCTGGTGTACAAAACTCCTGAAGCTGAAACCGTTTGAAGACTATGTCAAAGACGATGAAATCGTCAGCTATGTCGGCATCCGCGCCGACGAGGATCGTGTCGGATACATCAGCACTAAGCCGAATATAAAGGCTGTTTTTCCGTTCAAGGATTACGGGATTGACTATGCGGGCGTCATGAAGATATTGGAGGAAAGCGGGATTGGATTGCCACCTTACTTGAAATGGGGACGGACGCATTCCGGCTGTTTTTTCTGTTTCTTCCAAAAGCAGATTGAATGGGTGCGGCTTCTTGAGACCTATCCGAAGATGTTTGACGAGGCGGCGGCTTATGAGAAACAGAACGATGAACCGGGAAAGACTTTCACCTGGAACCAGGATATGCCGTTGTGCGAACTTCGCAAGCCTGAAAACATTGCAAAGATAAAATCAAGATATGAGCAGAACCGAGTACGCAGGATGGAAAACAGGCCGAATAAACGTCTTGTCGAAGTTCTTGCCGGAATGACTGATATTGAAGAGGAAAGACCTGCTTGTTTAATTTGTCAGCTGTAATTGGAGTAGATGAGACAATGGATCTTCAAACTCTAAAATATTACGACAGCAACGCCCCTGGACTTGCCAACAAGTATGATCGTGTCAATGGCGGAATATCTGATTACTTCCAACAATCCTTCGATAAGAAAGGCAAAATCCTTGATATCGGATGTGGCTCCGGACGTGATCTGAAAATCCTGCACGAAATGGACTATGCTGCCGACGGCGTCGATCCATGTGAGGAATTTGTTGAATGTTGCAACAAACATAAAACAGGATATGGCTCAATAGTTGTTAAGGATTCCCTGCCGGAACTCAAGGAAATAGCGGATAAAAGTTATGACGGGGTTTTGTGTTCCGCCGTCCTGATGCACCTTCCGAAAGAACAGCTTTTTGATGCGAGCTTCACAATCAGAAGAATCCTCAGGGACAAGGGAAGATTTTTGATGTCCGTTCCACTCGCAGATGAAACTATAGACAGCTGTTCAAATAGAGATTCTTCCGGACGCTTGTTCAATGGAATAACTCCGGAGAATTTTCAGCTCATGTTTGAAAGAATCGGTTTTTCCCTCATATCCCGATGGGAAAACAAAGACACGCTGGGAAGAGAGCATCGGAGATGGGCGGTAATGCTGTTTAAACTCGAAAGCGATTCCGGCAGTCGCCCTATTGACACAATAGAATCCGTGTTGAATAAAGACAGAAAAGTAGCTACTTACAAACTAGCCCTTTTCCGTGCATTGGCTGAACTGGCCATGACCAATTATAGCCTCGCCATATGGAGAAGGGACGGGAATGTTTCATTGCCAATTGAAAACATTGCTGAAAAATGGATTGAGTATTATTGGCCTATTTTTGAGTCCGAGAAATTTATTCCCCAAATACAGGCTGAATCCGAAAAGGGTAGGCCGGTAGCATTCAGGGAATTGCTTTCCAAATTAATAGAAGCTTCAAAATTAACCGGAGGATTGTCCGGTTTTGCTAGTTTTGCAATAAATTCAAGAAACCGGGAACTGACAAAAGAAGTTAGTTTAATTTACAGGCGGCTCTTGTCAAAGATTAAAACTACCCTTGTAGATGGCCCAATTAAACATGCTGGCGGAATAGGGGAAGATTCTGTTTTTGATTATGATAACGGATACATTGTCATACCGCACGGAATATGGATGGAATTATCTCTAATGGGGCACTGGATTCAAGATGCTACTATTCTACGCTGGGGTGAATTGACTGCAAAAATATCCAAGGGATGCATAAAGCCCAGCGAAGTCATTGATTGTTTGTTGACGGTTCCGATACCGGAAAGGGAAATTTATTCAGCAAAGTCTTTTTATGACGGATTAAAGCAGAAAGAGTGTGTTTGGTCTGGAAGAAGCATCTCAAAAGAATATGAAGTTGATCATGCAATTCCATTTTCGTTATGGAAAAACAACGATCTGTGGAACTTATTCCCGACCTCTTCAACTGAGAATAGAAACAAAAAAGACAAACTGCCGGAGAACTTTGTGATCAAAAGAAGTAAAGGCACTATTGTTGAATACTGGAAATTGATGAGGGAAAGATATCCAGTCCGTTTCGAATATGAAGCCGGTAAATTCTCTGGGATTTCTTTTAGGAATAATAAAAACTGGGAGAATATTCTGTTTGCGAACTTCGCAGAGGCGATTGAGATTACGGCAATTCAGCGCGGGGTTGAGCGCTGGCAGCCTGCGAGTTTTTCTGCCAACGGGGCGGATAGGACGAATTCTCGCAAGCAGACGGATGCGGAGTGCGATGATATGCCGAAAATAACAATACGGTTCTTTCCCAGCCTGGATGTAGCATGCGGATTTTTCAGACACGAAGGTTCTTTCCTGCCTCACGAAAATGCGGATTTCGCAGAAAGCATTGATGTCGACAATCCACACGGTAATATCGATCCCTCAAGGCATTTCGCTGTAAAAGCGAGCGGCAATTCTATGGATGGCGGCAATGCCCCCATCAAGAACGGGGACATGCTCCTGCTTGAGAAAAACGAAGGCGGATCTGTTTCAAATCAAATATTTGCAGTAGAATACAGGGATGAGTTCGGAGGAACGTCGTATGTTCTGAAACGGGTCGAGAAGGATACATTTGGCCAATATTGTCTTGTGTCGCTGAACAAAGATTACAAGGACAGGGCTATACCAGTAAATCCTGAAAACATGTTCCCGTTTGCAAGGCTTATAAAGAATCTTGGAAAACAAGGCTGACCTTCCCGTTCAATACCTGATTCTGATAGTTTTAAAGCAGCCAGATCTTTCTTGATTGCGGAATTACTCGATGTAGGGATTGTTTTCCTTCTCAAATCCTATGCTTGTCGACGGACCGTGTCCGGGGAAAACCTCAAGTGCGTCCGGCAGGGTGAAGATCCTGTCCTTGATTGAACTCATGAGACTCTCCTGGCTGCCACCGGGTAGATCGGTTCTGCCGACTCCAGCTCGAAAGAGCGTGTCACCGCTGAATAGCGCATTCAGCTTTTCGAAGTGGAAGCATACAGCTCCCCTCGTATGTCCAGGCGTATGGATTATGCGGAATTCGCAGTTTTCTGCCGATGTTGAGGGTTCCGGTAGGTTCTTCACCGGTGGAATCCAGGGGAGAAGGCAGTTGTCCGGACTCCTATACAAGGGCACATCATCCTCGTGCAGATAAAACTTCGATACCGGAAGCGCTTTCATCAGGTCCGGCACGGCCCCAATATGGTCTACATGCCCATGTGTCAGCAAAATCCTGTAGTCCGTGAATTTCGACTTGTCTATTTCCCTGAGGATCTTCTCCGGTTCCGAGCCAGGGTCGATGATATAGAGGCAGCCATCCTTTCCCGACGGGATCAGATAGCAGTTGACATCTATGAAGCCTACTTGGACTATTGTGATTTTTCTCATTTTGTCTTATCATTTTATAATTTTCATATGGAAGAGGCGCTGAATATACACATTGATGCCCCGAAGGCAAGGTGTCAGGCTTTATTTCCAGAGGTAGGGACGCCTCTCCGAGGCGTCCACGGCGCTCTCGGCGAGAGCGCCCTACCTGAATTCATCGCATGCAATAGAAGCTGACGTGTTACACGCTTTACCCTGAAGGCAAATGAACTACCCCGACGCAAGCATCGAGGTATCAAAGATAAAATCCGAATCTAAGAAAAGAAGATGTGATTTCAAAAACATGGACGCGGCCTTAGCTGAGCAAAGCGATGCTTGCCAAAGGCAAAACCGCGTCCCTCCATTTATTATCCGCCTAGGCGGATGGAGGGTCATGCTTGCCATGACCAATTTCTGAGTTTTGAAATTCCCTCAAGAAAATTAAAGCCGACCCAAGGGTCGGGGAATTGACCCAAGTAAGATTAAAAAAACGATATGGGCTTGACAACCGATGAAAATTATTATATAATAGGTAACAGTAGGTAACAGTCATATTGGAGTTGTCGATGAGGCGCAAGGCGAAATTTAAAAAAGATTCGAGCGTTCCGCTCTACCGGCAGGTATCGGCGCAGATTGCCAGGGATATCGCGTCCGGCAAGATCAGGCCTGCAGCGCCACTGCCTTCAATAAACAATCTCACGGATGAGCTTGGAGTGGCCAGGAACACTGTCATACAGGCCATGCGCCAGCTTGTCCATGACGGCTACGCCGTCGCAAAGCAGGGAAAAGGATTTTTCTCAGTCGATCGGAACCTCAAGCCTGTCCTGAACATGATAGTCCCGCTGCATCATTATTATTATATACAGGTATATGTCAATCTCATTGCCGGTGCGCAGGATGCAGCCGCCCGCAAGGACGAGAAGCTCCTCATTTATAACAGCCATGAGGAGCATGCCGGATTCGTATCTGCCATGCGGGAGGTCGCCACCTACAGGCCGAATGCGAAGATCATAGTCGTCCCGCCTTGCGGCACCGATGGCAGGATAAATCCGAAGACAGCAAGGGAAATCGAGAAATTCACCGCAGATGGCGTCAGGATGATCATTGTCGACAGGCAAGTCAATATTGACAGTATTCCACTGCTGGTACAGGACAAGCTTGAAGGCAGGAAGCTTCTCCTGCGGAAACTGTTTGAGGGGGACTGCAAAGCTGCGTTGTTCTTCAACGCCTCCGAGGATGAAAAGGATTTGAAGGCTTTTGCCTGCGAGAGCAAATGGAATGGAAAATTGTTCTTTGAAGAAAGCGGCGGCGGCAATTTCGAAGATCTCTCGCTGATAAGGAAGAATAACTACGACGCCGTCTTCTGTGTGAACGACCTTCAGGCCAGACGGATAGTAATTGCCGCGGGGGATAATCTCGACTTCAAGATTGCCGGCTATGACGGAACTGTCACGGCATCATCCGTAAGCCCCAGGATCACGACTGTAAATTCAAATCTGACTGAAGCCGGCGAACTCGCCTTCAAGCTTCTTTCCGAAGGCGTTGTCAGCACTGGAAAAATCAAAGTTAAACCGTTCATCATACAAGGAGAGACTTTTTAATGTCAACGGAGGGTACAAGCATGTCAAAGAACAATAAGTTCACGCTGATCGAGCTTCTCGTGGTCATAGCGATAATCGCAATACTGGCTTCACTGCTCCTGCCTGCCCTGCAGATGGCGAAAGAGTCTGCGTATCTGGCGACATGCAGGAATAATCTGAAGCAGCTGGGGCTTTGCTGGAACATGTATGCGGAGGATTATGGTGACTGGACCCCGAACAGCGGATGGGCTACAAACCAGGCGCTGGGTGATCCTAAGCCCTGGGCCAACCAATATGATGACTATCTCTTTCCAGGAAAGACCATGCCCTCGGACTATAACCGTGTCATAAAATCCGATTTGTACAAGTGTCCGTTCCTCCAGCTCAAGATTCCAGATTCGAGATTCTGGGATTCGGCGGGGAACAGGTACAATGACAATTACGGAAAGGTGCTCCGCTACGCGATGAACCAATATGCCACGTCCAGGGTTGAAGCGGGCCTCCAGGTCCGGTGGCTCAAGAGGAACAGCGAGACCGCGGCATCGGGGAATCTCCGTCCGGAAAAACGCTGGCTCCAGTACGAGGGCTCGGGTTTCGGCTCGGGCATCGATGTCAATCCGTATAAGCTGATGGGCACTCTGCTGACATACAGCTATGAGAACAACGGGGCCGCGCCGGGAGGCGTCTACTTCCCCCACATGAAGATGTTCTCGTGTGTTCTCTTCTGCGACAGCCATGTGGATACAGGAAAGTACTTCCCGTCAGGTACGGTGTTCAGGTCGAATGGAGGCAACTGACGTATTCACAGGGAGCTTGAACTTCCCCCTCATACCCCGTCGCCATGGAAATGCAGGAATCAGATTGGAAAATATCATCATTCAGGAGGATACTTCATGAAAAGAAAATTAAACGCACTGTTATTGCCTATCCTTATGCTGTTGGTGGCATCGGAATCGTATTCCCAGAATCCACAGTGGCGCGACAGCGACACGAATGTCATTTCAAACGAGGCGTATGCGGTTACAAAAAACGTAGTCGCTGCGAAGTTCGCAAACCTCGTGTTGAAGAAGGCCGACAAGGAACTGACAGCCGACAATCTTCTCATCACCAGCAAGGACGATCCGGATTTCAGCGCCGGAGTAAAGGCTTCACAGGTCGGATACTGGGTCAAGCCAATAAGATATACGCTCAGGAAGAACCTCTGCGTCAAGGGGACATGGTTCTTCCTCTTCATCGACAAGGAGCTGAAGGCAGGAAAGACATATTCTGTTTCAGTCAAGGATCTGACGTTCGAGCCGCTCAGCTTTTCTACTGGCAAGAGGGATAAGGATGCCAGTCCGACAGCTCCGGAACTTTCTTTTACATGGCAGGGCGACTTCACGCGCAGCACCGCCGTGCATGTCAATCAGGCGGGATATCTTCCCGACAGCCGGAAATATGCCTATCTCACCCAGTACGCCGGATGGAGGTATGCCAAGGACAATTCCCCGCTGGACATTGATTTCAGCTCGTACAAGGACTTCAAGATTGTAGATGCCGATACCGGAAAGGAAGTTTATAAGGGGCAGATCAGGATTTCTCCTGTCTGCCTGAAGGATGACAAGCCTGTAAATGATCGTCTGACCGATTCGCGCGTATGGGAGATGGACTTCAGCGATTTCAAGACCCCTGGAAGGTACAGGGTAATAGTCCCCGGGGCAGGGGCCTCATTCCCGTTCGGCATAAGCGCAAAGGTTTATAACCACGTGCTCGGAACACTGATGCGGGGATTCTACCATCAGCGCTGCGGGACTGAGCTGCTTGCCGAATATACGAGGTTCACCCATCCGCTCTGCCACAAGGACGATGCGCGCATTCCGGCAATAGAGGAATACAAGTGCGATGAAGCCGACTTCTATCCGCAGGAAGCCAACAAGGTCATCCCATGTGCAAAGGGCCATCACGATGCCGGAGATTACGGGAAATACGTGACCAATGGTTCGCTGGTGGTATTCAACCTTCTTCTGCCATTTGAAATATTCCCCGGGAAAATGCAGTTTGACAATTCCCCTCTGCCGAACTCCGGCAATGGAATCCCTGATCTGATCGAGGAGGCGAAATGGGAACTCGACTGGCTTTCAAACATGCAGGACAGCGATGGACTTGTCTTCCTGCTGGTCAAGCCGGATCCGACAATGAGCTATGAGGATTCGATCGCTGGAAAACCCAGCAAGCAGTTCAACAAGCAACGCGTCGTCTGGTGGAAGGATATCCATATCACCGCCGGTTTCGCCGCGTCGCTTGCACGCGCGGCCAGGACTCCTGAAATCGTGAAATATTATCCTGAAGACGCGAAGACATATCTCGAAAAGGCTAAGAAGGCCTGGGATGCATGCATGAAGCATGTCGACAAGGACGGAGAGCCCGATGATCTTGTAAAAGGTCCTGCGCAGGCCGGAAGCTACCTCGGTGCCAAGGACGAGTACTGCTGGATGGCAGTTGAACTCTGGCTGACAACCGGCGAACAGAAATATCATGACTATTTCCTGAAGAATTTCAATCCGAAGGACAGTGTCCAGTGGGGCTGGTGGCCTCTTTTCGTACATGCCGGTGCCGCCACAAGGGCGTATGTGTTCGGGAAACGCGAAGGCAAGAATCCTGAGAAGCTTAAAGAATGCACGGATTACGTCGTGAACGCCGCCAGGTCGACGATGAAATGGCAGGATGGCTGGGCGACGAGATGCAGCTTCGCGGAGGATCCCTTCCGATTCGGCAAATGGGGATGGTATTACCTCTCCGAGATTGCATCCTACAATTTACTGGCCGCAAGCGTCCTGGTCGATGATGTGGAAAAGAAGAAGTTCATCCAGGCTGTTCTCTTTAATGCCGACCAGGAACTCGGGAACAGCGCGGATGATGCTGTCAGCATCAGCGGTCTTGGCTTCAAGAGGCCGGTCGACATGGTGAACCAGAACAGCCGCTTCGACGGGATCATAGAGCCGGTCTCAGGCATACCGATGGGATTCCATCCGGCAGGATATAATGTCGGGAACCAGGACAGGGAGCTCATGTCTTCATATACGAAAGGTGGAATGCCGATAGCATACCGCTATGTGGACTGCTGGTGGGTCGAACAGGAATTCATGTGTCCGCAGCTGGCCGATACCGCCGTGGTATACGCCTATCTTTCCGATCTCAAGGATCAGAAGAAAGGGAAGCCTTCTCTGAAGCTGACAGCGGATGGAGCGGAGAATTCAGTTGTCGGCAACGCGCCTTTCAAGGTCAGGCTGAAGGCAGAAGCTTCAGGCGCCAACGGGAAGAAAGTAATCCAGTATTTCTGGGATCTCCAGAATGAGGAGTTCGCATGCGACAAGGAATTCGAATACACCTTCAGCGTTCCTGGACTTTACAATGTATGCTGTACCGTCACTGACGAGGACGGATGGATTTCCTATTCCTATATTGATATAAGGGTTGCGCAGTCCGCAGCAGAACTGCCGAACAAGGGGGAACCCTTCAAGGCTGATACCGACACGATGAATCTCTGGCATTTCGATGATAATGCGACAGATGCCGTTTCCAATATCCAGATTAAGCTGCTTGGCGGGGCGAAGCTCAGCGACAGGAATCTCCTGTGGATGGCTAAGCGGTCCGGCAAGGCCGTTGAACTTGTGAATCCCGAAGATGGACTCCAGATAGAATTCAACAGCAATCTCATAATGGACAAGAAATACAGGACGATGAGGATAGAGATGATGGCCAACTACCAGGAGGATTACAGCAGAGGCGTTCCTTCTACCAAGATATTCTCCCTTGAATGCAGCTGGGACTGCTATATGGGCGTGAACCGTGATACCTGGGCTGGGCGGGTTTTCCAGGGCAGCTCCGATGAGGCGATAAAGAAAAAGGCCATTGAACTTGTCGCTCCCGCGCCAGGCTGGCATATTATCGCAGTCGGATATGACAGGAGCACAGGAAAGGGGTATATTGAAAAGGATGGGAAAAAAGTTGAATTCGACCTGCAGACCAAGGGCGGAGGAGACAAGACTGTGATGACATTGGGCGGATTCAAGGGGTTTATAGATGAGCTACGTATAACCGCCAAGATCGATACGGCTCTCGCAGCGCCCGCCAAAAGCCAGAAAAAATAATAATATAGACCGGGAGTAAATATGAAATTCAGATTCATGAGTGCGCTTTTAATGTCCATCTTCTTATCCGCATCTTTGAACATCAGGGCTGAGACATTCCTTGTTGACATCTCAAAGGCGGCCAATACTTCCATCGAGGACGACGGCATATCCGGCAACAATGCGGGTGGATGGTCCGATGAGGGCATCAATGACATGTTCATATTTCCGGCTGTTGAATTCGGTGATCTCGACCGCAATGGATACAAGTTCCGCGTCATCGATCCGAAATCGAACGACAACAAGTCCGTAATAATGCTCAAAGGACTGAAATGCGCCAAGGACAAGCCTGAATCGGTCGAGTTGAAAGTCCCGGACAAGAAAGGGGCATATGTCTATTTCCTGCAGAATTCGGTAGGCGGAGTCAGTGGGGAACCTAAGAACTACCCTGTGGCAACCTATGCGGTGAACTACAAGGACGGCTCCAAGGTTGAAATACCCATGCAGGACGAGATTGAGATAAGGCGCTGGTGGTCTAAGAACTGGTGGGACAACTCCGAGGAGAAGGCGTGGCCCTTCTTCATGGGGAAAAACATCTATTCGATGAAGTGGAACACGCACATTGGCGTCTGGGCGATGCAATGGAAGAATCCCAGCCCCGGCAAGGAAATCACCTCGATAGTATTGAAGTCCGCCGGAAAGGCAGTTCCCGTTATCTGGGCCGTCACGATAAGCGATGAAAACTTTTTCGAGCCCAAGGAACGCAGGCAGAAGAATATTGTGAAGGTTGAAAATCCTCCCGCAGCATATTTTGCCGCCAAGCTGGCTGTTGAAAGGGAAGGGGTCTTCAGTGCTGCTGTCAAGGCCGGGCATTTCAAAGGATTGAGGAAGATTGATCTGATAAGGAATGACATTCTGGCATTGTCAATTGATTCCGCCATCGGGAAAATAGGTGCCGGCAACGGTGAAGGAATGATCGAACAGTACCAGAAGCCTGAAAATTTCATGGTAACAAGTCCTGACGATCCTGCGTACAAGACCGGCGTCGCCCCTGCAAAGGTAGGCCGTCAGAGCTTGGAATTCTGGAACGGCAATATCGGTCCGTTCCCTCAAAACATACTTTATATGCACAACTTCTACGTCTATCTGCCATCGCCGATGAAAAATGGATGCTCGTATACCGTGAAGGTCCAGAAGGGCCTGTCTGCGGATTTTAAAAGCGAGGATTCGATTAAATATGATGACAAGGCTACCGCGACTCCGGTGATCAAGGTCAACCAGATGTCATATTCCCCCCTTTCGCAGAGGCGTTATGCATATCTCGGCTGGTGGGCGGGCGATGCAGGGAAAGTCGATTATTCCCAGTTCGCTTCTTTCCAGATACTTGACGATAAGAATGCAAAAGTGCTGGATGGGAAGATTGAACTCCGCAGGAAGGATGATCCGCTCAGCGGGGAAGATGTGTATCAGCTTGACATTTCGCAGTTGAAGAATGAAGGAATCTACCACATCCAGATCCCGGGACTCGGATGTTCGGACGCATTCGGACTCGGCGGGGACAGGATAAGGCAGCTCTATTACAACACGGTGCGCGCTTTCTTCCACCAGCGCTGCGGCTGCGAACTGAAGAAGCCTTTCACCGACTGGGAACGAAAGGCCTGCCATGCCGAGGTCTATAAGTCAGGCCATGTCAAAGGTGAAGGATACGCGCCTGCGGCAGGAGAAGAGTCCAGGAAGTTTTCGGGCGGTTACCATGATGCAGCCGATTTTGATACTTTCACATACCATCTCAGGGCGACATCCCAGAGCCTGGCAGTCTTTGAATGGTTCCCGGAAAAATTCAAGGATTCGGATCTGAACCTGCCTGAAAGCGGGAACAAGATACCAGACATCCTCGATGAAGCTGAGTGGGCTCTTTCCTTCTACATCGACAACCAGCAGGAGGACGGTGGAATACCTCTCGGACGAGGAAACGAGTGCGACTTTCTGAGGGACTATCAGGCGAAGCACAAGACGACTCCTCCTTTTGCCGTGTTCCCTCCTACAATCGCCTCTACTTCCGAATATGCCGCGGTCGCAGCGCAGTTCGCACGCGACATCAGGAACTTCGACCAGAAGAAGGCCGACAGGTTCCTGAAAAGCGCTGAAAAGGCGTATGCGTGGATTGCAAGGAATCCAGGCGACTTGAAGGACGACAAGGAGAAAAGCGATGCGAACTTGAATTACATCTGGGCCGCCGCCGAACTTTTCAGCACTACAGGCGACACGAAATACAATGATGATTTCATCAAATTGTATAACGACGGGGCCGTGAAGAAGGCTCATTGGTCGCAAGGCCAGTACAGCGGCATCAGGACTTGGGCATATACGGTCTGTACCCGGCCGGGAGCCGACAAGAAGATCCAGGATGAGCTGAAGAAGAGGATCATTGATGGTGCCGGCAGTGTCGTCAAGAACACGGAGCTTCCTGCGTACAGGATGGGCCGCGGCGAGAATGGAAGCGGCGGCTGGGGCAACACGAACGGCGGAGGCTACTATGCCGATCCCTGCCTCAGGGCCTATTTCCTGACAAAAGACCAGAAGTACCTTGATGCCGCCAGCCTCAATGCGGATTTCCAGCTCGGATGCAATCCGCTTTCGAAGACATTCATCACGTCAATCGGTCCAAGACATCCAAATGCACCGCAGATAAATCCCCTCCTGTACAGTGGTCCTGAAAAGACTGGAACTATGGTTGAGGGAATTACTGTATATGGACTTTCCGGAGGCGTCTCAGAGGATAAGAAGTCCGGCATGATGAAAAACTGGTATCCCTTGAATGTTCCTTTCTGGCGCTGCTGGCGCGATCTTGGAAACGGAAGCGCGGAAGTAAGCAGTGAATTCACGATCACTGAAACCATCGGCGCATCTGCAATGCTTTATGAATTCCTGTATGCGAATGAAAAGAAATAAGTAGCTTCAATATGCCTGGGGGCGGAATGAAGGTTGTAAATTTCATAATTGGAATAATGTTCTTGTCGGCATTTTATCTTTCAAATCTTATTGCCGATGAAAAGAAAATCGAAGGAGAACCGTATTTGAAGAAGATCGTCAAGACCGATGAGGAATGGAGAAGGCATCTCACTCCCGAGCAGTTTGCGATAACAAGGCAGAAGGGGACGGAAGCCCCGTTCTGCGGGATGCTGCACGACAGCAAGAAGCCGGGAATATATTACTGTGTGTGCTGCGCGCTTCCCCTGTTCACTTCAAAGCAGAAATTCGTTTCCGGCACCGGCTGGCCCAGCTTCTTCTCGCCATACAATGAAAAACATGTCAATACCAGGATAGATACCAGCCACGGAATGACACGCACTGAAGTCCTTTGCGCAAGATGCGACGCCCATCTCGGCCATGTCTTCTCGGATGGGCCCAGGCCCACCGGCCTGAGATACTGCATCAATTCAGACTCGCTCTCGTTCATGCAGGATTCATCGCTGGCAGACAAGGATACGGGAATAAAGGAAGCAACTTTCGGCGCCGGATGTTTCTGGCATGTTGAAGCGGAGTTCGCAAAAGTCAAAGGTGTAGTGTCTGTCTCTTCGGGATTCATGGGTGGCAAGACTCCATTTCCGACATACGAGGAGGTTTGCACGGGGCAGACTGGACATGCCGAGGTTGTCCACCTGGAATATGATCCTGGCCAGGTGTCCTACGGACAGCTTCTTGATGTGTTCTGGAAAATCCACGATCCTACTACTCCTAACAGGCAGGGCCCCGACAGGGGAACCCAGTATCGTTCAGTGATTTTCTTCCATGACAAAGTCCAGGAGAAGACCGCTCTTGACGCGAAGGAGAAGATGGACAAGTCCGGAACTTTTAAGAACAAAATCGTGACGGAAATCCATTCCGCCGGCGAATTCTACCGTGCCGAGGACTACCATCAGCGCTATGGCGAGAAGCATCCCGGAAGCTGCGGGTTTTAAGGAAGTTGCAGAGGCACAGAGTGTAAAAAAACAAAATTGCCTGATTCAGTACTTCTTTTGATAATTATATATGCTTGGTGCTGGATTCATGCCTGCTTGCTTTGTGCCTATGTGCCTTTGTCACTCTGTAACTATTATTCCAACCTTACCCGCGGATCGGCCCAGGCATATGCGATGTCCGAAAGAAGATTAACTATCACGAAGATGAATGATGTCACTATCACAAGTGATTTTATCATCTGCAGGTCGGAATTCATCAAGGCGTTTATTCCCGCATAACCAAGTCCGGGTATTCCGAAAAAGCTTTCAAGGAGCAGGCTGCCAGTGAAGAGGAATGGCAGCAGGGTTGTCGCCCTTGTGATGATCGGAATCAGCGCGTTGCCCAGGAGATGCCTGCAGTAGATGGAGAATGGAGTGCAGCCCTTTGCGGCGGCAGTCCTCAGGTATTCCTTGTTCAGTTCATTCACGAAAACCGTCCTGTAGAATCTGACTCCGCCGCCCAGTCCGCTGAAAACACCGATGACCACCGGAAGTGCGAGGTATTTCGCAGAGCCCCAGCCCCATACTGGAAACCAGTTGAAGTAATATCCCAGATACCACTGTCCGAAGATTATGAATACAAGATAGCTTATGCTCATTCCGGCGACGGAGAGGATCATGATGGTCCTGTCGATCCATGTGCCGCGGAATGCGGTTGATACAAGCGCCAGCGCTATTCCCAGGATGAGCTCACCGAAGAAAATTGGGAGCATGAGGAACAGTGAAGGCCACATTCCGCGCCACAGGACATGCCTGATGTCCTCCTTCGTGAGGAGGGTCTTGCCGAAATTCAGGAAGCTGACGTAGGGGAAGTCGGGTGTGAATGTCGCGATCTCCTTGAACGACGCCAGGAACTGGCTGTCCCATGCAGGAGTGTGCGTCCTATAGAACTCTACTGATTTCAGTTCCAGGGATTTGTCTGTGGATAAGATAAGTGTCGCTGGTGAATCCTTCAGGTCTATAAATTTATTTTTCCAGGAGCTGGAAAAATAAATTTCATTGTCAAGCGTGATATGTCCTCGGAATACGATGCTTGCAGCAATTTTCGTGTCTTTCACATCGAAGTTCCTGGTGAAGGATATTTTGCCGGCCTCGATTTTCAGGAATCCCTTGCAGTACTCAACGGTTCCTTCCATCTTCATTCCGGTATAGTCCTTTTTATCGTTGAATCGTGCGGAACGGTAGATTTCGGATTTGCGCCAGTTGCCCCAGAACAGAGGCTTGTCCGAGGAGAGATCCTTCCTGAGCTGTTCCACTTCCATGGGCGAAGGATTCTTTCCAAGAAGGATTTCAGCCGGATCGCCCGCGGCAAAGCGGAATAGGACAAATGTCAGAAGCATTACTCCCAATATCACCAGTATCGAATATGCGCTTCTTCTTAAAATGTAACTCAGCATTTAAATTTCCAAAATTTTAAATGAGTCTGTTTGGGACAATTTTGACCGAATACCATACCGTGATGAATTGCAAAGACAAGGGGAATTTGATTGAGCTGATTTCAAAACTGTTCTTTTAAAGGAGCGCCGGTCTCCAGGGCGGCTCTTCTAAGCCGATCTGGAGACCGGCGTTCCCTGGCAGTTTAGAAATTACCTCGATTGTGTCCATGACCCTTAATCATGGCAATGCATACTCGTTTTTATTGCCGTACGGGCTTTTGTGCTGGAATGCTTGATTTATGCTCATCCTCGGACTATCTTCGGGAGGTTTTGAAATTAACTCTCCTGTCAAGTCTTTATAACATTGACAGGATGTGCTGCTGGATAACTGAAAAGTCTTTTTACGCGAATTGTCGGGCAAGCTCGGGGGGGCGCTGGATGAAAAACAATAAACAAATTCGAATCATTGGATTGGTTCGGAAGCCTTTCATTCTAATCGCGCTCACGACATTCGCCGCCACCGCCATAAGCATCTATTGCCTTTACTCGGACTGGTTTATCATTTTCCAGAATCTTTTCTATGTTCCTATTGTCATTGCATGCATGTATTATACAAGGAAAGGCTTTGCCTTTTCTGTCGCCCTTTCGCTTTTTTATTTTTTTCTTGTCATCTCCTTTTCACTGGATCCAGGAATTCTCCTGGAGGCCTTGACAAGGGTCTTGATATTCATAGGTATTGCGGGAGTCATCACGTTCCTGTCGATAAAGCGCAATTGGGCGGAGGAGGAAAAGGCCAAAATGGAAGAGCGGATATGGCTGCATAAGACCGAGAGCCTGGGCCGCATGTCAGGGGCT
Organism: Lentisphaerae bacterium GWF2_50_93; assembly: GCA_001804815.1. GTDB lineage: Bacteria > Verrucomicrobiota > Lentisphaeria > Victivallales > GWF2-50-93 > GWF2-50-93. The sequence continues at coordinate 16,290 of MHBI01000074.1, forward strand.
GTCGCCCACCACTTCAACAACCAGCTCCATGTAGTGCTGGGATATCTGGACATGGTTGTTGAAGAACTTCCACCAGGAGATCCCCGTGCCGCAAAACTTGAAACAGCCATGGAGGCGGCCCGGAAGGCTTCGGATGTGAGTGCTCTTCTGATTACCTGCCTCGGCCAGAAACCAGTCAGGCTTGAGGTCTTGGATCTTTCTGAATTATGCAGCGTGATCATGCCTGTCCTGCGGAATGGAAAGCCTAAGGACGTGTCCATTGAAACCGACTTTCCCTCTCCGGGTCCGCGCGTCAGCGTGGATCCCATGCAGATAAGGCAGCTGCTGGGCAATATTGTAATCAATGCATGGGAGGCCATCGGCGGCAAGCCCGGCACCATCCGTTTGAATATCAAAACGGTTTCCCCGGCGGATATTCCGACAGCGCACCGCTTTCCTGTCGAGCGGCAGTTCCAGGAACAGCCCTATGCCTGCCTTGAAGTAATGGATTCCGGATGCGGAATCCATGAGGATGAAATTGTAAAGCTGTTCGATCCGTTTTATTCCACGAAATTCACCGGAAGGGGTTTGGGACTTTCCGTAGTTCTTGGAATCGTAAGGTCTCATCAGGCGGTAATTACGATGGAAAATGGGTTTGACGGTGGAGCCGTATGCAGTGTGTTTTTCCCTCTTTCAACGCAGGAGGTGGCGATACCCGCCCAGAAAGGTGGTGTCAGGGAAACAAAGTATGTCCCTGGAGGGACGGTGCTTCTTGTTGAAGACGAAGATGAAGTGCGCAAGATGACCGCACACATGCTCGCTACCATGGGATTTGCAGTCCTAGAAGCAAGGGACGGAATCGAGGCTGTGGACATTTTCAAAAAGCACAAGGATGATATTTCATGCCTGCTTTGCGATCTGGCAATGCCTCGCATGGGAGGCTGGGAGACTATATCCGCCCTGAGAGCCATGCGTAACGACCTGCCGGTAGTACTGGCCAGCGGCTACGACGAATCCAGCGTCATGAATGGCGAACATGCCGAATTGCCGGACTTTATCCTGACCAAGCCTTATAACCTCCATAATTTGAGCGACAAGATTGGACATGCCATAGCACGCAAGTCCATTGCCCGCCAAAATGAAAACCCCGTCATGAAATAACAGGTCTGAATTTGTGTGCCTGAGGTGGGAAGCCAAGGGCGCCGCAATATTTCGGAATGCTGCGGATCTTTCCAGTTTGAAGCGGTAAAACGCAGGAGAGGCTCGAAATTTACTGTCAAGGCTTTATATTTAAAAAATGAGAAGACGTAGGAAATTAATTATATTACTTTCGGCCGTCATAGTGTTCCTGGCGCTATGCTTCTGGTTCTTCTATTTCAAGGTTGCCTATACCCCCTATGGTTCCATAAGGGCTGACTGGGTTGAATTAAGCCCTCGGATTGATGGTTACATCGATCAGATAAAGGTGAAGACTGACATGCATGTCGACAAGGATCACCATGTAATGGCAATCTTCAGCTATCCCTTCGAACTCAAAGTCAGGCAGACGTCTGCGGATCTCGCAACAAACAAGGCTGAACTGTCCCAGCTCCAGGTAATGTCGGAGGACCTTAAGGCGGAAATCGAGATCCAGGGCAAGCACCGCGAGCTCATGGCGATTAAGAGGGACAGGAATGAGTCGCTCAGCAAGAAGGATGCTATTTCGGTAGAAAAATACCAGGACATCCTGATGGACTACGAGATTTCCTCCCTGAATCTTGCCGAGTTGAACCTCAAGAAGAACAGCACGGAAAGGCAGATTGAGATCAAGAAGAGCCAGATCGAGTCGACAGCCGCACAGCTCGCAATCGACGAATACAACCTTTCACAGACTAAAATCAATGCGCCGTTCAGCGGTTACATCACGAACAACTACGTCATGCCCGGCCAGTACTGCAAGACCGGCCAGCCACTCTGCGGAATCCGCGGGGATGTCTGCTGGGCGGAAATGAACTACAAGGAAAACTATATCGGACGCATACGTCCCGGGATGAAGGCATATCTGCAGACGGACATTTATCCGACCAGGATCTTCAGCGGCACCGTAGAAAGCATAATCAGCGCCGTAAACAGGAACCAGCAGCAGAATCTCACCCTTCCATACGTGGAGCCGACTATTGACTGGGTGCGGCTGCAGTACAGGTTCACCGTAAGGGTCCGCTTCGACAATCTTCCTGAAGACGTCAGGCTCATGATGGGGGCGAATGTCCGGTGCCTCATCCCGCTCAACCAGCCTTCAATAAAGACTGAACATCCCGTCAAATGAAACTTTCCTGGCATTTTGGCGTCATACTAGATGATCTGAAGGAGATATTCAGTGAATTCTCCTTTGCCTCATTGAGATTCCGTGTCGCGGTGAAGACTGCGGCCGCAACCTGTCTTGCCATCTTCCTTGCATTGTGGCTGGAGTTCAAGGATCCGTATTTCGCGGGTTTCGCCGCCATGCTGATGCTGCATTCAAATTCCGCGGTCACGTTGAAGAAGGCCTTCCATGGATGCCTCGGAGTGATCCTGGGAGGATTATGCGGATATCTCGCGGTAGGCATCTTCGTCAACGACCATTTTGCATTTACCATCTGCCTCTTTGTGGCGACGGCGCTTTTCTCATACCTGACAAACAGGCATCCCTCATTGTCGTTCGCCTGGTATTACGCCTCGGTGAATTTCATACTCGTCGCGGTTACCGGGGCCGTCCAGTGCTCCGAGGCGATAGACATAACCTTCTTCAGGGTTGCGAACACACTCCTCGGAATATTCTGCTATGTGCTTATTGCCGTGCTGCTCTTCCCTGAGTTCGGGCATGATGAATTTGTCTTGAAGCTGGACAGGCTCAGGAAGAAGCTCTGCGCCACTTTCTCCTGCCTGATGGTCAGATATGCCTCAGGCTTGGAGATGGATGCCCCGGCAGGGGAAATGCTCCTCGAAAACATGGGTTCAATACGTTCTTTGGAGGAGGAGCTTTCCGACATACAGGCCGAATCGAGGATCTTCGATGGGACTGCTGCGGCTTCTGGATCATTCCTTTTGCGCAGCAGGGACTGCGTTGAGAAACTGGGGACTTTCCTGGAATCAGCAAGGGCTTCCGGAACAAGTCCTGAATTCCAGAAGCTCTTCGGACCGTCTTTTGAAAGAATCATCGTTGCGGCAAATTCATTCTCCGCAGCCAAGTTCGACGTTGAAAACAAAGGCGCCATTGACAGCAGCCTCCAGGAAATATCAATTGCGCTGGAGGAGATTGAGAGCGGAAATCTGAAGTCCAGGTATCTGGAATCAAAGGATGCGTATCAGATAGAGGATGTGCTTCTGTTCCTCGACAGCCTTCGCTGCATCAGGACCTTCCTGGGAACGCATTCCGAAAAGTATTCAAATGTTTCCGCCAGGAGTACCTGTGAGATGGAGTCCTTGGAGCCGCGTGCTGAAGATCCCGACATTATAAGAATTGGAATTGCCGGACACAGGCATCTGGTGATCGACTGGATCCTGGCCAGGTTTTCGCTGAAGAGCGCACTTGCGGTCATATCTGATTTCTGGGCATATTTCTGGCTGGAAATACCGGGTTCAGCCACCACCATCGCGATATCGGCGATCACGGTGACCAAGCCGGATGTCCTGATGACGAGGCACCGTTCAATCCTCCGTTTCTCAGGTTGTCTTGTAGGTGCAGCCTGCGCATTCGTATTCCTCGCCTTCAACGTGCAGACTACGATAGTGATGTTCATCTGGCTCTTCGTGCTCACATGCGTCTTCGCGATGATCTGGGGAGGCCGTCCCGGTATCGCCTATCTCGGGTTCCAGGCGGAACTGGCCTTTCTCCTTTCCGTGATTCCAGGAGCGGCGCCGGCAGTGGATGTCGAGGAACCGACCCAGCGGATCGTTGCAATCCTGCTCGGTGTCGCTATCGCCTGGTTTGTCTTTGCGTTTGTCTATCCGGAAGACATCCTCGATTCATTCTGGACTAAGTTCCGGCGCTTGAGGACCAGCTTGGCGAAGATACTCCGGGATGTCACCGAGCCCGTGATGCTTTCCGGCGGTGTGCTGGAATTGAGGAAGGTGGCGCCTCTTGAAGAGTACGAGTCGCTGCATGCGAATATCGCACTTCTCAGGCAGCATGCTGAAATGCCTCCAAGGGATACGGTTGATCTGGATGACTTCATCTCCGCCATGGATTCATTCCACAGGGATGCCAGGACAATCCTGCTGTTTGACAAGGAAGTGCTGGAATATTTTATTTCAGCAAATCCCGGGCTTGCTGGCGAACTTTTTTCAATCGGCGCTGGGATTCTGGCTGCATCGGATGTCAAGGGGCGTGATGCCTTGTCGATACGCATATCCAATCTGTCGGAACGGCTTTCAGGCTTCGAAAAGTACCAGCGTGAAAAGAACCTTCTCGGGGACAAGGATTTCGATTTCAGGGAGGAGACTGCAGCATTGCTGCTTTGCATCCGCAGGATGACGAGTTCCGCAAGACGCATGTTGAACTAGGCAGCACATACGGCGACGCAAGGCATGTTCTTGAATTGATTTCAGGGATGACGGATGGAAATAGCACTTCTGCCATTATAAATACACAAGCTGAAGTTTACCTGCCTCTGGCAGCGCCCACGGCGACCAGGGCTTGGACTCCAACCTCAGCACACCGACAAATGTTGGAGTTCAAACTTTAGTTTGTCTTCTCTTATCTTAGCGTTATTCGGGTCCGGCGCCATAGGCTCATAAAATTAATATATTTCTTTAAGTGGGAACGTCCCCATTTTTACAATAAGCTCAAGTCCTGCTCGGAATATGAGTTCGCCGCTGATTATGCCAGAGATTGAAGCTTCTGTAAGTCGGTGTCGTTAGCACTTAAGTTATTTATTATAAATATAATATGATAATATTTAGATGTTTTTAGTGGCTTAGGATGATTATTAAGGGCCGATTTCGCATTTTAAGCTATTCCTGATGCTTTTTCCAGAATGCCTCTTTCCCCCTGCTGGA
>MHBI01000075.1 GCA_001804815.1 Lentisphaerae bacterium GWF2_50_93
GCTGTTCGTCACGCCATGGCATCTTAACAAAAGCGAAAGCTGTTATCTTCTCCACGGTTCCAGTGGAATCCAAAGCGCAGAATGATCTGCGCACTCCAAAGATTCGTCCTCCGTCCTGAGGACTCATCATAAAGAATTCTAAACAGAGCAAAAAAATGCGTATAGTAGACAGGGCTAAAGCCCGTCCCTACACTTTAAGAACGCTCGAACACGAGCTACTCCTCCTTTGAAACTTGCCTTAAAAGTAGGTTGGGCTTTCCAGCCCGACAAGATGGCGGCCAAGAATGACCGCCTTACTCAATTGGCAAAAGTTTCTTATTGATAAAACTGCGACCTCCGCAGTCGGTCGCTACGAACAAATATCCAGCGCCCCCCGTTCAGCATTGGACGTTTCCGCCGTGGCGGATTGAATGTTCGACGTTCATTTCCAACATCCCGGCATTCACTTCGATATTCGAATGCTCATAATTCGGCTGTTCGCTTGTTCAACTTCCCCCGCCAACCCGCTGCCGCATTCCTTCATAGACTGCTACTGCGACCGCATTACCCAGATTCATGCTGCGGGCGTGCTTTCCAGGCATAGGAATCGTATACATCTCCTTGAGATGGTTCCTGTAGATTTCCTCTGGAAGACCGCTGCTTTCATTCCCAAATACCAGGAATGAGCCCTTTTCATAGGGGCAGTCCCAATATTTTTTTCCGCCTTTCGTAGAAAAAAAATATAATTGGGAGGATTTATTGGCTTCGAAGAATTCGTCGGTGTTCTCATAAACGACTAAATCCACATGCTTCCAGTAGTCCATGCCGGCCCGCTTGAGGTATTTGTCTTCCATTGAAAAGCCAAGGGGCTTTATCAGGTGGAGTCGGCTTTCCGTGTTCACGCAGACACGTCCGATATTCCCGGTGTTCTGCGGAATCTCAGGATGGACAAGGACTATGTTGAAATACTTGATACTCATATCTGGCCACAGACTTTCACTGACCTTTAAATGACATAATATAAACCGCTAATCACCCAGTCGTATTCCTTTTTCATGGAATTGATGAGTCCGAGTTTTTTCATCTTGTCGGGCAGGACGGAAAACGTGTATGTCTCAATCTCGAGATTCGATGAAGCTCCGGCTGTCTTCAGGATTTCCTCAAGCTCCTGTTTCGCGGCAATGAGTCCTCCTGGCAGCTTCGATGTGAATATCGGAATATGGTAATGCACGATCCATGGACGCTTCCTGTCGGCGGACCGCATGGCGTCTGGAAGATCCAGGTATCTTGAAACTGTTCCATCCTTTTCAAGCACTCGTGTCTGGTGCAGATAAACTTCATCTGCGAACTTCGCAAGCGCTTTCTTGCTGCCATGTGTCGGAGCCTTCAGAGCCGCGCTCAACTGGAACTTGGCGATTGGAATTTTATTCCTGATAAGATTTCTCAAGCCTTCGCCGGGTTTTCCGAACAGCACTTCCTGGTGGCAGGTGTCGTAGCAAATACCTAAATATTTCTTTTCACGGACTCGTGAAAAGAAATATTTATTATAGAACTCTATAAATTCGAACGGAGACTCCCAAAGACAATCCGGTTCGGGTTCTATTCCCAAAATTATCTTCTTCCCAGTCTTGCCATGGATACTTCTAAGATGGTTAGTCGCAGCCTGCAGGTTGGCTGCGACTTTCGCAACCTGCTTTTCGGAATTGACATTCGCCTTGTATGCACCTGGCAACGTACTGAGGCTTCCAGTTACGCCGGGAGGAAGAAGCTCCGCGAGGATGTCCGCGATCATGCAGGTATATTTCAGGCGTTCCTTCGTAGTCCAGTCGGGGAGATATACTTCCTTCTTCACCGGTCTGCCATGGAAGTTCCCATATGGAAATGCGTTGAATGTGAAGACATACAGATTGTTGGAGGAAAGCCATTTCTTGAATCCCTGGAGATTCGCCTTTTTGCGGAATTCGCACGCCGTCGCCGCATCTAGCCACATTCCGATTGCGAACTTCGCAGAATCCGAGCCGGTGACCTCGCGCCTGAGCCGGAGGACAGTCTTCCGGATTTCCGAATCTTCAGCAAGCCAGTCCTTCTCGGCAAAGACGTTCATGCTGTAGCAGAGATGGGCCTTGGCGTTAATTTTCATAGTCTTCTCATTTATTTTTCTTTGCGGGGGCGCAAAGAAAAATATTACTGGGCCTGTTTTTTGGGAACGACATGCAGCTGGCCGTCGCGAACGCTGATTGATTCGATTTTCTGGAGCATCGGCGTGATCTTCGGATCAGAATTGGCCTTCTCCGCGAGGTTGCCGGAGCTGAAGGATTTCATGAAGGCTTCCGGGATTTTCTCGCCCCGGACCTCTATGGAATCGGCGAATACCATCAGATGCCCTGACACCATGCACGCCCTCAGGACCGCCGATCCGTTGAGGTACTGTCCCTTGAACATGTCGTTCAGCTCTCCAAGTGGGACGCTGAGCTGTCCGTTGATCTTGTCGCCCTCGATATCAACCTGTATCTTGCCGGCCACCTGGCTCAGCCCCGGATGCTTGTTCACAAGAATGTTGATGTCCTTCGAGGAAAGTACCAGCTCCGGCGCAGGCTTGTCCTGCCTGAGGGCGTCCGTGAAGTCGTTGACCCGCTTGATCACGACGTCGACTTCCTGCTGGGAGGCTGCAGGCGACGGCAGTGTGCGCGGTGCCTTCTCGGTATATTTCTCCGCCACTCCGGATACGAGCGACTTGAATCCAAAGAAGGCAAGGACGGCACCGACTATCATCAGGATCAGGATGATGGCGCAGCCAACCGCCAGGAATTTCAGACAACCGGATTTTTTTTCAGACATGACGCACCTTTGTTTTTTCAATTTCCTCAAGATATTTTATTCCTTCGAGAAGGATTTTTTCATCGAGTTCGTTGACTTCGGTCTTCCTGCCGAGGCCGTTTGGAAGAGTAATGTGGAGTTCACCTCCGAGGTGCTCCCGGAATTCCCTTATTCCCGAGAATATCCTATAGTTCCCATCCCTGTCTTTTTCCAGGAGATAATCGGACCACGGCTTAAGTCCAAGTATTTTCAGACATGAAAGCAGCCTTTCGAAATCCCCTTTGTAGAGGAGTCCTTTCTCAACGGCATAGTATGAGTCCAGGGCAAGCCCGATGGCGACGGCCTCGCCGTGCCGTATCTTCCCGCCGCTCATCATCTCGAGCTTGTGCGCGGACCAGTGTCCGAAATCAAGCGGACGCGCGCTTCCGAATTCGAACGGATCCCCGCTTGTCTGTATATGCATCACGTGGAGTTCGGCGCAGCGCTTCACCAGTTTTTCCATGACCGGCCTGTCACGCTTCTTGAGCTTTTCAGTATTCCTGCAGAGCCAGTCGAAGAACCGCCTGTCCTTGATCATCGAGACCTTCAACGCCTCGGCGACGCCGGAGACCCAGTCGCGCTGCTCCAGCGTGTCCAGGAAGTTGAAGTCATTTATAACAGCGAAAGGAGGTGCGAAGGTGCCGATGAAATTCTTGTAGCCGAACATGTTTATGCCGTTCTTGACGCCTACGCCGGAATCGTCCTGGGCAAGGACGGTCGTCGGCATGCGGATCTGCCTGATCCCGCGGTGCACTATTGAGGCGGCGAACCCGACGGTGTCAAGAAAGGCGCCTCCTCCGATGATGAATATGAATGACTGGCGGCACAGGTGCTTCTCACCCATGACGCGGCAGAGTTCTGATATGATCTCAAAGGATTTCCAGTCTTCGCCGCCGAATTTGACTATCGGCTCGCAGACAAGTCTTATGGACTTGTCATGCGTCCTGCAGTATCCGAGGATGTCCGCCGGGATTGAAGGATGGAGTTTCAGGACCCCGTGTTCGATGGCGAAGAGCACATCATGCCTTCTCCTGCCCTCTTTGGAGGATACGACCTTCCCGAGCAGCGGATTATCCCGTGAGAAGACATCTCTGGTGAAATGCACCTTGTAGTCATACTCGACATTGATTTTAACAGGCAGCATTGGCGGACATCCATTTTTTTCATTTCACAATTGTAAAGAATATAATTCATGTTAGATTTTTTTCCTTATTCAATACTGTTATTATTTAAGGAATCGCTCTAATGGGAACCTCTATGAAACATATTCTCCATCTGCTCGTGATCACATCCGTCCTCATCCTCGCCGCGGGCTGCTTCAGCTTCAGGAAGGAGAACAACGACAGGAACATCGTCCAGATGGTCGAACATCTGAAGAAAAGCGGAATGGCGGTTGATTCCGTGCAGCCCACGCTGTTCGACGTGATCCGGGCGCAGGACGGCATCTCCATGAAGATAGACGGAGCCGACGTGCAGATCTACAAGTACGACACCACGGTGGAGGCGCAGAAGGAGAAGATAGAGAGGATCCGCCAGAAAGGCATTATAACGATACTCGGCGTTGAATTCCCCGCCAAGGTCAACGGCTCATTCATCATGCTGAAATACTCCGGACATCCTGAAGAGCCAAAGCTGGTGGAAGCCTTTGAAAGCTTCTGATGTAAAGATTCAATGAAGCTCCTACTTCATTGAATATCTTCTTCTCCTGTTATTTTTTTCACAAAAAGCGCATTCGAGCTTTGAAATTGGCGCATGTTGACCTAAAATACGAAGTTTGTTTTTTTCAAATCAATTTAACCCAAATAAACTAAGGAAAGAAGGAATCTATGGCAAGCAAGAAACACGTCTATTTCTTCGGCAGCGGAAAGGCCGAAGCCAAGGGCAAGGAACTCACGAAGGACTATCTCGGCGGAAAAGGCATCGGACTGATGGAAATGACCAGCATCGGACTTCCGGTTCCGGCTGGTTTCACAGTCAGCATTCCCACCTGCGAAGAGTATTACAAGCTGGGGCAGAAGCTGCCGAAGGGACTCGAAGCCGAAGTCAAGGAAGCACTGGCCAAACTCGAAAAGAGCTGTGGCAAGAAACTGGGCGACGTGAATGATCCTTTGCTGGTGTCGGTCCGTTCGGGTGCCGCCCGTTCCATGCCCGGAATGCTTGAGACGATCCTCAACCTCGGACTCAACGACGTCAGCGTCGAAGGCCTTGCCAAAAAGACCGGCAATCCCCGCTTTGCCTATGACTCCTATCGCCGCTTTATCCAAATGTTCTCCACCACCGCCATGGGGCTCTCCAAGGAACCGATGGAGGAGATGCTGCACCACATGAAGAAGAAGGTCGGCGTCAAGAACGACACCGATCTTTCCGCCGCGGACCTCAAGGAACTGTGCAACGAGTTCAAGGCGTTCTACAAGAAGAACAAAGGTGATGAGTTCCCGCAGGATCCGATCAAGCAGCTGTGGGGCGCAATCATGGCCGTCTTCAACAGCTGGGAAGCGCAAAAGGCGGTGGATTACCGTCGCATTGAGAAGATCACCGACCTCAAGGGAACAGCCGTCAACATCGTGCAGATGGTATTCGGAAACAAGGGCGACAAGTCCGGCACCGGCGTGGCCTTCACCCGCGACCCGAACAGTGGTGAAAACGTATTCTACGGCGACTGCCTGATCAACGCTCAGGGCGAAGACGTAGTGGCCGGTATCCGTACCCCGATGAAGCTCGCCGAACTGGGCAGCCGCCTGCCGGTGGCCTACAAACAGTTCTGCCAGGTCCGCAAGCAGCTTGAAAAGTATTACAAGGAAATGCAGGATCTCGAATTCACCATCGAAGACGAGAAGCTCTACATGCTTCAGTGCCGCACAGGCAAGCGTCTGCCAGCCGCCGCGTTCAAGATCGCGGTGGATATGGTCAAGGAGAAGCTCATCACCAAGGAAGAGGCGATCAACCGCATCACTCCGGAGCAGATCGAGGGCGTCTTCTACCCGGTCATTGATGTAAAGGCCGTCGGCGCCGCCAAACTTAAAGAACTCAAGATAGCCACGGGCATCGACGCAGTTCCAGGTGCGGCCACAGGCAAACTCGTCTTCACAGCCGCCGAAACCGAAGCGCTGGCCGCCAAGGGCGAACGGGTTATCCTCATCCGCAAAGAGACCTCTCCGGAGGATGTCGGCGGAATGCACGCTGCCCAGGGAATTCTCACCGCCACCGGCGGCAAGACCTCGCACGCGGCGGTCGTAGCCCGTGGCTGGGGCAAGTGCTGCATCGTCGGATGCGAAGCCCTCGATATTGATGACAAAGCCAAGACCGTCAAGGTCGGCGGCAAAGTCTATAAGCAGGGCACCGAGGTCACCCTCAATGGAACCACCGGCGAAGTCTTCACTTCGATGCTTCCGCTCGTCAAACCCGAGCAGTCCGCCGAGTTCAAGACCCTTCTCAAGTGGTGCGATGAAATTCGCTCGCTTAAGGTCCGCACCAACGCCGACACGCCCGAGGACAGCATCAAGGCCATCGAGCTCGGCGCCGAAGGCATCGGTCTCTGCCGCACAGAGCACATGTTCTTCTGCACCGAAGAGCGCGTGATCGCCATCCAGGAGATGATCCTCGCCGAGAATGTCGCCGCCCGTGAGAAAGCGCTCGCCAAGCTCCTTCCCTTTCAGCGCAAGGACTTCGAGGATATTTTCACGGCTATGGACGGCAAGCCCGTCACCATCCGCCTTATTGATCCCCCGCTCCATGAGTTCACCCCCAAGTTCGAGAATGGCAAGCCCAAAAATGCCGCGCTCGTGGAAAAACTCATGAAGAGCACCGGCATGTCGGCGGCTGTGATCGAGGCGCGCAGTGACAAGCTTCACGAGTTCAACCCCATGCTCGGGCACCGTGGATGCCGCCTTTGCATCTCCTACCCGGAGATCCTGACCATGCAGGTCACCGCCATCATTGAGGCCGCCGTCAATGTGAGTAAGAAAAAAATCAAGGTCCTCCCTGAGATCATGATTCCGCTCACCATGGACAAAAAAGAACTCAGCATCCTCACAACCCAGGCTAAGACAATTGCCGACGCCATCATCAAGAAGGCCGGCTCAAAGGTCAAGTACATGGTCGGAACGATGATCGAGATTCCGCGCGCCGCCCTTCTCGCCAACGAGATTGCGGAAGTCGCAGAATTCTTCTCATGTGGAACGAACGATCTCACGCAGATGACCCTCGGCCTCTCACGCGACGACGCTGGCAGCTTCCTCCCAGCCTATGTGATGGGCGAGAAAGACGGTGGCAAGGCCATTTTCGCTGATGACCCATTCGTCTCGCTTGATCAGTCCGGCGTCGGACAGCTTGTCCAGATGGCCATCGAGAAAGGCCGCAAGACTCGGCCTGGACTCAAGGTCGGAATCTGCGGCGAGCACGGCGGCGAATCCAAGAGCGTGAAGTTCTGCCACAAGGTCGGCATGAACTACGTCTCCTGCAGCCCGTACCGCGTTCCAATCGCAAGGCTCGCGGCCGCACAGGCCACGATAGCCGACAAGGCAAAGAAGAAATAGTTCTCTGCGATATTCGCTAGATATACAAAAGGGCGCCTTAAACGGCGCCCTTTTTTTTTCCACCACGAAACGCACGAAGGACATCCGACTTCGCTGGGAAGCTACGCCGTGACAGACGAAGTTTGAATTTGAGAATCGGAAAAATGATTGACTTCTCCTGCTGTGGATGATTTATTGATGAGCAACGCAAATCTTTGGAGATAACATGAGTCTTCACCTTTATCGGGATAACCGCGAAGCGGTTCCCAAAGAGTTATCTTAACTCAAATTAAGATGAGGATAGGACTCATGTTGTCTCCAAGGTCAGGCCGAAACGCCTGACAATGGAATTTAAATCAAGAAAGAAAGGGAAACTTATTATGAACACCAGGGAAAGGTTCCATGCAGTGATGGATTTCAAGAATTTCGACCGGCTCCCGATAGTGGAATGGGCTGGCTGGTGGGACAGGACGATTGAGCGCTGGCGCGCCGAGGGGCTGCCAGCCAATCTGGACAGGTATGACACCTACAGGCATTTCGGGATGGACGTGTATTACCAGGACTGGGCGCGTCCGAGGACGAATGATTTTCCACAGCCTGCCCATCACGGCGCCGGTTTCGTTAAAAGCGACAGCGACTATGAGACGCTGAAGAAATATCTATATCCTGAAAACTGCATCAACACGCAGGCCTGGGAGAAATGGGCGCCTGAACACAAGAAGGGCGGTTGCGTCACATGGTTCACGATCGAGGGTTTCTTCTGGTTTCCTAGGACGCTGTTTGGAATCGAAGAGCATCTTTATGCCTTCTACGACCATCCGGAAACAATGCACAGGATGAACAGGGATCTTGTGGAGCACCAGCTGAAAGTCATAGACAAGATCTGCAAGTATACTACTCCGGATTTCATGACGTTCGCCGAGGATATGAGCTACAACAACGGGTCGATGCTCTCCAAGGAACTCTTCGATGAGTTCATGAAGCCATATTACCAGATGGTCATTCCAAAACTCAAGGAAAGAGGAATCAAGGTGATCATCGATTCCGACGGCGACATCAGCGTGCCGTGCAGCTGGTTCGAGGAGGCGGGGTTGGAAGGCATACTTCCGCTCGAACGCCAGGCGGGAGTGGATATTTCCCAGCTCAGGAAGGATCATCCGAAACAGCTTTACATGGGTGGCTACGACAAGATGGTGATGAACAAGGGCGAGGAAGCGGTAAGGGCTGAATTTGAACGTCTTCTGCCGGCTGCGAGGAAAGGCGGATACATCATCAGCTGCGACCACCAGACTCCTCCTGGCGTTTCGCTTGAGCAGTATAGGACATACCTGGAGCTTTTCAATGAATATGCCATAAGGGCGGGAGCCTGATAATCAAGAACACGTCTTGCGACGTTGACTACGGGCATATTCAAAAAATCTAGGAATAAGTTGGTAGTTAAGCTCGCAAGAGCTGTTCTTGTATTTCGATGTTCAAAGTTCGAAGTTGGATGTTCGATGTTCTCAGCCGATGACTTCCTTCATGTCGGCGATGTAGACGCGGCGGGTGCCTCCGACAAAGGCGTTGAAGGTCACGTAGCGCCAGGTGCGGTCCCATGCGGGATGGGGATCTATTCGGAGGACGCCATCCGGATGCGGCTGTTTCGTATTGATCCTGACAACCGTTTTTTCCGCGCCGGTTGCCAGCTCGATCCAGCGGATCGGGATTGTGCCATCGTTGAAGGATGTTTTTTCCTTGGTGTAGGTATCTGTCAGCAGATGCTTGCCGTCGGGATGTACTGTCGGATGCCCTGAACCCAGGACGTTGTCGAACATCTTGCGGAGTCCGCTGCCGTCGTAGTTGACCTGCACGAATCGCAGCTCATCGCGGTCGATGTTGAGATTCATTGAGATGCGTTTGCCGTCAGGGAACCAGGTGCCGTGGTGCCCGCCCTTGTCCCACTGTTCCGGTCCGACCGCGCAATGAAGTTCGCTGCCGTCGAGCTTAATCGTCACCCAGGCAAAACGGACTTCGTGGGCGGCCTCCTTGAACATGTCCCAGCGCGGTTTGTCGTGTGCCGGGAACCAGCGGATGCTGAGCATGAGCCTGTCGCCCTGCGGATTGAACTTGCTGTGGAAACCGTAGACTTCAGAACTTTTTATTTCATCGCCGACCTGGATGCGCGGGTTTGCATTTTGGAAAGCATCCTTGAGCGATAGCAGCAGCCGGGATTTGCCTGTCCTGGTGTCTGTGAGGTAGAAGCCGTCGTCTTCCACAGGACCTATGTTCATGCGGGCGGCATCGCGGGGGATCCTGACGCCGTAGCCGGGCTGAGTCTTGCTCATGGTGGTCATGTTTGCCGAGATCAGCCAGCGTCCATCGGGGGAGGCGTGGTAGACGGTGCCTTCCATGCGTTCGCGTTTTCCTGTTTTCGGATTCAGCTTCCAGGCGAACGGTTTCCATGTCGACGTATTGACATCGTTGAAGAAGAGCTCCTCGTCGGATCCGCCCCAGTTGATGTTCGCGCCCATCTGGGGTTCCCAGCCGCAGGTGTCGGCTACGACTTCTTCCTTGCCGGTATCAAGATCGACTACAAGGATTTCACCGGCGTCACCGGGTTCAGGCTGCCTGTCCTCGAAGGGGAAACGGAACACGGCGAGGTAACGACCAGTCGGACTGATCGGCGAAGTGTCGAAGAAGCGGTGGAGGCATCCTCCCCTGTCGGGTGTTGCACAGTAGACGGGGACGAGAGGGTTGAATTCGGTGTATCGCGGGAATTTTGATTCCAGGTTCATGTTGGTCCTTTCTAAAAGTAGGTACGTCTTTTGGGGTGTACCGAAAACAGGTACAGGCTTCCTTCGACCTTGCTCAGGACAGGAAAGCCCGTACCTACTTGTAAAACAAAGCATACCCTACATTTTATAAAGTTAATTTTCAATCCTGGGCATTGGATGATAGAGTAAGACAGTGAATTAGTGCAGGTAATTTTTCTGTAAAGCCAGGAATTCGCCTGGCTTTACAGAAAAATTAAATAAAGGATATTTAAATGAGGACAAGCGTGATGATTTTGAGTTTTCTGGCGGCAGCAGGGATTTCCACTGCAGGTGCGGATGAGATCCGCAGGATCAGCCTTGACGGCAAAGAGGGGCTAGCTGCTCCTGTTTCAGAAATGGGCAAGGACGGGATTGAACGCATAAACAAGGTTGTCGAGCCCGGACTTGAGCTCTTCCCTTGCAAGGACGTGAAGTCGAAGGGCACCGTGCTGGTCTGTCCCGGCGGCGGATACTACATCCTGGCGATCAACCACGAGGGACGCGACATCGCGAAGATGCTGAACGGATTCGGATATGATGTCGCCGTGCTGCTCTACCATGTGAACGCCGGTGACAGGACCCGTGACATGGCACTTGAAGAAGCAAAAAAGGGATTTTCGCTGCTTCAGAAGAAAGGCGGTGACTTTGGATTCAACACAAAGCGCATTGGTGTGATGGGATTTTCAGCGGGTGGACACTTGGCCGCGAGACTCGCAAACGAGGTTGGAAAAGGGACGTCGGCTGACTTCATGATACTGATTTATCCGGCATATCTTGAAAAGGACGGCAAGCTGTTGGATGATGTAATTCCGCCTGCGGTGCCATGCTTTGTATATGCCGCCGCAGACGACAAGCACAGCACCAGTTCCAACGCGTTTTCAGCATACTGCAAGGACAATAAAATAAAGTGCGACTTCACGATGGCTGAAAACGGCGGGCATGGCTTCGGAATAAAAATTCCGTTGCCAAAAGGGGTAAGCGACTGGCCTGAAAAACTGAAGTCGTTCCTCGGAACCCTCTGATCCTGCTATTTGCTCCACGTTGTTTATTATTTCGAAAGCATGCGCCTGACCGGGTGGAACTGGTCCGGCAAACGCCATTGCCGGGACTCACGCCGGGGCCCTGTCACTCGCATCCTGGCGCTTCACGCGGGGCTGCGATGATATAAAGCGCACGCGGGCAAGGTGAAGTGACGTTAAAATAAATAGCGAAACCCTCTTGCGGCAAACTTGAAAGTTGTGTGATTCCAAGATATCGTATACAACTATGAAAAAAGGTATTCATATTACTGCGCTGTTCCTGCTCGTCGGAATACTCTTTCCCGCCGTTCAGCTTCCTGCCGCTTCAGGCAAGGTATCCACCAACGACATAATGGTCCTCCACTCCTACAACCAGGGTTATCTCTGGACCGACATGGAGACAGATGGGATACTTTCCGTGCTTGCCCATAAAAGCAGCCTTTATGACCTGCATGTAATCTACATGGATTCAAAGAGGTTGCGCACGAAGGAGACGGACGGTCTTCTGGCCCAGATGCTTGCCGCTAAAATGGCGAAGACCCATTATGAGGGGATATTGGTCTGCGACAACGATGCGCTGGAGTTCGCACGCGAGCACAGGAATTCCCTTTTCAAGGACAAACCTGTTGTTTTCTGCGGTATAAATGATTTCAACCATGCCATGATATCCGACTGGCCGACCTGCACCGGGGTGGCTGAGACGCAGGACTACAAGGGATCCTGCGAGATTGGATTCAAACTGTTCCCAAATGCAAGGAAGGTTTTTGTGATCTCAGATGATTCCCTGACCGGCAAGGCTCATTTCGAAGGGGTGAAGAAGATCGAGGCTGAGTTTCCGGGAAAGGCGTTCGTCTACTGGAATTTCTCGCAGCATTCCATGGACGAGACGGTAAACGAGATCGCTTCCCTCGGTTCCGACAGCATTATTCTCCTCCTTTCATTCTTCAAGGACGGCAAGGGGGAGATGTTTTCACTGGAGGAGGCCGTCCAGAAGATGATGAAGAGTGCAAGGGCTCCAGTATTCACCGGAAACGACACGCGTATAATGTTCGGAGTCGTCGGAGGGAAGGTGGTTGCCGCCCATGATCAGGGTGCGCTCGGAGCCAGGATGATGGAGCAGGTGATGCAGGGGGTGCAGCCAGGTGCGCTCCGGATAATATTGGATCCGCCTACCAGATACACTTTTGATTATGACGCCCTGGTGCGCTTCGGCATCCCACTGTCTTCGCTTCCAAAAGGCAGCATCGTCATCAACAAGCCTTCGTCGTTCTATTCCGTGAACAAGCCGTTGTTTATGACAATCATCATCATCCTAATGCTGCTGGCAATCATCGTCGTCGTCCTTTCGGCATACGTGGTCCAGAAGAGGAAAGGCCAGAAGGCGCTCAGGGAGAGCGAGGAGAAATTCAGGGCTGTCTTCGAACAGGCGGCCGTTGGAGTGGGACAGGTCGACTCCGAGGGGAACATCGTGAGGGTCAACAGGAAATATGCTGAGATGCTCGGTTATACCCCGAACGAGATGGAAGGCATGAATTTCAGGCAAATAGCGGTTCCTGATGACTTGAAGGAGACCCTTGACCAGATGGACAGGCTTTTGAAAGGTGAAATAAAGGATTTCACGCTCGAGAGGAGATGCCTGCACAAGGATGGAAGCATTGTCTGGGTGCTTTTGAATGTCTCCCTGCTGCGCATAGGCAGCGAGGTCTACCAGGTGCCTATCCTCCAGGACATAACTGAAAAGAAGAGGCTGGAGGGCCAGCTGATCCGTTCTGAAAAATTGTCCGCTGTCGGACAGCTTGCCGCCGGAGTGGCGCATGAGTTCAACAATGTGCTGATGGTCATGAGGGGCAGCATCGAGCTTGCCGCATGGGAGGACATGAGCAGGAAGGAGCTCAGGGAATTGTTCGAGCTTCTGGAAAAGCAGGTGGACCGGGGCCGTGATATCGTATCCAAGACGATGTCTTTTGCAAGGCCCAAGCCTGTGAGCAAGTGCGCTTTCAAGCTGAAGGACATGCTCTACGAGGTTCTTTCATTGCAGCTCGAGCAGATGAGGCTCGAAAACATCTCCCCGGAAATTGACGTCCCCGAGGATCTTGAACTCTGCGCCGACCGCGATCAGATCCAGCAGGTTTTCGTCAACCTCTTCCTGAACGCGCGCCATGCCATATGCCAGAAAGGTTTCGGATCGATCAAGGTTTCCGCCGAGCGTTTCGGCAAGGGCGTGAGCATACGTGTCAAGGACAATGGAGTCGGCATGAACGAGGATACGAAGAAGATGATCTTCACTCCTTTTTTCACGACCAAGGGCGCTTTTGCGAACAACCTGCTCCATATAAAAGGTTCGGGGCTCGGGCTGTCGGTATGCGACAGCATTGTGCGGATGCATGGCGGCCAGATAGGATTTGAGAGCCAGGAAGGCGCAGGGACGACATTCATCATTTATATTCCTGACTGCAGGAATGAGGCCGGCGCAGGAAAAGATAGCGCCGACATGAAGGTTCTCGAAATCAGCGTTTCAGACCTCAAGGTCCTGGTGGTCGACGACGAACCCGACATCTGCCTCCCGCTTGCAAGGACGCTGACGCATCTTGGCTGCAAGAAGACACGCGCCACTTTCTCTCCTTTCGAAGCCCTTACCTACATCCAGGCGGATCCGCCGGACCTTATTTTCCTGGACATGATGATGTCCGGTATTTCAGGCGTCCAGATATTGGACAGGATTAGGGAGGAGAAGAAGAACATCTCAGTTGTCCTTATGTCAGGCAAGCTTGATGTCGATGTCGATGAATTGAAGAAACTGGGCGCCATGGGCTTCATCCAGAAACCTTTCGGACGGGAAGAGGTGAAGACGGTTTTGGAACAGGTGAAGGACTCAATCTCCTCCAGGAAGAAGTGATAATTACAGCCGAGACCGCCTTGACGTACGTACTTTCAAAAGAGCCCGGTCTATCGTCAGCGTGAATATTTGCCTGTCATGCGATTCGTCCAGCAGGCATTTTCATTTCAAGTCCTTTTTCGTCCAGAGTACATGCCTTGCCGAACAGTTCCACCCTGACCGCCCCATTGCCGTCGATGCTGAGACGTACTTTTTCCCTGTCGACATGGACATCGAGGATCCTGTCCTGATAGCGCAGGCTGAACTTGAATGATTTCCATTTCTTCGGGAGGGAAGGCCTGAAGGACAGGAATTCGCCATCCGTCCTGAGTCCGCCGAAACCATAGACGACATTCATCCATGCCGCAGCCATTGAAGTCGTGTGGAGCCCCTGGTTGGTGTTGTTGTTGTAGTTGTCGAGATCAAGCCGCGCCGCGTGTCCCCAGTAGGAATATGCCTTGTCATGCATTCCGAGTTCTGCGGCCATTATCGAATGCACCCCGGGTGATAGCGATGATTCATGTGAACAGCGGGATTCATAGAAGTTGAAATTCGCCTTCTTGACCTTGTCGGAGAACTCCTTTGAATAGAAATATTGTATGAGCATGGCATCGGGCTGCTTGATCATGTCCGTCCTGAATAGCTTGTAGTACGCCCAGTTGTGGTAGAGGGGGAATTCCTCCTGTCTTATCTTGTCGACCTCAAGATGCGGCATGTCGAAATATCCGTCGTGCTGCTCGTATATGCCTGTTTTCCTGTCCTGCGGAATTCGCATGTGCTCCGCCATTTTCTTCCAGTTTCCCATCTCGTCCTTGCCAAGATTGAGTTTTTTGACGATGGAATCGAATTTTGCAGGGGCCTTCTTCCTCATCTCCTCCAGGACGGCGATGGTGTATTCAAATGCTTTTTTGACCATGAAGTTGGTGTAGCAGTTATTGTTCACCATCATGTGGAATTCGTCCGGACCCATCACGCACCAGAAGCCGTATTCGCCTGTCAGCTGCGACCATCCGCCGCGGCTTGCATAGTAGCGGCTGATCTCGGCGAGCATTTCAATTCCGTGCCCATGCAGGAAATCCTTGTCCCCGGTGAGATGTGAATAATGCCAGATTCCATACGAGATGGCGACCGGCACATGTATCTCAAGATCCCCGTGCTGCCAGACCGAACATGCCTCCGTGCCGTCGATTGTCTCCATCGGATACCGTGCGCCTTTGCAGCCCTTTTCTATTGCACGCTGCTTCGCCTGTGGAAGCGTGAGGTAGCGGTATTCGAGAAGGTTCCTCGCAGCCGCAGGATTGTTGAAGATGTAGAACGGCAGGCAGTAGGTCTCGGTATCCCACCAGGTGTGCCCGTGATATTCCTCGCCGGTGAGTCCCTTGGCGGAAATGTTGAGCGACGGATCGACTCCATGGTAGGTCTGGTGCAGCTGGAAGATGCCGAAACGCACGCCCTGCTGGTTCTCCGGATCACCGTCTATTTCAATGTCCTGGGCGGCCCATATTTTCTTCCAGTAGCCGACATGCTCCGCGCGCAGCTTTTCATATCCTGTGATGTCCAGCTTCCTGGCCGTTTCCAGGCTCCTCTTCCAGAAGACATCGTCATCGACGGCTTTCTTGTCGGTGGTATTGACGACAATGCGTTGCAGTGTGACCTTCTCGTTTTCTTTGAGGTTAATGCGATATGAACGGGAGACGATCTGCGGCCCGGCTTCTTTCTTTACATCAGCTTCAGCCGAACAGCTTGTCTTCATTGCCGAGAAAACCTTCTGGCCGCTCTTCAAGGTCCGTGCCATTATTGCAGATTCATCTCCGCAGTGCTCCTTCCGCAAGGTGTTCCAGAAACTCTTGCCGCGGTTGTGCTGCAGGTTTGAAAAGTCGAGGCCCAGCTTCACTTCGATCCTTCCGGAAAATCCCAGCGATGAGAGCGTGATGCGCTGCATTCCGACATTGGGTCTTACCATGCTCAACATGCGTTCGAACTCGACCCTAATGTCGCCTTTGCCGGTGTGCCACGTGAAGCTTCTCTTCAATACGCCTTCGCGGAGATCAAGGGAGCGGATAAATCCGCTGAAACGCGATTTGCCCAGATCGAGAGCTTCCTTTCCGACGCTTATCCTCGTGTACAGCCAGTCGAGTGAATTCAGCATGAAATGGAAGCGCCTTGGAAATCCATTGTAGTTCACCGGATGGTTTATCGGTTCCTCTTCGAATATTCCATTGAAGAAGCTGCCGACGAACCTTTCAATGGTGCAGCCTTCCTCGAAATATCCGCGGACTCCCATGAACTCATTGCCAAGGGAGAAGATCGACTCCGAAACTTCAGCGTGTTCAGGATGGAATCCATCCTCTTCGATTATCCACGGATCCGTTGCGAGATATTTCTTTGCGACTTTGCTCATTGTCATGAACCTCTTGCTTTATCTTTAAATTGATCTGCTGTGATTCCTGTTTTTTTTGATTGCGTGTCAAGGAAGATCCAATGTCGAGAAATCCGGCATATAGAATTTTGTGAACTGCGAGACCCCGTTCCGGAGATCCGTCTGGTTCTGCCGTTCCGCATGGCCGTCATAGAACAGGCAGTTGGCGCCGAAATTGTGCTGGAGATGGATGCGTTCAGTCCAGCCGCCTCCCTGGTTCCGGTAAAGCCGCGCAAGCTGGCGGTGGTCGGATGCGACCCCGTCCCAGTTGCGCGTAGTCGTTATGTCGGCCAGCCAGACCACGCCTGATGTTTTCTTGACCCGACCAAGGTAATGCACCTGGATTGCAGGACGTGTTCCGCCTTCGGGATTGATCGTGGTGGAGAAGTTCTCCCCCATCAATGTCGACATCAGTGAATTGTCGCTGTTGAACATTCCATATGCGTAGTTGGTCCTTCCATGGCTCTGGGTGATTTTTAGATACGCAGGATTTGACGGACATCCGAAAACAGGATTCTTCTCCTTTATGTAGCTTGGACCGTTATCTCCAATTCCGCTTGCAAGTTCCTGGTTGCCTGCAATGAAATATGGCCAGAGATAGATTGTTCCTCCTGAATTTGTCCATGAGGATACCATTGCACCACCATAGTCTTCCGCATACAGGAAGAAGGCCGTACCACATTGTTTCTGGTGGCTCAGGCATTCTATCTCCTTGGCTTTCTCCTTTGCATTCTTCAATGCAGGAAGAAGCATCGCCGCGAGAATTGCGATGATCGCAATTACCACCAGAAGCTCGATCAGTGTGAAACAGGATTTTTTA
Organism: Lentisphaerae bacterium GWF2_50_93; assembly: GCA_001804815.1. Lineage (GTDB taxonomy): Bacteria > Verrucomicrobiota > Lentisphaeria > Victivallales > GWF2-50-93 > GWF2-50-93. The sequence continues at coordinate 17,275 of MHBI01000075.1, forward strand.
ATATGGGATTCCATTTTGAAAACTCTTTAGATGATTGCTTCGTGCTTCCTTAAGACACTTTGAATCTCTTTCACGTCAATCTTTCTTGGTGATGTATTATACAGTAAGCTGAGCGCCGCTGCAACTCCTGCGGCCTCTCCCATCCCCATGCAGGTCGGCATGAGCCTGTACGAGCTCATGGCCTCGTGCGTTCCGGAAATGCAGCGTCCGGCGACAAGGATGTTCTCCAGGCCTCTGGGAAGCAGCGCCCTGTATGGAAGATCCTGCCAGTCTCCCGGCTGCACTTCCTTCGCTTCCTCATACCATGTGCCCGTCTTCTTCGAATCAGCCTTCTTGTCCCCATCCTTCGACAGGTGAATGTCCAGGAAGTTCGCATTGCGGCAGATTCCGTCCTCGAATTTCCGTCCGCCGGTGACATCTTCCCCGGTGATGACATAGTCCCCGATTATCCTCCTTGTCTCCCTCACGCCCAGCTGGAAGCCGGTGCCGATGAGATAGCAGTCCTCGCAGCCGGGAACATGTTTCCTGTAGAACGAGACCAGCTCACGTATCTGCCTGCGCCCGTTTATCAGCGCCTTTGTCAGTTCCTCCGACTTCGTCCCGTCTATGTCGAAAGTGTGCTGCTGGTTCACTGTGAAATTGCCATTGAAGGAAGGATCCCTTGACAGGCACCCCAGTCCCTTGAGGTTGAAGCTTATCTCCCCGCTCTTCGAGGCTTTTTCGGCAGCGGCGGATACATTCTTCGACAGTTCCGTGTCTGGCAGGAAGTCGAGATAGTCGGTCTTCACGTTGCCGATCCTGAAAACAAGCGTCACGCCCTGGCACTTTCCATCGGAGTCCCGGCCCTGCCGCCATTCAGCTCCAAGCTGGAATGCAACATCGCCGTCACCAGTCGCATCTATGACTGTCTTAGCGGTGAATTTCCTGAGCCCTTCCTTCAAGGCTACTGTAAGGACAGGAAAACCTTTTTCATATGATGCGGAGACGACCTGGGCCTGGTAGATTATCTTTACTCCTGCTTCGAGGAGCATTTCCTCCATGAGAAATTTCGTGGTTTCAACATCGGTTTCAGTGAAACCTAGTTTCGGGACGAATGCCCCGCCAAGCTTTTCGAGCCTTGAAATGAACTCTGCAGGAATCCCTCCAAGTATCCTCTGGCCTATCTTCAGCCTGCCTGTATATTCCTTGCCCTCCCTGTCAAGCCGGAACCTTTCCCAGTCGCACTTGTTGCGCGCGGCATTGTCGAGAGGCCCCCAGAAGCCGAGAAGTCCCGAGGAGGCCAGCCCGCCCACGCACGTGTTTCTCTCGAGGAGCAGTGTTTTCCCGCCTGATCTTGCCGCAGACAAAGCCGCGCCGAAGCCGGCCGGTCCGGCACCGGCTACGATGATGGGATATTCTGATGCTGTGTCTTTCATTTCAGTTCCTTATTTTTTCCCTCTCAGCGCCACATATTGCGGACTGCCGCTGAGATTGAGGTTTATTCTTCCGTCCGCCGCATTGACAGTGCTCTTCTTCCCGTAGATGTCGTAGATTTCAAGGGCGCCTGAAACTTCGACGGGAATATCGATGGCATGGTTGACCGTCTTGTCCGGGGACAGGTCGTTCAACGGGGAAGTCCAGGCAACCAGCTTCTGTTCACCGGATCCCTTTTCAAAGAGCAGGACGAAATCTTCGGGCTTCTCCGTCGGCAACCTCTTTGACAGCTTGTATCCGTCGAGATGCTCTATCATGAACTTGCATGCGGTATATGCCTGGGTCGGCTTATCGTCCTTCAAGAGGTTGAAGCCTTCCTTCCCGCTCCATTCGTACCAGCTGGTCATCCTCATGTTGCACAGCAGGTCGATCATGTACTGGCGGACGAAGTGCCATGCCTGGTATTCGTAGCTCTGCTTCGGATCCCCGCCGGCATATCCTTCGGCCTTGCCTATCGGGAATCCGCGTTCGGTATTGAGCATCGGGAAGTCTGCCGGACCTCCATTGTCGGCCATCATCTTGCGCGTCTTCGCGTAGCCTACGAGGTAATATTCCGGAGTCTTGCAGGAATACGGGTGCATGGACCAGGCGTCGATGCCTGTCTTGAGGATGCCGTGCTTGAAGCAGAAGTTCAGCCATTCATAGGAATCCTTCCAGATGCCGGATGTGGCGCCTCCGATTATGGTGCATTCAGGGTTTGCCTTGCGCATTGCCGGGACGACTTCCTTGACGAGCCCGATATATTCGAGTGCGTACTGCTCGGTGTTGCCCTTCTTCCCGTGTTTCCCCCAGAATGTCATCGTATTGGGCTCGTTCCATATCTCGAACATGACGTTGTAGTCCTTGTAGCGTTCGGCGAGGGCGGCTGCGAAGTTCGCATATCCCACGCGTCCAGCGGGATCCTTTGCATGGCCGTAGAGCTTGTTGGAAAAGGCGATGCAGGCGATGACTCCCAGCCCCCGCTCCTTCGCATCGTTCATGAGGGTGTCATACGCGCTGAAATCGTAGACTCCTTTCTCCTTCTCGACAGCTTCCCAGATGAACCCGCGCCTGAAGTACTTGAATCCTGCGGCCTTGACCTTGTCGAGGTCTTCGGCGGCACAGCAGTTCCCCTTGAGCTGTACGGAAAGCGACTGCGGAACCGTCATTTCAGGAAGCGATGCTGGATATGCCTTTTCGGCAAGCGCGAAGGAGGCGGCAACCGAAACTCCGGCGAGAAAAGATAAATGCTTGATCATTTTCATTTCCTTTGCAGGCTTGATGGATTCAATAAAAATTCTTTTTTCTGCATTAATGATAACTTGCAGGTCATCCCTGGGCAATGTATGGAAAAGCTGAATAATTGTGTTTAAATGCTGTTTGCTGGAAATAAATGGGTCCGGCATATATTTTAAGCTATAAACATCATAAGTTGTGTAATTGTGCTAACAGGACTACGTATGGATAAAAACGCGAACTGCAGGCAGGAGCTCGAATTCCTCCTGGAATCCCTCGAGAGGATCATCGGCCTGAGGGTCACCTTCCAGGATCCCTACGGTTTTTTCTGTGATGATATCGGGAACTCATATCTTCATCCTGAAAGGATATATCACCGTGTTGATTTCTGCCAGAACGGCGGAAGGCAGAGGGAGAGATGCCTGGAGCATGAGTGGAAGAAGGCCAATGCCACTGCGGCCGGAAAGGACAGGCCGTTCATCTGGCCGTGCTGGCTCGGACCGCTCCAGATACTCATCCCCCTGAAATGGCATGACCGCCATGTGGGAAGCATATTCCTCGGGCCGTTTGTTTCCAAAGCCGGAAAAGAAACTAAGGTAGAGAAGACGAAGGGCGGCAATATCCTGCCGGTCTACGACATGGGTGATTTTGAAAAGGATTCAGCTCTCTTCGAGGCAATCGCCCTGGGGATAATTGAAAAGACTGTTTCCGTGAACATCCATGGTAAAGGCGAAAGATGGGAGAAGGTTTTCAGGCTTGTAATTAACAGGTATACCGAGAAGATCGGGATCAACGACGCGGCTAGGGCGCTCAGCCTCTCGCCATCAAGAGCCAGCCATCTCATCAAGGAGCTTTTCGGAAAACCTTTTGAACAGGTCGTCCTGGAGCACCGTCTCCGGCGCACGGCCGCATTGCTCGAATCAACCGACATGTCGCTTGCGGAAATAGCTGACATTACAGGCTTCTGCGACATCTACCACCTCAGCAAGATGTTCAAGCGGAAATTCAAGGTGCCGCCGATCAAATACCGGACCGCGGCAAGGTTGAAACAGTGATGACGGACGGCAGCGGTTCCTAATGCAGGAAAATAATTGAAAGGCTCCAAGATGAAGCCATACGAAATAATCGACTGCCATTTCCATCCGGCGGTAGACGATAAGACCGATACCGGGTGGTTTGATTCCGCGGGAAGCATGAAGTATCAGATCGAGACTCTCCGCCGCGCAGGCATCTCCCGCGCCTGCGGCGCCCCTATTGGAAAGATAGTCAATCCAAAATCATTCAGGAAGATCCGCCACTTGAACGATAAGGCGCTTGCGCTGCGCGACAAATATCCTGACTTCTACATTCCTGGAATCCATATCCACCCTGAATTCCCTGACGAGTCCTGCCGCGAGATCGAGCGCTGCTGCGGAGGGGAAGGCGTGCGCTGGATCGGCGAGCTCGTGGGATACTGGATGGACTACGGAAACGATTATGCCAGCAGGAACGCGATTCAGATCTTCAGGACAGCTATTGAATATGGCGCAGTGGTGAATTTCCACTGCGGTGATCTCAAGGTGATTGGAAAACTCTGCACGGCGCTTCCGGAACTCAAACTCGTTCTGGCACATCCAGGCAGCGGCAGGAAGGATTTCCTTGCGCGTATAAAAATCGTTTCAAAATTCAAGAACCTGCATCTGGACATCTCCGGTTCCGGAATTGACCGTTTCGGGATACTTAGCTATGCGATTGACACGTCCGGCGCGGAAAAGCTTCTGTTCGGAACGGATTACCCCATAAACAATCCCGCCGTCTACGTGCACGGGACCTTGCTCGAAAATCTTTCTGAGAAGGAGAGGAAACTCCTTTTCAGCGGCAATTTTCTGCGCCTTATCGGCATCAGGACGTGAATCCATCTGCGCCGGAACGACCATCTGGTTTTAAATAAATAATGAATCCAGCTTTGAAAATAAACTGCCGCAGGCTATTGTATATGAAGCGATTCATATAAACCGATACATTAAGGTGGACGGCATGGCTAAGATGAAGCAGATTGCGGAACGGACGGGCATGGCCCTGTCCACTGTATCGGCCGTACTTGGCGAAAAGGACTACTGCTACGTGTCAAAGGAGAAGAAGGAGCTCATAAAGCGGACTGCCGCCGAAATGGGCTATGTCCCGAACCGCATGTCGAGAGGCCTGCAGGGGCTCTCGACCAATACCGTGGGAATCGTCGGCTCCCTTTTTTCCACCCCCGTATTCAGCATAATGCTCGCCAGGCTCAACGAGACGCTGTGGAGCGAGGGATATTCGATAATGCATGGCGATTCCAATTTCAATCCTGCAATCGAAATCCGCATAATTGATGAATTCATTTCAAGGGGCATAGACGGCCTGGTCATCTGCAGCTCGCTGGAAAAAGGGAAGCTCGATGAATTCCTCAAGGGCAGGATTCCCTGCGTATATGTAAACCAGATTAACTGCGGCGTATGCGTTTCGGTCGACAGGGAGAAAGGGGCCTTCATGGCTGTCGAACATCTCATCCGGAATCATGGGAAGAGGAAGGTTGGTTTCCTGGCCCCTTCAATCAATGGGAATGCCGAGAAATACCAGGGATACGAAAAAGCCTTGAAGAAGCACGGGATCAGACATAAGGAAGAGTGGACAGTCTTCTCGCCTGAAATGGGCGTCGCGATGAAGGCCTCGGCGGAAAGGATCATGTCGCTTGGACTTGATGCAGTGTTCGCGTCGAACGACATAATTGCCGGCAATCTTATAAAATACATGGTCCAGCTCGGTTACAAAATCCCCGGCGATCTGGCAGTAATAGGGTTTGACGGAGTCTCATACATACGTTCGCTTGTCAGTCCCGAACTGACTACTGTCAGGCATCCGACCGAGCTGGTTGCCGACAAGGCGACGGAACTGCTGGTTTCCATGATGAAAGGAAAAAAAGTATCGAAGAAGAAAAATATAATCGAGCCGGAACTCCTGATCGGGAGTTCATGCGGCTGCGAAGGACGACCGTAATATGCATATGGGAAGAGATGTCAGTCAAGAACTAAAGCAACAGCCCTTGCGGGCTTAATCCTCCTTCGCCAAATGAGCTACGGAGGACAGGCTACGAACTTATGCCAAATTGCATTTGATTTGTTTGTAGTCAATGTCGCAAGACATGTTCTTGGATTGTTTCGATGAAGTTCATACAAACAGAAGAAAAGGAGACATATGAAGAAGCGTTATGCGATCTGCGGGTTGAGCTGTCGTGGAGTCTATCACTTTCTGATGCCGATACTCGGCAAGAACCACAAGGGAGGTCCGAATTTCGACAAGACCTCGGAACTTGTAGCGATCCTTGATGTCGACAGGAAGCGTGTGGAGGATTTCTGCCAGAAGGCGGAGGTGGACGCGCCTTTCTATTTTCCGAAGGACTTCAAGAAGATGGTTGCTGAACAGAAGCCGGATGTCATTCTGGTCGTCAGCCAGGACTACTCGCACTGTGAGTATATTGTAAAGGGCCTTCTTGCCGGATGCGACGTCATAGTCGAGAAGCCGATGGTCATCAGCCAGGAGCAGATACGCAAGGTCATGGCCGCTGAGAAGAAGAGCGGAAAAAAGCTCCGTGTGGCTTTCAACTACCGCTATACGCCGACACACCAGAAGCTGAAGCGGATGATCCAGTCGGGAATGCTTGGCAGGATTACGAACGTGGAGTTCACCTACAATCTCGACACTTTCCATGGCGCCAGTTATTTCTACCGCTGGAACCGCTCAAGGGCGAACTCGGGCGGACTCTGCATACACAAGTGCTCGCATCACTTCGACCTTGTGAACTGGTGGCTCGACGACGATCCTGTCGAGGTCTACGCATATGGCGCGCTCAACTACTATGGTGAGAAAGGTGCGCTGCGCCCACTCGGTAGGAATGGGAAGCCTCTTTCACAGGTCGGGGAAAAAATGAAATGTTCCTATTTCAAGAAGCATTATGCCGGGAAAGTTGATCCGAAAGACAGCCCGAATACAGGATGGGACCGGTTCAGGCTGCCATACGATGTCCAGTATCCTCCTGAGAAACCCCGCTACATCTACGACAAGGAGATAGACATCGAGGACACATACTCTGCCCTGGTCAAATACAGCAAAGGCGCATCAATGGCGTATTCATGCAATTTTTCCACCCCATGGGAGGGATACATCCTTGGAATCAATGGAACAAAGGGCCGTGTTGAAATAGAGCATCACAGCAATCCCGATCCAACTGGAAAGACGGATGCTGCGGCCGAGAAGGGCGAAATAGTATTCTATCCGCTGTTCGGCGGAAAGAAGATCATCGGAATTCCTCCGGTCGTGGGAGGGCATGGCGGCGCCGATTTCAGGATCCAGCAGGACCTTTTCGGAAAACAGGCGAAGGAATCGAAAGAGCTTTCCCTTGTTGCCGGAAGCCATAACGGCGGTACTGCCGTCGCCATCGGCGAGGCCGTGTGGCGTTCCATAAAAAGCAGGAAGCCGATCGCCATAGGGAAATTCAACTGAAGCATGTCGGGCTTTAAAGCCCGACATGACGGCTGTCTGCTATACGCATTATTCTGGCTCCGTTTTGAATTCCTTATGATGAGTCTTACCCTTTATCGGGATAACCGCGAAGCGGTTCCCAAAGTTAAGAGTTATCTTGACTCAAATTAAAAAGGAGGATAAGACTCATGCAAAGAAAAACTGACCATGCAGGTGCAAGAAATCAAGCTGAGAACCTTGTAACCGTCGGGATCGACATGGGGAGCGATCTCTGGGGCATGGGGATAAACCGGTGGGACACCGGCAAATGCAGCTGCCACAAATGCGAGGGGAAGACGAAGGACGAGGAGGCGTACAGGAAGATAGGGGAGCTTGTGAAGCGATGCGGCCGCGTTGGTGGTGTACTACGAGGCCGGGAGGAACGGGTTCACTCCCGCGAGGGAGATAAGGAAGCGCGGGGCGGAGGACGGAGTGATAGCTGTAAGCCGACTGGAGTCTCTTGCGAAATACGCGAAGCTGAGTCCCGAATACCTGTGCCGGGCCTTCAGGAAATACACCGGAAATACCGTATTCAGCCATCTGGTCCAGAGGCGCATCCAGGATGCCGTGGCACGGCTGCGGTTTACGGAAGACAAGGCTTCTTCGATAGCGCTTGAATGCGGATTCAACGACTTCTCGTATTTCAACAGGAAGTTCAAGGAGCTTTCCGGCAGGACTCCCGGGGAATACAGGAGATTCCTTGTAACAAATGCATCAAGGAATCAATAAATATTCTTTGCATTCCTGCCATTAAGAAAATAATTCCTGATTTTTGAAAATTGATTATAAGATGTCCTTCCTGCAATTTCCCTGTTCCCAACGCATTCTTCCAATTCTTCACAGAAGTTTCAGCGCCTTTTCAACATCTGGGCCAGTGACTTCATATGTCCTGCCGTTGATCACCTTTAAATTATCCCTCTCGCCGGGAACCTTTGACTTGGAAACAAGTTCAAGCCTCATCTTCACCGGACGTCTGATCCTGAGGGGCTTCACATTCCCGAAATTCCTGACAGCGGCCGCGGCGCATTCAGCAATAAGCATGTGAGCCTTATCCTTTGCAAGCAGTATAGCGCCTTCCCTGCTCAGACCCTTCTTCACCTCGGCGGTGACAACACCGCGTAAAAGTCTTCTCGCCTCGGCACATGCCTTGTCGTCCCCGCTCACCATGATGACAGGAACATTGTGATCGCCTGCTATTCCGGCATCAATGGCAATCTCGCCTGCCTTTGCGCCGTTGAGCCAGAAATGCTGCCAGCCTGCTGAGCTCATCGTATGTTCAAGCACCGCAGAAGATGTTCCAGCCATCGCATGATAACCGAGAAGGATCATGCCGTCGAACGAATCCAGCCCAGGCATCCTCTCAGTCCCGGAATCACCCTGTATATATTCAGCGCGCGGATCCAGTTCATCCCATAGGAGATTGAAACCGGTGCAGTGTGCGTCCCTTACCAGGACTCTTTTGGCACCGCCATCAAAGCATCCCTTCACGCAGCTGTTGACGTCCCATGTGATATACTTTCTCGACTTGTCATAATCAGGCTGTCCCTGCATCACCTGCGAGACCCTGCAGATGCCGCTTACTCCTTCCATGTCGACCATTACATATACGTTCATTCTTAAAACCCTCTATTTTTCATCTCATTTGTTTCAAGTTTGCAGTTAAAGCCATGGCCGCCTCTGGAGCCGAAACAGGAGTCTGTCGGACTTAAGATTTTCGCTTGTAGTAGCTCGTTTCGAGCGTTCTTGACGTAATCTCAAAAAACTAAAGAGCGCGCAAACATGCGCTACTACCAAACAATTTCCTTAATTCCGACAACCTGCTTCGGCGGAAAAACATCATAGAATCTGAGAGTTGGAATTTCCATATTTTTCAAAAGCATATTGCCCTGGCGGCATCAATTTGACTTCTCCGCTGTACGGGATGACCAATGTCGCCTCCGTCCCCTCCGGGATATCCACGTCCCACAGGAACTTGTCATTTTCGAATATCCATGAACTCTTTATGATTCCGAAAGGCGATTCGTACTTGGCGTCGAGCCATTTGATCCTGGAAACCGGATGTGGCTCGAGGAAGAAATGGCTGAAGCCGGGGCTGTCCTCGTCAGGCCGTATTCCGGCAAGCGAATTATAGAAGAAGTTGTCGAACCCTCCCATCATAGGATGGTTCAGGGATCGCGGACCATGCACCTTGTCTACTTCAGGCTCACCCCAGTATTCCCACAGGGTCGTCGCCCCGCGGTTCATCAGATCCCCGAAACTCGGATACGAATCCTGCTGCAGGAGCTCAAATGCGAGCTCCGCATGTCCATGCCTTGCCAGGGTCTCGAAAAGATAACGCAGTCCGAAGATCCCGACATGATAATGGTTGCTGCAGGTTTCGCGGAGATCCTTCACAAGGGACGAAAGTACGTTTTCGGTCTCCCCGTCGGGGACGAGTCCGAAATGCAGGGCCATCGCGTCGGCGGTCTGTGAACCGAAGCCATGGGTGTCAGGCCTGAAGAATTTTCCCATGAACTCCTTGCGGATGCAGGCGGCCCACTCACCGTATTTCATGCCGTCGGCCGAATAGCCAAGCGTGTGCGCAGTCCTCGACATGACCTGGGCGCACCTGAAAAACCAAATAGTGGTTGTCAGCACTTCCGGAGTTGCAGTCGGCCTGGCGATCATCCCCGGCTCGAACCAGTCGCCGAGTCCGCCTGAAAGTATCCAGTTCGAGGACTTCTCCTTGAACCGGTCGATCACCGTCTTCATCCCGGCGTAGTGGCGTTCGAGGAGGTATTTTTTCCCATGATGGACGTGTATGTACCATGGGATGAGGACGAACGCCGCCATCCAGTCATGGTCCGCCGTCCTGCTCGTCCGTTTGCCGGGCGCGATGTTGAACGGTAAACCGCCGTTCGTACTACGCGTCGTCTCAATGTCATCCAGATACTTCTCCCAGAAACCCGCGCTCTTGTAGTTCCACATGGAAAATTCGCATACGACATTAGCATCGCCGAGCCATCCGCAGCGCTCGCGTACCGGACAGTCCTCGGGTATGCCGTGGATGTTGCTCCGGTGCGTCCAGAGCGCCATCTTATGCAGGAGGTTGATGCGTTCATTCGAACATTCGAAGACGCCTGCTTTTTCGAGGGCGGTATGCACGACCACGCCGATGACATCCTCGCATTCCGGCTTTCCGGGCCATCCGGTTATTTCAACGTATCTGAACCCGTGGTATGTGAAGCGGGGTTCCCATGTCTCCTTCCCCGAGCCCTTGCACACGTAGGTGTCGACCTGCTCGACCATCGTTGCGAACACACCTGTGCTTGCAGTGTCTACCATGCCGTCCGGAAAAACCGTCTCTGCAAAACGCAGCCTGATCTCCGTACCCTCAGGAGCGGTTACGCTTATCCTCGCCCAGCCGGAGAAGTTCTGGCCCATGTCGGCGACCCATACCCCTGGCTTTGGCTCCACGATGGATTTGGGGACGAACTCGCGTATCCTCCTTATCGGCGGGATCTCCTGCTTTTCAAGCCTCGAACAGGGCTCCGCGACAGGCAACGGGCTGCTCCAAGGGGAATCATCGAATCCCTGGACATTCCATCCCGCCTTCTCAAGGCGTGCATCGTATTTCTCGCCGGCGTAAATATTGTTGCCGGTTATCGGACCAGTCGAGCATTTCCAGGATTCATCGCTGAACACCGAGGAGATCTTGATGTCTGAAGAAAGCATTTCCAGTTTTGCTATGAAGCGAGGACTCCCATATGACATCCCCCTGCCCCCTTGCAGGTCCTTCCAGACGAGATCCTGATTGTACCAGCCGTCTCCTAGAATCACGCCCACTGCGTTCATGCCGGGATGGAGAAAAGCCGCTATGTCGTGGACAACATAGAAAGCCCTGATGTTGTAGTCGGTCTGTGCCGGATCCAGGACACTGTCGCCGACCCGGCCGCCATTGACATAGACCTCATGGTAGCCAAGTCCGCAGATGAACAGCTGTGCGTGTCTCACAGCCTTGTCAATCTTGAATTCGCGCCGGAACATGGGAGCGGCCCTCCCCCTAGCCACATCCGGCATCCCGATCCATTTTGCTGAAGAAAATATCATTACTAGACAATGTTCGTTGTTTTTTCCATGCTTGGAACATTTAGCCTGATCAATTCATGCGCCTTGCGAGCGCATGGATTAATCACGTCGCATGAATAATCCAGGTTAGGACAGCCACATCTTGCGACAGCAGTCAATATACACAGTCAAGAATGGTTTGACAACAGGCAAATCCAGAACGCGCATTTTGCTGGCCGGTTGCCTAAAAAAGCATGTCTGGCTTGTTCAGTTATTTTAATTAAGTCAAGCTGAGCTCAAAAACATCTGAATTTGCTCGTAGTAGTCCGCCGAGGCGGATTTGCGCGCTAAGTAAGTAGGTACGTGCTTCAGCATGTACCATCTTAATCTAAGAATGGGACAGGCTAAAGCCCTGTCTACTATACGCATATTCCAGTACTGTCCACGTCATGTTCTCCGGTTCTTCTGTCTTTGCATCTTTACGTCAGGCGCTTCGGCCTGACTTTGGACTGCGGTGATTATTCACCGCTTTGTTTTTAGAGCTGTTCGTCACGCCATAGCATCTTAACAAAAGCGAAAGCTGTTATCTTCTCCACGGTTCCAGCGGAATCCAAAGCGCAGAATGATCTGCGCACCAAAGATTCGTCCTCCGTCTGGAGGACTCATCATAAAGAATTCTAAACAGAGCAAAAATATGCGTATAGTAGTCAGGGCTGAAGCCCGTCCCTACTTTACTTTAAGCACGCGCAAACATGCGCTACTACCAAACGAAATACACCAGCAATTAAGCTTATTTAGTATTTCGCAGCTCGATTGTTCATTCCAAATCTATTGCGCCGGCATATCTCCTGCCGTCCTTCGCGGGCTTGCCGGAGAAATCCCTGAGGAACGGGCCGTTGAACTCCCAGGCGTACAGCTCTTCTATCGTCGTCTTCGCGTCCGCCAGCGTACCCTGCGAAATCCGCAGGAACTCCAGCGAACCGTTCAGACATCTGCCGGCAGCAGTTCCACCGACATAGAGGCCTCCGTTATTTTCCAGCGACACCTTGTCGTCCGGGCCTTTGCCTGAAGCATTCATTTTTCCGTCTACATAGATGTTCAGCTTACCGGACTTCCTGTCACATTCGGCAATCACATGGTGCCATTTGCCATCGTTCACCCCAGCAGTCGAAGCAAGCGCAAATGCTTCAGAGTCCTTGCCTTTAACATTAAAGGAAACGGCCCCGCCGGCGTTCAACGCCAGCGAATATCCGGCATCCTTCATCTTCTCGGCAAGCACGGCATCCTTCTGATCCGGCGCAGTCTTGAAATAAACCTCGACCAAAAAATTGGAATTGTAGATCTGGGGATTCCTTATATCGGCGCCGGAAGCCTTGCGAGTCTCATTTTTCTTCTCCTTCTTCCAGACGACATTATGCTCGAACGGCTTGTTCATGTCGTCGTTCTTCAGTACCGCATATTGGTCCTTGCCATTCAACACGAGCGAACCCTTCGTCCAGTTCTCGAGCGGACCGTCCTCGTAGTTCGCGGCGGCTATGTTTACGCCCTTCAGCGGGAACATCGGCATGTTATGATAGTTCTCACGGGCAGTGAAATAGTCCGCCATGTACCAGTGCTCATCGATGATGTCGTCAGGACCTTTGCCCGATGGATAGAAGTTCCATTCGCCGACCACGCCTGAAAGCGACCATGGCACGAACGCCTTCACCCCCGAGTCCTTCGCATCGGAATCCGGAAGCGGACGGAAATCCTTCTTGCCCGGATCTGCGAGGAGATTCTTTGAGCTGACCTTGCCGAGTTCGGAATCGAGGGACTTGTTGTCCGCGAGCGCCTTCTTGAACTCATCGAAGCTGTCGAGCCATTTGCCTGACGGATCATATACTCCGAACTTTGCGACATCCGCAAATACATTGTTGCCGTAGGCGTTAGTCTCCATGGCGAAATGCTCCTTCTTCGGTCCGGCATCCTTCGCATTCCCTTCCTCCTTGGACTTCGCAGGATCCGTATGCCGGAACACCAAGTCGCCTATGCCCTGCCAGATATTGCCTAGGAACTTGTCGCGTCCGGCCTGCGGTGCCTGGCGGCGCGAGCCGACCACGAAATTATATATTGTATTGTTGAAGAACATGTTCTGGTAGCTGTGGATCTCCTGCAGGGCGGCGGTGTTGCCAAGCCTGCTTGCAGGATCCTTTGACTTGCCCCAGGCGATATTGTTGAAATGATAGTTCTTGAATGCGCCGTCGAGATAGTAGGCATGTCCGAAACGTGCGTTGCCCGCACCCTTCCCGCTTCCCTGGAAATTATAGTTCCAGTATCCTCCAGGATTGCCGGAGATGTTGTTGTAGACATATGCCGGACCGCCCTGCCAGGTCTCGATGCCGCCCCAGTCATTCGTGTTCAGCATCGGATCCGTGACCTTGTTGTCATGGATCAGTATCCTTGAGAAAGGACGGTCGCCCAGCATCATGCTGTTCTTCCCACCGAAAATATGGATGCCCGAGCCGTAGACGCGGTCCACGATGTTTCCCGCAACTTCAAGAGTTTCCGCACCGGTTACGACAAGATTGTGCCCCTGCGCATAACGGTTCGGACGGATGCCCGTGTTGAAGAAATGGTTCCTGAGGATCTTCACGTCATATACCCTGCCAATCGAAGGATCCACATCCGCCCAGTTTGCTCCTTCGGAAACGCTTATCGCACCGTTGTCGGTGTTCTGGAAATCACTGTCGCAGATCATGACATTGTCGATCGCGTCAGCCTTCCCCGATGCCCGGAGGTAGATCGGCTGGTGGACATATTCAAACACGCAGTTCGATATCGTGATGTTCCTGCCGGAACCGAGAAGCCTTATGACCGCACAGTCCACATCCTTGTTTTCAAACGGTATGGCCTCGAGCTTCCAGAAGGGATTGACGAAACGGAAATCAATGTTCGATATCGTGATGTTGTCCATCTTCGTAGCATCGATCAGGTTCAGATGCTTCGCGGCCTCGATACGGAGGGTGTTAGGATCAGCATCGCCGGGGGAACGGAGATAAAGACGTCCACCATCGCCTTTCTTGTCAAACCAGAACTCGCCTTCGGGATCATCGAGGTAGTGCGGCTTGTCCTCGAGGAAATACCTTGCGAATTTCGGAATTTTCTGTCCGCTGCCGGCTTCGTATCCCCACTGACTGCCGAAGCCAACACCGTTCTGCTTGATGTCGACGACACTCACCACCACCGGATACGGGGTACCCATCACCCAGCCCCATTCCGACCAGACGATCGCGCCCTGGAAATAATCCGGCTCGCCTTTTATGTGCTGGGTGTCTATGCCTAGATGCTGTTTCTTGCCATTCTTGTCATTTATGAAATTGTCGAAGGGCTTCTTCGGATTGTCCCAATGCCACCATTCGCTCTTGACGTCGTCGGGATCGCTGACCTTCCAGTTCGGCACGCGCGCCAGCGGAATCCTCTTCACTGAATTGTCATTGTTGACCATCCATACGCATCTTGGTGCGAACTTCAGATCCGTGTACCAGACCTTGTCCTTGTCCGGAATGTCCTTGTTGTCGGCACCCTTCTTCCAGCCGGTGGCGAGTTCCGAACCGCAGATTACGGCCCTGCCTGCCGCGGCGGAGCCATCTGGCGAAGACGGGCCTTTTCCCCACTCCGGATCGCATGTGAGGATTATTTTTTCGGCATCCGTACCGGAATCCTTCGGCACCAGCCTGCCGCGGTAATAGACACCGCCCTTGAACACGTAGGTCTGGATGCCGCCACATTCCTTTGCCTTGCCGGCAGCCTCAGGATCCCACGGATGGTGCTTCCAGGCTTTTTTCCTGGACAATCCGTCGTTGTCGTCTGAACCGGCATCGAAATCTATATATCGGGCAGAGCTGCCCTTGACGAACTTGAACGGCTGCGGCGCCCACTGGATGTCGCCTTTCGGATCGACTTTGGCATTCTGCGCGTTCCAGCTGAATTCAGAAGCTGAATGGACATTCATCACGACGAAGGAAAATAGAACAATTGACACCAGTTTTTTCATGCCAGTCCTTTTATTTTACTACTAATTTCTATTTAGCTGTGTACTCCAACAGGAAGATATATTCAGCATATTGTTCGTAGTTAACGCAATCTTGCGTGTCTCTTCGCCTTTTAAAACACAGGCAATAATGGCTTGAGTACTAACAATAAAAAACAACCGATTGGCTCATCGTGAATGTGGATTTTCAAATTCCCACATGGAGTGCGGCGAGGAATCACCGCACTCCATGTGAGCGTTCCACGCTCAAGTGAATCCAGGATTGAAATAATGCATCATATTATAATTTTTGCGCAGCAAAAATTATTTCGTGACCGGAAACGCTGCGCCTGCGCAGCTCGCCGTCTTGTTCTTCCAGTCGCCATCAGGACCGAGGAAAATCGTCGGAATCGCGTTCACGGCGCCTTCCTTCTCGGCGAGGGTGAACTTGAATGAAAAAGTGCCGTTGGCCTCCGCTACGTCGACCGGTTCGGCATATACCCAGAAACCGCCATACTCGCCGCCTTCCTTCTGGAAATGCAGATGGCAGTTGAGCTTGGCGGGGGCCTTGACGCCCTTAAGGGCAATCTTCACTTCCACCGTATCACCGACTTTCGCGCTTTCCGGCGTCGTCACGGTGCACCATTCGTTGACTTCCTTGGTGACCGTCTTCACCTCAGGTTTTGCCGCCGGAGCCTGCGCCATCATTTCATTTGCCAGGAACACCATGCTGCAGATTCCAAGCACTGCGACCGTCACAATCATCATCATCTTTTTCATCTTCTCGTCCTCCTTTGTTATTAACTTCAAATTCTATTCTCATTTACAGGATAATTCGATGAGAGTGAACATGTTTTTCTTTTCGAAGCAGAAAAGGAAATCTACAGGGAATGTTACCGCAGAACCTCATATGCATATTACTCCAT
Source organism: Lentisphaerae bacterium GWF2_50_93 (assembly GCA_001804815.1). GTDB lineage: Bacteria > Verrucomicrobiota > Lentisphaeria > Victivallales > GWF2-50-93 > GWF2-50-93. Next base: position 33,478 of record MHBI01000075.1, read on the forward strand.
CTTATCAAAATATGATTGCAGGATGCACCTGTTCAACCATCGTATGCAACACGGGCATCTTGCCTGTCTCTTCTCTTTTGTCCTCTATATCTTAATCACAGGCAAGATGCCTGTGCCAGATTCTTCAAGCCCGAATTCCTTACTCGGACTTAATCTCTTCCATCCATCTTAACTTCGACATTCGAATGTTCGATATTCAATTGTTCAGGCCCTCACGAATTCACCACCTTCTTCAGTCCACCGCCGAACTCAGCCGATTCGCGTACAACTATCTCGGGTTTTATACTTATGTTCCCATCAACTTCCTCGCCCGCGAAGATCTTCCCGGCTATTTCAAACGCCTTCTGCCCGAGTAAGTTGATCGGCTGCCTGATGCTGGTCAGGGATGGACGCTGGAATTCGCCCCATGAAAGGCCGTCGATGCCCATCACAGCCATCTCCTCCGGCACCCGCCTGCCAGCTCCGAAGGCGGCCTTTATCACGTAGAACGCTATACTGTCGGCGAATGCAAGCACGCCGTCGATCATCCCGCGCTTCACAAAATAAGGCCTGAGCTCAGGAGAGAACTTTTCAAAGTCGCCGATGCATGAATAATACTGCACCGAACATTCCCCCTTCCCAAGATCCACTATGCCGCGCCGGAATCCTTCAAATCGCCGATCGGAAGTGTAATCCCCGTATTTGCTTGCAGCTTTGGCCATGGAGAATGTCACATATAAAAACTTCCTGCAGCCCTTCAGTATCATGAATTCCGCAGCCATCCTGCCCGCCTCATAGTTGTCGAAATGTATCGAGGGCCCCCGGAGATCGCCCGCATATTCCTCAAGCCATATCACCGGTATCCTGTGCGAAAGAATGCTCTCAACCCTTTCAGGATTCAATGACAGCGCCGCAACGAGCAGGTCCGACGGCTCAAAATGGTTCTTCGTTATATTGACGCAGTCCTGGGGGATTATGCAGAGCCTCACGGTGATGCCTCTTGATGTCGCGAGCATGTGGAAAGCCTCATATGCGGCATACCATATGGGGTTCGGACTGCTTCCAATCTCCTCGACAAGGAAGCTCACGGTCTTGAACTTGGATTTGCGCAGGGCGTAGTTACCCGAACCGTGCCTCTTGTCGACAAGCCCTTCCGCCTGCAGCATCGATATCGCCTTGTTTATGGTAAGCTGCGTAGTCCCAAGTTTCTTTGCGAGCTCCCGTTCCGGAGGAAGCCTAGTCCCATCGCCATACTTTTCGGTATTGATCAGCTTCCTTATCTCGCCGGCTATGTCCTCTGATTTTTTTCTTTTCATCTCGGACTCCTGGAATGGGATTGGCCATATCGCTCAAAAGTGATTAATTCAATTATTAAAAATATATCACTCCGATGTTTTGTCAATATATCAATTTTAAAATATTTTGAGATTGTCGAAGGATCCCAGGATCGAACAGAAGCTCAAGGACTTCAACCTGTCCGACGACGACAACGTCGTGACCACGCTCCTCGGCGGCCCGGTCGACCAGAAATTTGAACTGGCCGAAAGAGCAAGTCCGGTAACCTATGTCAGGAACATAAGGTCCGACAAGAAGAACTTCCCGGCATTCCTAATCATGCACGGCGAAAAGGATCCGATCGTACCCGTCGAACAGAGCATCTCCCTCCATGATGCCCTGAAGGCCGCGGATCTCGATTCATCCCTGCACGTCTACAAGGATGCGCAGCATGGAAACCTCGGTGGCGACAGCCTTAAGGTCGTAGAGGACTTCTTCAAGAAATACCTGAAGAGATGAACCCTCCGCAGACGCAGGGGACGAACAATGTCGCCTGTCTCCAGGCCGGCTATTTTAAGCCGATCTGGAGGTTTGCCCGTCTTTGGCGGCGCCATAGACGGCCAGGATCGGCGTTCCTTGGCAGTTTTGAAATTACATCGCATATCTTTCAGAATCAGCCTCAAAGAAATACAAGCTGAATATCCGCCGGATCTATAGAAGTTGATGTGTGTTTCCTGTCCCAGCCTGGACAGGATGAGAATAGGCAGGGGCTTCAGCCCCTGTCTACTATACGCATATTTTGTTAAAGTATGCCGGTTTCGCCGAAACCGGCACGAGGCTCTTTCGGCGAAAGAGCCATACTTAATTGCGTAAATGAGACTGACATACCCAGCTTAACGCTTACTTAAATATCAATAAATATACGATCTATGCTGTACCGCCAGCCTGCGGGGGCTGGAAAATTTATTTAATCAATTATCATCCCCACGCTTACGCATGGGGCTATAATATTACACCCTCTGCGAGGGTTGAATATAAAAAGGAAGTTCGCTTCATTTTATAATAGCCTCCGCAGGAGGTGTAATCCTGTAGCCCAAAGGCGTAAGCCTTGGGGATATGGATTATATAAAAAGACAAAAGCCCCCGCAGGACGGCGACACTTAAAGTTGAGGCATTCAGGTCGAAACATTTTTTACATAAAGACTTATGCAATGTCTAAATATGCGTATAGTAGACAGGGCTTCAGCCCCTGTTTATTGCCGTAGTTGTGTTCGCGTGCCATAGGTACGCGATGTCAATGTCCGGGTTTATGGTTTTCATGGCGTACATTGGCACCGCCTTTTCTATGGCAAGCCTGCTTGTCGGACATACGAGCAGCATGCTCCTCTGAACATGGCCGAAGCACCTGACGTAGAAACACAATACCCAGACCCCCTGATTCATGTCCGCAAACTACTCCTTACATGAAAATTTTCCGACATATTTCGCAATGCGTTTGGAATCCACACCACATAACACTAGCTTAAGTGCTCTTAACAAATCTGAAATATCACATGGGGGCGGAATGACTGACAGGGAAGCGTATATAATCCTCAACATAATAAGCGGCATAGGACCGGCCAGGGTGAAATCGCTCTGCGAGCATTTCGGTTCTGTCTCCAATATCCTTGGAGCGCCTAAAAAGGAATTGCTGGCCGTCAACGGCATCGGGGAGACTCTGGCAGAGGCAGTTGTCAGCTGGAGGACGGACACCGACTACGAGTCAGAAATGAAGCTCGCTGAAAGGGCCGGCGTTGAGATAGTCACACTGGCCGACGACAAGTATCCCTCTATTCTAAAGGAAGTCCATGACGCCCCCCTGTGCATATATTCCAGGGGCAGGTTTCCTTCCGACGGTGAATTCATGCTCGGCGTGGTCGGCTCCAGGAGAATAACAAATTACGGCAAGGCGATGGCGGAGCATCTTTCCCGTTCGGCGGTTTACGCCGGCTGGACCGTTGTCTCCGGGCTTGCCTACGGGACAGACGCCGTCGCGCACAAGACCGTCGTCGATGCCGGTGGAAGGACGATCGCAGTGCTTGGCGGAGGGCTGGCTAGGATATTCCCGCAGGACCATATTCCTCTCGCGAAGAGCATCATTGAAGGCGGAGGAGCCGTCATCAGCGAGTTTCCGATGGAGTTCGCACCCAACAGGCGCTCGTTCCCGATGCGGAACCGGATCATCTCCGGTCTTTCAAAAGGCGTGCTGGTCATTGAGGCCGGCAGCAGCAGCGGCGCGCTGATCACTGCGAAATTCGCACTTGAGCAGAACAGGTTGATTTTTTCAGTGCCAGGAGAAGCATCTAATCCGCAAGCAAGAGGTTGCAATGCCCTGATCAAACAGGGTGCAAAACTGACGGAGAACTTCGAGGACATCATGGAAGAATTCGAATTCCTTCCTGAATTCTCACCACCTCGCAATCTTAAAGTCATTGATGGCGATGGTGTTAAAGACGAAAGCGACTTCGCAGCCTTGAAACTTGATGAAGATGAATGCAGAATAATCGGCCTTTTGAAAAACGGAGATGCAAGCGCCGATTCTCTTGCGGGAGAAACAGGAATCAGCACTGGAAAACTACTCTCGCTCCTGATGAAGATGGAAATGAAGAAGCTCATTACCCAGTTACCTGGGAAAAGGTTTTCTCTAAGGAGCAACAAATAGCTCTGTGCCAAACAGGGCATACTCAATCATTTCCGCCAATTATCTATTTGCTAATGCTCAAAGATTATTTATCCTATGGAGCGCTATTAGAAACATCTGTTTTGTTATGATTTTCATCTAATTTCTGCTCAATGCTTTTCAATTTTTGCATCAAACGCAAATGTTCAAGCATGTTTTGCTTTCTGTAGATAACCACTAAGCACATTATACCGACACCGACACTACAAATAAAAAGAAGCAAAGAATAGGCCAATTCATCACGAAGGCGATAGGTATAATATAAAAAGAAACATGTTAATGCGGCCAACGCAATGGAATATATCAAATATTTCGCCTTGTATTTCCTACAGTATTCTTCCGTTAAAATGTATTCGTTCTTATCCATAAAACATATTCCTTTCATTAAAGTTCACCCATCATCGAACTGAGGAATAGCGTTCGTGTGAACGTAATTCGTTCTGCTTATATTTTCCTTAATAGTACGTATAAGATGAAATGGTAATTTTAATCAACGTTGCTTTCTCATCATATGCTGCATCTTCAATCCGATTGCCCTCTTCATCGTATTTATATAAATATTTGCCCTTTAACGTCCCATCTGCGTTATACTGGACATACTCAGTCAAATTGCGCTTGTCATCATACTTGGATACTGCCTTACTCCATAAAGTTCCATCCGCTTCATATAATTCCTCATCTTTCTCGTTTCGCTTGTCATCATATCTTGAAATATATCTGAATTCAAAAGCTCCACCTGCCTTATATCTTGTTTTCTCAATCTCCCTCCCTTTGTCATCATACTTCGATATGGTTTTACGGTCGTAAACACCTTTGCTATTGAACATTTCCGTTTCAATCAAATTTCCACTGGGGTCAAATTTAGAAACACTCCTACTGGATAAAACACTTTTACCATTAAAGACTTCAACTTCAACTATATTGCCATTGTCATCAGACTTAAATAAACATTTATCGAGCAAATCTCCTGTTGCATCATATCTTTTCCTCTCACTCAAGGTTCCCTTGTCATCACGCTTAGAAACAAACTTTTCGGTCAAATCTCCATCTCCATTATAGTTTGTTTCCTCAACAGCATTGCCTTTGTCATCATACTTATAGATTACCATTTCGCTTAACACCCCATCTGCATTATACCGCACATACTGAATATTATTACCTTTGTCATCGTATTTGTAGATAGATTTATCTATTATTTCCCTGGATTCCTTGCCAGACTTATTCGCAACTGAATAAAGAGTTGAGATACCTGTTTTGACCTTGCCTTTTAATCCGTATCGTTCCCATGCTGTCTTCTTGGATGCAGAGAACAAATTGGAAACCAACAGGAATGACAACATACAAATTAACAAGTTTTTCATTTTTTATCCTTATGCATAGAAATTTTTATCATCTTTTCCTGATAAGCTGGTCAGAACAGAGTGCTGAAGATTTCTTGGCGCCCCTTCCCCCTTCAACTTTCAATAAAATTACAGTCCCAATGCAGGAAAGACAAGTATTAACAGGTTCACATCTATGGTAATATTCTTGAATTAGCCTCATACGGTTATAGTTTATGATTATTGAAAAGGAGAGGAAAAGATATAAGCCTGAGGATTTTTAGCAGGCTCTGGCCAGGCCGACAATCCACAGGCTCGCGGCTGCAACGCACTTATAAAGCAGGGTGCGAAACTGACGGAGAACTTCGAGGATATAATGGAGGAATTCGAATTCCTTCCCGAACTCGCGCCGGCGCATAATCTTAAAGTCATTGATGGACATGGTGTTAAAGATGAAAGCGACTTGGCGGCCTTGAAACTTGATGAAGATGAATGCAGAATAATCGGCCTTTTGAAAAACGGAGATGCAAGCGCCGATTCCCTGTCCGCCGAGGCCGGGATTGGCACAGGAAAACTTCTCTCCCTTTTAATGAAAATGGAAATGAAAAAACTTATTTCGCAGCTGCCAGGAAAAAGATTTTCATTACGGAAATAAACCTTTTTATAATCTTTTCGCAGAGGCAGGTAAAAACATCTAATACTGGAACCATTATTTATGTCTGAAGGAAAAAAAGTCGTCATAGTCGAGTCACCTGCAAAGGCGCGTACCATAAGCAGGATACTTGGACCGGAATATTATGTAACCGCATCCATGGGGCATGTCAGGGATCTTCCTGAGCGCACTCTTGGCGTAGACATAAAGAACGGATTCATTCCAATCTACCAGGAAACCAAGAAGAAGGTGATACAGGAACTCAAGGCGGCGGCAAAGGGAGCAAGCCACATCTACCTGGCATCCGATCCTGATCGCGAAGGGGAGGCCATCGCCTGGCATGTGAAGGAAGCACTGCAGAAGTCCACCAAGGCCGCATTCAGCCGGGTCGTATTCCATGAAATCACAAAGAGCGCCGTCAACAACGCCTTCCAGCATCCTGCCGACATCAACATGGACGTAGTCGATTCACAGCAGGCGAGAAGGATCCTCGACAGGCTCGTAGGCTACAAGGTCAGCGAGATACTGTGGTCCAAGATCGAACGCGGCATAAGCGCGGGAAGAGTGCAGTCCGTGGCCCTGAGGATCGTCTGCGAGAAGGAACGCGAGGTGCTTGCATTCCAGCCGCAGGAATACTGGAACCTGTCGGTGAACCTTGAAGTGGAGCCGCAGGGAAGCGGCAAGAAATACCAGGCCAGGCTTTTCCAGATCGACGGGAAGAAGGCCGACATAAAGACTGGAGAGGAATCAAACAAGGCGCTTGAATCGATCCGCGGCGGACACGACTTGAAGATCGCCAACAACGAGATCAAGCCGAAGAAAAGGTACGCCCCTCCACCATTCATCACAAGCACGCTTCAGCAGGCCGCGGGACCCGCGCTGAGGTTTTCCGCCAGCCATACGATGCGCGTCGCACAGGGACTGTATGAAGGTGTTGATCTTGGTTCTTCGGGTCCGGCAGGTCTCATCACTTATATGAGAACCGACTCCTTCACCATTGCAAAGGAGGCGCAGGAAGCATGCCGCGCCTACATTACGTCCAGCATAGGGGCCGAATATCTCCCGGACACTCCCAACTTCTATAAGAATGCGGGCCGTGCACAGGAAGCGCATGAGGCAATACGTCCTACCGACGTGAACCGCACGCCCAAGGATCTCGAACCGTTCCTTTCACCCGACCAGCTGAAGCTCTATACGCTGATATGGAAACGTTTCGTCGCAAGCCAGATGAGACCCGCCGAACAGAAGCTCACGACAGTCGATACCGCAGTGGCCGGCGCAGACAGCAGGATCTTCACATTCCGCACGACCGCGACGGAGACGGTCTTCCAGGGCTTCCTGAAGATCTACGACTTCCTCGACAGGGACAAAGACGACAAGACGGCGGACGACGCGGACGAGGATGAATTCATGCCGACAGCATCGCTCTCTGAGCTCGTAAAGGACCAGAAGGTGCTCCTGCTTGATGCGAAATCCGACCAGAAGTTCACCGAACCACCGCCGAGATACTCCGAATCAATGCTGATAAAGGCGCTTGAAGCTAACGGCATCGGAAGGCCTTCCACGTATGCTACAATAGTGAACACCATCCAGCAGAGGAAATACGTAGACAAGCTGAAGGGCAAGCTGATTCCGACGGAACTCGGCTTCAAGGTCAACGACTTCCTCGTCGCCAACCTGGGGGATCTCTTCCAGATAGGCTTCACGGCGGAAATGGAATTGAAGCTCGACAAGATCGAGGAAGGCGAAGTCCAGTGGCAGAAGATGCTCGAGGAGTTCTACGGGAGCTTCTCCGGCTGGGTCGGCGAGGCGAAGACGATCGGCGCACCGGAAAAGGACAAGGCCGAAAAAATAGTGCACCTGTTCGACGGCGTGCAGACCTGGAAGGCGCCCGAAAAGAAGGGGCGCAGGACATACGACGACAAGAAATTTGCCGAATCGGTCAAATCGCAGTTCGACAAGAACGGCGGAATATCCGAGAGGCAATGGTCGGCGCTCATCAGGATGTCGGCGCAGTACAAGGACCAGATACCTGATCTGGACTCCAAACTTTCAGAACTGGGCGCAAGCCAGCCCGCAGAAGGCGCCGCTGCCGGCGGAAGCATCGGTCCTGACGGGCAGCCGGTTCCTCCCGAGGACATGGGCAAGTACAAGGAAGTGATGGAGCTCCTGGCGGCAGTGAAACCGGACGAGCCCGGAGCTGGAAGGGGCGGCAGGAAGTTTGATGACAAGAAATTCATCCTATCCATAAAATCACAGGTCGACGGCGGCAGGAACCTTTCTCCGAAACAAATCAACGCCGTCAAAAAACTGACGGCCAAATACAAGGACCAGATACCTAATTTCGAAGACATTTCAGTGAAGCTTTCGCTGAATGAACCCGCTGCGGGCGCCGACGGCAAGACAGAGGCGCCAAGCAACGTAAACGTTGAGGAAATCCAGAAGATACTGACATCGCTTTCCACGGTAACAGCTTGGGAACAGCCTGTCAAAAAAGGGTTCCGCACGTTCAACGACAAATCGTTCTTCCAATCGCTGGAAAAACAGTTCAATGCGAAGAGGAATCTATCGGCGAAACAGGTTGCCGCTCTGAACAAAATGGCTGGGAAATATATAAAAGAGCAGAATTAAAGCATAAAAATTTGCTTTTTAATGTTTTCGATTTATATTTTGCGCTACTAATTAGTTATCAAGCTGTTACATCGGCACCAAGAAGGTCGGCGCGAGTATGAAATCAGTTCGGATATTAAAAATTTTCAATAAATTTGTCAATTTGAGCTTGTCAGTTTGCGTTTCACTGGTTATCTTTTCCGCCCTGTTTTCTTTGCTTCTTGCCGATGAGGTAAAAACCGAGTCGGGAAAAACTGGAAGCGAGCGTAAAACAGAAGTGAAAAAAGCGACTGCGGCCGAAGAAGAGGCCGGTCCTGCGGCAGAACTTGAAGCAGTACGCAGAGAGAACGAGATGCTGCGCAAGGAACTTGCTGATGTTCTTTTAAAAAGCGATGAGATTTTCGACACCTACCGACGGCTTCAGCTGAGCGTCGCCGCGACAATGGCGAATTCAGAAAAGAAGAATGTTGGCGAAGGGGAGCTTAAATCTCTCGAATCATTTATAGATGTCCGTCAGGAGTTGAAGGCGCTGGTCGCAAAGACTCTTGAACTTTTCCAGTTCACCGGGACGGCGCTTGAGAACAATGAGCTGACAGATACAGACAAGGTCAGGCTGAAGCGCAAGATCGAGGATCTGAAGACCGAAGCGGAGAAGCTTAACGCATTGCTCTCGCCGCCGGAGTCGAAGGAGAGGACGGACAGATGCAGGATACTTTCTGTGAACGACAAGCTTCAGGTGATACTGCTTGATGCTGGCACTGCAAACGGGGTCAACACGGGGCTCCAATGGAAAGTTTCGCTTAAGAGCGGGAAACCGGTGAAGGTGAAGGTGATTGCCTCAAGGCCGTTCATAAGCGCGGCAGTCGTGATTGAAGGGGACTTCAGTTCGCTGGCTCCGGGGATGCTGGCGGCGGTAGGCGACAAGTAGGAATTGGATCCAGTATATATTTTGAAATAAATAAAAACAGGAAAGCCACGATAGTAAAATGGAAATACATGCAGTAACAAAATATGCGAGGGTATCACCCCAGAAGGCAAGCGATGTCGCTCATCTTCTCAGAGGAAAGTCTGCAGTCAGAGCTCTTACAGAGCTGGAACTAATGCGAAAAAAATCAGCTGCGCTTTTTGCACAGACCCTCCGTTCCGCGATCGCAAACGCGGAAAACAATCTTGATCTCAAAAGAGAAAATCTAGTCATAAAGACCGCCACAGCCTGTCCTGGCCCGATGTTCAGAAGATTTCGCGCCAAGGCAAGGGGAATGGCCGGTAGAATCCGCAAACGCACAAGTCATTTTACAATAGTGCTTACTGACGAAAAGAAGCAAGGTTAAGGAAAGGAAGAGCAAGGTGGGTCAAAAAGTAAATCCTATAGGATTCAGAGTAACAGTAAACAAGAACTGGGATTCCCGCTGGTTTACTAAGAAAGCCAATTTCTGGAACTGGCTGCATGAAGATCTCAAGATAAGGGATTTCATAAAGAAGAAGTACTACAGCGCTGCCATCGCGAAGATAATGATCGAAAGATCTGCCAACAGGGTACGCATCATCATCTACACGGCACGTCCCGGTCTTCTCATCGGCCCCAAGGGCGCCGACCTCGAAAACCTCAAATCAGCCGTATCTAAATTCATTGTTTCAAGGGATATCATTGTAGACGTCAAGGAAATTCAGCAGGCCGAGCTCAATGCACAGCTTGTAGCTGAAAGCATATGCGCACAGCTTGAACGCCGTATCGGATTCAAAAGAGCCATGAAGAAAGCAATTCAGACAGGCATGGATCTTGGTGCACTCGGCGTGAAGGTACAGTGCGGTGGCCGACTTGGCGGAGCTGAACTGGCGCGTACTGAACAGTATAAGGAAGGCAAGGTGCCACTGCATACCCTTCGTGCCAATATTGATTACGGATTTGCCGAGGCGCACACCACGTCCGGAAAAATCGGAGTGAAAGTCTGGATGTGTCATAAAGAGGCAGTAGAGGAGACAAACAATGCCGTTGATGCCAAAAAGAGTAAAGCACAGAAAAGTTCAGCGCGGGAGTAACGCGGGACTTGCCCGAAAGTGCAATAAGCTTGATTTCGGAGAATATGGACTCCAAACGCTTGGTCGTGCATACTTGTCCAATAACGAGATTGAGGCGGCACGTGTCGCCATCAACCGCCACTTGAACCGTCGCGGCAAGGTATGGATCAGGATGTTCCCGGATAAGCCTATAACAAAGAAGCCGCCTGAGACCCGGATGGGAAAAGGCAAGGGAAATCCCGAAGGCTGGGTTGCCAGAGTGAAACCCGGGAGAGTCCTGTTTGAAATAAGCGGATGCGGCGAGACCCTCGCAAGGGAAGCCCTCTTCCTCGCATCCACGAAACTGCAAGTGCGCTGCAAGTTCCTGACACGCGCAATTCACTAAATTTAAAAGGCGGTTAACACGATATTATGAAAGCTAAAGAAATAAAACAGATGACGAAAGAGGAGCTCGACCATCAGCTTGGCGAGCTTTTCCGCGAGAGGCTCAACCTGCGCGTGCAGGCCAAGACCGGACAGCTGCAGAACAATGCCAGGGTCGGTCAGATCAGGCGGGATATCGCAAGGATCAAGACAGAATTAAGAAGCCGGGAACTGAATGAAGCCGGTAAAAAATAAAATACCTTTAAATTGAGAAGAAAAAATGAGTCAGGAAACTGAAAAACGCGGACAGAGAAAGCAGAGAGTTGGAACAGTCAAAAGCGACGCAATGACAAAAACCATAGTCGTCGAAGTTGAAAGGCGTGTTCCGCATCCTCTTTATAAGAAAGTTGTCAAATCCAGCAAACGCTATGTCGCTCATGACGAGAAGGAAGAGGCGAAGACGGGTGATACGGTCAGAATCGTTGAGACCAGGCCTCTGAGCAAGACTAAAAGATGGCGCCTCCTGGAAATAATTGAGAAGGCCGAATAATAATTTTTGGAGACTTTAGTCATATGATTCAGATGCAGACAAGATTGGAAGTGGCTGATAATTCCGGCGCAAAAAGCCTTATGGTGATAACCGTGCTCGGTCAGCGCAAGAAATTCGCCCATCTCGGCGACATAGTCACCGCCACAGTTAAGGAAGCAATACCGGACGGCACTGTCAAGAAGGCGGAAGTCGTCAAGGCGGTGATAGTCAGGACCTGCAACAAGATACGTCGCGAAGACGGTTCATATCTCAGGTTCGACAGGAACGCAGCCGTAATAATAGACGATCAGAACAATCCGCGTGGAACACGAATTTTCGGTCCTGTGGCACGCGAGTTGCGTGACAAGTACATGAAAATCATCTCCCTCGCTCCGGAGGTCATATGATAATAAAGCATTCAGTTAAAAAGGGTGATACCGTTGCAGTCATTTCCGGAAAATGGAAAGGCGAACAGGGGAAAATCATTGCAGTAATCAAGAAGAATGAGAGGGTCGTACTTGAGATGATCGGTCTTTCTCCTGAGAAACAGCAGGAAATCGGCCGCAAGACCGTTAAGAAGACTCCCGACAACCCCAAGGGCGGACTCATCGAGAGAGCAGTTTCAGTTCATATCTCAAATGTGAAGCTGAAGGTGAAGGGCGAAAAGGAAACTAAAAATAAAGAAAAAAAGCCATAAGGGTTAACTATAATGCCTAACATGTATGAAACATACAAGAAAGTGGTCGTTCCTGCTCTTAAGAAGAAGCGCGGATACACGAACGACCTGCAGGTACCTAAACTCCGTAAAATAGTAATCACTTCCGGAATTGGAACCAAGATGGAAAAGGACGCCTTCACCGAGGCCAAGGAGCACTTTGCGGCAATTTCCGGCCAGCAGTGCCTGGTCACGAAGTCAAAGAAGGACGTCGCGAATTTCAAGCTCCGCAAGAATGTTCCCGTCGGAGTGATGGTCACCATGCGCGGCCAGAGGATGTATGATTTCCTTGACAGGCTTGTGCACAACGTGCTTCCCAGGGTGAGGGACTTCAGGGGGATCCCCAAGACGGGGTTCGACGGCTCAGGGAACTACAACTTCGGCCTTCCGGACATAACCGTTTTTCCGGAAGTGGACCTGGACAAGGTAAAGAGGCAGATCGGTCTTAACATAACATTCGTCACGTCAGCAAAAACCAATGAGGAAGCATTCGACCTTCTGCACATGCTCGAAATGCCTTTCGCCTCATAATATAAAAAACGGGAGAGATTCTAATAATGGCCAAGAAAAGTCAAATAGCCGAATCGAAAAGAAAACCAAAATTCAGCACTAGGGCTTATCATCGTTGTGAACGCTGCGGAAGAAGGCGTTCGTTCATAGGCAAATTCAGACTTTGCCGGATCTGCTTCAGGGAATTGGCCACGACTGGACAGATACCCGGTGTCACAAAGGCCAGCTGGTAAAAATAGGAAAATAATTATGAGCATGCAGGACAGTATTTCAGATATGATCATCCAGTTGAAGAACGCTGGCATGGCCTCCATCAAGGAGATATCCATCCCGAATTCAAAGATGAAGGCATCTATCGCACAGGTACTCAAGGACGAAGGCTATATCGCTGATTTCAGCGTTGAAGCCAAGAAGGGTGTTGTCAAGAAACTCAACATCAAGCTCAAGTACTACAACAAGAAACCTGTCATCGACGGAATCAAGCGGGTAAGCAGGCCTTCATGCAGGATCTACTGCGGAAGCACTGAGATACCGAAGATCCGCAACGGTCTCGGAACCGTGATACTTTCGACGCCGAATGGAATTATAAGCGGGAAGAAGGCCGCCGCAGGCAAAGTCGGCGGAGAAATTCTCTGCTATGTTTGGTAAACAATAAAAACGTGAGGATAATTTAATGTCTCGTATAGGTAAAAAACCATTGCCGATTCCACAGGGGGTCAAGGCTACTCCCGGCGCCAAGGACATCACCATCGAAGGTCCGAAGGGAAAGCTTACAAAGGCTCTTCCGCCCATGACAAGCGTCAAAATCGAAAATGGGATACTCCAGGTGAACAGGGCCGATGAATCACGTACTGCGAGGACGATGCACGGCCTGGCCCGGAGTCTCATAGCAGGAATGGTGGTCGGAGTCACCGAAGGCTACAAGAAGGATCTTGAGATCGTAGGCGTAGGCTACAAGGCCCAGCTGACCGGACAGAAGATCACTCTCAACCTCGGTTATTCGCATCCCATAGTGTACAATGTGCCCGAAGGGATAAAGGTAGTGATCGCCGACAATACGAAGATGAATGTTTCCGGCATTGACAAGCAGCTTGTCGGAGAAGTTGCAGCAACACTCAGGCGTTTCAAGAAGCCGGAGCCCTACAAGGGTAAAGGTGTCCGCTACGCCAATGAACATATAACAATTAAGGAAGGCAAGACTGTTGCCTAAACTTCCTGGAGAAGAATAGAATGTCTACTTACAAAACAAAAAAAGAACAACGTATCCGGAGGCACATGCGCCTCCGCAAGATACTGGCCGGAACAGCACAGAGACCACGTCTTGCGCTCAATCTCACTTCGAAGCATATCTATGCGCAGTTCATTGACGATGATTCTGGAAAGACACTCGCATCAGTATCAACACTTTCCAAGGAGTTTCGCGATCTCAAGGCCAGGCCCAACATGGATGGCGCGAAGCAGCTTGGAACTATTGCCGCTGAAAAAGCCGTTGCCGCCGGGATTAAATCCATCGTTTTCGATCGTGGCGGATATAAATACCATGGCAGGGTCAAAGCCCTCGCCGATGCCGCAAGAAGCGGCGGTCTACAATTTTAGAGGATATAATTAATTATGGCTAAGAACAGAAATCAGGATTCAAAATCATCGGGCTTCGATGAAAAGGTAATAAGCGTCAACCGCGTCTCGAAGGTCGTGAAGGGCGGTAAGAACTTCAGTTTCAGCGCCCTCGTGGTCGTCGGAGACAAGAAGGGGCATGTTGGAGCCGGCCTGGGCAAGTCCAACGAAGTGTCAGACGCTATCCGCAAAGGTGGCGACATTGCGAAGAAGAACCTAATCACAGTGCCGATGAACGGTTCGACGATCACCCATTCAGTCGAAGCGAAGTTCCGTGCCGGAAAAGTCATGATCAAGCCCGCATCCAAGGGGACAGGCCTGATTGCAGGCGGTGGAATGCGCGCAGTCCTTGAACTCTCCGGAGTCAGCGACGTCCTCGCGAAATCACTTGGCTCGGCCAATCCTGTCACAGTCGTCAAGGCCACAATGGAAGCGATCAAGATGCTCCGCACCAAGGACGAAATACTTGCAAGAAGAAACATTCTCGGCAACAATTAAACATAGGACTATCCAACTAATGAAACTTCATGATTTACATACCAGCCCATCAAAGAAGAGACGCAGACTGCTCGGACGCGGCGACGGTTCGGGAAGCGGCGGAACATCAGGAAAAGGCCATAAGGGCCAGAAAGCAAGATCCGGCGTGACAATCCGTCCGTTCTTCGAAGGTGGTCAGATACCTTTCTTCAGGCGTCTTCCCAAGAGAGGGTTCAACAATCCCTCACGCAAGGAGTTCCATATTATAAATATCGCACAGCTTGAAGAGGCTTTTGCGGCCGGAGACGTGGTCGACGAGACAATCCTCCACAAGAAGGGGCTCATCGCCAAGTCGCAGAAAGGTCTCAAGATTCTCGCCAACGGTGAACTTACAAAGGCCCTCACTATAAAGGCCGATAAGTTTTCAGCTTCTGCAAAATCCAAGATAGAAGCCGCCGGCGGCAAATGCGAACAGGTGTGATGTTCCTTTCGTTTACACGTCAGACCTCTTGAAACCTAACATCAGGAATTCATAATGTTTTCGGCCTTTACAAACAGCTTTAAGATAAAAGAACTGAGAAATAAGATTCTCATAGTTCTTGGTATAATCGCCCTCAGCCGTCTAGCGGCCAACATCCCCTGCCCCGGGGTTGATCCGGCAGCACTAAAGGCCTACTTCGAAACAAACAAGCAGCTCGACTCGGCCTCTTTCATGAGCCTGTTCGATCTCTTCAGCGGTGGTGCTCTCGGGCATTTTGCAATAGCCACCCTGGGAATCATGCCGTACATTTCCGCATCCATCATAATGCAGCTCCTCATACCAGTAATACCAAACCTCGAGAAGATGGCGCGTGAAGGCGATTCCGGCAGGCAGAAGATACACCAGTACACTCGTTATCTGACAGTAATCATATGCATAGTCCAGGGCGCAATGGCCGCGATGGCGATGATCAGCCCTTCAAGGCTTGGACTTCCAACCCCCACGCAGGATCTGGTTCTCCACCCCGGTCCGGCATTCGTATTCATGACTGTCATCATCCTCACCTGCGGCACAATGTTCCTCATGTGGCTCGGTGAACAGATCACCCACTATGGAATCGGAAACGGCGCATCAATGATCATCACGGTCAGCATCATCTCGAGAATGCCAGCCTCATGCTTCCATCTCTTTGACATGGCGGCCAGCGGACAATCCGAGTCAGGCGAAAAATTCAAGCCCGTACAGCTTCTGATACTCCTGATAATCTTCGCGCTCGTCACGGCGGCGACGATCCTCATCACACAGGGACAGCGCAGAATCCCAATACAGATGGCGAAGCGGATTGTCGGATTCAACAAGATGAAGGGTGGAACCACCTACATGCCCCTGAAGGTCAACTTCTCCGGCGTCATGCCCATCATCTTCGCGAGCGCGATACTCATGTTCCCGCCGATGATACTTGCCTGGATACCTACTGACCTGACGCGTTCAATGACGACTCTCTTCAACAATGACAGCATTTCATACATGGCCATCTACGGTTTCATGATACTGATCTTCTCATATTTCTGGGTTGCGAACCAGTTCAATCCCATCCAGATCTCCGAGAATCTCAAGAAGGAAGGCGCCTATATCCCGGGCATACGCCCAGGAAAGCCTACCGCCGAGTTCCTTGATCACACCATGACAAGGCTCACCCTGGCCGGCGCAATATTCCTTACAGCCCTGGCCCTGTTTCCGACCGTCCTCTACACAAAAATGAGCATTCCATACATGATCGCCTCCTTCTTCGGCGGCACAAGCCTGCTGATCATAGTCGGTGTAATGCTCGACACTCTCAGCCAGATGGAATCCCATCTTGTAATGCGCAACTATGACGGCTTCCTCAAGAGGGGAAGACTCCGCAGCCGCAGAACACGCTGAGTACGTATTCAGCAAACGATGCCGTTTACTTAATCCGTACTAAAAATAAAATATGAAGATATCCTTCAATGGCAGCTGGCGTATTTTAGCCATGGCATAAATTCCAATTCATTTTCTTGCATAGTGGAATCCACGATATATAATTTGTCTCCAAACAATCATCCTTAGCGGTTAACATGTCAATAGTCAACGTAATAGCAATAGACGGCCCCGCAGCCTCGGGCAAAAGCACCATTGCACAGAAAGTCGCCGACAAACTCGGGGGCTATTACATAAGCACCGGCAATATGTATCGGGCAATCACCCTCTTCGCAATGCAGAACGATATTCCACTTGACTCGGAGATAGATCCGGACCGCATAGACAAGATACTGAGCAGGCTCGAGCTGACCTACAGGGCTGATCCCGCGGGGAAGCTGCACCTGATCATGAATTCCAGGATTTCTGATTCTGAAATCCGTTCACCTGAAGTGGCGAAGTACGTAAGCAAGGTTGCCGCCATGGAAAACGTCCGGGCATGGATGATCGGCAGACAGCGGGAACTTGCATCCCTTGGCCTTCTCATCATGGAGGGGCGCGACATAGGAACAGTCATTTTCCCGGATGCGAAATACAAGTTCTTCCTGACCGCCTCTCCTGAAGTCCGCGCAAGGAGGAGGCTTGCACAATCCGGGGAGACAGCCGCAGGCTCCACTGTAGCTTCGGTTGCGAAGGAGATTGCCCTGCGTGATGAAATGGACAGCAAACGCAAGATAGCCCCTTTGAAAAAGGCGGATGATGCTATATTTATAGACAGCAGCGATATGACAGTTGACGAGGTTGTCGACCTTATAACATCCCGTGCGAGGAGAAAATGAAGAGGACGGAGATTCAATACCGTGTTCCATATGCCGACACAGATCAGATGGGTGTTGTTTATTATGCCCATTATCTTGTTTTTTTCGAAAGGGTCAGGAACGAACTTCTCCGTGAGGAGGGATTCCCGTACTATGAGATTGAAAAGCAGGGGATAATGCTTCCTGTGATTGAGGCTGTATGCAGGTACAGGAATCCTGCGCGCTACGACGACATGCTGACGATATCAGGCTGGGTTGACGAGATCAAGGGGGTGAAACTCAAGATATGCTGCGAAGTCCGCAAGGACGGGGAACTGCTTGCGGAGGGATATACCGTGCATGCATGCGTCAATCTGGAAACGCGCCGGCCTGTAAGGCCTCCCGAGAGCCTGATGGGGCTGGTGAAGAGGAAACTGGATACTGGCAGCTTATGACTTGAAATTGAAAAATCTGAATTTCCTTAATTGAAAATAAGATATTATGGCCCAAATACGCTTTGCAAGTCAGGTTATTTTAAATGAAGATGAAACCAGCCGCTGGCCGCACCCAAAACATGCGGCATTGATACTGGCGATAACTGTCCTTTCGATGGTCCTCTTCGGACTGGCGATGCTTTATTCGACCTCATCCGGAATCGCAGGCGCCACGCTTTTCAGGAAGCAGATGATCTGGGCAAGCGTCGGAATAGTCGGCGCCATGTTCGTATATCTTGCAGGCTACAGGAATATCGTCAAACTTTCGCTTGTCCTGATAATATTGAGCGCCCTGCTGCTCATAGTCGCAAGATTGGACAGGCCTATAAATGGCGCATACCGCTGGATCCAGTTCCATGGAATGAGCATACAGCCTTCGGAACTGGCGAAGATCTCACTCATCCTTTTCCTGGCAAGCTTCTGTTCGGTAAGGCAGCGTTTCATGAATTCCTTCATGCATGGCCTTCTGCCCGCAGGACTTGTCTGCGCCCTCATATGCGGACTGGTTCTTGTGGGAAAAGATCTTGGAACGACATTCCTGCTGGTGGTCACCATATGGTTCATGCTGTTCGCAGTAGGAGTCAGGCTTGCATATCTTCTTTTGGCCCCGATGCTCGTCCCTTTTGTGTTCCTCTACCTGAAATACATGGACGCCGAACGATGGTCGAGGATAACTTCCTTCCTGGATCCTGAACTCGTCGCCAAGGACAGCGGATACCAGCTATGGAACTCCCTGATGGCGCTTGGTTCTGGATTCTGGGGAGGACTTGGATTCACCCAGAGCAGGCTTAAGTGGAACTATCTTCCGGAAGCGCACACCGACTTCATCCTCTCAATCGTCGGGGAGGAACTGGGGTTCATTGCAATCATGCTGGTCTTGTTCGGATATATTACGATCCTGATATCATCCGTCTACATAAGCATCATGTCGAAGGACAGGCAGGGCATGCTCCTCGGTTTTGGAATAAGCGTAATGCTTACCATGCAGGCCGTGATAAACATCGGAGTAATTTCAGGTTCTTTCCCGACCAAGGGGATCCCCGCCCCCTTTATAAGCTATGGAGGAAGCAATCTGATGATGAGCATTGTCTGCATCGGACTGCTTTTGAGCATAGCGATGGATTCCGGGACTGGACAGGAGCCTGCGCCTGCTGAAATGCAGCCGTCGAAGATATCGGGTTCAAAACAGGACATCAAGAATGATTGACAGGCTTTTAATCGTTTGCGGAGGGACAGGAGGACATTTCTATCCTGGACTTTCAATCGCCACGGAGCTCAGGAACAGGGGCGGACATCCTAGATTATTCATAACCGGACGACAGACGGAGCAGCAGGGCCGGGCCGCCTCGGAAAAAGGAATAGATTATGAAATAATTTCTCCGGCCCCGATCCCGAAAGGCCTCAAGGGGAAATTCTCCTTTGTCATAAAGCTGCTCAAATCCATTCTCGAATCGAGAAGTAAAATAAAATCATTCAGGCCTGAAGCCGTACTCGTCATGGGCAGCTTCCATTCCCTCGCCCCTGCACTCGCGGCACGCATGATGGGAATTCCACTCTTCGCGCATGACGGCAATGCGCGCATCGGCAAGGCCAATCTTTTCCTCTCGCGTTTTTCGAAGCAGCTGGCGCTTTCATTCCCGCCGGTCGACAGCGGAGGAATAAAATGCGGATGGACTGTCACAGGAATGCCGGTCAGGCAGCAGATCGCCGAATGCCGGCTTGCAAAACCTGAGGCGGTCGGAATTATAAACTCCAGGCTCGGCACCTCTTTCTCACATGAATTCCCGATAATCCTCGTGTTCGGCGGAAGCCAGGGAGCCGAAGGCATCAACCAGAAGGTCCCGGAGGCATTCAAGATGCAGGGGGATGAATCCTTCCAGGTAATCCATATCTGCGGGACCGGGAACATGGACAATCTTGGGAAGGCATATTCGGACGCGACATTCAAGTACAAGATCATAGAAAGCAGCGGAGAAATGGAGGTCTTCTATTCGGCCTCCGACCTTGTCATATGCCGTTCGGGAGGCAGCACCGTCGCCGAACTCGCCATTTTTGCGAAGTTCGCAATACTGATCCCCTACCCCCACGCCACCGACAACCACCAGAGCGACAACGCGGACTTCTACTGTTCGTCAGGCGCCGGAATAAAGATCCTGGAAAAGGAGCTGAGCGTCAACAAACTTGCAAGCACCGTGGCGTTCTTCATGGAAAATCCCGCGGACTTCGCAGAAAAGGGCGCTCTTGGCGCACGGCTTGCAAAACCACATGCTTCTTCAGAAATCCTGCAGCTTATAGAAAATCTACAGCTTGCCATTTGATATTTGACATAAGCATTATAAATTTCCTATAGTAAAAATAACATTCTTGCAGGGTAAATAACGGGTCGTAGTTAAGAAATAGGGAAAGGAGGGCAGGACAAGGGGCGTGTTTTTGTTTCTTCTAGAATTAACAGACTACAGAAATCATCAAATGAAAGGTTTAAAAATGATCAAGAAAATATCAGCACTTTGTCTTATTGCAACTCTCTTCGTGTTTGTTGGCTGCTCAAGCGTTCAGACCGCACAGAAACTCAATGACCAGAAGCTTACATTGGGTGCCGAGCAGAGCATTGGCAACATCAATGTTACCAACTGGGGACTCTATCTTCTTTGGATTCCTCTCATAACCGGTGACAATGAAAATATCGGTTCGGTCGCATGGTTCAAGAACACAGTTACACTTGAAGACGTTGTTGGCGTCGCAACCAAGAAGGCCAAGGAAATGGGAGCGACAAAGGCTGTTGACATGACGTCAATGGTAACCCCTGGCTGTTTCCTGTTCAATATCAAGCAGGTCCAGGTTTCAGTAAACGCCGTCAAATAACAATTTGACTTGATTTCTGAAGGGAGGCTCAAAAGGCCTCCCTTTTTTTATTGTTCAAGGAGGCTGATGCAATAGAATTCACTGCCGTCCCATGGATGATTGGATTGCTGGATGACACTTAATTCAGTGCCTTTCGGCGCCTTCAGGATGGTGTCCGGCCTCTTCTTCGACCTTGCGGAGATACTTTCTGCGCTTCCTTCTGACCGGTGTCGCTACAAGGCGATGCAACCTTATATACCATGGGCGCATCTTCTCGAATTCCTCGTCGCTGATTTTCCCGGGGCAGAATTTCCTTATATGCTTCTTGAGGTGGTAGATGTCCGAGTTCCTGAAAATACAGAACAGCGGATAGGTAATCAGGTTAAGAGGGAAGAAGGGCTGAAGCCAGGTGATCTGGAAATCTATGAGATAGGGTTTCCCATCCTCGCCCACAAGGATATTGTCGGGCTTGTTCGTGTCGAGGTAGCTCATCCCCCTTTCGTGCATCAGCCGCAGCAGTTTCTCAAGCCTCTCAAAGAAGTCGTCGGAGAACTTGACATCGCGCGCCAGATCCTGTCCAGGAACGAACTCATGGACTATTCCAGTACTGCCATATCTGCCAATCCATCCAGGAACAGCGGCCGTGTCCTGGAGCTTCTTATAGATCTTCTCCTCATGGGCCGCCTGCCAGCGTGAAAGAAGGCCATAGGGGATTCCATAATATGGGGCCGGCCTGAAAATCTTCAGCACGGCTTTCGCGCCGTCAGCAGACTGATAAAGCCCTGTCGCGGCGAAAAAATCGTGCTTGAAGGCCTTGACCTTGCGCCATTTTCCGCCTCCAACCTCAATCTCCTCGGGAATCTCATGCCCTCCAAGGGCGAGAAGCCGGTCGTATCTTTTTTGTGCATCCATTTAATCGGTCACTTCCTGCTTTCCAATCTGATGGTTTATATAGAGGCCGACAAATCTGGCAATAACCACCGTAAGATAAATCTGTCCTGCAATGGCTTCAAAGACCGAGAGCATCTGGGCCGCATGGGTTATGGGGACAATATCCCCGTATCCGATTGTGGCAAGGGTCTCGAAACTGAAGTAGTTCAAATGCGAGAGGATGTTGAGGGGAGATTCATTTGCCATCCTGATCAGGTCCGGGATATTTCCGGAAAACCTGAACGAGCCGGGATGGCTGAGTTCAAGAAGGGAGTAGAAGAAAGTCCACATGAGGCCGATAAGTATGTAGACGCATACGGCTCCATAGACCACGTCGGAGGTCACCCGCCTGGCGCATGCGATGGTCATGATGATCACGTAGTTGATGTAGAGGATGAACAGCAGCGACAACGCCTGTGAAGCTATCACAAGTGGAATGGAGCTGAGATAGTCGTCCGACCAGTTGGCGAGAAGCGCGAGGCAGGAAAGGGATATGGCCACGGCGAATGAATGTTTATGCTTGCTGGATTCATAGACCACGAACACGATGAGGAAGGACATGAAGACATCCAGCGCCACCCCAGTGAGATGGTTTTCTGCGAAGAGAGGATATACGGCAAGCATGAGTATCAGAACTCCGAGGAGGATCCTGTATTTCATGCCGTGCAGTGCGTGGAAATTTATCATCATAAACCCGATCTTCATTGTGAAAGCAAATTGAAGTAATTGCTTAACAGGCTATAATTTAAACTGGAATATGCAGTTTTAAAGTTTTTATCCAGAGAAACCGATGATCGATTTACATATCAAGAAAATATGGCTCGTAAGGCATGCCCAAAGCAGGGCCCAGACGGAAGAGGAATACGGAATTGATGCAGGCCTGAGTAAAAACGGCGTCAGACAGGCAGAAAGGCTCGCAAAAGTCTTCAATAAGACATATTTCGACAGAATCTATCTCAGTCCTCTGAAAAGATCCCGCGAGACGTTCGAGGCCTCGAAAATCAAGGGCGCCTGCGTAGAATTCGACTCCAGGCTGATAGAAGAACTCCCGGAGGGGGCGTATTCACACATACTGCCATATGACATCCTACCGGATTATGCCAGGAACGACCGTCACAATGCATGGCTCGCAAGCGCCAGGTCCAGAGCAGTGGAATTCATGGATGAAATCTACAGCCTCAATGACAGGAACATACTGATCGTATCGCATTGCGGATTCCTGAACCATCTTCTGACAGTATTCATATCATGGCACGAAAACGATCTGATTGAAAAACTCAAATACTGCCACATGAACAATACTGGAATTTCAGTTTTCTCCCTTGGTGCGGACAGGAGGACCGACTCCATGCTTGCCTGGAACGATGTCAGGCATGTCCATGATCTGATAACGCCTGATCCCCTCCTACCCCTTGTGGAAACGGAAAATCACAAGGCAGGAGCTTCAGGAATTGGAAAAGCCCTGGGTATTTTCAGCGGAAAGAAAAAATAAAACATGAAGATAGAACTCTGCGACAGCTCAAATTTTGAAGAACTGATGGACTTCCTCCATGAATGCTTCAAGACAAATGATCCCCTGCATCCGCGTTTTGAAGCCCTTTATCCTGACATATACAGGAAGGACTCCGAACTTCTCAAAGGTATAATCATAGTCAGGGAAGGCGGCAGGATGGCTTCAAGCGCCGGTCTTTTCCCTATACCGTTGCAGGCCGGCAACAAGAGCCTTGTCATACAGGGAGTCGGCGGAGTCGCGACACATCCTGACTTCCGGGGGAAATCACTCATGTTGAAAGTGATGGATGAGATAAAGCTGATGCTCGGAAAGGAGAATCCCGCCTTCTCCTGGCTTGGAGGCAGCCGATACCGCTATGCCCACTGGGGCTGGGAAAAGGCCGGCACATGCGTCAATTTCAACATGTGGTCTAAAAACACCTCCGCTGTCCAGCCGAATGGATTCAGGTGCCGGGAAATCCAATACGGTGAACTACCCTGGCAGGAAGTCATTACGCTGAGGAAAGCTCTCTCATTCAGGGGAAATGCAGATCTTGAGAGCCTGAGATACAGGTATCAGCGACCTTCGCTCCGGTTCTTCATCTCTGAAAATGCCGAGAAGGAGAAGGCCTTCCTGATCCTATCCCACAACAACTCAATAGCTGAATTCTGCGGTTCACCGAAAGGTGTCTCAGACATAATCACCACGCTCATGAAGGAATCCAGGAATATCCACGTCCAGGTTCCAATGAGCAATGACTCATATTTCAAGGTCTTCAAGGCTTTCGCGGAATCATGGGAAATATCAAGCTGTGGAAATCTCGCTGTCTGCAACTTCAGGGAGGCTCTTTCACTTGCCGAGGAAAATCCTGCAGTGCATGAACTGAAGGGACTGTCCAGCTGCGGAGTAAACCTGATCCTTTCCGACAATAAGAATCCCGAGCAGCGTGTTTTCATAGGAGTTGAAAATGCGAAGATCGCAACCGACTACAGGCGAGAGAATTTCCCCGACATCAAAATAAATCCCGTCACAGCGGCATCACTGCTGTTCGGCCCCCAGAAACCTTCCATGGTGCTGGAAAGGCCCGATCTCTTCTGGCTCGACTGCATATTGCCCATTGTGATAAACATTCCAAGCCTCTATCACGTATAAATTAAAATGGGAGGCCAGAGCCTCCCATTTTAATTTATTATTACTTCACCTTTTCGGAAAGTCCTGGCACCGTTATCTTGGAATCAAGTTGGCTATTGCAGTACTGTCCTACAACGCTCCATGTGAAATAAATCATGACAAACAGAGCTGCAAAGGCCAGGATCGCATGGATCATGCTGGGCTCGTCGCTGGTTGCCGCTCCGGCGGAGGCGTATGATTCCTGCTGGGACATCGCCATAGGAGGAATAGTATTATCTGCAGCACTGATAGCAGCCATTTCAGAGTCCGTGGCACCGGCAGGTGACGGAGCTGGAGCCGGAGCTGGAGCCTGTTCACCGGCAGGTTTGACTGGCTTGAGCTTCAATGTTCTTTTCGGAGGAGCGCCCGCTGGTTCACCGCCGCCTTCGGCAGGAAGCCTTACTGTTACAGCCGAACGACCTGCAGGAGCGCCTGCCTGGGCCGGCTCTTCAAGCTTCACAGTTGGAGCAGATGGTCTGACGGATGCCGCATTTGCTTCATTGCCACCTGCGGTAGCATCGGCTCTCTTTGGAACAAGCCTGATAGTCCTTTTAGCGGCCGGAGCACCTTCAGTTGGAGCTGCTTCAGGAGCTGCAGCCTGCTGCTGCGGAGGCGGCGCAAAGGAAACCGTGGCTTCAGTGTCAGGAGCTGGCGTATTTGATGACGGACGCAGTTTTATAGTCTGCTTGACCCCGGGAACTGTAGGTGTCGCGACAGGGCGCGGCTTCTGAATCTTTACTGTTTCATCTTCCTGTGGTGGAGGAGCACCGGCTTCAGAACCTTCTGCGGCGGTGACGGGCTTGAGCCTGATGGTCTTCTTTCCCTTGTCTTCCTCCGCCCCGGTCTTTATCCTGGCTATATTGGAAGTCTCAACGGAGTCCTCTGAAACATCTCCGCCGACAGCAGGGGAAATCCTTGTGACATCTCCTGGTTTTACAACAGAATCTGAAGTTGAACCAATAATCACTTTTTTATCAACCATGTTAGTGCTCCTTTGGATTCAAAATGTATTAAATTATATGATGTAAACAGCACGATTTATAATAAATTACATTCCTCCGTTCAAAAAACAACCGTATTCATATCAAATATTCAATGAAAAACAAAGAATCTCCTGACGGCCATTCCATCCCCGCCGCAAGCAACGGGGTATTACGGACACCCTCTCCCTCGCTTCACGGCTGGCCGGAGATTCTTTATAACAAAAGAAAATCAAAACCGCCCCAAGGGTCGCGTCACTCTTTTCATGGCGGGTAAGAAAACCCGCTTTCCGTTATCTTGGAACTCCATTCTATTTCGAGACTATCAGCAACAGGGACGGATGAATGAATTGGCGGATTGTTGATTAATGGATGAATTGAAATGTTTATTTACGACAAAACTGATGTATGTTAGCGGTTGCGGCACAAAAACTAGAAATTAAAAAATGGATATGCCATCATGTTCCTGATGATTGACAATTATGATTCATTCACGTACAACCTTGTCCAGTATTTCGGCGAGCTGGGCCATCTGCCAGAAGTCGTAAGGAATGACAAGATAACCATGAAGGAGCTGGCGAAGCTGCCCGTGGAGGCCCTTGTTGTCTCGCCGGGCCCCTGCTCCCCGAGGGAAGCTGGGATATCCTGCGATGCGATAGAATTCTTCTCGTCAAAGGAAATCCCCGTACTGGGCGTCTGCCTCGGACACCAGTGCATAGGGGAGGTCTTCGGAGGAAAAATCGTACACGCACCAAGCCTCATGCATGGAAAGGTCTCGGAAATCATCCATGGTGGAAAAGGCATCTTCAAGGGGATACCCGACAAATTCACAGCCACACGATATCACTCGCTGGTGATCGAACCTTCCTCATTCCCTCCTGAACTCGAAGCGACCGCCAGGACGGAGGACGGAGTCATCATGGGCCTGCAGCACAGGAAGCTTCCTGTGTATGGCGTCCAATTCCATCCCGAATCGATACTCACTGAACATGGGCACAAGCTCCTTGGAAACTTCCTGAAGCTTGCAGGGATCAGATAATCATACAGGTGATTCACCATCGGTACCACCACTCAAATCCATAAGATTCCACGCTCTGTTACAAACCGCGACTTCCTTGCGGAATTCGCACGTCCCGGAATGGTCTGCCTCGCCGGCGGTGAAACGCTGCTGGACCACATGATCGCACGGGCCCAGCGGCATGTTGATCCCGCGAAGGCATGGGGACGCTGGTCGCACGCTTTCATCATCGGGGAACAGCGCTGCGACGGACAGCTCTGGGTAATGGAATCCGATCTTGACATGCACCGGAAGCATATCCGCTTCGGCGCACAGGAGAACCGCATATCGAAATTCCATGATGGTGATTTCTATTCGAGCCTGGCACTGCTGGATTTCGGACTTTCTCGGGAGACTGTCACAAAAGTGCTTGCCGGCGGTCTCGATCTTATCGCCAGCCGGACCCGGTATTCCCTGCGTGAACTCGTCGGAACCCTGATCTCCCTGCGTCATCAGGAAATGCGCAGCAGGAAAAATCCACTTGAGCAGCCGCAATCCTTCTACTGCTCGGCGCTGGTACGCTGCCTGTTCCTGAATGCAGGCGTGGATCTGGCTCCGGGCCTGGACATCAAGAACACAACACCAGAGGACATCTGGCGCTCGCCGCTGATACATGAAGCATGGATGCTGGAATTATAAATTCCTGGGGCTGCCCAGGAATTTATTTCCCGTATTTCTTCCTGGTGAAGATCTCGACATTGGCGGTTCCATCGGTTGCAATTCCGAGTTTTTTGGCGGCTGTCTTTGAGAGGTCGATCACCCTGTTCTCAGCGAATGGCCCCCTGTCGTTTATCTGCACATAGACCGTATTCCCGTTTTCCTTGTTGACGACCTTGACGGTAATCCCGGCAGGCAGGGTCTTATGTGCGGCAGTATAGGTGAAAGGCATGAACCTTTCGCCGCTGGAGGTCTTGCCGAAATAGAATCCGGTGCCGTAATAGGACGCCCTGCCGCTTTCATGGAAATGCCATGGGCCCCATTTGTATGGAGGATAGAACCAGAAGAAAAGGACGGCGGAGAGAATTATGAAAAACCAGCTCCTCGCCTTTTTGGAGACATCTATGTGCTCCTTGACATTCAGCATGAGGGACATTGATTCCTCACGCATGGACAGCATCAGCGACGAGCTCCACAATTCCCCTATCTCATCGAAGAAGACGTTCATCCTGCCGGTGAACCAGTCCAGCTGGTCGATTTCGCAGAGGAGTTCCCAGAACGCCCTGGCAATCTTCCCAAGCGCAAGCAGGAATGCGTATGAAGCCGCTCCGAAGAGTTTGAGCAGCCTCCAAAGTATTTCAAGAATGTTGTCTACAAATATCACGGTAGCTCCATGGATCCATTCGTCCGGAATACTGATCAGTCCCTGGTCCTGAAGAGATACCAGGTCCTGATCGTAGCCCCGGTCATGAACACGACAATCAGAAGGGACAGGCAGATGATGTTCGACCGCCAGAGCCCCGGGTACTCGGACAGGGAATTATTGGTGATCTGGGCCGCTGCGGCGATCGGGTTGAACGAGATTATCCAATATGAAAGCGTGTATGAGAGCTTGCTGCCAAGGACAAGCGGCGCCATGCTTACAACGCATATGATGGCGGTAATGACATAGCTTATCGCGGTCGCCATTCCCGTATTCTTTGATATTGACGAGGCAAAAAGGCCGCTTGTCAGGAATGTCACGGTGCTCAGAAGCAGGATGAATATCCAGATGATTATCCTCCTGTATGTCAGCCATACCTTGTCATACCAGTCGGGCTGGTGCGATCTCTGTATGACTTCAGACCACCACTGAGGTGAAAGGATCGAGCCGTCCGGGAAGACCGTCTGCTGTTCAAGATAAGCCATGGCGAAAAGGACGAAGAAACTGCTTATGATGAAGATGAGTGCGTAGAAGAAGGTCGCCTTGAGCTTGCCCATTATGACCGTAAAGGGCTTCATGGGGGTCATCCTGAGCATCATGAATGTACCGCTTGTGATCTCATCGGTTATAAGGCCGCTGCTCACGCCGGGTGCGAGGAGCGCGACGACGCAGATCTGGAAGATGATCGCCACGATCCTGACAGTGTCGGCCCTGAGCATCGTGGAATACTGCCAGGAGACAAGCGTGAGTATGACAAGGCTGACGATGAAGATGGCCGCGACCGATCTGACCACGAACTTGGGATTCGCGAAAAGCTTGCTCCTCATCTCGGCGATGAAGACGGGGTTCGACCAGGTGCCTATGTTCTTCTTCCTCTTGAGGGGATCTATGAGATAGAAGGGCCATGTGAGCTTTCTTTTCATCGCCTGCTTGCCGCTGGTGTAGAAATCACCCTTTATGGCCTTGGATTTCACGGATGGACGCGTGATGCCGCGGGCGAAAAAGCTGAAAGACACCATCGTGAACACCACTGAAAACGCCATGAAGAGCGTGTACGGGGTAATCAGATTGCTTTTGGAAATGGTCTCCATGGAGAGCCTGTACGTCTCCGGATAAAGCAGGTAGAACATCGCATCATATGGGCTTATGCACCTTATGAACTGCCAGAGGGGCTTCAGGCTCTGCAGGAAAAAAAGATTGCTGAGGAGTGCGGACGGCAGCCAGCTTGCCCCCGCGAAAATGATGATGACCACATAATTCATGACTATCGAAGTCGAGCTTCTTGCCGACCATGAGCTGCATGCCAGCCCCGCCACACCGTAGCTGAAGGCGGTGACAAAAATAAGGCACACTATCTTGACCACCAGCGAGACGCTTATTCCTCCCGTCAATGCGCAGACCGATGCGATCGGGACTGAAAGGAAGACAAGTATGAGGAGCATCAATATCGCCGAGGCCAGCTTGCCCTGCATTATCTCATGCGGCTTCAGCATGGTTATGAAAAGGCTGTCATAGGTGTTGTTCTCCTTCTCCCAGGAGATGGCCGTAGCTGTAAAGGCAGGCACCATCAGGAGCACAAGAGTGAGGTTTATGCTGAAGAACAACGTGAATATCTGCTTGCTGCTTGAAGACGCTACGGAATGTATGCCGCCCGCCGGCCAGAGCAGCAGTATCACCAGGGCCAGGAGGATAAGATACGCCCACACGAGGAAATTTGTCCTCGGCGATCTCGAGGATGCGCTGAACTCCCTCTGGAATATTGGATTTGAGATGAACATGTTCTGTCTATCGGCTCCTTAATTCTTTTTTGTGACGTTCATGAAGACATCTTCAAGATCGGCCTCGTTCTCGGCGAACCATCTGACGATGACTCCATTGTTCATCAACAGCTTGAGCACGCTCTTGACCTGCTCCCTGGTGCCGCTGAAAGTGCACTGCAGGTCATTTATGTCGGCGACCTTGACATCCTCGACATGTTCTATCCTTTCGAGGATGTCCTTCGCCTGGGTGATGTCGGAGTCCACAGTGATGTTTATCACGATCTTCTCCTGCAGGTCCCTGGTGATGTCCTTCACGGTACCCTGTACAAGGAGCTTCCCCTTGTATATGATGCCTATGATGTCGCAGACCGAAGAAAGTTCAGGCAGGATATGGCTTGACAGGAGGATTGTCTTTCCGAGGGCCCTGAGCCTTTCGATTGTCTGGCGCATCTCGATACGCGCTGTCGGATCAAGACCGCCTGCGGGCTCGTCGAGGATGAGCACGTCCGGATCGTGGATGAGGGTTTTCGCGAGTCCGATCCTCTGGCGCATACCTCTGGAGAGCGAGGTCATCTGGTAGTCGATCATGTGTGTCGACTCGGTCAGCTTCAGCACCTCCTCGATCCTCTGCCTGCGCTTCTTGGCCGGGATCTTGTAGGCGGCGCCGTAGAAATCAATGTATTCCCAGACGCTCATCTGCTCGTAGACGCCGAATATATCGGGCATGTATCCGATCCTGCGCTTGATCTCCGGGATGTTCCTCGGCAGCACTTCCAGATCGCCGATGAACGCCCTGCCGGAATCAGGCTTGAGAAGCCCGCAGAGTATCTTTATGGTCGTAGTCTTGCCGGCGCCGTTCGGTCCGACAAAACCATATATTTTTCCGGCGGGGACTTCAAGGTTGAGCGCGAAGACACCGCGTTCCTTTGCAAAGCCCTTAGTAAGATTTTCAGTCCTAATCATAATGTGCTCCAGTTATTTTTATCAGTAGGAGAAAGGTGCTATATTGGGACGCAGCTGCCCCTTCACCCCGACTGAAAATTCCTTCATTATCCACTTGTTCGCACGGAGTTTCTCGCTTATCGACGAAATCGAGTTTGTTACATTGACTGAGAGCAGGATTACCCCCTCGCCGCTGTAGGGATTTATCACCTTGTCCAGGTCCTTGGTGAAGACGTATTTGTCACCTGACTTCTTGTCCGGGGCGATCGTCTTTGCACCAATCATGAGGGACGGCTGGAGGACGATTGAATTGCTGTCATTCATATACGAAAGGCTGATCTCAATTTCCTCGGGGCTGATCATCGCAAACTCCGGCGGAAGCTTGAAGGAGATCTTGTAGTCGCTGCTGTTCTGGGAGTTGAAGGGAGTCATAAAATCATTGTATGGCATCAGGGACTTCGAGGCAGTATCGCCTGCGGAAAGCACAATGAGCTCGGAAGGAATGCTTACCTTGGAGGACTCGCATTTCTCGGAGACCGGGATGAAATTTATTATCCTGGTCTGGCATCCGGCCTTTTCGCCGAAATTCAATCCGGTCGCACCGCCGCCTATGAAGGCTATGCCGGGCTTCGTATTTTTGAAGCCGGTCCTTACTACGTCGGCGAGCGCCATTGAAATATTGTCACCCCGGAAATAAGTCTCTCCTGCCACGGGATTGAACGTAACCTTCCCTGCGGAAACAGTCAGGGGATACGCCTTGCTGGGGAATGTGAGGAACGCCGAGTCGAATTTAAAATCCGAGGGCGCCTGCCAGTCCTTCATGGAAAATCCCTTTTCACCGTATGTTATTTCCGGCAGCGCGAATTTTTCAGCGTCATCCTTGCGGAACACTGAGAGCGTTGCATTCATCTGCCTCGTGGTGTTGGCCTTTATGTTGAGGTTGCTCACGCTGGCCACGCCGAACGACGTCATGACTTCAATCGGCTCGCCCTGCGACTTGCTCATGATCCCCTGGGAGGGATCGTCTCCGAAGTTGGCTGCGGCAAACCTGTTCAAGCTCTGGTTGATGGAGGATATCTTGACGTCTTCGCTTCCTGAGTTGAACGTCTCTATCGTATCCTTGCGCGAGAAGACGCCATAGTATGCGTCTATCACGTTCGAATCGCTCAGCGGATACCTTGCCTCTATGGCGGCGACGAGCATCGACGAAGTATTTGCAGCCCCGGCGGAAATCATGTTGAACACCCACATGGTGACGCCAAGCGACAGTATCACCGAGCCTGCAAGCGTGAAGTTTGTCTT
The DNA here is from genome assembly GCA_001804815.1 of Lentisphaerae bacterium GWF2_50_93. Lineage (GTDB taxonomy): Bacteria > Verrucomicrobiota > Lentisphaeria > Victivallales > GWF2-50-93 > GWF2-50-93. Next base: position 65,305 of record MHBI01000075.1, read on the forward strand.
CCTGAAATACATCCCGACGGCGGTAAGTACGGCAAGCATGAGGAAATACCAGAAGAAAACCGTCTTCACGGCTGCCACGCCTGGAACCGTGTACCCAGTCATCTCATCAAGGCATGTCATGATCTTCTTTGTATCTGCGAATCTCACCTGGTGGTTGAGGAAGAACATCATTATCTTCTCCCATGCGCCCGTCTTGTCCAGCACATCCCCGGACAGGGAGACGGCCGAGAACCTTGATTCGCCGAAACCGAATTTCTTCCAGGCAAAGACCGGGAACTGCCCCTCCTTCATCCATACGATGCTGTTTTCAAGAGGATAGCATTCCAGGAAGTCCACAAGATTGAGCTCGCCCCAGTTCTTGAAGCCGGGAAAGAAAGGAATGATAGAATTAAGCTCCGATATCTTCCTTATCCTCGTAGGATCCACAGGAAGGATTTCAGCAAGAGGCGTCTTCGCAGCCTCAAGCGTGGAAACAGGATCGGCGAAGATTATTATGCCTCCCTGCTTGACATAGTCAATTATGCCCCTGAACTGACGTGCCGAGTATTTTTCAAAGTCCGGACGCAGCACCACTATGGCAAGACATGATTTATAGGCCGACCAGTGGAAAGGCACGTCCTTTGAGGGAAGGGTCAGCTGGAATGTCTTCTTCTTGAAGACTTCGAGCTGGTTCACCGACCCCATCGAGACTGTGAACGAATCATTGAGGATGTAGAACTGCTCCTCGCGCTCGCTCATGTTCTTGATGATGATCGTGTCCACTCCCGGAACCCTCTTGTCCTCCACATAGAGTTCCACGTGGTAGTTCTCGCCCTCTTCTATAAGTATTTCAGTGGTGTAGTTGATGACGGCGTTCTGCGGTATCAGGAGCGTATCCGAGAAAACTGTCCGCCGCCCCATGAAAGTGTTCTCGTCGACAAGCCGCAGATATGCCTCATATGACTTCTGGTCGGGGTTGCTTATCGAGCAGTTCAGGCTGGACCAGCTGTTCTTCTGGATTCTCGGCGACATTCCAACCTTGATGCTGGACTTGGATATGGAAGGAAGGGAGAAGACGGAGAGCGGGAACATTGCGGCAGCCGCAACCATGCAAAGGAAAACCAGGCCTGAAATATGTTTTTTCATCATTGGCATTTGAATACCGGATTCTTCTAATGTTGGGAACAATAAAAAATAAATCTAGCCCGTCAGAACGCAATATTCAACCCGTCACTCCCTTGGAAAATCAAACTCAAAGGAGAAAAGATGCGCAATTTTTTCCATGGCCGCCTCTTCTTCAGCCCCGTCCGCCGTTATAGTGACTTCGTTGCCTCTTTCAAGCCCCAGTGAAATAAGAGACAAAATGCTGGTGAGGTCGGAATCACCGTTCCTGCTGGTCACCTTGAACCTGCAGCCGGGGAATTCCTGCGCCGCCATCAGTATCATGCTTGATGGACGGCAGTGTATGCCAGCCTGGTTTCTTATTACAACCTTTCTCTCAAGCATTGCCCTGTACCCCCGAAAAAAATTAAAGGCGTTATCATATAACAGGTTAGATTATTTTCAAGCTCCCCGCGCAAATTAACGGCAATACGCGTATTGCGCCAGGCTTTATTTCTAAAGGTAGGGATGCCTCGCCGAGGCGTCCGCCAAGTAACCGGACAGTTCGGCGAACTGTCCCAACCTTAAGAATTGGCTACTTATCGCGACAATCCGCCCCTCCCAAACTCTTTTCCACCCCTCACTCCTTGATTATTGTACCTCCTCGGATTAACTTTCTCATATTGATGGAATTGCTGAATTTAACGGAGGGCGGGTTTTTTACCACGCCGTATGGCTGTGGTCCTACCCGCCAGAATTAGATTCAAAAGACGGACAAGAAAGTCCGCCCTCTGTTTAGTTTAAAATTCCCTCATGATAAAATCAGAAAGGAACACTCGGGAAAAATGTAACACAGGCATCATTCGGCAAGCTCAGTATAGGTCTCGCCTGTGTGCTTAAATTTCCCATACAATTAATTTTCCTAACATAAATTTTTAGCGTTCATCGCTGTATTGCTTCTACTGAAAACTACGACTTTTCAAATGCAAGAAGCAGGCAACGGGGAACGCGCCCATCAGGGCGCGTTCTTCTTGGTTGTACTTCTTGCATGGGGTGTCGTAGCCCTTCAGTAGAGGTGCAAACTTGGAGTCCGCGCCCTCTCTTTTTTCAGGCCTGCGGATTTCGCAACAAAAGCAGACCGGAAAATGTCCACCGCCTACCATGCAAAATACTTTGCCTATGAATTGACCCGCCAGGGAGGCAGGGGTATTGACCGGATCTCACGCTCTCTTTTCAACGCAATTGTTGACCTAAAACTTCATAAGTCAGATTTAGTTTTACTTGCTTCCCTTTCTACCGTTTCTAAAGATCCAATTTAGAAGAAAAACATTCACCATACGATTGAAATAAAGGAGATGAGAAGATGGCGAAAGAAAAATCAAAAATAATAGATGGCAAATCCCTCGACATATCCGCTGAAAATCGTTCTCGATTAAAACAGCTATGCCCCTCGGTCTTTTCTGAGAGCAAGAATGAGAAAGGTGAACTGATAGAGTCCATCGACTTTGAAAAATTAAAAGCTGAATTGGGTAGCTTCTCCGACCTTTTCGAGTCCCGCCGTGAACGCTACGGCATGGACTGGCCGGGCAAGAAAGAAGCTCTACGCCTAATCCAAACCCAAAGCTCTGCCACTCTCAAGCCCTGCCGTGAAGAATCGGTCAATTTTGACACGACCGAAAACCTTTTTATTGAAGGCGATAATCTGGAAGTACTCAAGCTTTTGCAGAAAAGCTATTACGGCAAGGTTAAGATGATCTACATTGACCCGCCGTATAATACCGGCAAGGAGTTCATCTATCCCGATAATTACGCCGAAAGCTTGGAGACTTACCTCGAATACGCAGGACTGATTGATGGCGAAGGAAAGAAGTTCTCCACTAACACCGCAAATGAAGGTCGCTTTCATACCAAATGGCTGAACATGATGTACCCTCGGCTTTATCTTGCAAGGAATCTATTACGTGATGACGGGGTGATTTTTATCAGTATTGATGATAACGAAGCGAGTAATTTACGGAAGCTGTGTGATGAGATATTCGGAGAGGAGAATTTTGTTGCGAATATAGTGTGGGAAAAGAAATATGCACCCCAGAATGATGCTAAATGGTTTTCTGATAGCCATGACCATATCGTACTATATGGGAAAAGCATAGAAAAATGGAGACCAGTTCCTTTGCAAAGAAGCGAAGATCAACGCAGTTTATATAGAAATTTAGATAATGATTCACGTGGAGATTGGAAACCCGATAATCTGTTGAGAAAAGATGAACAAAGAACAGGCTTGTATAAAATAACAACACCATCAGGAAGGGAATGCTATCCTAAAAGTGGAACTAGTTGGAGAGTTCCCGAAGAAAAATATTTTGAGCTTTTAAAAGATAATAGAATTTGGTTTGGGGAAGATGGCCATAATATTCCAGCAATAAAAAGATTTATTAGTGAAGTGAAGGATGGAGTAACGCCAACTACAATTTGGAAATATTCTGATGTTGGTCATAACCAAGAAGCAACAAAGGAACTTCGAACACTATTTGATGATAAATCCTATTTTGATACTCCCAAACCAGTTCGCTTGTTGAACCGCATTCTTCAAGTATCGACCTCTGTAAATCAACGCTTATCTGTGGATAACTCTCCCGACATCATCCTCGACTTCTTTTCAGGTTCTGCCACTACAGCCCATGCTGTACTTGAATTGAATAAGGACGGAGGCAACCGAAAGTTTATTCTTGTCCAGCTTCCTGAACCCTGCGCTGAAGACACCGAAGCCTTCAAGGCGGGCTTCAAGACCATCGCCGACATCGGCAAGGAACGAATCCGGCGGGTAATCAAGAAAATCAAGGAAGAACAGGAAGGCAAGCTCGGTCTTGAACAGTCCGGAAAACAAGATCTTGGATTTAAAGTCCTCAAGCTCGACAAGTCCAACTTCAAACATTGGCAGAAGCTCGCTCCATCCACATCGCCAGATAAAATAGCTGAACAGCTTTCTTTGCACATAGACCATATCAGCCATGAAGCCAAACCGGAAGATTTACTCTATGAAATCCTACTTAAGGCAGGATTTGCCCCAACTGAAAAGATTGAAACAAAGACAATCGCGGGTAAAAAAGTCTTCTCCATTGCCGAAGGAAAACTTCTGCTTTGTCTTGAGGATGAAGTTACCACGAAACTCATCGAAGCCGTAGCCGCCGAAGCCAATCTTACACAGTTTATCTGCCTTGATTCCGCCTTCCACGGCAACGACCAGCTAAAAGCAAACGCCGTACAGACCTTTGCCGCATCTAATATGCGGAAGGAAAAGCACAGTCAGATAGTTTTCAAGACGGTATAAGGAGACCAGAGAATGAAACTGAAATTCGATTCTGGCCTCGACTATCAGATTGAGGCTATAAAAAGCGTTACCGATCTATTTGAAGGTTTGCCCCAACAGTCATCAGGCTTACAGATTCCATTCGGCAATACCGATGGAAGCATGTTTAATGAATTGGGTATCGGCAACGACTTGATGCTCTCTCCGGAGCAGATATTGAAAAACCTGCATGAGATACAATCCAGGAATACTGTTCCCAAATCTAGAACTCTAGTTGAACCCGATATTTCCTATTCCTTTCCTAATTTTTCGGTGGAAATGGAAACAGGAACGGGAAAAACCTATGTCTATCTCCGTACCATATTTGAACTGAACAAACTCTACGGTTTCAATAAGTTTATCATTGTTGTCCCTTCAGTTGCCATCAGAGAAGGTGTAACTAGTTCTATAAAACTTATGAGGGACCATCTCAAGGGCTTGTATAACAATGTTGCCTTTGATGCCTTTGTTTATCAGTCCAAGGATTTAAGCCGGGTGCGCCAGTTTGCGGTGAATAATGAAGTCCAGATCATGGTCATCAACATTCAGGCTTTCCAGAAAGATGCAGGTGAAAATGTGGATTATGCCACCCTCAACGATGAGCAAAAGAAAAAGCTGAATGTCATCCATCAGGAACAGGACAAGATGTCAGGTCGCCGTCCGATTGAATATGTGCAGGCTACCAATCCAATTTTAATCATTGACGAACCGCAAAGCGTTGACAATACGGAGAAATCGCAGAAAGCAATTAGAAACCTGAACCCGCTTTTTTGTTTGCGTTATTCTGCTACGCATATCAATCCTTACAATCTTCTTTACCAACTCAATCCTATACGTGCCTATGACCTCCACTTGGTAAAGCAGATTGAGGTAGTCGATGCCGAAAGCAAACAGGATTACAATCAGTCCCTTGTTAGACTTGACTCTATCTTCTATCCGAAAAATTCAAAGACTCCTCAGGCAAAGGTTACTATTTTTGAGGACACGCCAAGTGGAACTAGAGAAAAGCAGATAAAAATCAAACATGGAACTGATCTTTCCAGCCAAACCAATCATGCTAATTATGAAGGATACCTTGTGACCAATATTAATGCAGAACCTGGTAATGAGTACGTGGAGTTCCAAAACGGTTTTCTTATTCAGGTTTTACAGGAATCGGGTGGCATTACAGACGAACGCATAAAAAGTCAGATAGAACAGACAGTGGAAGTCCATTTTTCCAAGGAGAAAAAACTGAGAGACAAGGGCATAAAGGTTCTCTCCCTCTTTTTTATCGACCATGTAAAGAATTATCGTTCTTACGATGATGAAGGAAACCCTCAAAAAGGGAAAATTGCTGAATGGTTTGAAAAAGCCTACACGGCAGCCAGCATTAAGCCCATGTATAAAGGGCTTATACCATATAGTGCCGAGGAAGTTCATGACGGCTATTTTTCTTCAGATAAGAAAAAGGGGAAGATTGTTGAATTTTTGGACACATCCGGAGGTACTGCAAAGGATGATGAGACTTACGAACTCATAATGAAAGACAAGGAACGACTTCTGTCAGCCGATGTACCCTTGCGTTTCATCTTCAGCCACTCAGCATTAAAGGAGGGTTGGGATAATCCCAATGTCTTTCAGATTTGTACTCTGCGTGAAATGGGCACAGACCGGGAACGTCGCCAGACCATAGGACGTGGACTGCGTCTTCCGGTCAATCAGGATGGAGACCGTATTTATGACGAACAGATTAACCGGCTTACCGTTATAGCAAATGAAACATTTGAGAATTTTGCCAAGGGCTTACAGTCCGATATTGAAGCCGCTATTGATCCAAACGGTGGTTTTAAATTCGGACGTGTCCCTCAAATAGCCTTCACGCTCTTACTCAATACTAAAGGTACTGATTACCTGACTCAGGGAGAATCCAAGGAAATCTGGGATAGCATCGCCAAACAAGGATTCATTGACCAATTTGGCGATTTTACTGATAAGTTTCTGCCGGACACGCCTGGCTTTAAGCTGGCACTACCTCGTGGATACAAAGGGCTGGAAGAGGTGGTTTTAAACCGTATGCGGAAATTCCTGCCACGCGATTTTGTCAAAGATGCTCGAAAACGTCAAAAGGTATCATACAATAAAAGAATTGAACTGAATGCAGATTTTAAAATATTATGGGATAAAATAAGCCAGAAAACCCGGTATTCTGTGGAGTTCAAGACAGATAAGTTGATTGAGCTTGCCTCTAATAAAATCCAGAACATGGCGGAAATTAAACCTGTTCAGATAGAGATAACCAAACGGAGCTTGGAAATCAAGGAATCAGGGATTGAAGGTGGGCTGATAACCAGCACTGGAACCCATATCGCAAGCAATGAACAGCCGCTTCCAGACATCTTAGCTTTTCTGCAAAGGGAAACCGAGTTGACCCGTGGAACCTTGGTGGAAATACTTAAAAAATCGGGGCGATTAAAAGAGTTTTCAGTCAATCCTCAGGCTTTCATGACTGAAATTGCTAAACTTGTAAACCGTGCTTTGCATGAACTCATTATTGACGGAATCAAATATGAGCCAATTCCCGAACAATACTACGAAATGCGTTTGTTTAAAATTCAGGAAGTGGAAGAATACCTTTCTCGCCTCTATAAGGTTCAAAGCAAAGATACACGGACACCTTATGATTACATAGCCTATGAAAGCGGCAAAGAAGAAGAAGTTGCTAAGCTTCTCGATTGCGATGAAAGAGTAAAGTTCTTCTGTAAACTTCCTCGCTGGTTTAAGATTGCAACGCCATTGGGTGATTATAACCCGGATTGGGCTGTTGTCGTAGAAGATACTCACAAACTTTATCTTGTGCGTGAGTCCAAATCGACTCTGGATAGGGATAAACGTAGAGAAAGTGAAAACAAGAAGGTGGACTGCGGCAAAGCTCATTTTAAAGCATTGGGAGTAAACTTTAAAGATGCAACAACGATCCATGAAGTATTACAGCCATGATAATAATGAAAGTTATTTCACCATCGAGGAACTGTTTAAAACTTTCTCGGAAAATTATGCTGCGGTTGAATAATGAATTGCCGGCGACCCAAAGCCATTCGGCGGGGCAAGGACGCCAGCGCTCCTTTATAAATTTGCCCAGCAAATTTATCCCTTGGCTGGATGCAGTTCGGCTTGAATGCGATCAGAAAGGAAGGTCTTCAGTAGTGACTGGTATGGGACATCACGCTTGTTCGCAAGGCGTTTCAGATCCTCCAGAAGGGGCTCTGGAAGACGGAGGGAAATCGTCTGTGTGGACGGTTTCAACTTGGGGAAAGAGGGTGTTTCGGCATTGTTCCAGTTCATGTAATCAGCCGAATCGTGAGTCTGCCAGAAACGCCTTTCTTCAGACTCGTTCTTGAAATTTGGTATTTTCTTTTTCATGATAGATATATCTCCTGTTCACGTTTTGTCATGTCTCTTGCGGAAATTACGCGTATCAAGTCTCCACGTATTGTAAATACCACGAACAAAAGACGATCAGAATCTGTTATCCCAAGGGCAAAATACCGGGGTTCTGCAACCGCATGCTCCGAATCCCGTCTGACTATCAGCGGACGATTGAAGAACACCTGCTCACATTCCCCGCAGGTTACATCGTGCTTGTCCCAATTTTTGGTGTCGTTACTTTCATCCCACTGGAATCCGGTACACTCCCTGAGCATGTCCCTTGGTTTAATCATGTACAAGTATATTACCATAATATACACTTGTCAATATCCCATAAAAAGATAATTGGAGAAAACAATGTCATCATCAGATCGAGTTAAACAAAAACATTCAATGCGTAACCAGGTCGGCAAGGAATGTCTTAAGGATGTAAACGCCTGTCTTGCCTTCGACATAAATTCCATATTTCCGGGTCTTGACAAATCCAGTTACATGTGTATAATTGTCTTCACATGTCAACAAGTAAAGACATTTAATACAGAGGGTTTTGTCAAAATGCGGACTGTCGAAGAATTGGCTAAAGAGCTTGGTATCGTCAGCATAAAGGACTTGCGCAAACACGGGTTGCATCCTGAAAAACTGAGACGCCTAGTTCGTGCCGGAAAGATGATCCGGCTTGATCGCGGACTTTACAGGACTGCGGATCAGGATTGGGATTTCCATGATTCCTTTGCGCTAGTGGCCAAGGCGCAGCCGGAAGCGGTCATTTGCCTTTCCTCGGCCCTGTTCTACCATCATATCGGAACGCAGATGCCGCATGAGGTGTGGATCGCCTTGCCCAGGGGCAGATTGCGCCCTCCTCGGTTGAAGACGCTATCCGTACGAGTCTTCCGCTATTCGCCTAAAACCCTTGGGTCAGGAATAGACGAGATATCCATAAGCGGTGTAAAGGTCAGAATAACTTCTCCTGCGAGAACAGTAGCTGACTGCTTCAAGTTCCGAAACAAAATCGGCTTGGACATAGCGCTTGAGGCGCTGCGCGAAGGATGGAGGGGCAAGCGTTTCACAATGGCTGAACTGACCATCCAGGAAAGACTTTGCCGCGTTGAAAAGGTCATGAATCCCTATGTCGAGGCGATGGTTTTTACATGAGCAAGGAAAAACCATTTCCGGAAATTGCCATTGATATCGCGGGATTCCTCCAACCGGTTTTGTTTTCTATCTCATCAGAGAAGCATTTTGGAATCCGATGTTGAATGTTCAAAGTTCGATGTTTAATTATCAAAAAAAATCAACTCACATATGGTTTGGAATGATAAGAAGAGACTTGATAATATCCTGGATCCTGATACTTGTCGCAGCGGCGTTCGGAATACGCATCATATACCTGATGCAGTTCTCGGCATCCCCGCTCTTCTGCAATCCCGTCGGACCCGACGTCGAGGAATACGACCTCTGGGCGAAACAGATAATCGCCGGAAAGCTCATCTGGAACTACGTCCATATCCACGCGCCGCTCTACGCGTATGCGCTCGCACTTGAATACTGGATCTTCGCCTTCAACCATTTCAACGTGCGCCTCTTCCAGCTCATTATAGGGCTTGCCTCGGTCATTCCAGTGCTTTTCTCTCTGCGGATAATAGACGGTAAATGGACAGTACACAGCCTCCTCCTCGCCTCCATATGGGCGGTATATCCTCCACTGATCTACTACCAGGCCGAATATATAAGCGAAGCGCTGCTCCTGCCTCTCATCTGCACTTCAATTTATTTGCTGTACCGCGGGGAAAGAGATGAAATCAGGCACTCCACATGGTTTGCAATCGCAGGGGTCGCAGGCGGCCTTGCAATAATCACACATCCGATGTCAGGACTCTTCGTCCTAGGAGAAGCATCATATCTGCTGTTCCTGCAGAAAACAAAATTCAAGTTCAAGCTCAAAAGCTCCTTCCGTTTCCTCCTGGCGGCCTCTCTTGTCGTCGCGCCAGTCGCGCTCTACAACTACAAGGTCCTCGGAAAGGTGGCGCCTGTACAGGCAAACAGCGGTTTCAACTTCTACCTCGGCAACAATCCCGACGCCAACGGCACATGCTACCTGAGGCCCGGACCGGAATGGAACAAGGTCCACCAGCAGGCGCAGAAGATCGCATCCGCGGCCTTCGTTTCCAAAGACCAGTTTTTCCTGAGCGAAAGCTCATACTTCATCAAGCACGATACCTTCTACTGGGCAAATCTGATTGTCCAGAAGGCCTTGTTCACATGGAACTTCCGGGAACTCACTTCGGGAGCCGACCCCGCTCCGCTGAAATATTTCACCCCCATCCAGAATTTCTCCAAATGGACTTTCGCCCTGGTGGCGATCCTGGCACTCACGGGAATCTTCATGAACATCAGACACAGCTCATTCCTATACAGCTACAGGCATTTCCTGATTTTGATCTTCTCCTTCTGGCTGGTCCAGACAATATTCGTCACCAGCGGAAGATATAGGATCGCCATGCTGCCAGGCATCTTCGTAATCGCCGCATTCATCATAGAATATATAATATCACATTACCGTTCATCCCTGCACAACCACCTCCTGCCCTGCGCCGGAATCGCCGCTGCAATCGTCCTCCTCCCATCGCCCGATATTTCCTTCGCCCGCGAAAACGCCGAAGCTGACACGCTCCTAGGCGAGGCATACATGAAATCAGGAGACCTCCTATCCGCCGAAAAACATCTCTTGAAGGCTTCATATTCGCTTGCAAACTGGTCCAGATCCTACAACCTCCTCGGCCTCCTCGCCGAAAAGAAGAACAATCCCGCATCCGCTGAAGAATACTACCGGAAAGCCATCGAATGCGACGGCAGCGATCCGTACGGCCTGATGAACCTGGGAGTCCTCTATTCAGCCCGCAGGAATTTCACGAAGGCCAACGAATGCTTTAAAAAGGCATTTCAAATGGATGACAAGATAGCCGACCTCCATTACAACTACGCCGTATTCATATCAAAATACAAGGGAAATGAAATACTCTCGGAACGCCACTACTGGAAATGCCTCGAGATTGATCCGTCGCACAGGAAGGCCCTCAACAATCTGGGTGTGGTCAAAATGGTCGAAGGGAACTACGGAGATGCTGGAAAATACTTCTCTCACGCCCTCCGAATCGAACCGTCGAACCCAGAATTAATAGTCAATCTCGCGGCTTCGGAATTCGCACAGGACAGACGTGCCGAAGCCGAAAAACTCCTCAAGAAGGCCTTAGGACTCAATCCTGGCCTGCGTTCAGGCAGGGAACTAGAGAAAATAATGAAGGGGACATCAAGGTAGAAGATGCATATCGAACCAAACCATCACCAGATGTCCCTATGGTTCAAGATACGCCTCTACCTGAATAGGAAGAACGAGTTCAAACGCTGGGAAATTGCGAAATACGCACTCGCCACGCTCTGCATCTTCCTACCGGGGCTCGGACGCTTCATCCACTACTTCACGTACCCGTGTCTCTTCACTTTCGTCGCCTTCTTCTGCATGTGCTTCGGCCTCCTGATGCTTTTCAAGGTCAAAAGGAAATGGCTCACGCCTTTCATCATCATTGGAATTTCCGGCCTGGCCTACCAGCTCGCGATCGGCAAGCCACTCGGTTATCAGACCCTCACCGCAATGTATGAGACAAACCACCGCGAAATGCTGGGCTTCCTGTCCTCGCCATACAGCATCCCACTCATCATCGGCGGCCTTTCAGCGCTGGCGTTCCTGCTCTGGCTGGTAGTCGGAGAAAAGCCCATCCCCCTGCTCCACAAGCAGACTTTCATCCGCCGGAAATACCTTCTACCCTTCCTTCTCGTATCAACCATCCTTTTTGCAATGACACACTGGCACATACGCCAGACCTATCCGATCTGCCTGTTCTACAATAATTTCATGTACATCGACGAGAACATCTCCATTGACGACTATATTAAAAATCCCTACAAGTGCCCGGACGATTATCTCCCCAGAAACCCGGCAGATGAAACATTCATGCTGGTAATCGGCGAGGCCGCAAGAAGTACTTCCCTGTCCGCCTACGGTTACCCGCGTAAAACCTCCCCGGAACTCGACGAAATGCTGAAGGCACACCCCGGAAATGTCGTGCTCTACTCCGATGGGATCTCCACCGCCGCGTTCACAAAGGCGTCCGCCATGTCCATCTATTCGCCCCTGACCGTACCGGAGGAACTGAATTCCGTCCACACCAGGCCCGGCATGTCGAAGATCTTCAATGGCAGCGGATTCAACACCCTCTACATCACCACCCGCCCGAAATATGCATTAAGGAACATGCTCTCAACCTTTCTCGACGACGCCTCCAAGACCATCTATCTCACCACCCTCACTAAAAAAGCCTTCGACGAGGAGACCATCCCCGTCATATCCGACTACATCCGCAAAACCCCCGGACGCAAGCTCATCATCCTGCACCTCATGGGAAGCCATATCGAATATGCCGCACAATACCCGAAGTCCTTCAGTCATTTCCGCAGCGGCAAACATCTGGTCGACACCTACGATGACAGCATCCGATATTCCGACCATGTCATACAGAGCATCGCCAGCCAGCTTCTCCTGAACCAGAAACCGGCATTCATGCTGTACGTCTCAGACCACGGGGAGAACCTGAACGACATGAACGACAACAACTACGGACACGGCACCAGGGCACTCACGCAATATGAACTGCGGGTTCCTTTCATCGTCTACATGAACGACGCCTTCATCGAGAGCCACGGACAGCTCGCCGAGAAACTGCGTGAAAGAAAATCCCAGCCGGTATCACATGACAATATCGTCCACACCTTCATGGGCGTTGCCGGCATCAGCGATCCTTATGTCTACCGCAGCGACCTTGACATTTCATCGGCTGACTTCAAGACAGGCATCCGATACATCACCGACGAGAACATGAACCCGTTTGACTACGCAACCTTCGACTTCTCAAAGAAAGACAAGCTGAAAGAGATAAAGAAGACCCTCGCCGAAGAATACCGCTCTAAGTTCACATGGTGAATTACAAAATGGGAACGCCGGCATCTTGCCGGCAACTTTCTTTATGTAGTGTGTTCGCCGCCCGCCCCGCCGTATGGCTGGGTCTCGGCGAAGAATCCTAATCCCGGTCGCGGCAAGCGCGACCCTCCATATTCTCTTGTCCGCGATTTATGCGCCTATGGTGCACGGACAACTCTACATTTATCATATCCTTTATTGGCTCTGGCAAGCAGAGCCCTCCACGCTCGGAACGAGCGCAAGAATGGAGGGTCGCGCTTGCCGCGACCGTGATATGGAGGGTCGCGCTTGCCGCGACCGTGATATGGAGGGTCGCGCTTGCCGCGACCGTGATCTTGATAACAAGTTCCGCAAGGCATGTTTCCATAATAGGTTTTAAATGTCAATTCTCCTGAGAACAATACCGGCGGCGAACTTCATAATCTTCCTCATGTTCCTCCGAAGGAAAATTTCCGACGCCACCGTAGTAATATCCATTTTGTAGCGGAATCCCTTGGAAAATAATTTTTTCAGCTCAAGTACCCATCCGCCATGCGGTATTTGTAAAACAAACATAGGGTTTGTATTATATAGGCATATGCAAGCTGAAAAATTCATCATCATTGGAAACGGGCCCGCGGGATTCTACGCGGCGAAGAAGTTAAGGACCAACATTCCTGACTGCTCGATAACCATGTTCGACAGGGAACCCCTGCCCTTCTACACGAAGATCCGCCTTCCTGACCTCATCGCCGGAAAAGTCGAGGAGAAGAAGCTGTTCCTCTCTTCTTCCGAAGATTATGAAAAATTTGGCATGGAAAACCATCTGGGCACTGAAGTCGCATCAATCAATCCAAAGGACAAGAACATTGTTTCATCATCAGGCCAGATTTTCCATTACGACAAGCTTCTCATCGCGACCGGCGCGAAGGCGTTCAGACCGAATACGATCAAAGGCATAAGCAATGACGGCGTATATGTCCTGAGGACAATTTCCGACGCCAGGAAGATCATGGAGAAAATGCGGACGTCGCAGAAGGCTGTCGTACTCGGAGGCGGACTCCTCGGTATTGAACTCGCCCAGGCGTTGAATGGCAAGGGCCTCAAAGTTGACGTGATAGAATTTTTTCCGAGACTTCTCCCGAAACAGCTGAACCAGGTTGAAGCTGCGATCCTGCTGGGAAAACTCAAAAAAACGGATTTCTCATTCCTCCTCGACAGGATAACCACTGAGATAATTTCCAGCGGCAACGGACTTGTCATCAGGACAAACAGGAACGACGAGATCAATACTGATTTCATTGTAGTTTCCGCAGGCATCAAGACCGAGATAAACCTCGCCGAATATTCCGGTCTGAAAACCGAGTTCGGGATCATCGTCAACGACAAGTTCGAGACATCTGGGAAGGATGTCTATGCGATCGGAGACTGCGCTCAGTTCAACGGCAAGACATTCGGACTCTGGGCGGCGGCAAAGGAACAGGGAGAGGCGCTTGCAGACATCCTTTCCGGGAAACGCACCGAATACAAGCCCTCCGCATTTAATCCGATCCTGAAGGTGACTGGAATAAATCTGGATGAAATAAGGAAAGAAGCGAATGACGGAAGCGCGGGAGTTCGAAAGTTCTAGAGTTCGGAGTTTTTAGATTAAAACCTAAAACTTAACACTTAAAACTATGGAGGGCATGATGGACAGGATAATCATCAGGGACTTGAAAATACCGACCATAATCGGGACTTTCGAATGGGAGCGCAAAGAGAAGCAGGATGTCATCCTAAACATTGAGATCTCCTGCGAACTTCGCAAGGCCGGGAAAAGCGACAAGCTCGATGACACTGTCGACTATAAGACATTGAAGAAAAGAATCATAGGCCTGATGGTCAATTCGGAATACTTCCTGATTGAAAAGGCTGCTGAATCAGTCGCAGAACTCTGCCTTGCAACCCCAGGGGTGGTAAAGGCCAAGGTGACGGTCGACAAGCCCGGAGCCCTACGCTATGCGAGAAGTGTAGCCGTGGAAATCGAACGGCCGTAGGGCATTACATGATTGGCGAATTTAAGGTAGGGATGGTTCTCCGAACCGTCCGTTATTTAGAGCCTGCTCGAAAAGATAATCGCCCTACCTTAATCAATTATCCCAGATCACATTACCAATAATGCATACTCACAGCTTCAAGCCCATCCTGTAGTCATTGAGCATGAAGCCGTTTCCAAAATCAGTGTCGACTTCCCCGAGGATCTTGAAGCCCCAGGCCACGTAGGCGTTCAAGGCTCCGGTATTGCCCCTGTTGACAAAGAGGATCAGCTCGGAGGCCTTCTGAGCTCTTGCGTATGCGGCGACGTCTTCTATCGCGGTCCTTCCCACACGCCGTCCATGGAATTCATGCCTGATGTAGATCTTGTGGAGCTTGCACTGCCGGGGATTGATCATCGAGAATGAATAATATCCGACCGGCGTTCCATCATCCTCGATCAGCTTCCATGTGAACCCGTCCTTCATTTCCGCCTTTATTGTCTCGGTTCCATACATCTTACCCAGCATGAAGGCGATCTGCTCGTCGCTGATTATGCCTGGAAAAGTTTTCCTCCATATCTCATCGGCGAGGTGCTGCACGACAGGAATATCCTGTTCGGAGATGATCCGGAAGGAGATCATTTCTTCCTGGGCCTGAGCTTGGCGACAGGGGCGAATACAGCTTTAAGCTCATCGCTGTGGGCGTCGACCACGGCAATCGTCTCAGGAGTTACAAGCTCCTTATACTTGCTTATCTGTTCCTTCAGGGGCTTGAGCTGCTTCTTTGCCATTCCCTGCGCCACGGCAGGAAGCGAACCTATCTTCTTCTCAAGATCATCTGAATTCTTCTGGAGGAGCTGGTATGCATATACAGTGCTGACAGCAGTCGTGACCTTCAGGAAATTATCATAGCTGGAAAATCCTTTTTCCTTTGCGAACTTCTCCCATTTCTCCTGGTTTTCCGCAGCTATCGACATGGCGGATGTGACAGTCTCAGGGTCAGCTGGATTCAGCTCCTTGTTCTCCTTTATGAATTCAGGAAAAGCGGCAATGAATTTAACAACTTCGTCTTCGGTGGCGGAAAGCTTTATCCCTTTCAGCGTATTTACAGCTTCCTCCTTCTTGTCCTGGTCGCCGGCGGAAACGGCAGCGATAATTCCAAAAATAACAAGTATCGAAACTAGAATCTTCTTCATCTTTAATTCTCTCTTTACAGTTATAAATATTTCCGCCTGGAAATATTTATTATTTGATCATTCCCTTTTTCCTGGCATAGCTGAAAATACCGCCAGATTCAATTACTTCCTTTACATCTCCAATATCCTTGAGCTTGTGGACTTTTCCAGTCTTGATTACCTTCAACTCGTTCCTTTCAAGCGAGATCTCAACCTCGTCGCCTGTCTTGAGCTCCTTGTTGAGGTCTTCCTTCGTGATCTCCACCGGATAGACCTCGCCGGTCGCTATGCAGTTGCGGAAGAAAATACGCGCGAATGAATTCGCGATCACAGCCTTCGTACCGGCGGCGCCAAGGGCGACCGGCGCATGTTCCCTGCTGGATCCGCAGCCGAAATTCTTGCCGCCGATGATTATCGGATATTCCGTCTTGAATTCACCGTCCTTGACAAACCTGGCCTTGTGCTTGTCAGGAAGCCCGCACAGAGCATAGCTTCCAAGCTTCTTGTATTCCTCGGGATTTGTCGGGACAAGATTGAGGTACTGCGCAGGTATTATCTGGTCAGTGTCGATATTGTCGCCCACGACAAACACTTTGCCTTTTATCATATGATGAGACATTTCCTTCTCCTTTTTGAATAGTCGTCAGTCTTCGGTCGTCGGTCTTCAGCTTGAAGAACCGGAAACACAATTTATCAGAATTGTTGTCATGCGACTGAACTGTTTTATTTAGAATCCTTATACTGTTACACATCTCTTGGGTCTGTGATTTTGCCCCTGACGGCAGAAGCCGCCGCGGTCATTGCCGAAGCAAGGATCGTCTGCGAGCCTTTCGAACCCATTCTTCCGGGGAAGTTGCGGTTCGTGGTGCTGACGCAGATCTCGTCGTTGTTGCAGCGCCCGAAAGTATCGACAGGTCCGCCGAGACAAGCCGCGCATGACGGCGGTGCAGGTTTATCACAGCCTGCCTCTTCAAAGATCTGCACAAGGGTCTTACCGCCGATCTTCTCGGTGGAAATAGCCTTTTCAACCTCGACCGTAGCCGGGACGATGAAAGTCTTCACCTTCACTTTCCTACCGGCAAGCACAGCCGCGGCCATCTTGAAGTCCTCGATCTTTCCGCCCGTGCAGCTTCCGATGTATACGCGGTCGATCTTGAAGTCCTTCATGTCTGCGGCGTTCTTCACGTTGTCGGGCGAGAACGGCATGGCCACTACAGGCACGAACTTCGATGCGTCATATTGCTTGACAGAAAGATATTTTGCATCCTTGTCGCTCTTGAAACACTCGAACGGCTTCTTCGTCTTTGACTTCACATATGCGATAGTCTTCTCGTCGGGGGCGATGATTCCGTTCTTGCCGCCGGCCTCGATGGCCATGTTGCAGATCGTCATGCGTTCCTCGACACTGAGGGACTCGATGGTAGAACCGGCGAATTCCATTGCGCAGTATGTCGCGCCGTCGACACCGATGTCGCCGATTATCCTGAGGATGATGTCTTTCGCCGTGACTCCCGCAGGAAGTTCGCCGTCGATTATGAATTTCATGCTCGCAGGCACTTTTATGAGAAGCTTCCCTGTCCCCATCACGAAACCGGCGTCTGTGTTGCCGATGCCTGTGGCGAACTCACCGAGCGCGCCATGCGTGCATGTGTGCGAGTCGGTACCGAAAAGGACTTCGCCAGGGCGGCAATGCCCCTTTTCCGGAAGAGTCACATGGCACACGCCGGAATAAGACGGCGTGCCGGGATCATAGAAGTATTTGATCCCCTGCTCCTTCACGAATTTCCTGAGCGTGTCGACATTCCTGTGGCACATCTCATCGGCTGTAAAAATATAATGGTCCGGTATGATTACGACCTTCTCACGGTCCCATACCTTTGCATCCTCGCCGAATTCGCGTTTGAACACGCCGATGGTCCCTGGTCCGCAGACGTCATGTGTCATCAGGATGTCGGCGCTGACCCAGATATTGTCCCCCGGGTCGGCGTCCTTCTTCCCGGAAGCCTTCGCTAAGATTTTTTCCGTTATTGTCATGTTTTTATCTTTCCTAGGTTTAAAATTTCACATTTTCAGGATGCGCTTTGTTTTCTATAAAAGCGGACATTACTAAAACTGATAATTCCTGCTTTTCAAGCATGGCGAGATTTTCTTGGGGCAGAAGTTTCCCGGACAGAATTGGCGATGGAATGAATTTGGGCAGCGGGAACGACTCCAATGTTCTTTTCAAGATCATGCAAAGTGGCCTTCATAGGCCATTTTGCATCTTGCATGCCTTCACGGCATTGTGCATGAGCATGGCTATGGTCATCGGGCCAACGCCTCCGGGGACCGGAGTGATCCATGAGGCCTTCTCGGCAACCTCGGCATATTTCACATCGCCTACGAGCTTGTGACCCTTCGGAGCATTCTTGTCTGCAACCCTGTTTATTCCGACATCGATCACGACGGCTCCTTGCTTCACCATGTCGGCGGTGACGAATTCAGGTTTGCCGATGGCTGCGATGAGAATGTCCGCCTGCCGGGTATATTCCGCAATGTTCGGCGTCCTGGAATGGCAGACCGTGACAGTTGCGTTCGCGCCCTTGGCCTTCTGGACGAGCAACGCCATCATTGGTTTGCCGACAATGTTCGAGCGTCCGATTATGACGGCATGCTTGCCTGCGGGGTCTATTCCGCTTTTCTCGAGCAGCACCATTATTCCGTGCGGGGTGCAGGGATAGAAGCCGTCGGTTTCCCCGTTGAGCATCTTGCCTACGTTCACCGGATGGAAGCAGTCGACATCCTTCTCAGGCCTGATCGCCATCACTATCGCGGTCTCATCGATCTGCGGAGGCGGAGGAGACTGTACAAGGATGCCGTGTATCCTGGGATCGTTGTTGAGCTCATGTACGACGGCAAGCACCTGATCCTGCGTGGAATTCTTGTCCAGAACGCGCTTGTCGGAATAGATTCCAAGCTCAAGCGATTTCTTCGACTTCATGTTGACATATACCGCAGACGCGGGATCCTCGCCTACCAGGACGACCGCGAGCCCCGGCTGGATATTATGGTTCCTGGCGAGAGAGGCGACTTCCAGCGCCGTCTCCGCGTGGACCTGTTCGGCGATCTTCTTGCCGTCAATTATATTTGCCATGATTATATTTCCTTAAAAACTTGTTCATTTCATAGAAAGGAAATAAAGTATACATCAATATTCTTTTTTTTAAATTTCGCCGCAATAGATTTGTTCGATTTAAGGAACCATGCCGGAATGAGGATTCTCGTCTACAATATAGCCTACGGAACAGGCGCTCCTAAATCATACTATCACAACATCAGCACGGCCACCAGGTATGTACGTACGCCCCGCACGCATTTCGACAAGATAATGGACTTCATACAGGAGAAGGATCCTGACGTTCTCGGGCTGATCGAGATCGACACCGGTTCATACCGGACAAATTTCACCAACCAGGTCGAACTCATTGCCGCCCATCTCAAGCACCATCACCAGAGTTCGGTCAAGTACAAGCACGGCATTCTCGCAAGAGCGCTGCCGATAATCAGGAAACAGGCAAACGCGGTGCTCACGAAGAAGAAACTCCCCAAAGGCAACTTCCACTATTTTCCCGCAGGATTCAAGCGACTTATAATCGAAGTGGACATCGACGGCATGAGATTCTTCCTGGTGCATCTTTCGATCCAGAAAAGAGTGAGGAAGGTGCAGCTCTCGCATCTTGCGAAACTCGCAAGGGGCAGGACACCCGTCATAATCGCAGGGGACTTCAACACTTTTTCCGGTTCGCATGAGATCAAGGAGTTCCAGGAGGAGCTTGGGCTCTTCAACCCCAACGCTGAAGCTCTCCCGACATTCCCGTCCTGGAAACCGAAGAAGCAGATCGACTTCATACTCTGTTCAAAGCATGTCAAGGTCAAGAACTTCGAAGTCCCGAAAGTGAAGTTCTCGGATCATCTTCCGATCATCATGGATTTCGAGGTTTGAAAGCCCCATGCAACTTTAAAAATCCTATTGAAAACTAACGCCTCTCGGCTAATATAAATGAAAATCAGAAGGAGATGGGGAAATGGACGCGATAGAAGTTCTTCAGAAGCGCAGGAGCATCAGGAAATACACCAGGAAAGCCGTGTCGAGGAAGGACATTGAAACCATAGTCGACTGCGGCAGGCTTGCGGCTACGGCACGCAATGAGCAGCCGTGGGAGTTCGTGGTCGTCACCGATGCCAAGATGAGAAAGACCCTCGCTGAAATCACGGAATACGGAAAATTCATAGCCGACGCCCCCGTATGCATCTGCGTCCTGTGCAAGGACACAAAGTACTATATAGAAGACGGTTCGGCGGCGACCGAGAACATCATGCTCGCCGCAAGGGCCCTCGGACTCGGCACATGCTGGGTTGCCGGCGACAAGAAGCCCTATGCCGGGAAAGTCGCCAAAATCCTTGGGGCGCCTGAAGGATACAAACTCGTGAGCTTCATCCCAATAGGCCATGCAGAGGATCTTGGTCAGAATTGCACAAAGCGGCCGCTCGGGGAAGTGCTGCACTGGGAGAAGTTTTAAGGCAGGTTCTGCCTGCCAATAATATTCGAAATCCTAATATCGAAATTCAAAACAAAAGGGAAATCAAACGGATTTCAAATGTTTCAAACATTATTTGAAAATTTAAGATTTTCATTATTTCGAGCTTGTTTCGGATTTCGAGCTTCGAATTTCGGATTTAAAACATTATAGAAGGTTTAAAATGTTGGAAAACTGCAAGATACTCAAGAACGAATGCATAGGCGGTTCCTACTACAGGATCGTCTTTTCAGCTCCGAAAATATCCCCGAAGGTGAAACCCGGCCAGTTCGTACATGTGCAGATCGCGAACCTGCGCGACAGGATACTCCGAAGGCCGTTCAGCATCTGCAATGCGACCGCCAATGGAGAACTGACGGTGATCTACAAAGTCATCGGAGAGGGAACTGAAGTCCTGTCCAAGCTCGTCAATGGAACCGAATGCAGCCTCATGGGACCGCAGGGCAAACCTTTCACCGTACCTGCAAAGATCCACGTTCCTGTAATTGTCGCAGGAGGCTACGGCTGCGCCGCCACATACATGCTCGCAATGCAATCGCCGACAAAGGGCAAGATCCTGATCGGCGCCAGGACTTCGTCGGACCTTATAATGATCGATGAGTTCAAGAAGACAGGATTTGAAGTGCTGGTCGCGACAGAGGACGGTTCGGCCGGCGAGAAAGGGCTTGTCACAAAACTGCTCGGGGATATCATGAAAAATCCACCATCCAAGGATTTAAGTTTCTACGGATGCGGCCCCCACGGGATGCTGATGGCGGTGGGCAGGCTCCTGCTGAAGAACTCCCTCTCCGGAGAACTCAGCCTCGACCATCTCATGTGCTGCGGAGTCGGCGCGTGCTATGCCTGCGTCGTGAAGGTGAAGGACGATACCAAACCCGACGGCTGGCGCTTCGCCAGGACATGCAAGGAAGGCCCGGTCTTCCAGGCGGCTGCAATATTTTACGACTGAAACAAACTCATTTTCGAAGGTTCCTTCAATCCCGTCGAACTTTTTTCACTTGAAGCTGTCTATATGTTGTAGAGTGACCGGGTTATCATGACACCACCGTTGAAAGACGTTCATTTTGACCCCCTTCAAAATGGATGATCCGGTCACTCTGTTTTTAAGTTCTTTATGGAAATTAAAATATAAGGAGATACACAATGAACCAGAACGAACTGCAGGAGCTCCAGGGCAAGATACGCGAAGCCTCCCACTTCATACAGCCTGTCAAGACGGAAATTGGAAGGATCATCGTCGGGCAGGAAAAGCTGGTCAACAGCCTTATCCTGGCGCTGATAGCCGACGGCCATATACTGATAGAAGGACTTCCCGGCCTCGCAAAGACGCTGGCTGTAAAAACCCTGGCGCAGACGCTGAACGGCACATATTCAAGGATACAGTTCACACCCGACCTGCTTCCTGCGGACGTCGTCGGCACAAACATCTATAACCAGCATGACCATACTTTCAGCGTGAAGATCGGCCCTGTGTTCGCGAACATAGTCCTTGCCGATGAAATCAACCGCGCCCCGGCGAAGGTGCAGAGCGCCCTGCTCGAATGCATGCAGGAGAAACAGGTGACGATCGCAGGTAAGAAACACGAAATGCCTCGGCCGTTCCTGGTGATGGCGACACAGAACCCGATCGAGCATGAGGGAACCTACTCACTTCCGGAAGCACAGGTCGACCGGTTCATGTTCAAGCTCGAACTTGAATATCCTTCCAGGACCGAAGAGAGGGAGATAGTGAACAGGATGGCCCATACTGAACTCGTGCTCAACGCCCTGGCAACTGCTACTCTCGACGAAATAAAGAACGCCAGGGAATGGGTCGACAAGATCTACATCGATGAAAAGATCGTCGAATACATTCTCGACATCGTAATTGCGACACGCCCCGGCAAACGCAAGGAGCTTTCGCAGCGCCAGGCGGAGGCGAAGCTGGACTACCTCGACAGCTACATACAGTATGGCGCATCACCGCGCGCCGCCATAATGATGACAGTGGCGGCAAAGGCCACCGCCTTCATGGAAGGGCGCGCCTACGTGGTACCGCAGGACGTGAAGAACGTGACAGCCGACATCCTCAGGCACAGGATCATACTCTCATACGAGGCCGAGGCCGAACAGCTGACGTCAAACGAGATCGTACGCAGGATCCTTGACGAACTCAGGACTCCATAAAATTTACGGAGTAAATTTCATATATGAACGCAAAAGAAATAATAGCCCAGGTGCGGAGGATCGAGATAAAGACTCGGCGGATAGTCGACGACATCACCGCAGGCGCCTATCACAGCGTGTTCAAGGGCCGCGGGATCGAATTCGAGGAAGTACGCGAATATACTCCTGAGGACGACGTACGTGACATCGACTGGAACGTCACCGCCAGGATGGGCTCCCCGTTCATCAAGAAATATGTGGAGGAACGCGAACTCACGGTCATGCTGGCCATCGATGCATCCGCCTCGACGGCGTTCGGCAGCAAGGACAAGACGAAGAACGAACGCGCCATCGAGATCGCATCGCTCCTTGCGTTCAGCGCGATACGCAACAACGACAAGGTCGGCCTTATGATCTTCACCGACAAGACCGAGCTCTATCTTCCGCCGCGCGCAGGAAAAACCCATGGCCTCAGGCTCATCAGGGAACTTCTCGCCAGGAAGCCTGCCTCCAAGGGGACGGACATCGCCGCCGCACTGAACAGGATGATGAAGATGCTCCGAAAGCGTGCCGTTATTTTCCTGATAAGCGATTTCCTGGACGACAAGGATTTCTCAAAGCGCCTGACTATAGCGAACAAGCGCCATGACCTCATAGGAGTGAGGATTCTTGATCCGGTTGAAGTCAAGTGGCCAGGAACCGCGAGTGTTTCAATAGAGGATTCAGAGAACGGAAAGACCTTCGACCTGTTCATAGGAGGCAGCGCATTCGCAGAGAAATATTCGAGACAGGCCAAGGACATCCATGGCAGGAATGAGACAGCATGCAAACGGGCTAAAGTGGATCTGATAGACATAAAATGCGGAGAGGACTTTGTAAAGCCCCTGGTGAAATTCTTCAGGCAGAGGGAGCAGTTCGGCAGATAATTCTATCTGCGATAAAATTATAACAATATGAACAACAAAATAAAAAAATACATCTTGATAGTACTTGCGGTTGCGGGATTCGCGGCAATTGCGATGTTCACACTGTCCGTCCTGAAATATAATCAGGTCAAAAACGCCGGCGTTGAGATAAAGAATCCTGTCTTCACCTTAACCCCCTCCAAGGACATCAAGCTTGGCAGCACAATATCCGTGGACGGGATAATCGAATGTCCATGGCACAGGTGGCCTGTCAAGGCTGATGTCACGCCTGGAAAAGGTTCGCAGACCGCCGGGAATCCGGAAATAAAATATGCCGGCATCGGATGGGGTTCATGGAAATGGAATGTGTCTGACAAGATCCAGCCGTACCAGAACGGCAATATCGATGAAGGCACGGTTGTAGTTGAACTAAACAATCCGCGTCCATCCGACAAGCAGAGGTCGCTGGCTTCAAAAATACCGTCATTCGAATCCGCAGCTCTTGAGACCGGCACTTCGCCCGAGCTCGCCGTCGCGGGCAGCATTACGAAGAAAGTTCTTTCAGGTAAACTCATCATCCTGTTATCCGTCATCGCCATGCTCGCCATTGTTTTCCTTTTTATCTGGCTCCGCAGAAAAAAGAAAAATATCAACAAGACAGTAATTCCCGCATGGGACATCGCCCTCATGGAATTTGGAAAGCTCCGCAGGGAATTGAAGGAGCACAGGCTGACTCCGGACATATGCATAGTGAAGCTGACCGACATCATCAGGAACTATCTGGAAAAACGGTTCTCCCTGCATGCGCCGACACAGACAACCGTGGAATTCATGGAGGACTTGAAACGCGACAGAAGCCCGCTTAAAAGCGAGGACAGGGATTTCCTGAAGGATTTCCTGACCGCCGCGGACCTTGTGAAATTCGCAAACCTGCCCGCAGACGAACTGGTGATTGAAAACGCCATCTCAAAAGCTGAAGCGCTCGTAAAGACGACACGTCCTGCAGAAACAGCCGATGGACGTCAGTCGTCGGTCGTCAGCGGACAATCAAAAGTTGATAACAGCAAACAACAATAGATTCGATGTTGGAAGTTGGAGGTTCGATGTTCGAAGTTAAAAATAAAAACTTTGTGCCTATGTGCCTTTTCACCTTTGGAGCTTTTATATTATGACATTCGCATATCCATGGCTTCTTCTTCTGATCATCCCGCTGGCGGGGCTGATCATATATGCGTTCAAACGCAGGAAGCCCACGGTGATCATCTCCTCGATCAAGCCGTTCTCATCCGTGGCTGGCGCAGGCAGGGCATCATTGTTCTCCAATCTTCCGTTGCTCCTCTATTCTGCAGCCACAGCAATCCTCATCGTCGCCGCCGCACGCCCACAGAGGGGCATCGAGGAGCTCATGCAGAGGGCGGAAGGAATAGACATAATGCTCATCCTTGATGTTTCGCCAAGCATGGCGGCCTACGACATTCCGGAGAAATACACCACCGGAAAGGAAGTGGCGAACGCCATCAACGCCGGAAAAATCAAGAACAGGATCGCCATTGCCAAGGAGGAGATCAAAAAGTTCATCGAGAACAGGCCTAACGACAGACTCGGGCTTGTAGCGTTCTCCACACTTCCCTTTGCGGCATGCCCCCCCACCCTCGACCATGGCTGGCTCTTTGCACACCTCGAACGTCTCGATGCCGGCTCGCTGGGGGAACAGACGGGAATAGCAAGCCCCATTTCAAGCGCAGTCAACAGGCTCAGGAACTGCGAGTCAAAAAGAAGGGTGGCGGTACTGTTCACCGACGGCAGGAACAACGTCAATGCCCAGATAACCCCGATCCAGGCCGCGAAACTCGCAAAGACATTCGACATCACGATCTACACCATCGGAATCGGCAGCCGGAGATCATACGTGGTTCAGGACGGCTTTTTCGGAAAACAGCTGATCCCGCTGCAGGACGAGTTCGATGAAAAGCTGCTGAAGGATATCGCCGACACCACAGGCGGCAGATATTTCACGGCTGCGGACGAGGAAGGGCTCAAGAAAACCATGGATGAAATCGACAAGCTGGAAAAGACCAGCGTCGAACAGCCGCGCTTCGTCGACTACAGGGAGCTTGCCCAGCCTCTTATAATTACTGCGCTGATCCTGATCCTCGCAGGCTTCATACTCAGCGCCACCTGGTTCATGAAAGTGCCGTAGTAAATATTCATCGAGGCGCGCCTCGGTGAATATTTACGCCTTGTCCTCCCGGATTTTCAGGACGAAGACCAGCGAAATAATCATTGCCACCACCGTAATGCATGCGGATGGAAGAATCCCATGGAAAATTGACTTTGCAAAACTGCTCAACAGAGATGCGCTCAGCGCCGCCGGAAACATGATCACCGTGATCAGGGAAACATATGTCGGACGCCTGTCGTCGGGGGATATCTGCATCGGATAGGCCATGTTTGCAACCCTGTCCATGAAGAAAGCAGCTCCGAAGATGAAAAATAGTATCAGGAAATGCCATTGAGTTCTCGTGAAAGGCAGAAGGGAGAACAGGATTATCGACATGCTCCTGGATATGATGAGGATCCTCCTGCATCCATAATAGTCACCTACGAAACCTGCTGCAATGTTCCCAGTGATCCCTCCAAGCATCTGCGCTGTCAGGAGAACACCGGCAAAGCTCAGGTCCTTGTTCAGCACGTTCATGGCGTGGATCGCCAGAAAGGGGATGGTGACATAATATCCAAATCCAAAGAATGTTGAGATCATAAGGTTCCTGAATCTTGAATCATTCCTTATTATGTCCGGAACGGATGACAGGTTGTCAATCAGGTCAACCGTCTTGCTGCCTGGCTTTTTTTCAGGAAGGTGCACTTCGTCCACCATTGCGATCGCAACCCATGATAATGAAATGAAGGCGAAGGCTATAAGATGGAGTATGCCATAACCGGCATTGCCGGGATGTGCGGACAGGATGTCCTTGACTGCGAATCCCGCCGCGATTCCAAGAAGGACGGTCATTATCAATCTGAGGCTGTTTACGGAAGCCATCCTGTCCCTCGGGATTATCCTTGACGTCAGTTCCCAGAAACTCGTCGCGCCAATTCCTCCGAAAAATCCGGAAAGGAGAGGTGCAAGGGCAACTATGAAGAGCGCTGAAGTCGTTGAGATATCCTTGTAGAACAGGAGGAGCAGTCCTGCAAGCAGATACGGAGCCCTCTGGAAAAGCCCGACGATCAGTGTATATCTCTTGACCTTGTGGAGCCGTTCGACGATATGCGCGGTGAAAAGCGGTGGCAGGAACCATCCGAGTCCCATCATCACCGGCATCAGCGAAATCAGCCAGTTCGCCCCGCCAAGCTCCTTCACGATTCCTGGCAGGATGGTCTCGGCGCTCAGGAAGCACATGCCTCCCATGTAGAGCCCCCCGTCGATCGAATACAATATATAATTCCGCCAGTTGAACGGCGGACCTTTTCTATGGCTAGCCATTTATTCCAAATTCCAAGTTCTAAAAAATAAACAAATTCCAATATTAAAAAAAACAGCCATAAACATGCCTTGCGGCATTGACTACGAACGAATTTAGAATTTGTTGGTAGCCTGTCACGCCACAGCATCTCAGCGAAGGCGGATTAAGCTCGCAAGAGCTGTTTTGCGGACTTCGCACATCTTCGGGATCGAGTCGGCGGCCCCCTTGCGGGTCACGCAGACCGCAGCGGCCCGGCATGCCAGGCTGATGGCATCATCGGTACTTGCGCCTTTTGAGATCCCAGCCAGGAAATATCCGATGAATGTATCGCCTGCAGCGGTTGTATCAACCGGCTTCACCTTGACCGCCGGAACAAAAACTGTTCTACCATCATCAATGTACGCCACGCCTTTTGAACCAAGAGTCATGATCGTCAGCGCCCTCGGGTATTTCCTCTTCATTTCCGCCAATACATTTTGAAATCCTTTTTTACCGGTAAGATCGGCGCCCTCGATCTCATTCAGGACGAAGACATCCACAAGCTTCAACGGATATGATCTCACCTGCTTGTTCATTGGAGCTGGATTGAATACTATCTTCATCCCTTTCCTATGCGCCTTCTCCATGATAGAAGGAATTTTATTTATTTCATTCTGGACAAGAATAAAATCATTTCTTGAAAATTTCGCGATTACAGAGCTGGCGAAATTTTCATCTATGTCCTGGTTCGCGCCACCGTAGAGCACTATTGAATTCTCACCGCTCTTGCTGACCTGTATGACTGCGTGCCCGGTAGGGACATCCCCGACCTTGAGGAAATCCGTGCGAACTCCGCATTTCTTAAGATTCTCCTTCAGCCATATCCCGTCTGAACATATCTTGCCGGCATGGAAGACGTTCGCGCCTGCTTTTGCCAGCGCGATCGACTGGTTGGCCCCCTTCCCTCCCGAAAACCTGCTGTACGAAAGACTCGACATGGTCTCGCCGGGCCTGACAAAATGCTCCACCGAATATACGTGGTCTATGTTCACCGAACCAAAATTAAGTATCTTCATAAAAACCTCCAGGAAGTTGCAAAATTGACCTCTATAGAGCTGATTTATTAAATTAGAGCGCTAATTATCCGACGTTCATAATAAAATTGCAACCAGTGTTTGTAATTTTATGCTGCAACCATTCTTGTCTTTGTCTCGATATGTGCATTTTTTGCACATACTGAATTTTGGTCTAACTCGCCTGATACAAATACATTACGCAAATGCCTTGTTATCACACTTCGTTCGGTGTCGAACAGCAAGGATATCTGTTTCTGTGCCAGCCAGAGCGTTTCCTTCTCCAGCCGGACATCAAGCTTTACCTTGCCTTCCGGGGCGCGGCAGAGGATAATTCCCCCGCCACCATATCCGGCGCTTTCCTCGCGAATTATGTTCTTTTTCATTTAGCATAAGATATCATTTCCGTTTGCTTTGTCCAAAAAGGGCAGGAAAATAAGGTATGCAAATAAATGGAGGCGCGTGGAAACTACTGAGGATGGGAAGAAACTGCCGTCCCATGGATGATTGGATGACCCGCCTTCGCTGAGAAACTATGGCGGGTCATCCAACAATCCATTCATCAGTCATCCGGTGGGATGACTCCGAGCCTACTTCCCGTTCAACTTGAGATACCCCTTCACGGCTTTCGTGCGCGCGCAATCATCGGGATTGTCGAGGCGTTTTCCGTTCACATCGTATGAATCATCATGCTCGAGGCTCCAGATGGGGCTTTCACGAAAGGCATGCATGGTCCAGTCCCATCCGTTCTCCTCGAAGACATCGATGCAATCCTTTAGATACTGATCAGCCTGGGGAGCCCATTTTGCGACACCGAACTCGCCGACATAGATTTTAACATTGTGTTTCTTC
The DNA here is from genome assembly GCA_001804815.1 of Lentisphaerae bacterium GWF2_50_93. Lineage (GTDB taxonomy): Bacteria > Verrucomicrobiota > Lentisphaeria > Victivallales > GWF2-50-93 > GWF2-50-93. The sequence goes on from MHBI01000075.1 coordinate 94,338, forward strand.
TGGAACTCGATTGCCGGCTTAAGCTCTACCCTGATGCGCTCCTTGTCCCAGAGGCCTCCGCCATGGTCACCATAGACTCCAGGCCATTTTTGGTTGGTCTGAAGATAGGCCTTTGCAAGATCGGTGTTCCGGATGTCCGTGATTCCCTGGTGGGTGTAGGCCTGCGGCTGATACAGATGTATGGAGTAGATGATGCCATCCCCTTTGAGCGGCTGGAAGGACTTGTACCCCCAGCACAGGCTTCCAGGACCAGCTTCCACGATAATCGGATGAGCCGGATCCACCTCCCTTATGGCATTGATGATTTTCTGAGACCATTCGGGCCATATCTTGGGATAGGAGGGGAACGCGCCCCAATCAAGAGGCTCGTTGAGTATGTCATAATAGATCTCCTGCTTGCGGTCTTTGCAGAACGAGGCCATTTCCTTCCAGAATTCTATCATCACATTCAGGTTTGTTTCATCGGTCCAGAAGTTGTATTTCTCCCCGTCCTTGGGTTTTGCCTTGTTTCTGTTTGGCACATCATGCAGATCCAGGACTACAGCGATGTCCAGCAGGGCAGCCTTGTCCAGCCATTCTGCAAGCTTCGGATGCTTGCCGCTTTTCGCTTCATCCATGAAATTGAAGGTATTATCATTTCCCCATGTGACCATCATGAGCCTTACGATGTTGGCGTTCCAGTCCTTCTTAAGGTCTTCAAGGTTCTTCAAGTTCAAGCCGCTGACTGTAAAGCCGCGGTGCCTTTTGGCGGCCTGAGCGGTGTTTTCCGAAGGTGCAGGCTGTTTTACATCAGTTTTTGGTACGGCCTGACTTACGTTTTCCAAAGGTGCATTTGCTTTTAACTCGGACTTTTTTGCACTTTGCCCGGTGCCGTCCGAAGAAGCAACTTGTTTTGCATCAGGCTGCTGGGTACAGGCATATCCGCAAAACAGAAGAACACCGGCTGAAAGAACGACAAGAACTGGATTTACCGGCAGGAATTTATTCTCCATAAAGCATCCCCTATAATAAACGTTTACTGTTAAAATACATTTTCTTCACTTGCCCTTTTCGACAACCTCGATCTTCAGCTTCTCGATGCGAATAGCTCCGCCGAACTGGACGCCTAAGATAAGGCGGTAACCGGCATCATCGACCAATGCGGTGAACTCCTTATGCCCCTTAGCTCCGGCGGTATCGCTCCAGAACTCCAGTCCCTTATCCTTTTTCGCGTCGCCTCCTGTCCGGAGCAGATGGTAGAACTTCGCCTTCTCTCCACTGACATTTTTAATGACATAATCGTATGAAACCTTATAGCTTTTTCCGACTTCAAACACGAGATTTGCAGGTACGCTGACAAGGAACTCATGCCACTCGACATTATCTTTCGTGGTGTCGGCCTCGACGCCTCCCGCGACCACAAAGGCGTCATTCTGCAGAATAAAGCGCTCGTCACCGTTGGCGAGCGGACCATCCAAGAGTGCTGCTGCCTCAGTACTCAACGCTATTCCTGCGGCAAGAGCGACCAAAACCGAGAGCAAAACCATTTTTTTCTTCATAACAATCCTCTTCTGTTTTTATAAAATTCATTCCTAAAGCTCAGATCATTGGTGCCTATACTCAAACTCAGGAGCGGAAGGCAAGACCTGCGTACCCCAATGATATACGATCTTTGATTCCTCGTGGCCTACCCAGTTGGCGTGGCCGTCGGAAAAAACCACGTTGAATCCCTTGGGGTAGCAGTTGAAATATGTCTTGAATGAAGGGTTGTCCGCATATGGCTGATAGAATTTCCCTTTCCCGAATTTCGTATGGTTCGCCCTCCAGCTGTCTGCATAGGAGTAGACGAGATCCTGCATCATGACATCGTTTGGAGTCCAGCGCTTTATCGACGGAGGCAGATAGAATCGACCAGACACAAGCGGACCTCCGGGCCAATATTCATACTGGGAAGTACACCAGTCCTTTGTGTTGTTCGGATCGTCGATCCTCGTTGATTCCTCTACGGCCGGGCACATCCAGATATTGAAGCTCATATATGCGTTTAAGGATGCCCTGAGATCAAATGGAAAAGGATATACAGCAACGCGGTTCATGTATATTGCCGGATACGCCCCATCCTCCTGCATCCCCCCCATCGGCACGTTGCCGTCGAAATCCGAGGCGTATGACAGGATTCCAATTCCGCATTGCCTGAGATTTGACATGCAGGCTCCCTGCCTGGCTGCAATTTTCGCATTTGCCAGTGCAGGCAGGATCATCGCCGCGAGGATTGCGATGATCGCAATAACCACGAGAAGTTCGATAAGCGTAAAAGGCGTGCTCCATGTCGGACGGCGTATGTTTTTCATGCAAGCATCTCCTTTTTCAAACTGTTTTGCGAAGTGAAGTGCGACAGGATGCCGGAGGCAAATGACAGATACTCCTCCGCTGCGGAGGCATCAAGGCGCATTTTGCCGCTGTCTAGGCGACGCTTGAAAATCTCGTTCAATTTCGCTGTGAGCGCTTCATCCTCCGGACAGTGCGGTTCAAGGCTTGTAAATAGAGCATCGTAAAACGGCTCCATTCCAGGATTCGTCAGGAGATATCGCCGGGAGAGATGAGGATCGGCTGGAAGACACCCGAAACGCCAGGCCAATTGTTCGCATATGGCCGGACTGAAAAGCGCATCCAGTAAACGTATCACTTCAATGCCTGCCTTTTTTTTATCATCAGGCAGCATCAGGGAGAGCAACTCGGTACCGCACGAGGAAAATCTGGGACGCATAGCTGCTGGAACTGGATAAGGAAGGAAGCGATAACGCATTTCAGGACGGAAGTTGCGGATATCGCGCGGATACCATGAACCCGCCTGCAGGCTGAAGAGATATTTGCCGGAAACGAAAGGATCCGGATCTTGGATTGAAACGGTCTCTGTCATCCCCCCACCAAGCAGGCCTTCGACAAAAGCAAAGAATTCCCTGAGCCCACGCTGGAAGTCTTCGCCAGCGACAGCCCATGGCTCACCATCAGTTGCCATGGAATAAAAGGATCCGACACTGCTGAGAAAACAGCGGTGATAACCATAGAACGCTGAAAGATCGTGGCATCTCTTCGAGTCGCGCCATTCGGTGAAAACGCGTCCCCACTGGAGCAGTTCTGACCAAAGCCGTGGAGGACGTGTTATATCAAGCCCAGCCTTTTCTGCAAGATCCGCATTTATGGCGAAACAGGTGTTGGTATAGAGATATGGGCATCCAAAATATTGCAGTTCCCCATGCAGGCCATTGAAGGGCCATTTGCGGTTCTCAGGCATCCCGTCTATCCGCTCGGCCATACGTGGAAGAGACTCCAACGGCAAGAGAAGCCCGTCCTTCGCCATTTTCGCAGTCTGGTTCCTGGAATTGAGTATCACAAACGGCTTGCGGTAATGCTCCATCAGGCGCCGCGCCTGCTCGGTTTCCAGTGACGCCTTGTCCAAAACTAGGATTCTCAGCTTCAACCCAGGCAGGGCCAGGGAAAGACTTTTACGCAATTCCGGAAGACCTATTTTGATTCCATAGTGGCTTGGCACGATGAAAACAATATCCGGATTTATCTCAGGGCCGCCGGCTGCGACTTTGTCACACACATAGTTGCCGCTGCCGTGACGCTTGTCTATATATCCCTGTTCGACAAGCATTGCCAGGGCGCGACGAACACTTGTATCACTCGCATCATATTTCTTTATCAGTTGCCTTTCAGGGGGCAGTTTTGCGCCGGGCCGGAAATGCATTACATTTATCTTTGACAAGATGTCTTCGTATATCTGCTGATAGACTTGCCTAGCCATAACAATCACCTTTATTTGTGGAACATTATAGCACAAGCAAACACTTATGTCAACAGTGGACACATAAAACAATCACTATTCCACAAAGCCTTTTCATGCCAATAGCATATTTTCATCTTAAAACCAGTTCGCGAAGTAGACTCGCAAGGACTTACAGCTGTTCTCTTTAGGAATAGCTGGAATTCTACTCGGTTGATCCGGACGCTTTGCAGGAGCCCTCATGCGCTTGCGCTGGAATCACTCCTGTGAATACCAGTGGCAAGGCATTTCCAGATTTCTAATCCCATAACAGGAGATTTCTCCATGGACTCCACCAGCTACAGGTTCCACAGGATGGCGAAGAAGCTTTCCCCTGCAATGGCCGACCTCTGCTGCAGGTGGCTGGGGAAGCTGTTCGGGATGAAGTGATGGAGCTAAAAAAAGAAAAGGGGCCTGGCGTAATACTGGCTCCTTTTTTAGCTATGATGTGGACATGCGGGAACATATCATTCCACATTTTCTTCATCTTCAGCATGTTTGCCTTTTCGCAGCTTATGGGTTGTCCATCTACACCCCGGGTCACGCAAAAACCACTTTGCCTTTTACTGCAATATCCAATGAAATTATTCCACCTGCCGCAAGCTCGAACATCTTTCCCTTGGATTCCAAAGGCACAGACGACTTATTTGTTTCATTGGACTTAATGCATATTGCCCTGTTGTTTAAAGAGACCTCAAGCTTCTGCCCATGCCATGTAATATAAAATGATACTTCCTGCCACCATGGAATCATGTTTGGCCTGACTTCGATCATGTCTTCTCTGAAAACAATCCCCGCGACACCTCGAACGACTGCAAGCCATGCCCCAGCGGCGCAGGCGGAATGCATCCCCTGCCATGCACAGTCATGCCCATCATCCAAGTCCAACCTTGCGGATTTCATAAAATATCTGTAAGCGCTTTCCGGCTGTCCCATATCCGAGGCGCAAATCGAATGCACTGGATAGGAGAGTGACGAGGAGGCCTCACATCTTGCCTCATAATAGTTCCAATTCCTCCTATATACTTCATCATTGAATGTGAAATTCAAATAAGAGAACAAAAGCATTACATCAGGCTGTTTTATCACTTGGCTCTCATGATACAATCCAGATTCTTTCATCTGGAATGCCTTTGCCGTAGAGCCTCCTTTCACTTCAAGCCCTTTATCTAGCCGGAAATAGCCGTCAAACTGCGGGATCATCCCTGTATCTTCATCCATAGGCAAATATAGCTTCTTCGATATTTCATCCCAAGCATTAATTTCTTGACTTTGAAGATTTATCTTCTCCACCGTTCTTTTAGACGCTTCCTTTAATGTCTTATACATTCTTACTGCGTTTTTTAGCACAAAGCACACCAAATAATTCGTATATGCATTATTATCAACATAAGGATGATGTTCGTCTGTACCCGTCACATTTTTAATTTCATATCTGTCAAGCGGTTCGTTGTATTCAACCCTTGACGCCCAATACCTTGCAATCTCCCAAAGCAGTTCATTCCCGAACTCTATCATGAATTTCGTATCTCCGGTGCAGGCATGATAGTTCAGCACTGCCCAGGCCACATCGGCTACAACATGTATTTGCATAAATGGGTGCCTGGCAAATTCCCAGACAGTCTCCTCTCCGGTCACAGACGATGTGAATGGAAATCTGGCTCCCCGTCTGCCTTCTGCTTTAGCTATCTGCCTTGCAGCATCCAATTTATTATATCTGTACTGTAGAATATTCCTTCCTGCCTGTGGCACAGTATGAAAGAATATTGGGGCCTGATATACCTCGCAGTCCCACCAGACAAAATTATTGTACGCCTCGCCAGTAAGCCCTTTTGCCGCAAGGCTGTGCACGGCGTCATTTCGAGCAATTGCAATGGCCGTATGATAAGTACTAAACCTCAATGAAACATCCGCGCTTTCGTCACCCTTTATCTTGACATCCATTTCTTTAAAAAAGCCGCGCCACTTTATCACGTGACTTTCAAAAAGCTTATCATAGACAATCTCGTCCAACTCCTTTAATTTCTTCCTGACAATGCCTTCAAGGTTCTCATCCGTGTCCCTTGAAGTAATCACATACATTTTCTTTTCCAACGTATATGTTTTACCCGTCTTTGCTTGAAAGGAAATTGTATTTGCGAGAAAATCACCATCATTGATATTGGCATGCAAAACGACTGTTTCGCCATCAGGATAAAAGCTATTGCACACTCCTGTGCAAAATGTGAACCTGTAGGAATCCCCTGACAAGTTGACGTGGAGCATTTTGTTTTCGAATACTTCCGAGTTTACTGTCTTCGCAACACGCTGGCCATTTGTTTTTGTCCTTAGATCAAGACCTGATATTATTTCTATAACCTCATTATGGTTTTCCGGCGTGACTGACAGCTTGATACAGTAGACATGATCATCATCAAAGCTTGAAAATCTTTCAAATTTTATTATACTGATGTCCCCTTTGTTATTCTTCCATCTCACTTCTCTAAACAGGCAATTGCTTTTCATGTCGAGTGTACGCTTCCAGGATAACATGTCCCCTTCCCACGGATAAAAGGTTTCTCCCCCGACTTTCACCCTGACTAAAAGAATGTCTATAAAATTGATAATACAATCTTGTTTCTCAAAGTGTTTTAATCTATCTTCGTCAAAATAGTATTTTTTCATATACATGTTATCGGCGAATGGCTGGGGCAGCTCATATATCTTATCTATCAGTCCTCTAATATAACAGCCTTGAATGCGAAGGCTTCCAAACTCCTCCAGGCTTCCCCTCACGCCAATATACCCATTGCCAGTGGTCAGCAAGGCGGCTACATTCGGCTCCGTCTCCAAACTGTATTCATTTTCAACAACGCACCATTCATCTTCAAACAATAAATTTGACTGCTTCATTTTTGAAACTTATTTTATAAATTTTAAAAAAACTTTCTTCTTCTTGAAATACATTAAGAAGAACAGAGACATTGATAACATTTGACGATTATCGTCTCGCACTTCCTGTAAAATAACTTATCGCATCGACCGTCCTATAATACTGTTAATCCTCTGCAGGAATCCGTATTAATCCTGCCCTTCAGCCCCCAAAACACCGGAGTAAATCCTCATGCGCTTTCCTTCAACTGTGATTTCACTTCACTTCTCTGCACATACATTCTATAATTGTCACGTATGCCGCATTTTTTCCGGGCTTTCGCCCAACTCCCATTTCCGAGCTTCTTCATTCCTGCCGCAAGCAGATATTGATAGTTTTCCTTCATGTTCGGATAGGCCAGATCCGCGCCATTGCGGTATAGGGCAAGTATTTCCATTTTTATATTGGCATTACACATCCTCCTTCTAACTCTTATCCCGCTATAATCAATACCGACGGCACCAACAGCGGCCCCCCAGCTCCTGAACCTTTTCACCGCCGCCATGTACAGGGATTTGTTGTTTTTCTGGACATGGTTGGAACTCAATGGCTGTTTTTCCATGTATACCTTCTTAATTTCCACTAAAACCGCCGCATCGGACCATATCCGGTACTTCCTTATGCTGCTGTAGTCTAATCCGCAGGCCTCAATTGCTGATCCCCATGATCCGAACATCCGTTCAGCCGCTGCATAGACCGCAGGATACGTCAATGCGTAATAAGAAGAATTCAGCGGCTTCCTCCCTTCTCTTGAAAGGATATGATCTGTTATCGATTTATCATCCCACTTCCTACTGGACATTTCCCCTCCCTGTCTTTATATTCTTTATGCTGACAGTGAAATTATCGCAAAACTTCATTAGCCGCCGAAGTCATTTGAGAAAGATCCACGTCCGACGAGAACTCTTCAAATGTAGAACGCTATCTCGTAATCTAGAAATCCCCTAATTATTTTCTTGTTATTTCATTGAACAATATCTATTGAATAATTCCTTACCGTCCAATTCCTGACTTCATAAGTTGTTTCAACTCTTCAAGATGTTTATGGTAGATTGCGCGCGGGACGGTATTGTGCTTCTTGCAGAGGGAGGCGGCCATACCTACAATCTCGCCCATGGCCCCACATGTACGCATGACCCTCACAGTACCAAGAGCCTCGTGGGTAACACTTATATCACGCCCGGCCATGAAGAGGTTTTCAATGTTCCGGCTGTAAAGACAGCGGTAAGGTGCCCAGTATGGACGGGGATACTCCCCCATGTTCGCTGTAGATATGAACTCGTTTCCATCGAATCCCTTGCCGAACAACGGATTGGGCGTATGAACATCTATGCTCCAAGTGCATGGGAAACAAGCATCATTCCATTGCCGGGCACCGACAAGGTCTTCCTTGCTCAGTACGACATCACCAAGAAGTCGGCGTGATTCGCGCGATCCTGAAATAAATGACGCCCATTCCAGCTTATGGTTCGGATATAGACTGTCCGTATTTTTCAAGGTGTCCCAGGCTCCGAACATGGCACGCAGGTTCCAGTCACGTATTTTCTCTCCATCGGCAATCGGATCCCAGTTAAAACCACTTTCCCAGAACCAGCGCCCGAGACTGTCAAGTCCCGGCTTCGACCACTGTCCAACACTCTGATTCCTTCCGGGAAAATCCTTGCCCTTGAGATTCAACGCCCAGGGACAACTCGGAAAAGGACTCGGGACACCGGCATCCCTGACGGACCACAGGTTGCTTGATCCCATATGTCCCTTTGAAGATATCTCATGGTCGGCACCGGCAAGAAATCCTATGGTTCCATCGCCGGTGCAATCGGCAAACCACTTTCCTGAAAAACGCATCCTGTCTCCAGTACGTGTATTCCGGGCCATCAGAGCCCTGATATGTCCCGACTCAACCTGCACCTCGTTTACCCGTCGGTTGAGAAACAACTTGATGTTTGATTCCGCTTCAACCAGAGAAATTCTCTTTTCATCTTCGTAGATTTCCGCTGTGCCAGGATTGCCCCTCTGCCTGGGCTCAAGCTCCCTCACAACGTCGCCGACTCGGGGATAAGGAGACTTATTAACTTCACCACCCAGCCAGACGCGGATTTCCGAACTGTTGTTGCCGCCCAACACTGGACGGTCCTGTATCAATGCAACGGTCAAGCCCAGCCGTGCAGCGCTTAGCGCCGTGCATATTCCTGCAATGCCGCCGCCTGTCACAACTAAGTCGAAATCCCCCGCTTCCTCAGCTTGCTCCGCTTGTCCAAGCAGCCTCCTCCTGAACTCCGCCATTTCCCCACCTTTATTCGGAGGAAGCATTTTCTCGTCGGTCGTGAACAATATCGCATCGCACCGGCCATCAAAGCCCTTCAAATCATGCAACACAATTACAACTTGCTTCGAGTCAACAAACACCTTGCCTCCGTCCTGCCAATGCCATTCAGCGCTTTCACCGCCAAATTTCAGAGGAAGCTTTTTCCCGTTTATTATTAATTCAAACTCACCAGGTGTCCCGACAGCCTTGAAATTATCCGGTGTTTCAGGGGTCTTCCACGTTCCGACCCAATCCCTGGTCCGAACTAATATCCTGTATTCACCCGTTTCCGGAAAAGCAACCGTTGTTATTGCATCCTTGACCGGATTACCTAATCCATGAGCAATAAGAAATGGAGATCCCATGATGTCCATGAACTGTTGATCCACCCCCCAACCTCCAAGTTCCTGGAAACTCTCACCCTCGACAAGCACCGAGTCCGCACGCGCCAAATTGAAAATCATGAATACCGTAACCATCCATAAGATAATTTTACATTTCATAGAACTCCTCTTCATATACAAATTCCAATCTATATATATTTATTTTTTCGAAGACAGTTTCTGCGGATGGTCAAGCAGATACTTGAACTTTTTCTCGAGCTCGGAATATGTTTTTTTTGCCGAACCTGCGGATAAATTCAGCGTCTTACGACCTGCCAGTTCAGGTTTGAATCCTATTTCCCGTTCAACTCGAGATACTCTTTAACAACTTTTGTGCGCGCGCAATCATCAGGATTATCGAGTAGCTTTCCATTGACATCGTATGAATCATCGTGCTCGAGGCTCCAGATGGGGTTTTCACGAAAGGCATGCATGGTCCAGTCCCACCCATTCTCCTCGAAGACATCGATGCAATCCCTGAGATACTGATCAGCCTGGGGAGCCCATTTCGCGACACCGAACTCGCCGACGTAGATTTTAACATTGTGTTTCTTCTGGAACTCGATTGCCGGCTTAAGCTCTACCCTGATGCGGTCCTTGTCCCAGAGGCCTCCGCCATGGTCACCATAGACTCCAGGCCATTTTTGGTTGGTCTGAAGATAGGCCTTTGCAAGATCGGTGTTCCGAATATCCGAAATTCCCTGGTGCGTGTAGGCCTGCGGCTGGTAGAGATGTATAGAATAGATGATGCCCTCTCCTTTAAGCGGCTGGAAGGACTTGTACCCCCAGCACAGGCTTCCAGGCCCAACCTCCACGATAATCGGATGTGTCGGATCCACCTCCCTTATCGCATTGACGATCTGCTGAGACCATTCAGGCCACTTCTTAGGAAAGGAAGGGACGTCGCCCCAGTCAAGCGGTTCGTTGAATATGTCATAGTAGATCTCCTGCTTACGGTCTTTGCAGAACGAGGCCATTTCCTTCCAGAATTCCAACATCGTCTTCAGATTCGTCTCATCGGTCCAGAAGTTGTATTTTTCCCCGTCCTTGGGCTTTGCCTTGTTTGTATTTGGCACATCATGCAGGTCCAGAACGACAGCGATGTCCAACTGGGCGGCCTTGTCCAGCCATTCTGCAAGCTTCGGATGCTTGCCGCTTTTCGCTTCATCCATGAAATTGAACGTATTATCATTTCCCCAGGTGACCATCATGAGCCTTACGATGTTGGCGTTCCAGTCCTTCTTAAGGTCTTCAAGGTTTTTCAGGCTCAGACCGCTGACCGTGAAACCTCGATGCCTTTTGGCGGCCTGTGCATCGCCGCCCGAAGACACAGTTTGTCCCGCATCAGCCTTTTCGGCATAAACATATCCGCAAACCAGAAGAAGGCCGGCTGAGATTGCGGCGTGTGCTAAATTCAACAGCATGTATCTGTTCTTCATAGAGAATTCCCTGAGTAAAGTTTTACTGTTTGAAAGCCGGCTTCATTTGCTCTTTTCGACAGCCTCTATCTTAAGCTTCTCGATGCGAATAGCTCCGCCGAACTGGACGCCTATGATAAGGCGGTAGCCGGCATCACTGACCAGGGCGGTGAACTCCTTATGTCCTTTAGCTCCGGCGGCATCGCTCCAGAACTCCAGCCCTTTATCCTTTTTCGCGTCACCTCCTGTCCGGAGCAGATGGTAGAACTTCGTCTTCTCATCTTTGACATTTTTAATGACGTAGTCGTATGAAATCTTGTAGCTTTTGCCGACTTCAAACACGAGATTTGCGGGTACGCTGACGATGAACTCATGCCACTCAGTACTGTTTTTCGTGGTGTCGACTTCGACGCCTCCCGCGACCACAAAGGCGTCATTCTGTAGAATAAAGCGCTCATCACCATTGGTGAGCGGACCATCCAAGAGTGCAGCGGCATCCGTACTCAACGCCATTCCTGCGGCAACAGCGACCAAAATCGAGAGCAAAACCATTTTTTTCTTCATGACAATCCTCTTCTGTTTTTTTTATAAATAAATTCATTCCTAAGACCTACAGGTCACTGATGCCTATACTCAAATTCAGGTGCGGAAGGCAAGAACTGCGTCCCCCAATGATAAACAGTTTTTGAATTTCCGAAGTCCACCCAGCTGGCGCGTCCGTCAGCGAAGACTACATTGAATCCTTTCGGGTAGCAATAGAAATATGTCTTGAATGAAGGGTTGTCGGAATATGGCTGGTAGAATTTCCCTTTCCCGAATTTCGTATGATTCGCCCTCCAGCTGTCTAAAAAGGAGTAGACAAGATCCTGCATCATGACATCGTTGGAAGTCCAGCTGCTAACCGAGGTCGGCAGATAGAAACCACCCGACGACACCAGTGGGCGTCCGGGCCAATATTCATATTGGGAAGAACACCATGTTTTTGTATTTCCCGGATCGTCGATCCTCGCTGAACTCTCTACCGTTGGACACATCCAGATATTGAAGTCTATATAGGTTTTGAAAGATGTTCTGAGATCAAATGGAATACGATTCCCACCAATAGTATTCATGTATACATTGGAATAGTCCCCATCCACCTGCATATCTCCCAATGGCACATTATTGTTAAAATCCGAGGCATATGCAAGAATTCCAACTCCGCATTGCCTGTGATTTGCCATGCAGGCCGTCTGCTTGGCAGCAGTTTTGGCATTTGCCAGTGCAGGCAGGAGCATTGCCGCGAGGATTGCGATGATCGCAATAACCACGAGCAGTTCGATTAAAGTGAATCGAGCCACTCTCGCCGTCGCTCCCCGCAGGCGCTGGGTAGTTATGGCGGGCACAGCCACCAGCAGTTCGATTAGTGTAAATGGCATGTCACCTGTCAGACAAGGCACGGTTCTCATGTGAACCACTCATTAATTAAGATGTTTTCTATCTTCTTTCTCATTTTCGTAATTTTGAGTTTATCCCCAATATTATTCATAGTGTTTCGATAACCGTCCATCAAGTCAGCGCGTGATATCCCAATTGTCATCCGAAGACCAAGGAAGAAAAAGAATCTGCTGCCGGGATTCCACATGAAGGTCGCAGAACAATGCATTGGTATAAGAACCGTGCCCCGGAATGAAGCCGACACCAAGATAGTCCAGGTAATAATGCTTGGTCCAATCGCTCCCCGTGCCGATGTACTTGTCATAACTATAGATACTGAGAACAAATGGGTGGCAGTGCTGAAGTATGACTTGCGCAGGCTTACGGATCGCGCAGAATGGCTTCCCAAGTGGGCTAAGAGATGAGGGCGTGTTGCTGAAAGGGGAGGCGTTGACGAAATACGACCTTGGGAAACCTTGATACGTTAGCCACGGTCTAGATATCGTGTCAGTCGGACATTCCAGCGATTTCAAGGAAAGCGACTTGAGGTGGTTTACAAGCTGGAAATCCCAGCTTCCGCCTGACATCGTGCCCTCTGTCGGCCAGGTATCGCCATAGGGACTCTGGCTCGGAAAGTATATTGCCCCATAACTCACTTCATAGTCCATAGTAGCTATGCCTATCTGCTTGAGATTATTTATACAGACGGTGTTCTCCGCCATTTTCCTAGCCTTCTTCAAAGCAGGCAGCATAATTGCCAATAGGATTGCGATGATTGCAATAACCACGAGCAGTTCGATAAGCGTGAAGGGGATATCATCTTTCAGACGGTGCATGCTTTTCATGTGAGTCCTTCCTTCTTCAAGGTAGCTGGAGACTTGGAATGAGGCAGAATGCCGGCGGCAAATGCCCGATATTCCTCCGCTGCGGAGGCTTTAAGTCGCATTTTACCGCTGTCCAGGCGGCGCTTGAGAATCTCGTTCAACTTGCCGGGGAGGGCTTCATCCTCCATGCAGTGCGGCTCAAGGCTTGTAAAAAGAGCATCGTATTTCTTTATCAGCTGCCTTTCAGGGGGAAGTTTTTGACCGGGGCGAAAATGCATTACGTTTATATTTGACAAGACATCTTCGTATATCTGCTGATAGACCTTATTAGCCATAGCAATCACCTTTTATTTGCGACACAGTATATCTCACACAATCACTTATGTCAATAGTGATTGTTTAAAAAACAATCATTTTATCCTGACAATGTTGCCAGCTTGCGAATTTAGCAATTTCCCCTGTCCGCCAATCGCCACTTGAAGTAATCCCTCAGCCTCTCCTGCTTGCATTAACGGAACGCCGGCAACTTGCCGGCTCGGTTGAACAGATGCCACCAGGTTGGTGGCGTTCCATGAAGAAGTCCTGTGATTGACCTAGTGTCATGTATCGCAAATACGCCGAATAAAATTATGTCTATTTTTGATGCGGATTTGGCTTGGATGGAACAAGGCGATACTGAAGTATCGTCGGTTCCGACCAAGACGAAGGCCGCGCAAAAAGAGGCATAACCGTATTACGGCGTGGGTCTTTCGGCGTTCAGCCCATCCGCCTCCACACAACGATGCTTCAGCATCGCCTTAGCGGAGTCGTACAGACTGAACATCCAAAATCCCCCACGTTTTATTTCGGCCTATTTGCGATACATGACACTAGGAAAGACTGAGGGATTACCACTTGGACTATTAGTCCTGTTAAAATTCATCCCCCGGCATTGAATTTCAAAATCCACGCGCTATGTATATATAAATTGCGGGTTATTTTAACCAACCTATACATAAAAGGCCCCAGGCACATATGAAGAAAGTGATGCTGCACCAGAAAATTCACGACCACATAATCGACTTAATTTCCGACCTCCGCCCCGGAAGCATGCTCCCGACTGAAAACGAGATCGCGAAGAAGTTCAAAGTCTCCAGACTCACCGTCCACAAGGTCATGGCCAACTTCCAGCGCGACGGCATAGTCTACAGGATAAAGGGAAAAGGGACATTCCTGTCGCTCGCCAACAAGGAGATCCTTAAACTCGGCAAGAACCGGAGGAACGGAAAGATCATAATGGCGTATCCCGACTGGTTCTCCGAAGACATCTTCTTCAAGGTCTCAATCGCCGAACGCATCGCCAAGCAGCAGCACATGGAGCTCATGAACATAAAGCTCTCGCCCGACATGAACTACAAAATCTTCTCCGAGATCCTTGAAAAGAACAATGACATCAAGGGCATCATCCTGATTCCGCCCGGCGCCGACATCGACCAGAAGAAGCTGATGGAACTCGACTCGTTCAAGATCCCGACGGTCATACTCGTCCTTGCCGAGGACTATATAATGGCGGAGAATATCTATATCGTTGCGCAGAACTCCTTCGAGACCGGATACATGGGCATCAACTATCTCTTCCAGCAGGGGCACACGAAATTCGGATACGTCGCCAACGAACCATGGAACTATAACAGCCGCCAGACGTATGCGGGGATGAAGAAGGCACTGCAGGCTAACAATCTCAAGCTCTGCAATCTTGTGAGGCCCGAGACCCTGTTGAAGCCCGGAGACGACTCGATGAAGGCCGGATACGACCTTACAAAGGAAGTCCTGTCATCCACGGATGACGTGACGGTGCTCATATATGATTCCCTGCCTGGCGCCCTATCCGGCATGCGCTATCTGAAGGAGAGAAAGATCGACATCCCAGGCAAGATCAGCGTATTGTCGAATGCCGAATACGGCAACTTCGAAACATACGCACATCCGAGCATCACATCCGTCACATCCGACAGGGAGGCCATTATCTCAAAGGCCTTCGAGATCATCGCGAACCCGAAAGATGTGAGCCAGCGGCAGTTCCTCATAAGCTCCAAGATCCATCAGCGTGAAAGCGTGAGGAATATTTAAGGTAACCTCAAGCAAAAACTTCCTTGAATATCTCCACGTATTTCCCGAACTGGCCTATCGAGCAGTCCGGCGGAATGCGATGATCCGGCATCGGGATGAACCCGCCTTCAGCGACAATATCCTTCAAAGGCTCGAGTTCCGCGAGGATCGCTTTTTCGCCATTGGGGATTACATGCTTGTCGACACCGCCCATCATGCGCATCCGCTTACCGTATTTTTTCCTGAATGCCACAGGACTCGCCTTCCACGTCCCGACCTCGATCGGGAAGATGATGTCGAATCCGCTCTCGAGCCAGAGAGGCAGGAGATCATCGATCTTGCCATCGGAATCTATCAGGACATGTTTCACGCCCATCTTGTGATAGAATTCTATCATCCTGCGGTATCGCTTGTCGAAATAGGTCTTGTAGAGATCGGGCGAAAGCAGAGGACCAGTGTTGAAGCAGCAGTCCTCGAAGATGTATGCAAAATCAAAAGACACCTTCTCGAGAAGTGGCTTGTTCAGCTCCATGTAATATTCCGTCTGGAACTCTATCATCTCCTCATACAACGCCGCATCATCGAACGGAAGATAGGAAATATTTTCAACTCCAAGCGCGTCGCGGAGCCGGCCGAACAGGCTTCCGCCGAAGAAACAGGTCATGTGCTCGCGCGAATTCAAAGTCTTTATCCGTTCCTCCCAGCCGGTACGCCACCGGGTCTTGTCGGATGGATCAAGCGACTTCTTGTAGACTTCCCATGACTCGCGCGTCGGTTCAAGATCATTCTGTATCGTATGAGAGATCGAACTGCCGCATTTGCTCACCTGTACGATACCACCGAAAGGAGTGCGTATCGTCCTAGTCTCGGCATCTTCCTCTATCGTCTCGGTTTTCCCATTTGGACGCGGCCACGGCTCCAGCAGACCCTGGTTGTTCCAGATGTTGCCTTTGCAATCCGGCGACATCTCCCAGTCGGTGTCCATCTCCGGAATCTGCGGGCCTGCCGAATCCCCACTCATCATCACTGCATCCAGCCCCTCATCCTTCCAGCGCACCTTCGTCTCCGGCCAGGTCCCAAAATAAAGGACAGGCGTGCGGTCCGGTTTTCCATAACCCATGACCTCTGCAAAACGCTGACGACCGTTCATATGAGCCTACCTACCAGGAATTCCCTGAATTCATCGAGCGACTTCCATTCGAGCGCCCAGCGTATATTCTTTCCATTTTCATTTATCTTCGTGTATCCGTCGAAGCTTATTTCAATTGGCTTCTCCTCTATCACAAGCATATCCTCGGCAAAGGCAAGATAAACTGCAACGGTATCGAAGAGGACCGAGCTCCTGCCTTCGTCGCTTTTCCCGCCAAGCCAGACCTGGTATGAATCAATGAGCGCCTTCGTCAGGGGGTTCTTGCATTCCTTGACGCGCCTGTAGAAATCTCCATCCAGCCTGATGAGGCCGCAGGTGTCGATCGGGGTGATTGTCATGCTGGCCCATGGCGCATCGAAAACTGCCTTTGCCGAAATGACATCGACGACCACATTGTATTCAGGGGAAATACCGGGTTCTCCGCCGTATTTCTTAGCGATTGATCCGTGCATGCCTATGAACCTGCATTTCCTGGCGATCTTAGGCTCCCTTCTCAAGGCCTCGGCGATATTTGTCACTGGCCCGATTGAAATGAGCGTGATCTTATCCTTCGACTTCATGATGGTCCTTATCATCGCATCGACACCGTCGGAATAGATCTTCCCCTTGTACTTCTTCATGTTGAAGCCCTTGATCCAAGGACTGACCTGTATTGGCTTGTCCAATGTCTTTATCCCGGTACCAATCGGAATGTCGGTGCGCTTGGCGGCCTGCAGCAGCTTTGCCGTGATCCCTGTGCGGTGGTCGGTGTTGAACGTCGCGGTAGTGATCAGCTTCAGGTCGAGTTCCGGCGAGTTGAGAAGCATCACGAGCGCCCATGAATCATCTATGTCGCTGCCGATGTCGGTGTCAAGAATTACTGGAATAGGTCTCTTCATCTGTAGAATCTCCTTCGCTTTAGTAAAACAGACATTCCTGTCTGTTTATTTCTTCACATAATCCAAGCAGACAAGAATGTCTGCTTTACCTTTAAAACGTCCTCCATTTTCTGAGCATAAATTATACTGCGAGGCGACAGGCGCAATGGACTAAACAGGCGGAGTTTTTGCACTTTCCGGCTTTCAGAAAAAGAGGTTTAACCACGAAACACACGGATGACACAAAAATGACGGGTATCGAAATAAGCTCAATTGCCGATTTTGTTCGTTCGTAGTAGCGCATGTTTGCGCGTTATTCAGTTTATCAAGTCTCCATTAAGAACGCGCAAACATGCGCTACTACAAACAAATTCCCAAGGTCCGACAAGCTCCTTTAGCGGCACCATGGGTTTTGCGCCTCAGGCATGCGACCATGGCTAACGCTCCGATGCTACGGCATACCGTTACTCCGTCACTGCATTCACCTACCGGTCTTGTATTTCTTCCTGTACGCCGCAGGCGGAAGTTTGGCATTGCGCTTGAAGAAGCGGGAGAAATAGTAGATGTCATTGAATCCGCAGGCATCGGCGACTTCGCCGATCGGCTTTTCCGTCGTCTCAAGAAGACGCTTCGCCTTTTCCATGCGGGAACTTATTATGTGGCGCAGCGGGGACTGTCCGGTGCTTTTCCTCACAAGATGCCGCAGATAGTCCTTGCTGATGTAGAGCGTGTCGGAGATATTGTCGAGCGAAATCCTGCCCTCGTTTTCGCGGATGATGTGCAGCGCCTTGTCGATCTTTTCGCTTTTCGGAGCCTCCTCGGCTTTTGCCTGCGAAACAATGATGCGGCGCGTGAGTCCCACTATCTGTTCGAGGAGTCCGTTCGTGATTTGTTCGTAGGATTCGTTCTTGGCGTTCAGTTCCTTGACAAGCTGTTCAAGAGGATATCTGAGTGCACCGGAAAAGTCGTGCCAGGTGCCTGTGAGTTCTTCCAGCCCGCTTCCGGAAACTCCGATGCATATTGCACAAAGCTCATCGGTATTATTCTGTTTGTGGAACATGCCTGCTGGCGCAATATGGAAGTCATGCTCCGAAAAATCCCAGCTGCGGCTGTCGAACGATATCCGCCCCCTGCCCTCGGTATAATAGACGATTTCGAGCGCATTATGACAGTGGGACTTCACAAAAGTCCCGGGATTGTGGCGCGATAAAAAACAGAATTCAAGCTTCATGGTTAATTGAGAAGCTAAGGGTTATTAAATACTATGGAAGTTAGTATAAGGCAGGCAAAAGTAAATTGCAAATATTCAAAAACAGCCCTTGCGGGCTTAACTACGAACAAATCCAACGTCTGAAATTTAGAATAGTATGGCAGTCAAGCTCTCAAGGCATGTTCTCAGTCTATTTTCCTTGTTTGACAATGATACAGGCTTCCGCCGTCGCAAAGAACAGCTATGGCACGGCACACAGGAATGTCCGCGTTACCACTTTTCGAGCAACGTCTAACTAGGACTTTCATGAGTTTTAATTCCGATGAAATAACCATATGCGATGGTTTCTAGATAATAACGCGGACCAAGCTCCGCTAAACAAAGCTGAAGCAGGCTTCAGCACTCCATATGTGGGAAAAACCTTTATTTGTATGAAACTTGTAGTAGATTATGCTTTATAAATACCCAATCCAAAATGGAGGTTTCCCTATGATGAAATATTTGTCAATACCAGCGCTTGCTGCATTGTTCATTATTGCAGGATGCAGCACATCGTCAGCACCTGAAAGCAATGGCAGCCCTGATAAGAGCCCGGCCGTCAAAGGCAGTACATCAGCAAAGGATTTCATCACTTCAATTGACGGGCTGGTGCTAGTAAAACTTGAACCCGGCGAATTCGTAATGGGCTCCGACAAGTGGTCCGGTGACGAGAAACCCGCGCACAAGGTGAAGCTCGGCAGGTCGTTCTGGATTGGAAGGACCGAGATCACCCAGTCCCAGTATGAAAAGATAGCCGGCAAAAACCCCAGCCTCTACGGCGGAAAAAATGCACCTGCCGAACAGTTGAGCTGGGAAAGCGCAGTGGATTTCTGCAGGAAGCTGACGGAGTCTGACAAAAGCCGCATTCCTGAAGGATACGCATACCGCCTGCCCACAGAAGCTGAATGGGAATATGCCTGCAGGGCCGGAACCACCGGAGACTATGCCGGCAAGATCGAAGATCTGGCATGGGACGGAAGCAACAGCAAGAACAGCACTCAGGAAGTTGCGACAAAATCCCCGAATGCCTGGGGGATATACGACATGCATGGGAACGTCTGGGAATGGTGCCTCGACTCCTGCGAATATGGTGAAAAAGGCGTGAGGACCGAAACTTTCACCGAAGGTCTTTCCGATCCTTGTTCAACAAAGGGTGATTTCCGCGTGCTCAAGGGCGGCAGCTGGTGCTTCGACAAGAAATTCTGCCGTTCGTCGACACGCTACGCCGACAAGCCCGACTTCGCGGCCGCCGACATAGGATTCAGGATCGCACTGGCACCGGAAATAAAATTGAACCGGTGAAACGGCGAATCGGAGAAGCGGCGATTGAAAAATATTACATCTTATGTCCTTTACGTCCCTTGTGTCATTGATGTCCTTTCAAAAACAAGCTATTAAATAAATATGCAGACAACTCCAAAAGGCCTTCGGCTCCATATCGGGATCTTCGGACGCAGGAACGTCGGAAAATCCTCGTTCCTCAACGCCCTGACCAGACAGCAGGTCTCCATCGTCTCCGATGTAGCCGGCACCACCACGGATCCGGTCGAGAAGCCAATGGAGCTACTTCCGATCGGGCCTGTCCTCTTCATCGACACCGCCGGAATTGACGACACAGGCGCACTCGGAAAGATGAGGGTCGACAAGACAAAGAAGATATTTGACCGAACGGAAGTAGCAGTAATCGTCGCAGTAGCCGGTGAATGGGGAAAGTTCGAAGATGAAATTTTCGAGACATTCAGGAAGTTGAATATTCCTGTGATAGCCGTATTGAACAAAGCCGATATTTCAAAACCTACGGCGAAACTTCTCATGAAACTCGACTCCTCAAAAATTCCATACGTGAAGGCTGTCGCTACGGAAGGCAAAGGACTAAACGAGTTCCGCGACATACTTATAAAGAGCGTTCCGGAGGAATTCATCTCTGAAAAGTCGATTGCCGGAGATCTTCTGCCGCCTGGAAGCCTGGCGATGCTCGTGGTCCCGATTGATCTTGAAGCTCCGAAAGGACGTCTCATCCTTCCGCAGGTACAGACAATACGCGACATACTCGACAATGATTCATACTGCATGGTCGTGAAGGAACGCGAACTCCGTGACGCCCTTGAGCGGCTCAAGCGCCCGCCAAACATTGTCATCACTGACTCGCAGGGATTCCTCAAGGTTGCAGGCGACACACCGAACAATATTCCGCTGACCTCATTCTCAATACTCTTCGCCAGGTTCAAAGGTGATCTCGATACATTTGTCGAAGGCGCGCTGGCAATAGAAAAGCTGAAACCCGGCGACAAAGTCCTGATGGCTGAAGCCTGCAGCCACCATCCGGTCGGCGAAGACATCGGCAGGATAAAGATACCAAGGTGGCTGACACAGTACGTCGGCGGCAAACTGGATTTCGAGCATACGCAAGGCTGCGACTTCCCTGAGGACATATCGAAGTACAAGCTGATCGTCCACTGCGGCAGCTGCACGTTCAACAGGCGCCTGCTTCTTTCAAGACTTCTGAAATGCCGGGAAGCAGGAGTGCCGATCACAAACTACGGCGTCGCAATCGCCTACTCGCTGGGAATCTTCGAACGCGCCCTCAGCCCCTTCCCCGGAGCACTCGATATCTACAGGAGTAACTCGGGCATTCCTGCCCGAGAATAATTGGGTTGTTTTGCAGAACAATCGAATTACGAACAACCGAACATTCGAATGACGAATCCTCCACAGGAGGAAATATCGAAGTGTATTGCAAAATACGTTACAGAATATCTTCCATAATTTCTTTCCGGCTAAAGCCGGTACTCCAAGCGCGTTTGTTTTGAAATCAACTGTGAGTTGCGGAATTATAGGCGCTTTGGAGTCCCGCCTTTAGGCGGAAGCATTGCTGTTAGTTACTCTTCCAATGAATGCAATTTAATGGCACCGAATTAATCCTTCAGGTTTGGTAAACCGGTTTTATTTCTCTAAGCCGGTGAACGGTGTCTCTTTCCTGAAGATTTGCGGAAACTGTATCTGATAGTTTTTCCCAGACCATCAAAAGTAAAAATCCCGAAAATGACACTGAATACTACTGGACTTATGATTAGGACATAATTGGCAAAGCCGACTCCCGCTTCAAGATAGGATTCACTCGGATCGCTGGAGTTATAGTAGGCCGGCACCTCTTTTCCCACGGGAAAGCGTTTTATAACAGCGGCGATATCATCTTGATATTGAGAGCTTGTACCACGCGTACGGATGCTGGAGGACGAGTACCGTCTGCCATTTAAATCAAAGAAATATTCAATATTGGCGGTATAGGAGGTCTTACCGTGGAATTTTGAATCCATTTCAGACCGGGTGATTGTCGCATTCACAGTGGGCCACTTGGATATCTGCAACGCCTTGGTAAACATCCCTACAGTAAAAACCTCGGTTATAATCGACCCGAGGAACATTATGATGCAGAATGCGAGCAGGTATATATTAGGATATGTTTCTTCCAGCTTTATCGAAGGTTCAGGCTGTTCATATCTCTCACCCTCCTGCGGATCATATAATGCACATCCCAGGCTAGTGCAGGCATCGGCCAGTCGATCCAATACATCTTCGTGTTCAAATATCCCATCGTCGCAATTGGCAATAATCAGATTTACTTCTTTCTCTGGCGAGGTCCTGAAGCTGATCTGGAAATAAGTTCCTTCTCCTTCCCAGTTCAGCTCAAAGCCATTGTCCTTGATTTCAGGAAAGGAATTCCTTATCACATCACAGACAAATTCACGCGGAAAAGTGTCAATCCCACCGATCGGTTCACCTTTCAAAAGAGCCTCAAGCGCATGTTCCGGCACCATGGAAAATTCCACTGTCTGACGCCAATAATATATGTCGCAGCTCATATATCCTTTAATTTAATTGAACACATTATTTTCATAGCTTCTCATTCTCCATCGGGCACTTCCCCAGCATGGCACCATTCCATTTCCTCCACTCTTAACTTACGAACTTCCGCATTTCCGAACTTTCGAATTTCCCCCACTTCACTCCACCCCGAAGAATGCGATCTTCGCACCACCTTTTTCGAAGTTGAAGATTATTTCGGCGCGCTTGTCCTTCAGGATCTTGATCTTCACGGAATCATCGCTGCTCTTGAGCTTTGGATTGACGCGGTTCGCCGTGACATAGCGGTAAGTTCCCTTGTTGTCGGTGAAGATGCAGACAACGCCCTTGCCCTTTTTCCCGATCTTCTCGTGGATCTCGGGATTGCATCCGACAAATCCGGAACACACCGGGAATGCAGATGTGACTTCGTCACGGACCTGCTTGTAATACCCGAGCAGCTTCCCGTAAAGCTCCACTCCGCCTGCAGAAATTTTCGGAAGGTCGCCCCAGATTCCATTCTGTCCAAGGATCATCGAGGCGATGTTTATCGTCTGAGATGATTCCGGATCGTCAGGCAGGAAATGCGTCAGGAAAAGTACGGACGGAATCCATCTGTCATAAGCCAGTGGTTGACGGCAGAGGCGCGGCCTAGCAGGTCCCGGGAACACAAACACGTTGCTTCCCATCCCGCCGCCGGGCGCGTACTGCGGATCATCGAATGATCTGTAATACGGACCGTTATTGATGAGGAAATATTTGCCGGATGCGAGGAACGCCAGCCCGACCGACCGATGCGCTTCTGTAATATCGAAATCGACTATCGCCTCAGGACACGCGGCGCAGATACGGTCAATGATCTTCGACATGTATCTGACCTGTTCGAATGCATAGCAGTCAGCGCGCTCCTCTGGCGAATTTGCGGCATTGCCGTGGGAATGTCCCGGATCATCGCAGCCGAACTGCCCGATGGCATCCCACTTGAAATAGGTCACTCCGAGTTCCTTCACACAGCGGATGAGTTCATCTGCAAACGATTCCCAGTAATTGCTGCACAGACAGTACGAGAAGCTCTCCTCGGTCTCCCATACGGGATGGGCGCTGCTTTTCTTCCCATTCCATGACATGAGGCAGTCGCCATGTTTTTTTGTCAGCCTGCTGGTTGCCGCGGCATGTGTCGGTGAATACCAGAGCCCGAGTTTCATATTGTATTTTGAAAGCTTTTCACGGATGAGATCGAGCCCGTGGGGAAATGTCCTCATATTGACTTCCCAGTCACCGGTCTTCTGGTACCAGCCAGTATCGAGGACAAATACGTCTATGCCCATCTTGTGGGCGACTTCGATTTCCTCAAGCATCCTGGTCTCGTTCATGAAATCGAGGTATTTCCCCTTGTCCCATGCCTGGTGCCGTTCCTGGAAATTCCAGGTGTTATAGAATATATAAGGGGTGCGGCTTGCGGAATTCGGGCTCATCCACCGGAGGACGAATTCGCGCCATTCCCTGGAGAGTTCATCAAATCCTCCTTCGACAATGCCGATGTCGAACCAGATGGTCTGATATCCGTTGCGCAGATCAAATCCGTTCCAGTAATTCCCGCGCATTGCGTTCAAGTCGGCCTTCTTATCAGGTCTGAGGGCGAACTCGAGGAAACGGAAAGGCGGCTGGGATCCATGCTCATAGGCGCAGAGCCATGATTTCTTCAAATCGCTTCCGCAGAGGAGCGGTCCCATCAGCGAAACCTTGTCCTTGAAATTCTGCAGAGGGATAGCATCCTCAGCCGGGACATAGCTGTGTATGAGTTCATCGAAATCGCTGAGCCTGACTTCACGGACTTCCCTTGCAGCCTTCATGTCGAGTGAGAGATAAGTGATTGAATCATGTCCGGTACTTCTTGTAAGCTTGGCATCACCGCGCAGCACATAATGGAACCTGACAAAAGGGTTCTTCTTCGGTATTCGGATCACCAGCTGGAGGGTAAGCCTTGCATCGGAAGCAACCTGTCCTTCGAGCACATGCTCGACCACGCCTGGCAGCGCTTCGCGTTTTGAAATCTCACGGAACGAATCGACCGACAACGCCTTCCTGCGCCCATCTATTTCAAATACCGGCGCCGGTATTTCAATACGTTTCTTGTTATTCTCATAAACCCAGAGGGATTTCCCCCTGCCGGGAAATTTGACAGCCAATCCGCCTTGTGAAATTTTCAATGTCATTGGATAATCTCCAAAGAACAGCCCTTACGGGCTTACGAACGAACTCTAATTTGTTTGCAGTCAATGCCGCAACATGTTCTTTTATTTTCTTTGTTTAATATAATGTGGCACAGGCATCTCGCCTGTATTAAATTCCTTTTAAACTTTCGAACTCCAGAACTTCCGCACTTACGAACTTCATATATCCTTCCTCTTTGGGGGACGCTTGAAGTCGGCAACCTTGACTTCATCGATCTGCGTTCCAATAACTTCAATATCCTTGAGATTACCCTTGCCCAGTCCTCTTTCTGTGGCGGCTTTAGTTGTAGGAACCTCCATCGGATCGATATTGATTATAGAAGAGCATACAGCATCGAGCGCTATGGAATCCCTGCCTGCAACAACGACTCCGATATTCCTGGGCTGTCCTTCAAGAGGCCCCTGCCCTTCCATTCCGACAATTCCATCCATGATTGCAAGCTTCGGCTTCACGAGACCATATATGTCGACAAGCATGTCGCCCATGTTCCCTGTCATCACAGCAGTCCTGTGGTAGAGGCTCTTATGATATCCAGGAGCAAGTCCAAGAAGATTCTTGACTGCCCCGGTATAGAGGACGAGTTCGTGCGTCTTCAGCTTCGGCAGATCGATTATGACATCAGCTTCAAGTGTGGTCCTGCTCAGCCAGATCTTCTTCAGGAACACTCCGTCCGGATTGGGCTGTTCCACCCATTCCTCGTCGTCGAAGGAGACAGTCGGCACGCCGAATTCATCCGCGACCTCCTTGATCCCGACGCTTGAGAATGCCTCCTGGAAATGCTTTGTGAAATCAATCTCGCTCTTGTCGAACATCGGCTTGTCCTCGCCGGGAAGCCTGAAGTCCAGCATGTCCTTGATGTTCTCGATCATGTACAAGGTCCTGAAAAAAAGCTTTGCCGATTCAAAATCCTTCTTGAACAGCTTGGCCTTGGCCTTCTTGCGCATCTCGTCCGCAGCGTCCCATCTTGTGGAACCGCAGCTTTCACCAATGCTAACCTTTGCGCCGGAGTCATTCAGGAGTTTTAGCACGGCCCTGACGACTGCAGGATGAGTAGTGACAGCTTTATCAACCGGCATCATGTCGGTGATGTTTACCTTCAGCATCACCTTGTCGCCGCTCTTGACGACGGAACCTATTCCACCGATCAATTCCATGCTCCTGGCGACAGCGTCCTCCACAAGGCCCTTGTCGTAATCCTTGCATCTGACTATTGAAACTTTACTCATGCGTTTTGTATTCCCTTAATCGTTTATCTTATTATCTTTTTGAAGATTCTTCAAAAAGATTTCTTAAAAACAGCCATGAATTCCTGATTCCCCTTGGGCCCGAGGATAGGCGATGGTATTACCTCCACCACTGAATAAGAAAGTTCTTTTTCTGCGAAGTCCGCAATTTCCTCGACGCAGCGGGCCCTGACCTTCTCATCCCTTACCACCCCGCCCTTCGCGACGTCCTTGCGTCCGGCCTCGAACTGCGGCTTGACCAGCACGAAGGCCCAGCCTCCCGGCTTAAGAAGCTTGTTCGTTGCAGGAAGAACCTTCATGACGGAGATAAATGATATGTCCATCGTCATGACATCCACCTGGGCGGGAAGGAATGTCTCGTCGAGATACCTTGCGTTGACACTCTCCCTGGAGATCACGCGGGGATCATCCCTGAGCTTCTGATGCAGCTGTGCAGTTCCTACATCCACGGCGTAGACCTTTACGGCTCCGCGCTGGATCATGAGATCCGTGAATCCTCCGGTCGAGGCTCCGACGTCGAGGCATGTCAGGCCTTTCATGTCGGGCAGATATTTTTCAACTGCCGGCAGGAGCTTGTAGGCGCCGCGGCTCACGTAAGGGCAGCTTTCCTCTATGATCAAGACTGTTTTACTTTCAAAAAGCTCGGACGCCTTCTGGATCACCCTGTCGGGGCCAGCCCTTACTTTTCCGGCCAGGATCAGTTTTTTCGCCTGTTCGCGGCTTTCGCAGAGGCCCTGTTCGGCCAGAAGTATGTCAGCTCTGATTTTCATGCTTGTCGTCCTTGTGAAATTAGATATTCTTAGAAAGATTATAAATTAATGCATTTTTCAACTAATGAAAGGAGTAAAGAAGCTGATGATATGATTGCAGCTGCTAATCGTCTCAGAATAGCAAGGAGTGATTTTCAAAATTACCGAGGTAGGGCGGTTTCTCCGAAACCGCCGACAAGAACGGACGGCTCGGAGAGCCATCCCTACCTTGAATTATGAGACGATTAGTAAAAACCGATGGAATTCCGGCGCTATTTCTTTTCAAACGCCTTCAGGAGCTTCTGCTTTTTCTCGTGCCAGCACACGAGGGAATAGACAAATGCGGCAAGGAACATGACAATGCAGGCATAGATGAAGACATTTCCGTATTTCGAAAAGAAAGTCAGTGGAGGGTTCCGGACGACCTGGACGCTGAAGTTGGCGAATCCCTTCTTCTTCTCCATTGGATCCAGCACGGTCCTGCCTGTCTTCTCGTCATAGCGCTCGCCCAGGCTGTCGATTATCGCTCCATTCACGCCTATGACACAGGTTCCGCTGTTGTTGCCGCCCCTGACGATCGGACGCCTCGTCTCGACCGCCCTGAACACCGCATGTGCAAGATGCTGATCCGGCTCGGAACTGTTGGGATACCAAGCATCATTGCTTATGATTATCAGCAGGTTTGCACCGGCCAGCGCGCATCTCCGGCCTATTTCCGGGAAAACATCCTCGAAGCATATGTTGACGCATGCCTTCACATTGTCATTGAGGTTGAACAGGGTATATCTGGTCCCTGGAGTCAGGTTCCTGCCCATGCTGAAAAAATTCTTGATCCACTGGGGGACCAGATTTCCTCCCGGAGTGAATTCCCCCCATGGCACGAGATGGATCTTGTTGTAGGTGTCGACAATGTTCGAATTGGCGTCAAGCAGGATCGCGCTGTTATAGAGGGGGATGTCCTCGGGCCTTAATACCGGGCCGTAGACTTTTCCAAAGTCGATGGTTCCTATGAGGAACGGGATTTTGCTGGCGGCGATTATCTTGCCGAGCCTGCTCCGGTATTCGAGTCCGAATTCACCCGCGACGTTGTATGGGATTGGAACTGCGGTCTCGGGCCAGATCACCAGGTCAGGCTTTGCCAGGACGGCAAGCTCGGAAAGTGAAAGGTATTCGTCCAACGCATATTTCGCCTGTTCATCGGTGGCTATCCGGCACTGCGGTATGTTCGCCTGGACCACGGAAATGTTGATCTTGGCCTTATCAGGCATGTTATTGTATCTGATTGAGGACGAGGTTCCGAAGAAGACGCACAGCATGATGGAGGCGATCGAGATCAGGAAAGGAAGCGGCCGTTCATATTTCTTCTTTATAAGGATGTTCTTCCAGGTATCGATCGACAGGGCCACGGAGATGTTGAAGAACATGAGGAGGAAGCTCAGCCCGTAGACCCCGGTGAACTCGCATATCTGTATGACAGGCGTGTTCTTCCACTGGGTGACCGCAAGGAAATTCCATGGGAAACCAGTGCCTATCCAGGTCCTTGTCCATTCGAGGACGCACCACCAGGCCGCAAGGGCAAGCACCAGCGCGAGCTGTTTCAAGTTGTTCCTTTTCTCCTGCGAATAGTATTCACGCTCTGCATCAATGCCTTTGAGCTGGACATCCACCGGAACAAAAATGAACCTGTTGAAGAAAGGCACCGCCGCCGCCCAGAACGCAGGGAACAAGGCAAGCACCAAGGCTGTGACAAACGGCAGGAATACCTCGATCTCCCTGAGCCAGAAAAAGGACGTGCATATCCAGACATATCCCCAGATGAATCCGTCAAGCCAGGCCTGCCCGACCGTCCTGTTCCGGACCATCAGGAAAAGCGGAATGATCGCCACCCAGCCCAGGAATCCCCAGTCCAGCGGCGGAAACGCGGCGGAAAAAAGAAGGGCCGACCCCGCAAGCAGAAGAAAGCGGACCCACTTTCTCTTCAGGCTGACGGACCACCACTCGTTGCCCGCGCGCTCCGACTTCTTTTCAAGTTCGGAACTGCGGAGCTCGGCGGCGGTCCTGTCTATGTTTGAGATATCATTGTTCATAATAAAGGGAACCTCTAAAAATCCGCATGGCACATTATGAAATAATCTTGAAGCTCAAAATGAATTTTTGAACGGAACGGAGTATAAACGGATTTTCTTTCAAAGTCAATAGCGGAAGCACAACCCCCTCGTTATATTTAAATCGTATAAAAAACATGTCTCGCACGGAGGCACAAAGCCACTGAGATATTCATCGACATATCTGTTTTTGACAGCAAACTCCCCGAACCTGCAGAGATCAATAATTTCAGCCATACTTCCCCCATTATAAGTAGGTACGGGCTTCAGCCTGTACCAGTATTTGTATTCCAAGCAGGTACGACCTTTCAGTGTCCGGCATAACCATTAGGCGAAGTCGGAAGGCTGTACCATCCTTGTTTCTTAAAAAATATCCTTTAAGCGGTGTCGTTAGAATCCTTTAAGCGGTGTCGTTAGCACTTATGATGTTTAATGTCAGCATTATGCGATGAGTTAAATCCCAAATATCAGCCTTAAACGCTTAAAACA
>MHBI01000076.1 GCA_001804815.1 Lentisphaerae bacterium GWF2_50_93
AACGCAGTTACGTTCAGATACAGACCGGAGATCGTATGTCTGGAGAGGACTTTCACCTCCCAGTGATGTGCGCCTCACAGGCGCACGAGTACACGCTTTAGCGTGAGCAAAACCGACGCATTACAAAAATAAACTTATTTTTTGCCATCACCAGATGTAATTTACGAAACTTACGTTATAATTATTTCCGTCGTGGCCTGTTTTGCCGGGCCCTGTGCGCTGGATTCGCGTTAACCGAGTCAGATGGGGAACCAAGCAGCTAAGTACGATGAACCAGGCGCCGCAGGTGTTCCTGTCAGGGCAGGCCGCGGCTTAATAACAAATCTCCGATTTCCGATTCCCAATCTTCAATCAAAATAATCGGAAATCGAAAAATCATAAATCGGAAATTTCCATGTCTGAATACCAGGTAATAGCAAGAAAATGGCGCCCCCAGAAGTTCTCCGAAGTCATCGGACAGGAACATGCCATAAAGACTCTTCAGAACGAACTTGTCCAGGGCAGGACGGCACACGCCTATCTCTTCGTAGGTCCGCGTGGCATCGGCAAGACAACGATTGCCAGGATATTCGCAAAGGCGCTCAACTGCAAATCCCCCCAGCCGTCGGGAGAGCCATGCTGCACCTGTTCATCCTGCACCTCCATAAACGACGGGAGCACCCTGGATGTGATGGAAATCGACGCGGCCAGCAACAATTCGGTGGACGACGCCAGGAACCTCTGCGACGAGGTGATGTATGCTCCGATGAACAGCCGGTACAAGGTTTATATAATCGACGAAGTACACATGCTTTCACCCAGCGCGTGGAACGCCCTTCTGAAAACCGTAGAAGAGCCTCCGTCCCACGTCAAATTCCTTTTCGCCACCACCGAGGCGCACAAGGTACTTCCTACAATCGTATCACGATGCCAGCGCTTCGACCTGAGGAGGATATCGACGAAGCTCATATCCGACACCCTGCAGAATATCGCCATGGTCGAAAAAGTGAAGATATCCAAGACAGCCATCGACTCAATTGCCAGGGCTGCAGACGGCGGAATGCGCGACGCGCAGTCGCTCCTGGACCAGATGATATCATTTTTCTCATCCGATGACGCAGAGATTTCCGAAGAGAATGTCCTCTCGGTCTTCGGCCTGACCGGCGAATCCGAAATGGAGAATCTGGTCTCGGCGGTACTTGGCAACGACAAGACCGCAGTTGTAAGCATCATACATTCGCTGTCGAGCCGCGGGAAGAACCTCGAGAAGCTTTTCGATGATCTGCTGTTCTGCCTGAGGGGGGTTGAACTGTGCAAGATACTTCCTGATCCTGCCTCCGTCCTTGAAACCGGGGAGGAGGCCGTGGCGCACTACCGTGAACTCGGGAAGAACACGGATCTCAGGAAAATAGAGAAGATCCTGGAACAGCTATCACCCGCCGGAAGAATACTGCACGACGCATTGAACAAACAGGTTTTCATCGAATCGATTATCCTGAAGGCGATGCGGTATTCGCATGCCGTACAGATCGAGGAGCTGCTCTCAAAGCTCAACAGCCTCTCCACCGGAGGGGGATTGAATGTCCCTGAGACAGCGGTTCCAGCAACACCGCAGGCTGAAAAAAAAAGCCCTTATATAGCTAAAACGCCCGAACCAAAGCCGCAAATCGCAAGGGAAAGCATATCTTCCTACGATGCACCTGAAATAATCGCGGTAAAAACGCCTGAAATAAAAGCCCAGCCGACAATTGTTCCATCGGCACCCCCGGCAGCACCAGTTCCACCGCCAGTAGCACCAGCTCCACCCCCAGCAGCCGTTCCCGCCCCTGCCCCAGTACCGGTTAGGGCGCCTGCAACAGCAGTCCAGGCTACTGTTCAACAAATACCGGGCAGGACGGCCATCATCCACCCGCCGGTCGACAATTTCCTTCCTGAAGAACTCTGGCATAAGATCATAGATGAAATAGATCATGCGTCCAAACCAATGCTGAAGACGTACATGCAGCAATGCATTCCCGACAAGTGGGAGAACGGAGTTCTTACCGTATGCTTTGACGAGGAATTTGAAGAAGAGCATGCAGCCGCAATCATAAGGGACATCCACACAATCGAGAACTGCCTCCACAGGGTGACCAAAGGCAGACATTCCTCCGTAAAAATAGAAAAGAAGACAGGACTCACATCCCCCCTGGAACTGCCGCGACAAAACAGGGACCTCGCCGGGGTAAGGGCGAAAATCCGTGAAAACAAATATGTCCAGTCCGTGATGGAGCTTTATGACGGTGAAATAGTTGATGTGAGGGGATAAGAAATATTTACTGGACTCCAGTAAATATTTCTTATAAACAAAAGTAGCAAATAAGTCATTTTAACATTTGAGGTTTATTATGTTTGGAAAACTCGGAGACATGGCGAACATGCTGCAGAAGGCGCAGGATATGCAGAAGAAGATGATTGCCGTACAGGAGGAAATATCTAAACTCGAGGTCAAAGGCGAAAGCACAGGCGGACTTGCCGAGGCCGTAGTCACCGGAGATTTCACAGTGAAAAGGATCATCATCAAGAACGAATGCGCCAAGACGGCGGATCCCGAGATCATCCAGGAACATGTGACGGACGCCGTGAACAACGCGATCGCCAAGTTGAAGATAAAATCCAAGGAAAAGATGTCGGAAGTCACAGGTGGAATCGACCTGCCAGGACTTTCAATTTAAATACATACAAGCATGAAGCACGAATATCCCGAAGGATTCCAGAATCTCATAAACCTGCTTAAAACTCTTCCCGGTGTTGGACGGAGGACTGCGGAGAGGATGGCTTTCTCAATGCTCAAATGGCCTCCGGAAAAGCTTGCTGAATTCGGAACCGCTATCTGCGAACTTCGCAGGAGCACGACATCCTGTCCGGAATGCGGGAACCTCTCATCCTCGGGAAGCCTGTGCAGTATCTGCGCAAGCAGTTCGCGGGACAAGACAATGATCTGCGCCGTCGAGGAGTCAGTCCAGATATATAATATCGAACAGAGCGGCCTCTTCAAAGGAGTCTATCATGTCATCGGAGGCAAACTTTCACCTCTTGAAGGCAAAGGGATAGGCGATCTCAACATAAAAGCCCTTCTGAAACGCATAGAAATTCAGAACGTAAAGGAAGTCATCATTGCATTCAGCAGCGATGTCGAAGGCCAGGCCACCTCGATATACATAGCCGAGGAGCTCAAGAAGAAGAATGTGCATGTGACGCGTCTGGCCCAGGGTCTTCCTGCAGGCTCGGACATCTCCTACGCGGATTCCGCTACGATCGCGGCCGCACTCCACGGACGAAGGCCACTTTAGGAAGTTCTAAAGTTCTAAAGTGCTGGAGTGCTGGAGTGTGGAAAGCTGTTAGTTTCAAATAAAAAACGCAGTCTGGAATACCGCATCACATGGATTTTTATTTTTGAATTAAAACCCAATCATCCGCCATTGCGGGATGATTATCGATCAGAGGAGAGCCTTGAGCACCCTGTCAAGTTCGGCAAGTGTATAAGGTTTGTTCACAATCGCCTTGAACCCAAGCTCCCTGAAATCGGGAAGTTCGACGCTGTATCCGCTTGAAACAACAGCCTTGGCGGACGGATCCATCTTCAGAAGTTCTCCGATTGTCTCCTTGCCGCCCATTCCACCGGGGATGGTGAGATCCATTATGACCAGGTGGAAAGGCTTCCCCCCATCCCGGGCCTTCTTATATATGTCAAGGGCTTCCCTGCCATGCGCAGCCTGCACGACCTCGCAACCATAATATTCCAGTATCCGAGTCAGCATGTCCTTGACCATCTGCTCGTCATCCATGACAAGTATTTTAGATTTGAATTTATTTTCAGGGATAGTGCTCTTTTCCCTTGATGGCTCGGCAATCCCGGTTTTCGCCGAAGCCGGGATATACATGAAGAAGGACGAGCCATGTCCTTTCTCGGATTCGGCTATTATCGTTCCGTTGTGGTTCCTGGCTATTGACATGCTGGCGGGAAGACCGAGGCCGGATCCATTGGTTTTCGTAGTGAAATAAGGATCGAATATCCTGCCGAGATCCTCCTTTGCTATGCCTTGTCCGCAGTCCTTGAACATGATTCTCGCGTATTTTCCACCGGCAAGTCCCGGGATCTCCCTGTCCGCCACCTGGACCAGGCAGCATCCGACCTCCAGTTTTCCGCCTTCCGGCATGGCCTGGACAGCATTAATTACAAGGTTATTGACCATCTGGCTGAGCTGGCCTTCATCAGCCTCCACGGAAATATCCTCTGATTCGAGCTTGAATTCAGGGGCGACATTCGTACCTCTCAGCGCAAATGTTACAGAATCCGCAATGAATGAAGCAAGGGTCAAGGGTTTCTTAACCGTCCTGGTGTCCTCGGCGAAAGTCAGGAGCTTCCCTGTCAGATTCCTTGCAAGGACGCAGGCATGTTCGGCGTCATCAAGTATCTTCCGGGCCTGGTCATCCTCCCTGAGCTTGACCTTGACGACGGAAATATTGCCGAGGATCGAGGCGAGAAGATTGTTGAAATCATGCGCTATGCCCTTGGCGAGGAGTTCTACTGTCTTCAAAGTCTGCACCTTCAGCCGTTCAGTTTCAAGCTGCTTTCTTTCGGTGATGTCGAACTCGACTGCCCGGTATCCCATGAAAACACCCATGGTGCTGTAGAAGGGGACTGCCGTGCATTCGGAAAGTATCTTCCTGCCGGTCTTGTGCAAGTTATGGCTCAGGAAATTCTTGAATGGAGACCTGCTCTTCAGCATTTCATCAAGCTCCCTTACGAGCCTTTCCTTCTCCTCAGGCGCAAAGAAGTCATAATAATGCTTCTTTCCAACCAGCTCCTCGGGCTTGTATCCATATATATTCTCTACGACACGGTTCGAGTATGTGAACATTCCATTTGTATCCACCTCCCAGATCCATTCACCTGCATTGTCGGCAATCTGCGTGAATCTTTCGATGCTGGCCGTCAGGGCTTTTTCATAGATGAGGCTTCTCTCCTCGTTACCGATGGCCGTTGCGATCACGCCGAGAATCTTGTAGTCGGAATCACTCGGCATGAACTCCTTATGGAAGACAATGCAGAGCGAACCCACAGGCCGTCCATCGCATTTCACGATATGCCCCAGATATGAATGGAGATTATAGGCCTTGACATTGGGATCCGTCCTTGCGTAGTCGGTCTTAGACAGATCCGGCACGTACATCACGTCGCGTTCGACGCCTCTTCTTATGAGGTCATAGCAAATATGGCCTTCCGCCTTGTCGCTTGGCTTGTATCCGGGCGGCGCATTCCACTGACCAAGCGAATAGAGCATGCCTTCCTGCATATTGTTGTACAAGGCGCAGGTCGCGCCGGTAAGTTCGCCGCAGAGCGCGGTAAGCCTGTTCACGTTCTCCGCATAGTCGTTGCCGAGGCTCAGAAGGCATTGGTTTATCTTTGAAATCCGTTCTTCGCTCCTGCTGAGGGATGCTTCGGCGTTCTCGCGTTCCCTGACATTCTTGATTATCTGCCTGTACATCTCGTTTTTCACGCTCTCCCACCAGAGGATAAGCCTTATACCGCAGATCAGAATCAAGGCCAGGGAGGTGACCGCCATGGCCCAGGCCCTTATCTTGAGCGGCGCATATATCTCTTCCGTCTCAACCTGGGCTATTATGTACCACGGCGATTCCGGGACATGCTTCACGGCCCTGAGCACCTTGCTGCCCCTGTAGTCATATCCTTCGAAAACACCTTCGTTCCCCGACTCCTCGTTGAAAGCTGCAGAAAATTTGCCGCCGACCGGTCTCTTGTATGCGAGCTTCGCATTCCCGGCATCATCAAGCTCGTTCATCACCATGATCTCGTCCTCCTTGATCCTGGCGATCATTATCCTTGCACTCTGGCTAGGTGTCGGCCAGGTCTGGATGAGGGGCATTATGAATCTGGTATTGTCGACCGTGAGCAGCAGCAGCCCCGCCACCTTCGAATTTTCACCTTCCTCCTTATCAACGAAAGGAATGATGAAATCAAAACATGTCTGCCCTGAATCGGGAAGAAAATAGAAATCGGAGAAGAGAGGACGCCTCGTGATCATCACCTCATGCAGCTGGGCCCTGAGATTCTCCAGGCCGGCGGGATATTTGTCTGACGAAAGCCTCAACCTCATGGAGCTGTCATAGATTCTGAATGATGAATACCCGTAGATCTTTGCGACTGCACCAAGCTCCCACTTCAGGGAATCAGACGGGGAAGCGCCTGGCTCATCGAACAACTGCCTGAGCTTTGCTACGACATCCTTGTTCTGAAGTATTGACTCGGCATCATGGTAGTGCTCCTGCCGCCAGTCGAAAAGCTCCTTCACCTTCATGCTGGCCACTGATGAGATCTGATCCTGGGCCTGGCGGTAGAAATCAACGGCGGTGGAATAATAGAAATAGTAGGCGGCCCCGGATATGCCCATCGAGAGAAGGACAAAAGAAAACAGTGGAACCCACTTGTTGCTCTTCTTCAATATCACCAGCCCCCCTTTTTTCTTGATGAAAACAAGACATCCACGGAAAACTACCACGGCACACACCTGGCACTCAATTATACGATTTTTAAAAGAGCATATCAAGATGGCGGCGAAAATAAGCGCAAGATTTTCATCCAATGTCCGAAGACGCTATTTCTTCACAGTGTGGACAAGCCCTTTCCTGGTATGGATTGAAAGAATATGCTTCATCGCATCATCGGCTGAATCGACAACGCTGAAAAAATCCAGGTCGGACTCATTTATCTTCCTTTCGTCCACCAGCGTAGTCTCAAACCATTTAATCAACGGCCTCCAGAATTCCTCCCCTACCAGCACCAGCGGAATACGGTTTATCTTGTCGGTCTGCAGAAGTGTCAGGGTCTCAAGCATTTCATCAAGAGTCCCGAAGCCGCCGGGGAAGACGATTACCCCCAGGGAATATTTCAGGAAGTTCACCTTCCTTATGAAGAAATAGCGGAAGTCGACCTGCGTGGTGAGGTATGGGTTTGCGGACTGCTCCATGGGGAGTTCGATGTTGAGCCCCACGGAAACGCCACCCGCAGACTTCGCGCCCTTGTTCGCCGCCTCCATGATTCCCGGGCCTCCGCCCGTCAGTACTCCATAGCCGTTCATGGCAAGCAGGCGCCCCATCTTCACGGCCTCCTTGTATTCACGCTCGCTGGGTTTGGTGCGGGCCGAACCGAAGACGGTTATCAACGGCCCCTGTGCGCTCATTTTCTCGAACGAGTCGACGAACTCGGCCATTATCCTGAAGATCCGCCACGGATCCTCCTTCGTGAAATCATTGAACAAAGCTTCAGGTTCCTTTAACACGACCTTATTGTTCTTCATTGGCGAAACCTCCATGTTTTAAGAATATATTCTACCATCAACCCATGAAGACACAAAGCACTTATCGTTATTTTCCGGACACAAAATAATCCAAAATCACCGGATGATAAAGAAATATGCTTTGCGAGTTTGCATGAAAGCATTAGATTAACTGCAGGAGAACAACATGAAACTTTCAGCATTTGGAAGAAAATTCACCAGGAATTCCGGGATACTCCGGCTGATGGACGATCTTGGCAGCGCCATTTCGGCAGGATCAGGAAAAATGCTGATGCTCGGGGGCGGAAATCCGGCCCATATACCCGAGGTGCAGAAATATTTCCGGACCCGCATGGAATCGATCCTTGCAAATGGAAAAGAATTCGAACAGACGATCGGAGACTACGACGGCCCACAGGGGGAGAACGGCTTCATCGAAGTACTGGCGGAACTCCTCCGGAAGGAATATGGATGGAAGATCGGTCCGGAAAACATCGCGCTCACAAACGGCAGCCAGACCGCCTTCTTCTTCCTGTTCAA
Organism: Lentisphaerae bacterium GWF2_50_93; assembly: GCA_001804815.1. Classification (GTDB taxonomy): domain Bacteria; phylum Verrucomicrobiota; class Lentisphaeria; order Victivallales; family GWF2-50-93; genus GWF2-50-93. Next base: position 7,860 of record MHBI01000076.1, read on the forward strand.
CATGTTCGCCGGGAAAGGCAGCTACGGAGGCAGCCGTATCCGCCGGAAAATACTGTTCCCCCTCGCCCCGGAATACATCGGGTATGCGGACATGGGCCTTTCAGATGATTTCTTCGCCGCCCGTAAGCCCGGTATCGAGATGCTCGGGAGCCAGATTTTCAAGTACCACGTTGACTTCTCAAACCTGAAAGTCTCCGGTGAAATCGGAGCGATCTGCGTTTCAAGGCCGACCAATCCCACCGGGAATGTCCTGACTGACGATGAGATCATGAACTTGAGCGACATCGCCGGGTCTCATGATATCCCCCTGATCATCGACAACGCATATGGCACTCCGTTCCCGAACATAATCTTCACGGATGCGAAACCCATCTGGAACGAAAACATTGTAATGTGCATGAGCCTCTCAAAACTCGGTCTTCCCGGACTCCGTACGGGAATTGTGATAGCCAACAGGAAGATAATCAGTTCGATCTCGGCCATGAACGCGATATTCAGCCTGGCGCCAGGCGGGTTCGGAGTCTCCCTGGCATATGACATTGTCGCCAGCGGAAAAATCATTTCAATCAGCAGGGACATAATAAGGCCATTCTACCAGGCCAAGGCCGAAACAGCTGTATCCCATATACAAAGGGAGTTCAAGGACTGCGGATGCTGCATCCATAAACCCGAAGGCGCCCTCTTCCTCTGGCTCTGGTTCAAAGGCCTGCCGATTTCAAGCATGGAGCTGTATGAGCGGCTGAAGAAACGCGGCGTGCTCATCGTTCCCGGCAATTATTTCTTCCCCGGCATGGATGGCAGCTGGAAGCACAGGAACGAATGCATAAGGCTCACCTACGCCCAGGATGACGGGGTTGTACGGAAAGGGATCAGCATCATGGCTGATGAAGTCAGGAAAATCCGCCGGACTGGTAATAAATCGAGATAATTCCAAAATTCCGGACGCGGCAAGCGCGTCCCTCCATCCTTACGACCGTTTCGGGCGTGGAGGGTCATGCTTGCCATGACCATTTCTTGAGTTTAAAAATCGGCTGACATCACTTGTTGAAATACTTGAGGAATACGACCACTGCAACGATAATTGACAGGACTACGGCCACGGTGATGATTATCCCTGACAGCAGGTTCGATTCCTTGACGCGCCTTGATCCGTAGGCGTTATAGGCCTTCCCGCCGCCAGTCCGGGAAACAGGATCCTTGCTGACCACCAGCTTCTTCACGGCAGATGCCGCGATAGGCCTGGCTGCAAGCAGCGCCTTGAGATCCTTTATAAGCTCCGCCCAGGTCCCATATCTATTCTTCTGGTCCTTTTCAATCATCTTGTTGATGACAAGAAGGCAGTCCGGAGTCACATTGGAATTATAGTTCGTCATAGGCTTTGGAGCTTTCTCCATCTGCGCCTCCATCATCTCGACATGGGATTTGCACTGGAACGCAGGAACTCCTGCGAGCATTTCATAGAACACAAGCCCGAGGCAGTACATGTCAGCATGGTATGACAGTTCCCTTTCACCCCTCGCCTGTTCCGGGCTCATGTACTGGGGGTTTCCAATCGTATATCCCATGACAGTCAGGTCGTCCTTGCCCGCCTCGAAAGATTTGGCAAGTCCGAAATCAGCGAGCATCGGATGGACTCCTGCGGCGATGAGGATATTGGAAGGGCAGACGTTCCTGTGCAGGATTTTCTTCTCGTCCCATGCATATTCAAGGGCGTCGGCGATTGCCATTGTTATCTTTACGGCCTCGTCCTGATCAAGCCTCGCCTTCATCTTGATGTAGTCGGAAAGATAGAGCCCGGTCTCGGATGCGCTGACAAAAAACAGGATTCCGTTTTCATCCCCTGCATCATAGGCTGGCAGGATGTTCTGGTGCTTGAGGGCGGCGGTGAGTTTGACGGCCTGGATGAAACGCTGGACCGTATCCGTGCCGGAATTCATTTCCGGGGGCAGTACCCTGATTATGACTTCCTTCTCCAGATCGGGATGCCTGCCGATATAGACGGTATCACCCAGGCTGCCCTTCCCCTGCATCTTGAGGATCTCGAACCTGCCATTCAACTTGTAGCCGGGCGTGAACTTCTGGAGCATGTTTAGTCCCATGGGTGATTGGATTAATGGGTTTATTCGCCGGGGCGAATGGCTGGATGATTTCGCATTGAATACATGGGCATAGGACAAAACCTGTTAAAAAACGCGAAATTATTTTTTCAATTCATGTTCATCATGAGCGTCTTTGCCTGGTCGGCCCAGAAATCCTCGGCTCCGGCGGAAGCGTCCACCGCTGTCTTGAGGGATGCGACGGCCCTGTCATTCTTTCCTACCGCCAGGAAGATCCTTCCAGCGGAATACGAGGCCTCGCTCCTCACGCCTGCAGGGAACTTTATGTCCGTGCTTATCTTGGAAAGGGCCTCAGCCGCGTCTTCCTTCTTGTTCATGAGTTCAAGGATATATCCTTCGTTGAGCTTGGACTGCCAGAAGGTCTCGGGATTCTCCGGAACCTGCCTGATCTCGCGGCAGGCTTTAAGGGCCTCCTCGTATTTCTTCTCGTCGACAAGAAGCTTCATCATCCTGATCTTTGCGAAGTTCGCAGAGGGGTTTTCAGGATGGGCGGCTATTACAGCCTGCAGTTCCGGAACTGTCTTCGCCTTGTTGAACTCGGCGACGGTGGCCACTTCCTTCTTCTGGGAATAGTTTGTATAAGTAAGATATACCGCGAAAATAATTACAACGCCTATTGCGATGTTGAGGATCGTCGACCAGTTCTTGACGAAAGAATCCTCGAACGTGGTTATTTCCTCGTACGCTTCTTCTATGATGTCTTCCTTCTCCTGTCCATGCTTCTTCATTATTCATTCTCCATGGGTTCAAAATTTCCTACGAGCCAATAAGTTAGTTCATAAGTGTTTTAATTCAAACACACTCTGGCAAAAACTTGCCAGGAGAATATATTTCAGTCCAAGTTTCAATTCGGAAATCGGTGATATTCCATGTCTTCAATTCAATACAGCTACGATGTGATCGTGATAGGCGGCGGCCACGCAGGATGCGAGGCCGCACTGGCCTCGGCACGCCTCGGTGCCCGGACGCTGCTCCTGACGATCAACATGGACCACATCGCCCAGATGAGCTGCAATCCCGCCGTCGGCGGGATCGCCAAGGGACAGGTCGTCCGCGAAATCGACGCCCTCGGCGGGGCCATGGGAAAGATCACCGACGCCGCGACGATCCAGTTCAGGATGCTCAACCGCGGCAAAGGCCCCGCAGTATGGTCCCCGCGCGCCCAGTGCGACAAGGTCTGCTACCAGAGAGCCATGAAGTTCGAACTGGAAAATACTGGAAATCTGATAATCCACCAGGCGGAAGCCACGGGATTCCTCATTGAGAACGGCAATATCTGCGGCGTCAGGACAAGGCTCGAGGAGACTTTCAGATGCAGAAGCGTCGTTGTTTCCACGGGGACATTCCTTTCTGGAAAACTCCATTACGGACTCTTGAACTTCCCCGGCGGCCGCGCCGGAGATCCGCCGTCATCCGATCTTTCAAAGTCCCTCTCCGGCCAGCTCGGGATACGCCTCGGACGCCTCAAGACCGGAACTCCACCGCGCATCCTCGCAAAGACCATTGATTTCTCCAACATGATCGTCCAGGAAAGCGAATCACCGGAAGAGACTTTCAGCTACTTCCCGGAAGACAGCACCTATCCCCGTGCACTAAAAAAAGAAATGCCGTGCTATCTGGTCAAAAGCACTTTGAAGACCGCCGAAATCATCAGGGCGAATCTCGACAAATCGCCCATGTACAGCGGAAAAATTTCCGGCATCGGAACAAGATACTGCCCTTCATTCGAGGACAAGGTCGTCCGCTTCCCCCACCATGAGACGCATCTGCTCTACCTCGAACCTGAAGGCGAATACACGCAGGAATATTATATCAACGGAATCTCAACGAGCCTGCCTGCCGACGTACAGGTGCAGATGCTGCATTCCATACCCGGACTGGAGAACGCCGTCATATCCAGATATGCCTATGCCATCGAATATGACTTCGTCTTCCCCGACCAGATCAACCGCGGGCTGGCAGTGAAAAAATGGCCTAATATCTTTACTGCAGGACAGATCAACGGGACAAGCGGTTACGAGGAGGCTGCAGGACAGGGCCTTGTCGCCGGCCTCAATGCCGCGAGATCCGCAAATGGCAAGGATCCCTATGAATTCGGCAGGGAGACAAGCTACATCGGCGTGATGACAGACGATCTTGTGACAAAGGAAATAGTCGAGCCGTACAGGCTGTTCACGAGCCGCGCGGAATACAGGCTGATACTCAGGCAGGACAATGCAGACCTGCGCCTCTGTCCAATCGCCCACAAGCTGGGCCTTCTCTCCGATGCGAAATTCGCAATGTTCAGCAAGTATGCGGAAAAACTGGCGGCGGCAGAAGCCAATTTCAAGATGGAGAAGCACAACGGGCAGACAATATTCGAGCATCTTAAATCCCTTGCAGGCGATGTGTCCGCAAAGATCGGCTTCCCTATCGGGGACCTTGATATTTCGCAGGAGGAGGACAGAAGGATTTTGAGGCAGCTGGTAATCACCGCGCATTACCATGGTTATATCGAACGGGAACTGAAGTCTGTGAAGAACCTGCAGAAGCTCGAGAACTGGAAGATTCCTGCGGACTTCAATTATGATGCCGTGCTCGGACTCCGCAACGAATCAAGGATGAAGCTTGGAAAAATTCTTCCCAGCACGCTGGCGCAGGCATCGCGGATCGACGGAGTAACGCCATCCGAACTCACGCTTCTCCAAGTGCACCTGAAAAGAATTTTCGATAAGAAAACGCATTGAACCAACGGCAATTGTCCAACCAATGTAGCACAGGCTTCCACCGACAAGCTAGTTCGGCAAGCTCACTACAGGTCAGGGCAGGTCTTGCCTGTGATTATGTTTTCGTTCGTAGTCCAGCTCGCAAGAGTTATTCCCGGCCCGCCCCGAGGCACTGCGCGCTCGGGGCAATGACTTGATGTAGAGTTCGCCGTCTCGGCGAAGAATCTTGATTCCTTAGTAGGTACTGTCTTTAGGCTGTACCGGAATTTTGCAATTTTAAGAACCTAGAATGGTACAGGCTAAAGCACGTACCTACTATGAACACCAGCTTTCTGTTCGTAGCACTCATGCCCGCAATTGCTTTATGTAGTGTATGCCGTTCTGAAGTGCCACTCATCAATGCCACTCCTGCCGCTGACTCCGGCCATGAACCTTGACTTCAGTCCCTGTCGTGGTCTATTTTAAGCGCATATGGTGATTTACCATAAGCCTTATATACATATGGTGACAGGCTTGAGGCTAAATCCGCGGGGAAGGTTACAAAATTATATTTTCGCCCACCTGCTTATGGAGAACCGCATAATAAGAAGTTATCCTTGATAGAATGAAGAAACTATTACCAATAATAATTCTAATTTTATTTATGGCTTCGTGTGGACCACGAAGCGGCGATACCTTGTTTAAACTCCATATCGCTGATCCTATTCCTTCCAGTGTAAAGAACTTAGAGGGAACAGAGAAGACCGGAAGTGGACTTGCAGGGAACTGGGCTGTAATTACATGTGACATTGACCCGAAAGACGCAAAAGCATTAATAATGAAATTAGGATACCCAAAATATATTCCCGAAGACAAGGGCCCGGAAAAAGGATTATTAGAAGGATGTAGAAATTTAAATATTGAACCGGATGAAATATTTTTAAAAGACAATAGTACACTTAAATGGATACTGATTTTCAATAAAGAAAAAACAAAACTCTATTACACGTATATTAAAATCTAAGATAACGATGGGCATTCTACTTCCTTTACGGGCTCAATCTGCCTTGCCGCCTTTGGAGCGCCCCAGGAACCAATCACTACTCCCTTGCGGTTCCAGAAATCGTTGAAGTGCTTCTTTGTTTCACTCCAGTTAGGCTTCCATGAAATATCAGACATATTTATCCACGCTTATTTTTATTCTTAAAATAATGCCATAAGTTATACCAGGTCAATTGAATTGCGATACTCGCTAATACATACGATACAAGCAAAGGAATCTTTTAAAATTCGTCCAATGGAAATTCCATCAAAAGTTCATTTCGTGGGAATCGGGGGGATTGGCATGAGCGGTCTCGCCCAGATGCTCAAATGGCTCGACTGCGATGTCAGCGGCAGCGACCGCGACATGGACAAGCCGGAAAACGCGAGGATCATCAACTCACTCAGGAACTGCGGGATCAAGCTTTATCCACAGGACGGCTCATATGCGGCCAAGGCAAAACCCGACTTCCTCGTATACTCCACCGCCATCGAGGAGGACAATCCCGACTTCAAGGTGGGCTCCGGGATTGGCAGGATACACAGGGCCGAGGCTCTTGCATCCGCAATCCTATCAATGAAGGATTGCGTGTCCGTGGCAGTGACCGGCACCTGCGGGAAGACCACCGTAACTTCCTGGCTCGCGGAAACTCTTGCCAGGATGGGGCATGACCCCGTAATGCTTTCCGGCGGGCTCGTGAACAGTTTTTCATCTGCGAAATACGCAGGAAATTTCCGTCCGGGCAAAGGCTGCTATTTCGTATACGAGGCCGACGAGAGCGACAAGAGCCTCCTGGCATTCAAACCCGACTACTCCGTCATATTGAACATCGGAAACGATCATTATCCTATCAGGGAGCTTGCCGAAGTATTTAAGAAGTTCATCGTCAATACATCAAAAGGTGTCGTGACTGACGAGACTGTAAAGGACAGCATAAAGGAATTTCCGGGCGGCAAGCGCGCGCGGATGATCTTCGGCCCGGGGAAATCCAGCGAATGGCGTCTTGTCTCATACAAGATTGAAAACAATGAGCCGGTGGCAGAACTGATAAGGAACAAGACCGGCGAACTTATAAAGCTCGCCCTGCCCTCGCCCGGACATCATAACGCCTTGAACGCCCTTTCCATAATGGCTTCATTGGAAATGCTGGGGCTCTACAAAAAAGGATCTGAGAAACATGTCTCATCTTTCGAGGGTGTCTGGCGCCGCTTCAACATAAAAGGGCGGCTGCCATCCGGAGCGCTTGTGATCGACGACTATGCGCACAATCCAGAGAAGATAGCGTCGTGCATGAAGACGGCCCGTGAAATCACCACCGGAAAACTCTTCGCAGTCTTCCAGCCGCACGGGTTCGCGCCGTTGAAATTCATGAAAGACAATCTTTTCAAGGAGCTTGAAAAGATCATGACCCGAAAAGATAAATTTGCTTTCCTTCCGGTATTCTATGCCGGCGGCACGACGAGCTTCAGCCCTACCTCGGAACAGGTTGTCCTGGAATACCGTCTTGACAGTTCGAAGGAATACTTTTCCTTCGACAGCAGGAAGGAACTGGAAAAATATCTTTCGTCAAACACCTCCTCAGGTGACACCGTCCTGGTCATGGGCGCCCGCGACAATTCACTTTCCACGTGGACGGAAAAGATGGTCGAGTGAAACTGAGCCTAAGGAAATTTCAAGAAATGGTCATGGCAAGCATGACCCTCCACGCCCGAAACGGGCGGAAGATGGTGTGACATCTTCCGGCAAATTATCAAACTGAGGATTTTTTTGTTGTGTGTCGCTCCGTAGCATCTTAGCGAAGGCGGATAGCTCGTGTTCGAGCATTCCTTATTGAAAAGGAACGCCGGCCTCCAGGTCGGCATGGAAGAAGCAGGCCCGGCGACCGGCGCGAAAAAAATCTCTGTCAAAATATTTTTCCGCGCTTTAAAAATATTTTTTTTCTGATAGGTTGCTCTTTTGCTTTGCACGAAAAACAGGAGAGCAATCTGATGCCGGTACTTGGAGTCAAGTCAAGAGAACACACGGAGCTTGTCGATGTAACCTCCCGGATAAATGCGCTCGTGCCGCCGGGAATGGATTCCGGAATATGCACGGTGTTCTCGATGCACACGACCGCCGGGCTCACCATCAACGAAAACGCGGATGCCGATGTTAAGAGGGATATTATTTTCCTACTTGACAAGATAGCACCTTGGGCAAATAGTATGTACCGGCACTGCGAGGGCAACACCGCCGCACATGTGAAAGCCTCGCTCATGGGTTTTTCGCTGACAGTGCCTGTCAGCAGAGGCAGGCTGTGCCTGGGCACATGGCAATGTATTTACTTCTGCGAGTTCGACGGTCCGCGCGACCGCGAAGTGCATGTAGAGTTTATAAAAAGCTGTTCATAAGACATAATTAAAAATAACAAACCAGGAGGAATAAAGATGCGAATCACCAGAGTACTTGCAGTTTTCGCACTTCTTGCTGCATCAGTCCTATTGTTCCAATACGATGCCAGCGCAAAGTCCGACACGGAGATGGCGATAGCGCTTTCAAAGAAGCTCAACGAACTGAAGATGTTCGATTACTCGGAACTAGTCCTCGACCAGGAACTGGCCCGGAATCCCGCCGACGCCGACCTGCTGAAAATCCAGAAGGGGATGACATATTTCGTCTCCAACAAGTCGGATGATGCC
>MHBI01000077.1 GCA_001804815.1 Lentisphaerae bacterium GWF2_50_93
CAACGATGCTTCAGCATCGCCTTAGCGGAGTCGTACAGACTGAACATCCAAAATCCCCCACGTTTTATTTCGGCCTATTTGCGATACATGACACTAGTGTCGTACACCGTATCCATGCCGCTGACTACATACTTCCTGCCTTTGAAGTTCAGAACGAATCCGACGCCGATTGCAGAATCCCCCTTGATGAGGACGATCCTGCTGAGATAATTCTTAGTGTCCTTCAGCTCAGCGGTCGAAATGAACTGGAAGAAAAAAACAAGCGCCAATGAAACCAGCAGTATTTTTATTTTCTGACTATAATTCACATCCACTTTCCTTCCTTGAGAGATGACCTTGCATAAAATACACTTGAAAACCTTCAAATACAAGAGACGAATAAATCAGCCTTAACTTGCAAATCCCGTCATTCTGTCTAGATTTAATTCTATTGAAAGCCGGCAAAATGCCAGCGCTCCATTACTATGCAAACAATGACAGACAAAATCTACGAGCTGATATGCCGGACATCCTGCGAGATTCCGGATGACATTGAATCTGCCCTGGAGAAGGCGTCGCTTAAAGAAAAGAAAAACTCGCCTGCCAGGCAGCAGCTCGACATCATCTTGAGAAACATCAAGCTTGCCTCCGGCAAGAAACAGCCTCTCTGCCAGGACACTGGCGCAATAACCTTTTTTGCAAGCTGTCCGAAAAGCTTTGACAAGTCATCATTCAGGAAATCTGCGGAATCCGCAATCATCAGGGCGACCAATGAAGGCTACCTGCGGAAAAATTCAGTATGCCCCCTGACCGGAAGGAACGATGGAACCAATGTCGGCCCCGGCAGTCCGATGATCTACTGGGATGAGAAGGAACCAAAGAACCTGACCGTCAAGCTGCTCCTGAAGGGCGGTGGCAGCGAGAATGTAGGCATCCAATATTCCCTTCCTGACGACAGCCTCGAAGCTGGCAGGGACGTCGACGGCATAAGACGCTGCGTCCTTGACGCCGTTTTCCGCGCCCAGGGAAAGGGCTGTCCGCCAAGCATTATTTCCGTCTGCATCGGAGGAGACAGGGCATCGGGATATGCCGAAGCCAAGAAGCAGTTCATGAGGAGGATAGGAGAACGCAATCCTGATCCTGAAATATCAAAGATGGAGAAACGCCTTCTGTCAGAAGTTAATTCCCTCGGCATCGGTCCGATGGGTCTTGGCGGCGGCACCACGGCTCTTGATGTCTTCATTACAGCTTTGAACCGTGTTCCGGCTTCATACTTTGTGACGGTTTCGCAGATGTGCTGGGCCTGCAGGCGGGGCGAGGCGGAATTCGCAAGGGTTAAAATATAAGAATGAACTTCGCCCAGACATTCCTGATAGCTGTCGCTCTCTCTATGGACGCGCTTGCAGTGTCTATCGCCAGCGGGATCACGTTGAAGAAATCAAAGCTGAAGAACGCATTCAAGATCGCCTTCTTCTTCGGGATATTCCAGCTCTTCATGCCTCTTCTCGGCGCCGCGGCCGGTGTCTTCCTGAAGGATCTCTTGTCTGAGATCGACCACTGGGTGATATTCGCGATCCTCCTGGTGGTGGGCGGAAAGATGATCTACGAGGCTTTCATAATCAAGGAGGAGGAGGAAAAACTAGATCCTACAAATTTGAAAACCTTGATATTCCTTTCAATCGCGACCAGCATTGACGCCTTCGCCGTCGGCATCTCGCTGTCGCTTCTCAGCGGAAACATCTATCTTGCCGTTACAATAATCGGCATAGTGACCTTCATCCTATGCTTCATCGGAGTCATGATCGGTGACTTCATCGGCCACTTCTTCGAAGAGAAGATTGAAGCCTTCGGCGGGATAATACTGGTCGGCATCGGCATCAAGATCCTCCTGGAACATTTATTCTCCAAGGGGGTGTCCTAAGCCCATTCTACAGTATTGCGGTTTTGCCTAAGCCGCCTCCTAGTGTCATGTATCGCAAATACGCCGAATAAAATTATGTCTATTTTTGATGCGGATTTGGCTTGGATGGAACAAGGCGATACTGAAGTATCGTCGGTTCCGGCCAAGACGAAGGCCGCGCAAAAAGAGGCATAACCGTATTACGGCGTGGGTCTTTCGGCGTTCAGCCCGTCCGCCTCCGCACAACGATGCTTCAGCATCGCCTTAGCGGAGTCGTACAGACTGAACATCCAAAATCCCCCACGTTTTATTTCGGCCGATGAAATCTTTTCCTAACCTTTGCAGGACCTCTCCGCCTCAGGCGGATCTCGACCGAGTCGCGACCTCGTAAGACCTCGCTCGCTCTGTTATTCTAAAATGAGTATGATAGCAGATGGAGTCCGCCCACTGGATTATTTATTATCATTGATTGCATTCATGCTTTTTCCGGGTGTATATTGCTTCTCAGCAATCCGGATATCATCGTTGCCTGTCAAACAAAAAAAGGAGCCATCATGACAATAAATCAAAGGAAAGAGGGAGACGTCACCATACTGCAGGTACAGGGCCGGCTTGACGCGACCAGTGCGCCGGACGCGGACAAACGCCTGACTGCTCTTATCGACGGAGGCTGCCTGCGGATTGTAATGGACTTGTCGGGACTGGAATATGTAAGCAGCGCCGGGCTGCGTGTTTTCCTGTCATCCGCCAAGCGCATGAAACAGGCCAAGGGGAAGTTGGCGCTGGCCAGCCCCACGCCGCAGGTCAGGCAGGTTCTCGACATGGCGGGTTTCTCAACGTTCCTGCCTATTTTCGCAACGATGGCGGAAGCCGTCGGCAGCTGCACCTCCGCAGAGGTGGAACCGGCAAAGGCGGCGCCCGTCAAACTTACTGTCGCCGAAGAGATTTTCCTGCTCGCCCTGGACAACAGCCGTGGTGTCATCAAGCCCGTCACTCCTTTCGCACTCGATTATGCGTTGGGCGCCGCCCTGCTTATGGAACTTGAGCTCTGCGACAGGATTGATACGGATCTGGAGATATTGAAAGTTGTTTCAACCGCGCCTGTCGGAGATCCGCTTCTTGATGAAACATTGCTGGAACTGCAGCAGAATACCGAAGCAAAGCCCACATCGTTCTGGCTGGAACGGCTTACGATCCGGACAAAACACATAGAGGAGCGTGTCCTTGCCCAGCTGATCCGGAAGGGGATTCTCAAACAGGAGAACCGGCGCATCCTATGGGTGTTCGAGATACACCGTTATCCGCTGATTGACGATCGCGAGGTCAAGGAAGTACGTGCACGTCTTCGGGAACTGATTCTCGGCGATGACATTCCCGATCCCCGCGACGTAGTCCTGATCAGCCTGGGCAATGCCTGCCGCCTTCTGGATGATCTGTTCACACCGGAAGAAAAAGACCGGGTACGCTCCAGGATTGCCGCCCTGGCCCGGCTTGATCTGATCGGCGATGAACTAGCAAAGTCGATCCATGAGATCGAGCGCTCTATTGCCATCACATCGATCCCGAACATGTAGGGCATCCGCTCCATCGGAAAATGAGGACGATTGTTCGCCTTCCTGGCAATCCTGATGTCTGGCGGTACATCCTTGCTAATGCTCTTTGCGGTGCTATGTTAAGGCTTATGGCAAAACGAACTGGAATTGTTTTGCTCCGCACCAGAAACATCTTATCAAAAACCAGATCCCGATCGCGGGAAGTAAAGCGTGAAGGACGGGAACCACCTATGAGCAAAGCAACTGTCAATGTCAATGTCCACAGGCACAGCTACGCCAACTTATATTTCATCGAGAGGACAAGTCTGACGTACCTGCAGTCCGCCACCCTGATGAAAGACCCCGAATTAATTGACGGGTTGGAGAAACTCGGTATTGTCTGGGCCTGGAAAATGCAGAGCCGTGATTTCGTCATTGGCCTGTTTAACAATCATGAGATGAAGACGGTCAACTTGTTCCTCGACAAGTTTGCAGGCGAATACAGGAAACGCGAGCCTGGAATCCTGAAGCGTCTGAAATCACTCGGTATCAAGCAGTGATATTTTCCATGCAATATTAAAAAATCATCACCTCTAATTCCAGGCAGGGGACCTGCATCCAGCGGAATCCATGAGCCTTACTCAACATAGCGCAAGTCCGGACATGCTGAAGGCCCAGGAACGGGCCGTACGCCTCGGTGTATTGCTGGACATGGGCAGCCTCCTCCCTGTGCTGGTCATCGCCGTCCTGTCCGGATCCATGCTGCTGTATTCTGATCTTCTGGATTATGCAAGGAGCATCACTGCCGGTATAATCGCATGGGGCATCCTGCGCCGGATACGCAAAGGGGACGTGCAGGAGTATGACTATGGTACGGGAAAAATGGAGAGCCTTGGCGGCTTGGCCGGCTCCCTCATCTTCATGGTCGGGCTCCTGATCATGGCCGGATTTGCGCTGCACCGCATCTTCTATCCCATAGAACTCAATGCCGGATTTACCGCTCTGGGAGTACTTTCCCAGTTCATCGGATTACTGATATGCGCCTGGCTCTGGTGGCGCAACCTGAAGCTGGCCCGGCAGGCAAGCACTCCGCTGATCGAGATGGAATGGCGTGCGAAACGGGCGGACACCTTGAACAATCTGGCTGTACTGGTGGGACTTGTCCTGACTCTGGCCCTGCGATCCATGCCATGGTCGGTATATATCGATCCTGTGTGCGCCCTGATATTCACTGTCTACGGCATCGGCTCCTTCATTCCAACCGTCCGGGACGGCATCCTGGATCTGCTGGACAAGACTCTTGTGGAGGAACTGCAGCTCAAGATCAACCGGAATCTCGCGGTTAATTTCGACGGGTACGAGGGTTTCCACGGCGTACGCTCGCGTCGCATGGGAAACAGGGTCTTGATCGACATCGCATTGAGCTTCGATCCGAAGAAAAGGATTTCCGATATGATGAAAACAGTTGAGAGCCTGAAGGAAGGGATAAGGCACGACATCCCCAACAGCGAGGTGAACATCATAATAGAAGCCCCTGAACCGTCGGCATCACCTGATGACGAAGAAAAAAAGACACAAATAGTGCCACTGTCCAAAGAGACGCTCCCTTCCGCCCTCAAGCTGGTACGCTCCACGTTCCGCATAGAGTCTGACGACAAACCCGAATGGGAGATGGAGGAATGCCTGGAACCCGGCACCCATGTCGAGGAGCTCAGGGCTCTCGGAATCAGTAATCCCTGCTACTGGGTCCTCTGCAGCGACGGCCGGGTACTGGGGGTTACGGGAATTTATATCAATCCGAAGTACGAATCGGAGGCGGTCTGGGGCACCTGGAGCGCGTATGACACAACCAAGAAGGGCAAGCTTTCCAGAAACCGTTACCGTCTGATGCGGAAAGTCGTCTATGAGGCACACGCCACCGGCCGGAAGTATCTCCGTCTATGCACATCTGACTTCCCTGAAGAGAAAGAAGCCAACCATCTTTACGACCATGTGGGCTTCACAACATACATGACGAAAAAATCCCAAGACGGAAAATATTCCATACTGTACAAACAGGCAGAGCTGCAGCATCTGGCAAAAGTCTTCAAGCTGGATCGGATCAAGCCTGAAGAGCTGTAAGGCAGGCGGACACGGAGTCCATAGGAAAAATTCCAGATTGCGCTTTTGTGTTTTTTCATGTTCTTTGCATGTAATTCTCTTGATTTCTCAAACCTTTCGGATTAACATTGAAGCATATGGACATCATATTTACTTTCAGCAATCATTAGCTTTTCAGGAAGGTGCATCACAATGGACATTCAATCGAAAACGGGAAACGGTTTTACATCCATCGCAATCAAGGGACGGCTTGATGCGGTGACTGCGTCCGCCGCAGAGGCCGCCATCAACAGGACGATCGATTCAGGCGCATCCAATCTGGTATTGGACCTCTCCGGTCTTGATTATGTCAGCAGCGCCGGATTGCGGGTACTCCTCGTAACAGCCAAGAAGCTGTCGCGTCAGAACGGCAAGATCGTGCTCTGCGGCCTGCAGAATACCGTCAGGGAAGTCTTCACTATCAGCGGTTTCCTGTCAATTTTCCCGGTTGCCGCAGATGAAGCGGAAGCGGAAAAGTCATTTCAAATTAAATGAGATCCTATGCAGCCAGAAAACGACATCCTCTTCATTTCGGCGCCGGTCAACGCCCTGGTGGAAGGGATCTTCAAAGCCGACACCACAATCGGCGAGATCCGGCAGCACGGTGATTTCGCGCTGGGTACATTCAACCAGCTTGACGGCGAAATGGTGATGCTCGACGGACATACCTATCAAGTGTCAGGCAAAGGCGACGTAAGCCCTGTGGCCGACGATGTCCATTCACCTTTTGCAATCGCCACGTTTTTCCGTGAATTGAGCCGTGACGACGTGGCGGAAGGCTTCGAGAGCGTGGATGACCTTTTCGCAAAACTCCAGGATCTCCTTCCCTCTCAGAACATGATGTACGCACTGCGGATCGAAGGGCGGTTCTCCTTTGTCCGTACCAGATCCGTGCCGCGCCAGGAATATTACCGTCCGCTGGTGGAGATCACACGGAACCAGCCGACCTTCGAACGTACCGATGTCCAGGGCTCGCTGATCGGTTTCCACACCCCGGCATTCATGTCCTCGCTGAATGTGCCCGGCATCCATCTGCATTTCCTGTCGGATGACCTCGCCTTCGGCGGGCATCTGCTGCAATGCAGGGCGCAGCACGCAACGGTGCGCGTGCAGATCCTCCGGCGGCTGAGGATGGATCTGCCTACCTCCCTGGCATATCTGACAGCTGATTTTTCACGCGACACGGCGGACGATCTGGCGGAGGCGGAGAAGGAACAGGCACCTTGCGGACAAGTTCAAGTGCATGGAGGAAAAGACAAATGAGGTTCCATCTGATTTCACTGTTCCTCCTGATCTGCATCGTACTGCCGGCGCCCGCCGGACTGGCACAGAATCCTGAGCAGGTGGCCGTGACCCTGCACTGGCAGCACCAGTCGCAGTTTGCGGGATATTACATGGCTCTTGCAAAAGGGTTCTACGCGCAGGAGGGATTGGATGTCACAATCATGCGCGGCGGACCAGACGTGCGTGTCGGGGAAATGCTTCGATCCAGGAAGACGGAGTTTGCCTCGTTCATGCTGTCCAGCGCGCTGGAAGAGCGTGCCGCCGGACTGCCCATGGTGCAGCTGGCGCAGGTGGTGAACCGCAGCAACTTCCTGCTGGCTGCATGGAAGAATCCCGCTGAAGGCGTTTCAATAGACGACCTCAAGGATCTTGAAGGGCGCAGGATCACGGTGTGGCTGCAGGATTTCCGCGCACCATATCTTGCCCTGTTCGCATCAAAGAAAATCCAGCCTGTCATCCTGCCCCAGTATTATACGCTCTCACTCTTCCTGCACCGGGGAGTCACGGCATGCTCGGTGATGCGCTACAACGAATACCACACCCTGATACAGAGCGGCATACAGGATAAGGACCTTGAGATTTTCAGCCTCCATGATCTCGGCATCCGCCTGCCTGAAGACGGCATATACTGCCTTGATGAAACCTGGCAGCAGCGTCCGGAAACCTGCCGCAAGTTTGTCCGCGCCTCGCTCAAGGGCTGGGCCTATGCCCGCGACCATGAGAAAGAGACGCTGGACGAAGTGATGAAATACGTGCGCAAGGAAAATCTTCCCACAAACCGCATGCACATGAGCTGGATGCTGCGCGAGATGCTGGCATCGATATTTCCGGCAAAAGGCGACGACTGGATTTTTGGACGGATTTCACGCAGGACGTATGAGGACGCCAGCGGAATGCTGATCCGTTATGGCGGCCTGGAATCGGCACCGCCTTTCAAGGAGTTTATAAAAGACGGAGTTGCCAATAATGATTAACTTCCTCAACCGTTCGCTTGTGCATCGGATGACGGCATTGATCCTGCTGGGGGCCGGACTTGTGATGCTGCTGGTTCTTGGGTTCAGCTATTTCTCCCAGCGGAACAAGATCCTAGCCTCCGCCATGCAGCAGAGCGATACGCTGACGCAGTCCGCAGTATTCCAGATCGAAATACCCCTGGGCCGCGCAGAAGCAGTAGTACAGCAGACCGCCCTTTTCCTTGCGGAAAAAGATATTAGGCGCGTTGAAAGCACCGATCTCATCCGCCGCACGCTGGAACGCAATTCCGACATCCTGGGCATGGCCATAGGGCTCACTGAAAAAGCAGCAGGAGGAAGCGATTTCGAGATCCTCTATGGATGGCGTGAAACCGCAAAAATCCAGGTGCGGGACAGGGAATCGCCTGCGCTGGATTACCAGCAGGACTGGTTCTACCTCCCATATCATCTTAAGCGCCCGGTGTGGACGGAGCCCTACTTCGACAGCGATGCCAACACGCTCATGGTGACATATGCGTTCCCGATTGTTCGTTCCGGCGAAGTGATTGCAGTGGCCACATGCGACATTTCACTGAAATGGATACACAAGCTGCTTGACACCCTGCCATTGGGCAAGGATAGCATGGCGATACTGCTTTCCCAGCGGGGCACATACATTGCCCATCCAATAAAAGGATATGAGATGACCGAGACCATTTTCAGCATTGCCGAGTCACAACCGGATCCGGAAACATCCAGTTCGCTCCACCGGATCGGACTGGACATGATGAGCGGCAAGCCTGGAAGCATGACATTCAAACATCCGATAGACAACAATACGGCGTTCATACATTATCGTCCCGTACCCGCCACAGGATGGGTCCTGGGACTCATCCAGCCACAGAAGCAGGTGCTGGCCCCGCTCGTCCGGCTCAATGAAATCAGCGCCCTTGTCGGTCTTGCCGGCCTTGCGCTGCTTTTGATCCCCGCACTTGGTGTCGCCTGGTCGGTGACAAGGCCGCTGCAGAGGTTGGCCGTTGCCGCGAATCAGCTCGCAGGTGGCAACTTCGACGCCCCCCTGCCCGCTATCCGTTCCAAGGATGAAGTCGCAAGACTGACTGCGGCTTTCGAACAGATGCGCTGCGAACTTCGCAGATACATCGCCGATCTGACGGCCACCACTGCGGTCAAGGAGCGGATCGCCGGCGAATTGTCAGCCGCGCGGGAGATCCAGATGAGCATAGTGCCGAAACTGTTTCCGGCTTTCCCCAACAGGCCTGAAATAGATCTCTTCGCAATATTGATTCCGGCACGCGAAGTCGGCGGCGACCTTTATGATTTCATGCTGCTCGATGAAGACCACATCTATCTGGCCATCGGAGATGTTTCCGGAAAAGGTGTTCCAGCCTCCCTGCTGATGGCGGTCGGCAAAACCCTTCTCAAGTCCACCATGCAGGCCGTACGCGATCCCGCCCGCGCCATGACGCAGGTCAACAACGAATTGTCCGAAGGCAATGAATCCTGCATGTTCATCACCATGTTCTGCGCTGTCTTGAACATCAAGACCGGCGCCTTGATTTATGCAAATGCAGGACACAATCCGCCTTTCCTGGCAAGCACTGACGCTACAATCAGATGTCTCGAAAACCCACCCGGCCCGGCGCTGGGAATAGTTCCTGGCGCAGTCTATCAGGATCACAGCATACAGCTGGGCGACAGGGATCTTCTGGTCCTGTATACCGACGGGGTCACCGAGGCGATGAACCCTTCCAATGTGATGTTCGAAGAAGAAGGCCTGCTTGAATACATCCGCCGGGAGTGCCGCCAAAACGCAAGGCTGTTCATTGAAAATCTGGGACGTGCAGTCCAAATCCATGCCGCAGGTGCGGAGCAATCCGACGACATTACCGCACTGGCCGTCCGCTACCAGGTTGTGCCGGCCGTGACTGGAAGCCTGCATCAATCAGAGATGGAGCCTGGACGGAATCCCGATGCGGTTCTCAGCCTTAAGAATCGCCTGGAAGATTTGGGCCGCATGCCTGGCTGGATCGATGAACAGGCGGCGGCACTTGCCCTGCCACCGCAGCTGGTGATGGAACTGAACCTGGTACTGGAGGAATGGATTGTCAACGTAATCTCATATGCATACGCCGACAAATCCGAGCACGCCATCGAACTTCGCATTTGGCGCGATAACGATCAGCTGCGCCTCGAAATAGAGGACGATGGCCGGCCATTCGATCCAACCGTCCAGGCTGAAGTTGATACCACGATGTCGCTCGAACACCGCAAGATCGGCGGCCTGGGCATTCATTTCATCAAAAAGACAATGGACCGTTTCATGTATCGCCGCGACAATGGCCGCAATATTGTCACTGTCGGAAAAACCATCCCAGGCACCCCTGCGGACACCCATTCTCCTGAAAAAGAAACAAAGGCCGTCTGATGCTGAAAATGTTGAAAAATATCTGGCTGGGCGCGATCCTGATCATACTGGCGTCCGGCCTCCTTCTTTTCTCCGATCTGGATCGCCGTCAGGGTGCAAAAAAAGCATCGAAGGCACTGCCACGCCTGGCCGTGATGCAGTGGGCTTCCACGGATCTTCTCGACCACACAGTGGAAGGCATCGTTGAGGGACTGCGCCAGCAGGGCTTCGAAAACGGACGAACAGCGGACATCCGTTTTTTCAATGCTTCCGGCGACAATTCCACCGGCAACGTCATGGCTCTCGATCTGGCCGGCGGCTCCTATGACCTGGTGCTGACCGCCAGCACTCTCGCCCTGCAGGCGGTTGCCAAGGCTAATACGGCCGGACGGGTCGTACACGTTTTCGGCGCAGTGACCGATCCATACGGCGCAGGAGTCGGCATCACCGGTCCAAAACCCGACCAGCATCCCGGACATCTGGTCGGCGTAGGGACATTCCAGCCCGTCGAGCGCGCCATAAGGATCGCACGGCAGATGAATCCCGTATTGCGCAAAATCGGCGTGGTCTGGAATCCTGGTGAAAGCAATTCAGAGGCCTGCGTGCTAAAGGCCCGGGCTGCATGCAAGGATCTCGGCATTGAACTGATCGAGGCGAATGCTGGAAACACTTCGGAAGTGCCTGAAGCCATCCGTTCAATACTTGCGCGAGGTTCGCAGGCTGTCTGGGTGGGCGGCGACACTGTGGCTATTTCCTCTATCAGCGCAATTGTCTCGTCCGCACGCGCCTTGAAGATTCCGGTGTTCACAAACGATCCCGGCGATACCGCCAGAGGCGCCCTTTTCGGAGTTGGCGCCTCCTACCATGATGTAGGTATCGCAGTCGGCGGGATCGGCGGAAAAATCCTTCATGGAATCTCGCCGAAAACTTTTGGCGTTGAAAACCTGGTGCCTGAGGCGCTGACTCTGAACGAAACGCTTGTGAAAGAATTCGAGGGATGGTCAATACCCGGGGAAATCCGCACGCAAGCTAAAACACCGGCAAAGTCCGCCGCCGCGACCGCCAAACCCCAGCCACAACCGGGCCGGACATACAAGGTGGGCATCATCTATTTTGGTCCGCATCCGCTCTTCGACATGAGCATCGAGGGAATCCGCTCCTCACTGCGCGACTCAGGTTTTGTCGAAGGCCGCAACCTGGTGCTTCAACTGGCACATCCAAACAGCGACATGTCCATGCTGCCGCAGGTTGCGCGCAGCATCTCCGATCAGGGACTGGACCTTGTCATCCCCCTTTCCACACCCTGCCTGGGCGCCGCTGTCGCCAACAGGAAAAATACACCGATCGTGTTCGGCACGGTCTCAGCTCCCCTCGAAGCCGGTGCCGGGAAAAGTTTCTCAGACCATCTGCCGAATGTAACAGGTGCAGTGTGGACGGCACCGAACCCGGACTTGTTCAAATGGCTAAAGGCGGTCTATCCGAAATGCCAGACCGTTGGCTTGATCTACAATCCTTCTAATCCCAATTCCCTGCCCCAGAAGGAGTGTACCAAAGCCTTGCTGGATAAACTCGGGATACTGCTTGTCGAACGGACTGTCGGCAGTTCCAGCGAGATACAGCCGGCAGTCCAGTCCCTTATTGCCGCCGGCGCAAATGCGATCTACGGTATGGGCGACGCAACTGTTGTAAGCTCCCTTCCTGCCCTGACGCAGACCGTGAAAAGGGAGCGCATCCCGCTTTTTGTCGATGACAACAGCATGATGGGGTCCGGCGCTTTTTTCAGCTGTGGCGGAAATCCCGTCGGTGAAGGCAGGCACGCCGGCCGGATGGCAGCACGGGTCCTGCTTGGCGAGAATCCTTCAGCCATGCCGTTCGAACCTAGCACTGAATTTGAAACCGCAGTCGATCTTGCGGAGTTCGCAAACCTTGGGCTGACTGTCCCGCCTGAAATGCTCAAGGAAACCGGAATATTCCACCACGCTTCGTCAAGACTCGGCCGTCCATTCCGGATAGCCATGGTCGATCTTGTCCAGAACATGACACTTGAAGCAGGAGAGAACGGGGTGTTGCGCGGACTTCGCGAATCCGGTCTCAGGGAGAATGACGACTTCACATTAAAACGATACAATGCCCAGGGGGAAATATCCCAGCTTCCCGCCATTCTTGATTCAGCAGTTGCAGAGTCCCCCGATCTGATCATCACCGTCACGACCCCTGCCCTGATTGCAACCGCGAATCGCATCAAGGATATTCCAATCGTATTCACTGTCGCCAGCGATCCAATCGTATTGGGACTGTTCAAGAAGGAAAATCGCCCTGCGAACATCGCAGGAGTGCATGACGATCCGCAGATGGACAGGCTTCTCGACATGGCCCGGAGGCATGATCCATCAATTACTTCCGTAGGCATCATCTATGATCCGGCACAGCCAAACTCGCTCATCTCCGTGGAGAAGCTGCGGAAGGCATGCCTGGAGCGCAAAATAAAGATGTGCGAAGCAACTGCATCGACAGTATCGGATCTGCCGGCGGCGACCCAGTCCATCATCCAGCGCCGCGCCGGGGCCATATTGCTTTCGGCTGACAATCTTGTCATTACCGGATTCCCGGCTATTCAAGTTGCCGCACAGCACGCAGGCATTCCAATCTATGTAACCATGACCGAACTCATGAAACAGGGTGCATCCGGCGCGATCGGCGACAATTATGAGGCA
Source organism: Lentisphaerae bacterium GWF2_50_93 (assembly GCA_001804815.1). Classification (GTDB taxonomy): domain Bacteria; phylum Verrucomicrobiota; class Lentisphaeria; order Victivallales; family GWF2-50-93; genus GWF2-50-93. The sequence goes on from MHBI01000077.1 coordinate 12,927, forward strand.
TGGGGCGCGCAGTCAGGGCGCATGGCCGCCAAAATCCTGGCTGGCGTTCCTCCAAGAGAACTTCCCATCGAAGCGACCAGGACGCAGGAAGTCATTGAACCCGTGAAATCAACTCCGGCATCTTCAACTCATCAAGCTCCGGCCCGGCCATGGGAAATCCGGATCGCCCGTTACAATGACGCACAATTTTCGGCTGATACCTGGCGCGGAATCATGGACGGATTCAAGAAACAGGGCCTGCAGGAAGGGCGCGATTTCAACGTCCGCTGCCTGAATGCCCAGGGAGACATGACAACGCTTACAAGCATCATGACGGCAATCCGGTCCGAGCAACCCGATCTTGTCATGACCATCTCCACACCCACGCTGCAGGCGGCGCTCCGGCAGGCAGGCAATCTTCCGATTGTCTTCGCGTGCGTTGCGGACGGTGTCCGCGCCGGTGCAGGCAAGTCTGAAACCGACCATTTGCCGAACGTGACTGGAATCACGACGCTCTCCCCTTTTGCTTCAATGGCCAGCCTGATCAAGAAGAGCGTCCCGGGCGTGCGAGCCGTCGGTACGCTGTTTTCACCCGGTGAAATCAACGCCGAACTTAACCGCCAGTGGTTTGATGAAGCGCTTGAAAAGGAAGGTTTGAAACTGGTTTCCGTTCCTGTCAATAACAGTGCTGAGACTACGGAGGCGACAGGAGTGATGCTCCGTTCCGACATACAGGTCGTGTGCCAGATAATGGACAACACCGCAAGACCAGGATTCTCCCAGATTGCAAAACGTGCGAAGGATGCCGGAGTGCCCTTCTTCTGTTTCGACAGCTCTGGAGTCAAGGAGGGGGCGACCTTGGGGCTTGGCCGGGATTATTACAGTTCCGGAGTGGAGGCCGCCGAAGTTGCCGTAAAGGTGCTCCATGGAGCAAAAACCGCGCAAATCCCAATAACGAATACCCGTACGGAAATCATAATGATCAATCCGGAGCTTGTCAGGAAATACGGCATTGTCCTGTCTGAGGAATATTTGAAAAAGGCGCAAAGGGACAAAGGCGCAGAGTAACAAAGAAGAATGGCATGCTAATATGAACATAGAAAAACAGATCACAGGAAATCGCGTTGTCCTGAAAGTCACCGGCCGCCTTGACGCCACATGGGCGGAGCACTTCCACAAGGCGTCTCAGGAAACAATCCGCGATGGGCACCACCACCTGCGCATCGACGCTTCCGGACTTGAATATCTCAGTTCGGCCGGCATCCGTTCGCTGATCCGCATCCAACGGGAACTTACCGCAGTCAAAGGTTCATTCGGGATCATCCATCCATCCACCTTCGTTTCAGATACGCTGCGGCTCTCCGGCCTCCAGCTGCTTATAGCTTCAGACACTGAACCTTCAGCCACCACGGAAACTGTCCAGCCTGCTGGAATACCATCCCCCTCCATGGTCCAGTCCATACCCGGAATCCGCTTTGAAAGCCATCCTCTTGCGGCCCAGGGGTTGATAACCGTGCGGGGGCATGGCCGCTGGAAACCATGGCAGCCGGTGCAAGATGGCGACGCAGTTGAAATCGGATTTCCTGTAAATGTCTTTGGACTGGGGATCGGAGCTCCGGGAAAAGATGTTGGTTCCGCACGTTCACGTTTCGGCGAGTTCATCGCCGCATCCGGTCATCTTTCATGGTTGCCAGGCGACGGCGCGGACACGCCCGACTACCTTGAACAGGCAGAACAATTCATACCAAGCCTGCAGGTCATACAGTCGCTTACAGGGGAAGGAAGCTTCTCGCATCTGCTGCGTTTCTCCCCTGAGGAGAAGGGACATTTCCTGAATCTGTCAGACCTTTTCCTGCAGGTGCTTCAAACAACCCAGTCCAACGCCGCGGCATTGATCGCCCTTGTAGAAGTAGAAGGACTTGTCGGTGCGGCCCTCTCCCGTTCTCCCGGCCTTATCCAGACAAACGACCATCCAGGTGATTTCCCGGAAATACGCAACTGGCTGGGATTCTGCGGAGAACGCATCCACGGACAGGCACAGGCTCTCGTCGTTGCATTCCTCAGCCGCGATCCCGCCCACGCCCCGTTTTCACAGCTTTCACCGTTGACATCCAGGCCGGAAATTAGCGCACATGCCCACGCGGTCGTCCTGCCCTACCGTCCGCTCCAGCAGGGAGTTTTGGAACTTGAAAAATCGGTAGGCGCAGTCTTCGAGGACAACGAACCCATCGGCCTTCTTCATCTGATTGAAGACGACCGGCCCGCAATCGGTCTCGGACAGAGCGCGTTCGTCCGTGGCGCATGCTGGTGCGCACCACTGAAATTTTCAAAGGAGCCATTATCATGACGCTGGTAATCGGAGCTTTTACAATAGGACTTATCCTGTCACTTCTATCAATGGGAGTGTGGATAAGTTTCCGGATACTGCGCTACTGCGATATCACCGTCGACGGCTCCATCACGCTTGGCGCATCGGTAGCCGCGGTACTGATGATAAACGGATGGTCGCCCTGGACCGCGACCATTGCTGCGACGCTGGCCGGCGGAGCGGCGGGTTTCGCGACCGGTGTGCTGCATACCAAGTTCCGCATACAGGAGCTCCTCGCCGGGATCCTGGTCATGACCGCCCTTTATTCAGTCAACCTCAGGGTCATGGGCAAAAGCAACGTGCCTCTAATCAACGTGGACAACATCGCCAGTCCCGCCGCCGGAATGCTGACCCGTGGCACGGGCGGAGCCGATTCAATCAATATCCTGGGCTGGCCGGTTCCCATTCCGGATGCCGCCATGCTCATCACCGTGCTGGTCATAACAGTGACAGTCGCCCTGATCATCCGCCGTTTTCTCCTTACCCATCTTGGCACCGCCATGCGCGCCACCGGCGAAAACCCGCAGATGGTCAGAGCACAGGGGGTAAATAATCAGGCCATGATCGTATTCGGACTTGTTTGCGCCAATGCGCTGGTCGGGATGTCAGGCGCACTGCTCGCGCAATACCAGGGCTTTGCCGACGTGCAGATGGGCATCGGAATGATCGTCTGGGGGCTGGCCAGCATCATTATCGGCGAAGCGCTGGTCGCAGCCCGGTGCACGCCGGGACTTGCCCTGCTAGGTGCTATAATGGGCACGATCCTGTTCCGCCTGCTCGTTGCCATCGCACTGCGATGGGGGCTCAACCCAAATGATCTGAAACTTGTAACCGCGGTCTTTGTCTTTGCGGCGCTGGTGCTCCCTGGCGCTGTCAAATATTTCGTCCAAAAGCGTACCAAGGAGAAAATCCATGATTAACATACGCAGGCTGACAAAAACATTTTTCCCAAACACCCCCAACGAGGTTCAGGCCCTTCGCGGGATCGATCTGGATATCCCGGAAGGATGCTTTGCTGGAATCATCGGGACCAACGGCTCCGGGAAAAGCACGCTGCTGAATGCCGTAGCCGGAACATTCGAACCCGACCAGGGCAGGATTCTCATTGACCAGCAGGACATTACCAATTGGGCGGAATATCGTCGCGCCAGTCTTATCGGCCGGGTCTTCCAGAACCCGTTCGCAGGCACTGCCGCCGACATGACGATCGCGGAAAACGTCGTAATGGCGATGCGCCGGGGCTGCAGCCGCGGCCTGGGACTTGCGCTGCGGCGCTCTGTCCGCGACGAAATAGCCGACCGGATACGCTCCCTCAAGATGGGGCTGGAAGACCGGCTGGACAATCCCATCGGAACACTTTCAGGCGGACAGCGCCAGGCGCTCACCCTTCTCATGGCCACTTGGTTGCGCCCTCGTCTGCTGCTGCTCGACGAACACACCGCCGCCCTCGATCCCAAGAGCGCCGCGCAGGTGGCGGAACTCACACTGGAAATCATCCGCCGCGAAAAACTGACTGCGCTGATGGTCACCCACTCGATGCAGCAGGCCGTGCAGCTGCCGGAACACATCATCATGATGCACAAGGGGCAGATCGTGCGCCAGTTCGGCGGCCAGGAAAAAGCCCGTGTACGCGTTCCCGATCTTCTCGCCGCATTCGATCATGTCCGGCGCCGCGAACAACTTGATCCGGCTGTCGCGGAAATTCTAGGAAGACAGTATGTCTGAACAGAATTTAAATCCTGTCATCCGCTATCTCCGCCAGGTGATTGTCTACGAGGCGTTCATGGTGGTGTTTGCTTCGCTGATGGTCTATTATGCACGTTCCAGTACCGCCGTATTCCCGCTCCTTTTCGCCATCGGCGGAGTCATGTGCATCTGCCTGATGCTATATACCGTGAAGGAGGCGGTCAAGGGCGACATATATCACTATCCTTATGGTACCGGAAGACTGGAAAATCTCAGCAGCATCCTTGATTCCACCGTTCTTACTGTAGGGGCAATGATCCCATTCGTACAGGCGATACAGAACCTTGTCGCAAGCGAACCACATGTGGTAAACATGGGATGGACCTCTCTGCTGCTGCTGATCTCCTGCATTGGAAACCTGTACCAGTGCAGACGGGGATTGCGCCTCTACAAGTTGAACGGCGGCCCAATCCTCTCTGCAAACTATCATGGATATCATGCGGGTTTCGTCCGTGACGGCTGCTCATTCGCCCTGATAGGCATCTGCTGGTATCTTGAGAAAGGCAATCCGGTCTTCATGTCGCGTCTGGATTCAATTTCCACGATTCTCCTCACCTTCTATTCATTGTACCACTTCCTGCCGCAGATATGGATCAACTTCCGTTCGCTTGCAGACTTCCCGACCTCGGAGGAGAACCAGATAAAGATCATGGGCATACTGGCGAAGCACTTTGACCGCTATGAGCAGCTCGGCATGATCTACACGACCAACAAGGGGAAGACGGAGGTGCTCGAGGTTGAACTTGCATTCAAGCCCGGGATGAGCATCGACGAACTTGTAGAACTTGAAAATGCAATTCGCCAGGACTTCAAAGCACAGTTCCCCGACTGCGTCTTCCGTATCATCCCTCTGGTACACCGGGAAGAAATCCCAAGCTCCAAAGCTTGAAACACACAGTCATCCCAGAGGATGGATGGATGGATGACTGGGTCTGAACTCAAAGAAAAACTAAGATTTACGTCAGGCGCTTTGGCCTGACCTTGGACTGTTTGCCCTGAGCTTGTCGTAGGGCGGTGATTCATCACCGCCTTGTGTCGCAAAATTCATTTTCATTCCCTTTTTCCTTATTTGCAAAATATAGGTAAGCGTTAAGCTGGGTGAAGTAAGGCGGTTTTGCCTAGAAAGTATGTCGGGTTTTAACCCGACACTTAGTTGGCGGTTTAAAAACCGCCCTACTTATGTTATGAGGCTACATTACCAGCTTAACGCCTACATGAAAATAGAAAACAAAGGCCTATATGGACATTTTATTAGCCGTAATGCATTATACATCAGCGACTTTAAGCGGTGTCGTTAGCACTTATAATGTTGAATATCAGCACGATGCGATGAGTTAAATCCCAAATATCAGCCTTAAACGCTTAAAACAATGCCAAATAATGCGTTTAAGGCTTGTCTTTACTGATATTCCGACCAAA
>MHBI01000078.1 GCA_001804815.1 Lentisphaerae bacterium GWF2_50_93
AGCATTTCCCCCTGACGGGTATGCAAGGGACTTCCATGCCATGTCGAATGACGTGGTCACCCTCTAGTAGAGCGCCCTGCCGGGCGCACACGCTCAGACCTCATCCACCGCGCGGAGCAGCGGTTGGATGAAGGGCCATAGTTAAGATATTGTCTCTTGTATTTCTTCTTGCATTTATTTCCAAGTCATTCCTGGATTTGAATCGTAAATTTGCATCGCCCATCAATAATCCATTTGAATTTAGATCAATCATTTATTCGATTCTTAACGCCTCAGCCTCAGGAAGACGGCGGAGCCGGATTACCTGAAGGCGAATTAGTTATACAATCTTTTTTATTTTTCTTGTGTTGCCTTCATCCATGTTTCGATTACCCAGAAAAGATCTCTTCTTTCAGTCTGGATATATAATAATTCACTTTCTTCATCATATGCAATAGCTGCTTCACGAGCATCTTTTGGCAATGTCTTTTTCAGTGCAGCTATGTTTTTAATTTGGCTTTTGGGGATCTTAAAACATCGCGTTTCAATGCCTCCGCATAACTCGATAGGCGGTCCAAATAAAACGCATCCTGGTTCTATCCTGTAATCAATATTGAAGTACAATGACACAATTCTAATCAAGTCAGACATGGGAATCTTATCGTAAATTATATTTATCTTCTTCTTCAACAGGAGCTTCATTTCTTCATTTGCTTCCACGTCATTAGGCTCTGCCCTGTAAACGAAACCAATATTGTCATCAGTTAATTTTCTCAAGTAACTCAAAGTGCTGTAGAAGTCGGCATCTTTCAGTTCAACATTTAAAACTTCCTTGTCTGCTATGTACTTTAAGGTTTTGCTTTTCATAATAGCATCTGAATCATCAAACTTGATGAGCTTGTCGGACGCACATCCGGAAAGAAGGATAATGATTGATATTGTATAGAATATTTTCATATGTATAACGCTCAATGGTCTGGCGACGAGTGTAGCGAAGTTGCCAGAACCAAATCTAGTTAGGGCTTCCATTGGTTACGTTCATTATTTCTTGTCATAATTCATCCAATTCGCACCTGCATATCCTTGGACATCTCCGAAGGCGAATAGAATGTTCCCATACTTGTGATGATTAGCCGGTTTGTCATATGCGATTGCGGTATTTGCTGAAACGCTTTCACTATCGCTGTAACCGCCAATATAGACATAATCCACATTGGCTTCGGTTAACTTCTCTCCTTCTTTTGCTGGAACAGTTGTAGAACTGGGGCAAGTATACATTTTAGGATTTTCCAAATACCCTCCTGCTCGCAACATCTCTAATCCTTCTGCACCATTTTTGTCAGGATACTGTCCTTTGTTATCTTGAGAATACGTGTGGATAGCAATTCCGATATGCTTCAGATTGATGTTACATTTGATTTTGCGGGATTCTGCTCGCTCCGATCTTAGAGGGGGAAATAATAGGGATTCAATCAACAAGACAGCTCCAACAATTCCAATAACCATGAATGCTTTTGCAATGCCGGAGAACGGCTTCTTTGCACCTTTATTGTTGATTTCTTCTGTGTTCATTTTGCAGTTGCCCTAACTGTTATTCTACGAAATTTCGTTTTATCAGGAAACGGCTTGACGATATTTTGAAAATTTTCATGAAATCCACAATAAATCAAGAAAATTTACGTTAACTAATATAAAATAGTCTAATAAATGATAGCATAATACAATCTGTACGGAAAATACCTTGATATGCGAAATTTCGTATATCTTGAAACCTTAATATAAAATACAATAATTAGGCTGGAAGGCAAGGGAAAATGGAGGATATCGGGACAAAACTGGTGGAATTCGAGAAATACCTTAAAACCAACAACCTTGTTCCACCTGACAAGGCAAAGTACTATTCCAACTGGGCGGACAAGTTTCTTTACGGTATCAATTACAAGGTTTCCGCGATTGACCAGAACAGTGTTGCCATTTTCATTAATTCCATGAAGAATAACCAGAAATATGCCGACTGGCAGATAAGACAGGCGGAAGATGCTGTCAGGATGTATATGACGAATTTCCTGAAACTCAATACCCGGCCCAGGGTTCCTGAGAAGGCGGCGGACAAGATTATGGGAAGGCTTTCCTGGGAGGAGGCGATATTGAAGTTTAAAGATTGCCAAAGGGCAAGGCATTACTCATGTAGCACGGAGAAGACCTATCTTGGCTGGATTGGGAGGTTCAGGAAATTTTCAGGAAAGGAGAGTGCGGATGCGGTATTGGACGAAGATGTGCGGAACTTCCTGACATATCTGGCGGTGAAGCAGCATGTTGCGGCCTCGACCCAGAACCAGGCATTCAATGCGATCCTCTTGTTCTATAGGCATGTCCTGGCAAGGGAGATGGGGGGCATGAAGGACAATCTGCGTGCGAAGCGGCCGTTGAAGTTGCCTGTAGTCTTAAGCGTTGCGGAAGTCGCAGGAATCATATCAAATCTTGAGGGAACTCCGGCTCTGATGGTGAAACTGATGTACGGATGCGGGCTCAGGCTGAACGAATGCATGAGGCTGAGGATGGACAGCATGGATTTTGTAAGGGGGCTTGTACATGTAAGGGCTGCGAAGGGCGACAAGGACCGGATGGTGCCGATGCCAGTCTCCCTGAAAGAGGAGCTAAAGGAGCATGTCTGAGAGGGCTTTACGAGAAGGACATGGCGCAGGGATATGAACAGGCATTCATGCCGGAATCACTTGATCGGAAGTATCCTAATGAGGCAAAGGAGTTTGGGTGGAGGTTGTTTTTCCCGTCGATGAAGCTGTCGGTGGATCCGAGGTCGGGGAAGGTGATGAGGCGAGCTATCCTTGACAGGACATTTCAGTATATGATAAGAAAGGCGATGGATAAGGCCGGGGTGGACAAGCAGGGGAGTTGCCATGTCTTTCGGCATTCCTATGCGACGCATCTGCTTGAGAACGGGACGGATGTAAGAGTAATACAGGAGCTTCTTGGACACTCGAGCCTAGAGACTACGATGATCTACACGCATGTGGCGCAGAAGAAGCTTGCTGTGGTGGAAAGCCCGCTGGATAGGCTGGGGAGTGAGAAGTCGTCGGTCGATGGTCGTCAGTACTTGCTGGCATCGGTGTAGAAGTGGAAAAGAAAAAGAAAAGACTGCCGGCAGGGGTGCCGGCGGTCCGGCAGGACGGTATGGCATGGTACGCCGGCACCCTGCCGGCATCGGTGTAGAAGTGGAAAAGAAGAAGAAAAGACTGCCGGCAGGGGTGCCGGCGGTCCGGTAAGACGGTATGGCATGGTACGCCGGCACCCCTGCCGGCATCGGTGTAGAAGTGGCATTGGTGCCAGTCTGCGGAAGTAACTGAATGACAATTTGATAAGTGCTATTTAAGCAGGTTGTATGTCTCGTAAGCCTGCTTGCCAGAATCAAGGAAGGATGCCGGATAAACATATATAACTGGGACGTAATGAGCAACCATTTCCATCTTTCAGGAACAGTGGAAAACCAAAGATGAAAAACAATGACATGAATGTAAGTATTTTAAATATAGTGATTAACGCAGCATGGCACAAATGCCTAGGCTGCGGTGGCTTGGTCACCATAGAAAAGGTCGATATCATTAAATAAATAAAACCCCGCGGAAACCGCGGGGTTTTATATGTCGATTAGACAATGAACTCAGTTCACTTCTTTGCTGATGCCTGTTCTACCGCCACTGCGACAGCTACCGAAGCGCCTACCATGGGATTGTTTCCCATTCCAATGAGCCCCATCATCTCCACATGGGCTGGAACTGAAGAGGAACCTGCAAACTGTGCGTCGGAGTGCATGCGCCCCATGGTGTCCGTCATGCCATAGGATGCAGGACCTGCCGCCATGTTGTCGGGGTGCAGTGTACGGCCCGTTCCGCCGCCGCTCGCTACGGAGAAGTACTTCTTGCCCTGTTCAAGGCATTCCTTCTTATAGGTGCCAGCAACCGGATGCTGGAAGCGTGTGGGATTGGTGGAATTGCCGGTGATTGAAACATCGACGCCCTCATGGTGGTTGATGGCAACGCCTTCGCGGACGTCGTCGGCACCGTAGCATCTCACCTTGGCACGGTCACCGGTCGAATAGGCGGTTTCCTTGACAATGTTGAGCTTGCTTGTGAAATAGTCGAACTTGGTCTGCACATATGTGAATCCGTTGATGCGCGAGATGATGAATGCGGCATCCTTGCCAAGGCCGTTGAGTATCACCTTGAGAGGCTTCTTGCGTACGCGGTTGGCAGATTTCGCCAGACCGATCGCACCTTCAGCCGCTGCAAATGACTCATGTCCGGCAAGGAATGCGAAACAGGCTGTCTCCTCCTTGAGCAGCATGGAGGCGAGGTTGCCATGTCCGATACCTACCTTGCGGTCATCGGCCACGGATCCGGGTATGCAGAACGCCTGAAGGCCTTCGCCCAGGGTTTCCGCGATATCGGCGGCCTTGGTCTGCCCTTTTTTTATTGCGATAGCCGCTCCAAGAATATAGGACCAGCATGCGTTCTCAAAGCATATCGGCTGGATGCCCTTTACAATATCATATACGTTTACGCCCTTGTCTTCACAGACCTTCCTTGCCTCTTCAAGGGATTTCATGCCATATTTGGCAAGCACCGGAGTGATCTGGTTGATTCTTCTGTCATAACTTTCAAAAAGTGCCATTTTAGTATAGTCCTTTCTATTCGTGTCTAGGGTCAATGTATGTCTTCGCTTCTGCAAAACGTCCGTATGTGCCTGTCGCTTTTTTGAGCGCCTCGTTGGCATCTACGCCTTTTTTTATGGCGTCCATCATCTTGCCGAGACTGATGAACTCATATCCGATGATCTCCTTGTTCTCGTCGAGGGCGATCTTGTTCACATAGCCCTCGGCCATTTCAAGATATCTCGGCCCCTTCTTCACGGTGCTGAACATTGTACCGCACACGCTGCGCAGGCCCTTGCCCAGATCCTCGAGTCCGGCACCTATCGGAAGTCCGCCTTCGGAAAATGCCGTCTGGGTGCGCCCGTAGACGATCTGCAGGAACAGTTCCCTCATTGCAGTATTGATGGCATCGCAGACAAGATCAGTGTTCATGGCCTCGAGGATCGTCTTGCCGGTAAGGATTTCCGCGGCCATGGCGGCGGAATGGGTCATGCCAGTACAGCCAATGGTCTCAACAAGCGCTTCCTGTATGACACCGTCCTTGACATTGAGGGTAAGCTTGCAGGCGCCCTGCTGAGGGGCGCACCAGCCCACGCCGTGGGTGAGTCCGTTGATGTCCTTGATTTCCTTTGCCTGTGTCCACTTTCCCTCCTGGGGTATCGGGGCGGGCCCATGGTTGGGTCCCTTTGCAACACAAGTCATTTGTTCAACTTCATGCGAATACATCATGCAAAAACTCCTTTCCGTAAATTACAATTCAAATATTGTTAACTGCAAAATTACCGAATTTAAGGTAGGGATGGCTCTCCGAGCCGTCCGTTCTGATACGGCGCTTTCGGAGAAATCGCCCTACCTTCGCTAATTTTTCAAATGTCTCAGTAATTTTAATTTTCAGAACGGCGGGAAGCTAGCCGACGACTAAGGATAAATCAAGTGTGCCAGCATATAAAATCCTGAATCATGCCTCGCTTTGCAGGCAGACCGGCCAAGTATGACGGTTTCGCCGAAACCGTCTCGAGGCGTTTTCATCGAAAACGCCCTGCCCATGGGGGGAGCGAGCAAAGTTTAACACAATCCTAACAAATCCCTAATCATGCGTGAACAACGGAAAGGCATTTTAGTGCCAATAATTATTTGGAGCAGGTTAACATATGGATACGACCTTAATTCTGGTGATTGTCGTAATAGTGATGGCAATCGTGTTTGATTTCCTGAATGGATTCCATGACTCGGCAAACTCCATAGCGACGATTGTGGTGACAAAGACCCTCACGCCCGGCCAAGCCGTGCTGATGGCGGGACTGGCCAATTTCGTGGGTTATTTCACATTCGGCATCGCGATTGCCAAGACAGTCGGCAAAGGCATAATAAACATTGAGAACATCACCCTGGAAGTTGTCCTTGCCGCTCTAATTGGTGCAATAGTATGGAATATCATTACATGGCTGCTTGGACTTCCCACCTCGAGCAGCCATGCACTTATCGGCGGCCTCATAGGCAGCGCAGTTGCCGCGGCAGGCTTCAAAGCCGTAATCATCAGCGGAGTTGCAAAGATTGTCGTATTCATATTCATGGCGCCTCTGATCGGCATGCTTGCGGCATCGCTGTTCACAATAGGCATATTATGGCTGTTCCGCAAGGCAACACCCACAAAGGCGAATTCCATCTTCAAAAAGCTGCAGCTTCTCTCGTCTTTCAGCTATAGCGTTGGCCATGGGACAAACGACGCCCAGAAAAGCATGGGAATAATCGCCCTGGCACTTTTCACTGGTGGAATAACAAAGTCCTTCCAGCTTGATACATGGGTTGTCATATCATGTTATGCTGCAATATCCCTTGGCACCATGATGGGCGGCTGGAGAATAGTGAAGACAATGGGCACCAAGATCATAAAGATACGCCCCATGGAAGGATTTTCCGCTGAAACCGCCTCCGCCATGGTCCTTATCGGTACAGCGCATTTCGGAATTCCCGTGAGCACGACACATGTCATCGCGGGCTCCATAATGGGCGTGGGAGCCGTCGAAAAGGGCGCCGGCGTGAGATGGATAACTGCACGCAGGATAATATGGGCCTGGTTCCTGACCATTCCACTGACCGCACTGTGTTCCGCCATTACATATTTTGTATTAACGCTCTTCTGACCCTCCAATATCCGCTCAAGAAAATCATTGGGTCCGTCATTTATCGTAAATATTCACTGAAGGACGGGGTTCAGTGAATATTTACATCCAATAAAATGCGAATCCACCAGTTTTTTCATGACAAAGCGACTTTCAACTTAAGAAACATGGCGTCACCGGCCAGTTTTGACATTGTACGGATTAAGTAAACGACATCGTTTACTGAATACGTACCATTTATCAGCATTATTTTTGAAAAAGATGGAACAAAGCCGGTAATCGGCTGTCGAACCAGCCAATGCTTTGCAATGGTTGTTTCAATTGAAAAGGGGAATGAATGGAAAAAAATCGCAATCTGGGCAACATGTTTGCGAATGTTATTGTCGCAAGCCAGTGGCTTCAGGCGCCGCTTTATTTCGGGCTGATCGTGGCGCAGGGCATCTATGTATATCAGTTCTGCGTGGAGCTCTACCACCTCATATGCGGACTCGGCGGGTTCAAGGCCCAGGACATCATGCTCATGGTCCTCGGGCTGATCGACGTAGTCATGATCTCCAACCTGCTGATAATGGTGATTATCGGAGGATACCATACCTTTGTCGCCAAGATACATTTCAGCGAGCAGAACCCGCCGGACTGGCTGGATCATGTAAACGCCAGCACCATGAAAGTAAAGCTCTCGATGGCGCTTATCGGAATCAGTTCCATACACCTGCTGAAATCATTCATCGAGATTGAAAAGCTCCAGAAAGAAGATGTCTATATACAGATGGGGATACACCTCCTGTTCATAATTTCCGCCATAGGGCTTGCCCATGTCGCAAAAATGACAGAGGGGAGCGTCAATGAATCCCGCGCCCACCGCAAGCCCTCGGAGGCGTCAAGCCAGGCATGAATGCCTATTTATCCATGACATCTTGACAAAGGTCGCATGGTATCTATTATAGTTGAGCTGATTTCATAGCTCTGAAAAATTCAGAGTTTTGAAATCGGCTCAATATATATAAAGAACCTGAGCCATACACTTATGAGCAGCAAAAAAAGCATATTCCTGATAAATTTCGAGTATTTCTTCTTTCGCATGGCAATGAACGTCGTTAAAATACTGCCTTTGTGGCTTTGTTTTAAAATTGCGGAGCTGGGCGGACGCTTATTTTTCTTTTTCGACATAAGGCACAGGAACAGGACAATACAGCATCTGCTTCATGCAGGGGTTGTCAAAACCGAAACAGAAGCCGTTGCGCTCACCCGCAGGAACTTCATTCATTTTGCCAAAGTGGGCCTTGAGATTTTCAAGTGCCGTCAGCTCATGACAAGGAAAAACATTGCAAACATACTGACAATCAGCGGGTCCGAACAGTCCAGGAACCTTTTCTTCCCGGCGGCTGGGAAAGCAGAGCCTGCCATAGTAATCTGCGCCCATTTCGGGAACTGGGAGGCGGCGGGACAGGGAATCACAATCTCTTCAGGCATTCCACTCCTGAGCGTGATGAGACCTTTTGACAACCCGAAAATAGGCGACTATATAAACAGCCGCCGCGAAGGGCACACGCATGAGGTTGTTGCCAAGAAAGGTGCCATAAGGCCGCTCCTCCTGGCAATAAAGAAAGGATACTCCATCGCCATAATGGCAGACCAGAACGCCGGTGAAACAGAGGGCGTCGTCGTTGATTTCTTCGGGCATCCGGCCAGCACGCACACGTCCCCTGCTCTTTTGCATCTCAAAACCGGCGTCCCGATACTGGTATTAATGCCTAGAAGAGTAAGTGATGACTTTAAATTCGAATTCATCCTTTCCGATCCGATAATTCACAAGCCGACCGAAGACAAGGAAAAAGACATCAAGGCGATAACGCAGAAATTCACCTCTGAAATAGAAAAAACCATCAGGCTGTATCCTGAACAATGGCTCTGGGCCCACCGCCGGTGGCTCGACATCAACAGGTAGGTTTCTCCTGAAACCGAAACAATAAAACATATGGATATTGTAAAGGAATCAAGGATAATGACACAGGAAAACAGCAAATTGTTCCATGCCATGGAAAAGGACGTGGCGGTTGGAACGCTGAACTCCGATATTTCTCTCGGACTCAGTCCGGAACAGGTGGAAAACGGCCTGGAGCAATATGGAAGGAACGAGCTGAAGGAGACTGGCGGCAGAAGCCTCTTGTCGATCCTGTGGGACCAGCTCCGTGCGGTGATGGTCCTCATACTTGTGTTTTCCGCCGTACTCGCCGGTGTCATGGGCTCATACAAGGACTGCATTGCCATATCCGCCATCGTCATCCTCTTCGTGCTTCTCGGAGTCATCCAGGACTACAAGGCCGAACGGGCGATTGCCGCCTTGAAAAAACTTTCCTCCCCTCTCGTCAAGGTGCTGAGAAACGGAAAGATTGAGGAGATATCCTCCCGGCTCCTTGTCCCCGGAGACATAATAATAATTGAAACAGGCAACATAATTCCCGCGGACAGCAGGATAATTGAAGGCATAAACCTGAGGATACAGGAATCAATCCTCACCGGCGAATCCCAGCCCGTAGACAAAACCGAATCAGTCCTGCCTGAGGCGGAAATCCCTATCCAGGAGAGGCTGAACATTGCATACATGGGTACGACAGTCACCATGGGAAGGGGAAAGGCCATCATCTTCGCCACAGGAATGAAAACCGAGCTTGGAAAGATAGCCGAACTCATGCAGCAGACAAGAGATGGAATGACTCCGCTGCAGAAACGGCTTGACCGCGTCGGAAAACTCCTGGCAGTCCTGGGTTTCATAGTGGCAGGAATTGTCTTTGCAATAGGTTTGCTGAAGGGAAACACGCTTGCCCATATGGCCCTTACCGCAATAAGCATAGCGGTGGCGGTAATCCCCGAAGGTCTTCCCGCCCTTGTCACCATCACCCTGTCCATCGGCGCGCAGAGGATGCTCAGGCGGAACGCCCTCATAAGGAAACTGCCTGCGGTGGAAACCCTGGGTTCGGTCACCGTCATCTGTTCCGACAAGACCGGGACATTGACGGAGAACCGCATGACCGCCGTCTTTATAGATGCAGGCGGGACGCAGATGGACCTCTCTTCGGCGGAGCTGGAGAAAGATTCCATCCTGTATGAGGAGAAGGTGAGGTCGAGGATTTCCGAGTTCAAGCTTGTCCTTGCCGGAGGAACCCTCTGCAACGACGCCGGGATCAAAAATGCGGCCAACGGGAAGATCGAGATTATCGGAGACCCCACCGAGGGCGCGCTGGTTGCGGCTGCCGCCAGGTTTGGAATGGGCAAGGAAATGCTTGAAAAGGAATTCCCGAGGATCTCGGAAAATCCTTTTGATTCGGAACGGAAGCGGATGACGACCATCCACAAATTCCCTCATGATTCATCACTGCATCCTCTTGTTGCGCACCTGGATGGAAATGATTATTCATGCATCGCCTTTACAAAAGGATCTGTCGACGGGCTTCTGGAAATATCCGACAGGTACATGGACGGCGGCCGCATTTCGTCCATGTCCGCGGAAAGCAGGAAAAGAATCCAGGATGCCAACGACATGCATGCATCCAAGGGAATCCGGGTGCTTGGGCTGGCCTTCCAGCTGCGAAATTCGCAGGATGCGGCATCAAAGGATGAACCAGTCGAGAAGGGTCTGATATTCGCCGGCATCTTCGGGTTGATTGATCCTCCCAGGAAAGAAGCCGCGCTGTCAGTGGAGACATGCAGGGATGCGGGAATACGTCCGATAATGATCACCGGTGATCATCCGCTTACTGCAGGATACATTGCCAGGCAGCTCGGAATAGAGACGTCAATTGTCGTCACAGGCAGGGAAATTGAAGGGATGACTGTTGAGGAACTTGAGTCCGTCCTTGATAAAGCGTCCGTCTTCGCAAGAGTGTCCCCTGAGCACAAGCTGAAGATCATCGAAGCCCTCCAGAGGAAGGGTAATGTCGTGGCGATGACCGGCGACGGGGTGAACGATGCTCCCGCCCTCAAGAAGGCCGAGATCGGGGTGTCGATGGGGATAACAGGCACAGATGTCGCAAAGGAAGCCTCGGACATCGTGCTCCTAGACGATAATTTTTCAACCATTGTCGCCGCCGTGGAGGAAGGCAGGGTCATCTACGACAACATAAAGAAATTCGTGAAGTTCTCGGTTGCAGGAAACATTGGCAAGGTCCTGGTTATGCTGGTCGGCCCTTTCCTGGGCAATGCCATACCTCTCCTCCCTCTGCAGCTGCTCTGGCTAAATCTGCTCACAGATGGATTGCTCGGTCTTGGGCTCGGCCTTGAACCCGCCGAGAAGAACATCATGAAAAGACCTCCGTGTTCACCAAAGGAGAATCTTTTCAGCAGGGCAGTAGGAATCCAGATGGTCATTACAGGAACAGCAATCGGACTTGTCTCCCTCGCCATAGGCATGTGGTATTACCATACCGGGGATCCGAAATGGCAGACAATGATCTTTACAATTCTCGCGGTTGCCCAGGTTTTCCAGGCTCTGGCATCAAGAAGCCTGACAAGTTCATTCTTCAAGACAGGAATTACAGGCAACAGGATTCTCCTGGGGATGATCATATCCGTCATCGTTCTCCAGCTTATCGCGGTCTATGTCCCGTCCGTGAGTTATTTCTTCCGCACTGAAGCCTTGTCAGCCGTCGACCTTGCGGTATGCGCCGCGGCCGGCGCCGCAGTATTCTCCTGCATTGAAATACAGAAATATCTTTTCTTGAAAAACACCTCTTTTTCAAGCGGGGAGGCAATCTGAAATAAGAAATTTTATAATTCTATGCAAGTAATGGAACAATTTCGTGTTGCAGCTGTCTACATTGTTTATTAAAACGATAGGAATTATACATGAAATCTGCAAAAATATTATTGTTTGTTTTAGGGGTTTCTTCAATTATAGCCTTACTTATTCCGGGGTGTGGGAAGGCAGGCGAAAAGGGTGAGGGCAGTCATGATCTTCCCGTCTCCGAAGTAAAGGATGAACATGCCTCCGATGCTGCAACAGCTGATTCTGAAGGACATGCTGGACATGGGCATGAAGCCGGGAAAGAAGATTTCAATCCAAAGGAGCTTCTTGAAAAAACCTGCGAACACAAAATCAAGACGTACCTCTGCGACGAGTGCCGGTATGAAATTGGCCTAGTGAAGGCTGACAAATGTCTTTTCGAGCCCGACCCTAAAACCGGCAAGTCGTTCCTTTCCAAGGTAAAGACAGATAAGAGGAAATTCCTCACCATGATTTCAGTCACAGGAGAAATCAGCCTGAACGAGAATAAAACCTCACATGTCAGTCCGAGGGTGGAGGGGATTATAAAATCCTCCGAGGTCGATGTAGGCAATAAGGTAAAAGAAGGGGATGTCCTTTTCACCATGGACAGCGTTGAAGTCGGGGGTGCGGTGAATGAATATCTCAATTATAAATCCATCCTCGTACTTGAATCGCGCAACCTTGAAAGGATAAAAGCGCTTTATGAGAAAAGAATAGTTTCTGAAAAGGATTTCATTGAATCCAGCATTAAATACGAGGAAACCCTTACAGCTTTGCGAACGGCTAAAAACAAGATGGAGATATACGGCCTCAACGCAAAGGATATAGATGGAATCAAACCCGAATCCGACGGAGATGTGATTTCAAAGCTGCCCATCAGGGCGCCTATCAATGGAACAGTTATTGTGAAACATGCGGTCAACGGCGAACATTGGAATCCGGACAAGGAGATCGACATCATGGTTGTTTCCGATCTGGACAACTTGTGGGTGCTGGCCGATGTCTACGAGACGGATCTTAAAGCTCTCCTGGATGCAAATTCCGAAAAGGCCGAATGTGAAATAGAGACATTGTCGTTCAAGGGGAAAGCATTCAAGGGAAAGATTGAAAATATTGGAATGACATTGGATGAAACCACCCATACCATCAAAGTCAGGATCATAGTTGGCAATCCCGATGGCATCCTGCGCCCCGGCATGTTCTGCTCAGTCAAGATACCTTCGGGATTATCAGATGCGACGGCGGTTCCCGAAAGCGCCGTACTCTCCGATGAGGGTCAAAGCTTTGTTTTCGTGGAGATTCTGGATAATTTTTACGCCAGGAAGCCGGTCGTAACCGGTAGAAAGCATGAAGGATACGTGGAGATACTTGAAGGTCTTGCCCCCGGCGAGCAGGTTGTTTCCGTCGGCTCATTCCTTCTAAAGTCCGATGTGCTGAAGGAAAAAATGGGTGCGGGATGCGCGGACTGATGCCAATGCGGGTTTTGCCAGCAACCCAAACTCGAAACTCGAATATCTAAATCCTAACCAATAAAACAGATGTTTAATATTTCGAATTTGGAATTTGTTTCGGATTTCGCGCTTCGGATTTCGGATTCTTTATACGCAAAGGAGTTTTATGTTTGAGTCTTTTTTCAGGTTTGTCCTTTCCCAGAGGCTGCTTATTTTAATTGCCACGGTGGCCTTGTGCGCATCCGGTTTTTTCGCATGGAAAAACCTTCCCATCGACGCCTTTCCGGATGTGACGAATGTCCAGGTCATGATCCTCTCCGAGGCGCCGGGACTAGCCCCGGTGGACGTGGAACAGAGAGTAACATATCCGCTTGAACTTGCCATGCAGGGTCTTCCAGGGGTCACGCAGGTCAGATCCCTGTCAAAATCGGCGCTTTCGCAGATTTCAATAGTTTTCGATGACGGCACGGATATTTATTTTGCCAGGCAGCTTGTTTTTGAGAGAATAGCTTCAGTCAAGGATTCACTGCCGGAAGGGGTTGAAGTCGAACTTGCCCCGATAAGCACCGGTCTAGGGGAAATCTACCAGTATACGCTGGAGAGCGACAAATACAGCGCGATGGAGCTCCGGACTTTCCAGAACTGGCTTATAGCCCCTCTTCTAAGGACTGTTTCAGGAGTCACCGAGGTGAACAGCTTCGGGGGATTCGTGAAGCAATACCAGATCCTTGTGAATCCGGACAATCTCCTGAAATATGATCTGGCCCTCCGCGATATTACTGAGGCTGTTGAGAAAAACAACGCAAATGCCGGAGGTGATTACATAGTCAAAGGATGGGAGCAGGCCTATGTCCGCAGCGAAGGAATGATTAAGGATGAATCCGATATCCGGAACATAGTCCTTAAGAGCAAGGACGGAGTTCCTGTATATATAAAAAACGTGGCGGAAGTGAAGATCGGGCATCAGACAAGGACCGGAGCCGTGACGCGGGATGGAAAGGGGGAGACTGTCGCCGGAATGGTCATAATGCTTAGAGGTGAAAATTCAAAGGTTGTGGTTGATGCCGTAAAAAAGACAATCCCGCAGATACAGTCTTCGCTTCCGAAAGGAGTCGCAATCTCGACGTTTTATGATCGGACATCCTTGATCGAATCGTGCATAAAGACAGTATCGGACGCCCTTCTGCAAGGTGGCATATTCGTAATAATCATACTATTCCTTTTCCTTGGCGATTTCAAGGCTTCGCTGATTGTGACCTTTTCCATTCCGATCACCGTGCTTGCCACTTTTATATTCATGAACCAGCTCGATATCACGGCGAATCTCATGAGCCTGGGAGGTCTTGCCATAGCCATCGGAATGCTTGTTGACTCGTCGATCGTGATAACTGAAAACATAAAAAGGCATATTACAGAAAAAAGAGACTGCGACGTTCCGATACGAGAAATGGCATGTTCCGCCGCAGGCGAAGTTGCAAAGCCTGTTATTTTTGCAATTCTTATAATAATCATCGTGTTTTTCCCGCTCTTCACGCTTGAGGGGATGGGGGGGAAGATGTTCAAGCCCCTTGCCATGACCATCTGCCTTGCAATGATTTCCTCCCTGGTCGTGTCAATGACGATAGTTCCGGTTTTGTGCTCATTCCTGATAAAGCCTGGCAACGGAAAAGGGGACAATTTCTTTCTTAGCACAATAAAATCCGTTTATCTGCCCCTGCTTCATCAGACCGTCAGATTCAAAAGACTCATGGCCTTTCTGGCATTGATGCTTTTCATATCCTCTCTCTTTCTCATTCCTTTCATCGGAACTGAATTCCTGCCGAAACTAGACGAAGGAGCCATGGCGATCAACGTGGTCAGGCTTCCTTCGGCTTCCCTGAACGGATCGGTGGAATTCGGAACTTATATTGAAAAACGGCTGTTGGAATTTCCGGAAGTGAAAACTGTCGTCACCAAGACGGGGCGTGCTGAAATTTCAGAGGATCCAATGGGGCCGGAACAGAACGACATTATCATAATGCTCCATCCCCAGTCGGAATGGAAAAGCGGAAGGACCAAGGATGAGCTTGTTTCTGAAATGCAGAAGGAACTCAGTGCGATTCCGGGTATCAAGGCATCGTTTTCACAGCCGATAGCACTGCGGGTCAACGAGCTCATATCCGGAATAAAGAGCGATCTCGCCATAAAAATATTCGGTCCTGATCTTGAAATTCTCAAGGAAAAGGGAAATCAGATAGTATCCGCCATCGGAAAAATAAGAGGAGCTGAAGGTGCAAGGGTTGAACAGGTTTCCGGTTTTGCGCAGATAGAAATCAGATCCGACAGGAAAACCATGGCCCGCTACGGAATAAACCAGGACGATATAAACCAGATAGTCGAAACTGCGATAGGAGGGAAAGCGGCGACCATCATAGTGGAAGGCGAGATGCGTTTTGATGCAGTGGTAAGATTCCCTGAAAAATACCGCAGCGACATTGAATCCATCAGGAGAATAGCCTTGCGCGCACCGGAAGGACATACCGTCCAGCTTCATCAGATTGCAGAGATTGTGGAAACAGAGGCGCCTGCGCAGATAAGCCGCGAGAACGGAATGCGCAGGGTCGCAGTCGAATGCAATATAATGTCCCGTGACGCAGGATCCTTTGTCGAGGAAGTGCGTGAAAAGATAAAGCCCCTCGTATCTGATCTGCCTCCCGGATATTTCATCCAGCTTGGCGGTCAGTTTGAAAACCAGCAGCGGGCAATGAGCCGGCTTTCAATAGTAGTCCCTTTTTCCATATCCCTGATTTTCCTTATGCTTTTCATCGCATTCGGATCCCTCCGCAACGCATTACTCGTAATTGCCAACCTCCCATTTGCCCTGGTAGGCGGAATTCTTGTGCTTTATGTTTCCGGCACCAATCTCAGCGTACCGGCAGTTGTAGGGTTCATAGCCCTGTTCGGAATTGCGGTTGGAAATGGAATCCTCCTCGTTTCCTTCTTCAACCAGCTGCGGGAAGATGGAATGGATGTCGTGACTGCGGTATTCAAAGGATGCGAACTCAGACTGAGACCTATTCTCATGACCACCATGACAACATTGCTGGGGCTCATCCCCATGCTTTACTCCCATGGAAGCGGTTCTGAAATCCAGAGACCCCTTGCACTTGTCGTCATAGGCGGACTTGTCTCATCCCTCCTGTTGAGCCTTTTTATCCTCCCGGCCATCTACTGCATGATCGAAAAGAATCAGATCCCCAGGAGAAATAATTGATGTCTACTACGAGGAATTTTATAAAATGCAATCTTGCCATGCTGCTGCTGTCGGTACTGCAGGGCTGCTACAACT
>MHBI01000079.1 GCA_001804815.1 Lentisphaerae bacterium GWF2_50_93
CGCCGAGATAGTCGAACCATCCCGCATCGATAATATAATTGACCTCGCCCGGATAAATGGAACGGATACCTTCAGCCCAGTGCATGATCCTGGCCTCATCCAGGGGAATGGCGATGGAATCCTCCAGTTTCCGCGGTGCGGTCTTCTGCAGATAGCACTGATCGCCCCAGGTGCAATAGACTGGGTTATGCCACCACTCATAGCTTTTCTTATCCTGATCAATCAGTCCAAGCCCGTGGGCATGGACGCAGTGCCGGTCCAGGATCGCCTTGTCATCCTCAAGCCCCACATCAATAAATACCCGGGGCAGCCTGCCTCCAGAATGGCTCGGGCTATAACTGTCAAAAGTCACATGGAACATCTGTCTGTGGCAGCTGATCTGCGTGCAGACCACCGGCATCGGCTCGGGAATTGAAAGCCCGAACCAGCCCAGCTCATTGTCCCCGAAGGATAAAACATGAGGAGGAGGCGCGATCATCCATAAATCTTTTTTCGAAACCTTCTTCTGCAGGAGCATGCCTGAGTTCGTCAGATAGAAATCTTCCTTCCCGGCAGTTTCGAACAGACGGCAGTCCGCATCCGGGACAAACGCCCGTCCGTACAGGCTCGATACCGACGATCCTCCGAAATAGATTATTGAGCCAGTATCTGAAAAAGCACCTTTAAGCTCGACGCTGACTCCGCCAGGATTCGCCAAAATCTCCACGACCACTTTTGGATCCCCGGTCCTTCCAAGGAACCCCTTCCCCTTCTTCTCCAATTTAATCACATTGTAGGCACTCGTACCCACGCAGAACTGAAGATTTATCCTGGCAAGACTTCTACCGTTTTTCCCTTCAATGGAAATTGCATCAGCTTTAACTGTCAACTTTGAAGCACCATGCTTGTGGGTCATTTATGAATCCTTTTTCGTAACCGTTAAGTTGGTCTTTTAGCCTCACACGTAGGGCGGTTTTCAAACCGCCAACTAATTGTCGGGTTAAAACCCGACATACTTTCTTGGAAAAACAGCCTCACTTCACCCAGCTTAACGCTTACCCTTTTTCCAGGTTTAACTTCTAAGGAGCCGTGCAGAAATAACTTTTACATTTGCTGGCTGGGATTTTGGATTGATTATCATGATGTTTGCGAGGAGCATATCTGAAGATATGTAACGAGCAAACAGCGTGATAAGCGGCCAAAAGAACGCCAGCCATCCGGGGCGGAATTCCATGTGTTTTCCGCCAAATGTCAAAGTTATTTTTGCACGACTCCTAAGTCAAATAGAGTATTTTTTTAAACGGTCATGTAATTATTTGACGGGAGCAAACGTCATCGTCCCCCAGGTGTGGGGCAGGAGTTCGGAGCTTCCGGGACGATCGACAACCTTGCCTTCGCTGAGTCCTGCCCAGTGGGCCGCACGCTCGCGCTGGTCTCCCGCCTGATTTGAAATTCCCACCGACGCATCGAAACCGATCGTCCTGCCTGCGACATCTTTCAGGCCGAGGCTCGCAAGTGGGACGGCGACCTCAACGGTGTATTGTATCTTGCCGCTGTTCCCATCCTTCGGATTGACCTTGTAGGCCATCTGCAGCCCTGGAACTTCGCTTATCTGATCAAACTTTATTGTTGCCGCAGGCGAGGAAATCGTGCGGGGATTTGATCCGCCTGATTTTTTCTGCCAGAATCCCTGGTTGAAATTAGATTCTCCTGAGGCTCCGTTGGCGACACGGGCGAGAATTACACGGACATCTCCTTCGCGAACTTCGCGACGCTGCGGTTTGGACCAATCGGATGCAATTGAGAAATCGACATAGGCCCCGCTGACGAATGGAGCGTATGGCAGCTCACTACCGCTGTTCACCGGACCCGCGGAATGCCAGACAGTATAGGCGAGGTACAGGTTCTTTTCATCGTACATCGCATTGACTCTGGCCAGCCCCTGGCCGTCAAGCAGAATCAGCATTGCCGGATTCTTGGAACCGTTGACTCCAAACCATCCTTCCCGTCCGTCGAGATTTCCGTCCACCTTGACTTCAACTGCGCCCGGAGCTTTTCCAGGAGCTGGAATTACGGTAATAGAAGGCTTGTCGGTCGGCGCGACACCATCCGGATCCCACGGTTGTGCGGCCTTTGCCTGATCGGCAGTCAAGGTTACAGAAGCGCTGGCCAGCCGCTGAACCGCTGGCAGGGTGACCTCATGAATGCGAGTTTCGCAACCCGCGCCAACATGATAGATCTTGCCGGTCTGCGGATGCGTGAAGACAAATGTCGACTGGATTTCACCATATTGCTCCTGATCGATTGGAATATCGGTTTCACCTGCCGGCTGGTCCTTGAAGAGATGACCGAGGAAGAGTCCGTCCGTATGCCAGAGCCAGACAGGTCCTAGTGTGTCGGGAACGAAAAGCGCATCGCCGCCTTTCCCTGACAGGGCGACAGGATGGTACATCTGTCCAGGTTCTGCAACGCCGGGTGCGCGACGGCCGACAGCCCAGAGGACCTCACCGGTCTTCTTGTCGAACTTCACAAGCTTGTTGCGCCAGTTGCGGCTGGCCCACCATCCGGCGCCATCAATTCCGGGAAGATCGAGTTTCGTCTTCGCCTCCGGTCTGACCAATGCGTAAAGGCCATCATCAGCCTGTAGGGGAATCGGCATCCCTAGATAACGGACTTCCTTCATGCCGTCGCCACCGGCAAAACTGGGCTGCGACGCGGCGGTCTTCTTAACCATCGACCAGTCATACACAGGCACGCCGCCTGGAAGAATTTCCTTTGGCGGAAGAACGTAGTCGTAGCGCGTCTTGCTGTCTTTTGTGAGCATCTGGAGATGGACATTGAGGTCTGTGTCGAGTTTTCCGGCAGCGACACGGATGACGCCTTCAAGCGCGGGCACATTCTTCACGTGCGTGATTTCATCGGCGGACATGCGTCCGTCGCCGTTCCGATCGGCCCAGGTCATCCACTGGTTTTGTCCCTGATCATAACTGCCCTCGTACTTGCCGTCTTCACGCTTCGCGACATGGTGGTAGCCGACGAGTGCGACTGGTCTTGGCTTGTGATCAGCAGAGTATTGGAAGATGGCGCCGTCGTCGTTGCCTCCTTCGTTGATGAAATAATTCTTACCTCCATGGGAAACGAAATCGCGTCCTGAGTAGTGGAAAATGGGCCAAGGCGATTTACCGCCTCGTGGCTTGATCAGGGGGTTGCCGCCGTGCTCGTAGCCGAGATAGACATCAGTGCAGGCAAACATTTCCGCCCAGGTATTGTCATAGAACCAGCTTGGCCGCCAGGTCTTCTTGGCCCAGTCAACTTCGTATGTGCGGATGCCGGGTTCGTCGGCGAATGCGCAGCTGGTAGCGAGGATCTCGTTGGGGTTGGCGGGGTTGATAGTCGGGGCGTAGAGATCGAGCTTGAATGTGAACCATTCCTTCATGAGTTTACCGTCAAGCGACCAGCGCGAGGTTCGCGGGAAACCAGTATTGACATCCTGCACCCAGAGGGAATCGTCCTTGGGACCCAATGTCATTGCGGCGATGCTGCCAAACCCATTGGCTTGATAGCGGCCTGTCTTTGGAGAACCGCCTTCCTTGCCCAACTTTGCAATCAGTTTTCCGTCGGAGCTGAACTTTGCAACCTGACCTTTTGCCCCGCTTGAATAAAAGTTTCCCTTTGAATCAACAGCAAGGGCTTTGGGATCAATCAATACGCCTTCGTCGACGAGAGTCTTTTCAACTTCGCCGGTCAGTTTGAGCCGGAGAATCTTATTACCACTCTGCAATATGAGTCCGCCATTGGAAACCTTCACGTCACGTGGCGAGGAAATGGTCACCTGCTTGCGGATTTTTCCGGTTGCGCGGTCGACTATGAACAGTGCGTCATCGGCTGCGATAGTCGCAAATACAGTGTCCTCATTCAGAGCCATTCCATCCATTGTGGCAGTGAAGCGTCCATGCCAGCGGGTGTCGCCACCTTCCTCGTGGGGCTTGGTCGGAAGCTCAGTAAGAATTTTGCCACGGGGCTTGCCAAGTTCGTAGACAGCTATCTCCACCTGTTTCTTTCCCCCGTTCAGGATTCCGAGATAGAAATTCTTGTCGTCCATCGCTCCGGCCAGACGGCTGTCCCACGGATAGAACGAGAAGTAGCGCATCTTGATGTTGCCGTCCGCATCCATCTGCTGGATGCCAGTGACCTGGTTGTCCTCGACGCAGCCCCAGACCATCATGACGCTGTCGGAATTGGAACAGATCGCCGAGGGTCCGCCGAGGTTTCCACCCCAGTCGCCCTTACCGTCCGGAGTTCGGTACGGCGGATTGCCGTTCTTGCCTAGCGTCATGACATATTCGAGCTTCGGCTTCTCCTTGAAGAAGATCGCCTTGGTCGAGTAGCTGCCTGCAGGCTGGGGAATACCGAGATCGCTTGTGCCGTCCCATGTGGTCGAACCAGCACCTGCCTTCACGGACTTGGCATACAGCAGACTGCGGACAAGCTGGCCGCGGTCGTTGTAAAGTGCAAGGCTGAGAAATCCGTCGGATGGCGCGGAATAGGGTACAGCGAGTGCGACCTCTTTCGGTGAAGCCTGATTTTTCGGAGCATCCTCCGCCATCACCGATGACAATAGCATGACCGATGCAAATAAAGAAAGAACGTAATTCATTTTCAAAAACTCCTTTATTGGTTCACAATAAAATTAACTAATGTCAAAATAATCCTCTGCCATCATGAATACACAAGCTGAAGCTTGGACTCCAACCTCAGCACACCGACAAATGTTGGAGTTCAAACTTTAGTTTGTCTTCTCTTAACTTAGCGGTATTCGGGTGTGACCCCGTTCTCCCTTGCTTATTCATAAGTATCTGACCCGTTCCGAAACTTTATCTATTCAAATAACACTCCCATTCTTTCATAAAATCGTTTAACAATTTAGTTTTTGATTCATATGCAATTGTTTTTGAGAGTTGAAAAACAACTTTTTCAATCTCTCTTAATTTTTGATCCATTGGGTTATTAAATATAAAATTAGTCTCTAACTTTTTCGTTATTACAGTAATTGAATATCCAATGCCATCTAAGCAGATAGATTTGTCATTAATAAACATGTCAAAATTGCTAAGTAATTTAAAGATAGGATCATTTTTAATAATAAATATTTTATAATCCATGAAATTACTTCTCTCAGGATCTAGTATCCCAAAAAGGCATTTCATATATTTTTCTGAATTTACATCATCTGATAAATTTCCAAGCGCTAAAATTGCTGTCTGTTTCTTTATCGGTAGAATTTCAGCATACCAAAGATACTCGCAATATGTAAATCCGGATTTGTACTCTTTGGCATCCAGAAATTTGTGTGTTTTGTGGGTTCCAGGAACTAAAAATTCAAAATTAAATTTTGAGGCGAGCAAAGACTGTAACTGTAGTAGATTCATAAAGTAATCCTCCTTTACGGGCGGCGGGGTTACGCCCCCGCAATTGATTTTAATCCGAACAGGGACTCGAAAGCTTCGTCAGCCCTCCACTGGTTCAGTCCGATCCTCCAGGATAATGTCAGCTTATGACTCATGGATAGCTCCTTCATTTCTGGAATACGAAGTCGCCCCAGTTCTTGGGAACCATCCTGAGTTCATAGACCACGTCGTTCACAAGACCAGTCTCCTGGTTGCTCCAGTAGGTACGCAGGCTTGTCCGTGAATCCGTATTGCCATGGGTCGCACCCAGATCGCCGTGGTATTTCACGCCAACTTCCGGCGTGAAGCCCAATGCCGACCAGGGAATGGCGGCTTCCACTATGTATCCCTTCTTATCGGGGCGGATGTTCGTCTGGACCTGTGCGTCAGCCAGTATGTCTACGAAATCCATTTCATATTTCGCGACCAGGCCGGAACTGAATGACTTGGGTTTCTTCGTCGCCGATATCGGACGGTAAAGCACAGCCGTCGGCTTGCCTTGGAAATTCCCTATTGAGATACGGAAGTCTCCTGCTGCGGCCTCTCCGCGCTTCGCATTGGCCTTGGAATCCGAACCGAACTGGAAGTCGACCGTATCACCGCAGACATACATCTGGGGAAATTCAGTTGCACCATTCACCCATGGCGTATTGTCGGTGACATCCCAGCCAAGATAGAGATTCTTGTCATCCCATGCGACTACCGCACGCACGGCGGACTCGGCGTTCTTCTGGAAGTTCACCTGCTGGACTCCAGGGAAATCCTTGCCCAGGTTTCCAGTCAGGGTCGTTGAAAGTTTCTTGACGTCAGTCTGCCTGGTACCGATAGCGACCTGCATCTGGGCTTCCTGCTGGGCTTTCGCCAGGGCTATCTCCTCGGGTTTGATCTCAAGTTTTCCATTTCCTATTTTCGCCACCTTGTCGAAACCGGAAACCAGAAGGTTCCAGTATGCATGCGCGCCTGCTTCCGCATAAACCTTGCCGTCGGTGCCCTGCACCAGCGAACCTCCGAAATCCTCTCCGCCACCGCCGCAAGGACATTCTGTCATGTCCGCGCCGGGAACTGCCTTCTCAGGGAAGTGCACCTTCAAAGGATCACCCTGGAAAAGATGTGAAAGGAAATAACCTTCCTCGTTCAGCAGATACCATTCACCGCAGTTGCCGTTGATCGCCCAGGTGTTTCCAGTCTCGGGAGTCTTGAATGTTCCGATCATGCCGAACGCGCCGCGCATCAATCCTGGCACCGGAGGAGGCGCGGCATGCGAGCCATGCACATTGGAGAATGTGTTGGGATACGACCAGGGAGATTTACCATTCATCAGATCAAAGCATTTGAAATCGCTGCCGCAGGTGAGCAGATACTTGTTGTCCTTCGACGGTAGCATGCCAAATCCTGTATTCTGCAGATTCTCGCTCCATACGCCTGCCAATTCCTTCATGTTCTCCAGATCCCATTTCGGAGCACCGCATGCGGTGAAACCGGCAGGATTGATGCGATAGACCTTCGCAAACTCCTTCTGTGCCAGCTTCACAGCCCTGGAATCCATCTTCTGCGCCGTTCCAGCATTCCACTTGGCGCCGTTTTCGTTGAGGACACCGCCATAGATCGTGAGATCAGCGGGGTTCATATTCATCGACCATTGGTTCGCGCCGGCCAGCATCACAGTGTAAGGCAGCGTCTTCACTTCATCTGCATCCTGTTTTTCATTGTCATTTGCATCCGACCAGATTGTCGTCGTCTGATTCGCATGACTGATCTTCCACTCCGAACGCAGCTTGTAGGCGCCTTCGCCAATGCGTTCGAACACACGCAGGCCTGCAGGCCCGTGATCCACTCCGAAATTAGTTATCACCGACACATAGAGCTTGCCGTTGGATCCCGGACAGAAAGCTGCAAAGCCATGGGTGGAGCGTTCAAAAACACCTACGCAGATCGAGCGGCCGGTCTCAGGATTCAGTTTCCATTCGCATCCCACGCCAATCATCATATTAGGATCCAGAGGATTGATAGCGCCACCGGATGCCCCGTAATGCGTAGGTCCGAAAAAATCCTTGACAAACTTCCCGTCGGCAAGATTCCAGACGCTGATCCTTTTAGGAAAGAAATCCGACTCCGCCACCCACAGACGCTTTCCAGCCTGATCCACAACCGCTGAAACAGGATTACGCATCCCATCATCCTGCCACTTTCCAAGAAGCTGGCGCCCGCCTTTCTTCCCAATGCTTCCCGTCATCTTTCCATCTGCCCCGAAGATCTTCACCTGCTGGTCGTCGCCCGAAACCGTCACGTAGCATTTCCCTTCGGAATCGAAGGTGAAATTAGTGACTTCGCTCAAACCTGTAATAAATTGCTTCACCTCGCCCGACTCTGGATTGAGAATCATAATTGCAGAACCATCCGATACAAACGCGAGCTGACCGTCATTCGTGACATGGACAGCCTGCGGATATTTTGCATCCATGGTTTTGATCAGCTTGCCAGTTGCTCCATCGCAGACGGCGATGAAATTAGTCTTCCGCTCCTGAATGCATGGTGCGAAAGCTTTTTCAAGAGCCTTTCGATTTGCCTCAGTGCTGGCGGTCGGAGCCATCTTGTCCGAACCAGGAACCAGATCAGTTGCCTTGAGAAGATCATTCAACTCCCTCAGGACCTCGCGGTCGAACTGAGGTCCGCCCGCCCATGTCCTGAAGGCCTCCTCCTGCTTCTGCTTTCCCGCGACAAAATCCTTGAGCCTCTGGGTGGTTCGGGGATCGACCTTGGCGAAAATGCGTTTTCCAAGGGCGTATTCAGATGTCAGCTTCACCACCAGCCCCTTCCAGTCAATCACATCGTTGACATAAAACGACTGATCCGAAAATGTCAGATAAATTTTTCCATTTTTGGCATCCATGCCATTCGCACGGCGGGGCCACAAATTCTTATCAGCTTTATCCGCCCACAGATCATTGACGACAAAGGATGCGCTTGTGCGCCCTTCCCAGTTGTCATATACGCCATCTTTCGAGCGCAGCCGGGTGATCTTGCGGCAGCTGCCGTCCTCGGTGCCAAGGCTGAAAAGAGTTTTTCCGTCAACAGCCAGGTGCTCCGCGCTGTCAATGCCAGTCCCGACACGCCACAGCATGTTGCCATCCAGATCGCAGCCCAGGATCGGCCTGCCGCCCTCGGCAAAACTCCAGCCCAGATATATCCTGCTTCCGTCGGTCACGACCGAATCAGGCATGCCGTGATCACCGCCCCAGTCCGTCGTAGGGCCATTGTTCCATGGATGGCTCCCGGCAGCGCCGGCCCATCCCCTGAATGTCACTTTGAACGCTGGATGTGAAATCGCCTCCCATGTATACGCCCCTACATCCACCACTTCGGTCGGTGTCTTATACCTGGGCGTCTTCAGCCCATCCCATTTCACCTCCTGTTTGCCTTTTTCGTAAAATGCTTCGTTCAGGAGTTGACGCACCACCTCTCCTTGTGCGTTTTTAATATTGAGGGATACATACCCATCGGCAGGAACATCAAATGAAATCGCTTTGAATCCAGGCAGTTCCTTCTTCTGGATAAGTCCCGCCCATTCCGAAACAACATAACCATCCACTACTTTTGCGGGAAACTCCCTTTCGTCCGAAAGTCTTATTGCAGGCATAGGCATCTTGCCGCTTTTCTCCAGTACGGCTTCACCCCAGTTCTCATAGGCGCGGAAAGTGAATACGCGGTCAGGAACTATGCCGGCACGGAATATGTCCTTGGTCGTAAGACGGCCGCCGGATCCTGCAGTGTAGTTCGGCTCTATAGCCATGCGCATCGTGTCGCTTGCCGCCAGAGGCTGGCCATTGGGAGTCAGAAGCTTCCATGGTATCGAGATTTCCTGAGCGTAACCCTTGCCGTCGGCATCGATGATAAAAGCCTGTTTTGCGCCTTCGTTTAGGGCATTGTCTATGGTGAGCCCCTTGAAATCACGGCCGCACTGCGCGCTCAAGACGTTGATTTCGTCACGATCCCTCCAGCACATCCAGTGGGAGACTTTCTCCTCGGGAGTCTTATAGGCCGTTATGAAACGCACCTGCAGGCAGTCTCCGACGAAACCATAACCGCCCTTGCTCGACTGATCATTGTTTAAAGGCGTCTGATCCTTGATCCTCGCCAGCAGATAGAGATTTTCCTTGTCGTACATCGCATAGAAACTTACCGAGAACTCATTCCGGAACCGCTCCACGTCATCACAGGCGAACAGACCTCCGCTCAAATCCCAGTCATCGAATTTCCCATCAACATTGACCGGTCCCAAGGACGGCAGGATATGCAGCACGTTGTTCTCCGTCTGCGTCGCGTTGAGAAGACCCGTCTGTAGAAACAGCAGGCAGAAGACGGCTAAAACTGCACGCCTGGCTAATTTCGTATTCACTATAATACCTCCATGTAATTATTATTTTGATTCTGATTC
This sequence comes from Lentisphaerae bacterium GWF2_50_93, assembly GCA_001804815.1. Lineage (GTDB taxonomy): Bacteria > Verrucomicrobiota > Lentisphaeria > Victivallales > GWF2-50-93 > GWF2-50-93. Next base: position 9,862 of record MHBI01000079.1, read on the forward strand.
AATCATCTTTGAGAACAGGCCGTTGATGTAGTTGAAGACCGGCTGCCCCTTGTCCGCTTCAGCCTTCTCCACCATCTTGTCGAATTGACGCAGGGTCAGCTTGACCTGTACCGGACATGTGCCGGGCATGTCGAGCCAGGCTTCATGGGCCTTGTTGAGCTGTGCCTGATTCAGGCCCAGGGCACCCAGAACACTTTTGGCCATCATCTCATCGCCCTTGATGTACATGTGGACGCCATCCGTCTTGAGATAGGATTTCGCACCCTTCGCTTTTTCAATCTCCTTGTCGTCTGCATTCACGTCGGCCAGTGGCAGATTGCGCTCCTTCGCCAGGGAACGCAGAAAATCATTGTAGGCGTCCAGCTTCTTGCTGTTATCGCTGTTCATTCCATTAATCAGCGTGGAAGTCAGGATGACGACCTTGACGTTCGCCACCTGGGCCTTGTCCAGGATGGCGGTGATGTTGGTCTTGTACTGGTCGAGGGGAACACCTCTGTCCCCGTGCCAGACATCGTTCACGCCGCAACTCAAGGTCATGAAGTTGGGCTTCTTTGAAATCACCTGTCCGTCGAGACGGGCAAGCATGTCGTTTGATTTGTTGCCGCTGATTCCCGCCTTGATGGCCTCCACTTTGATGCCGTTGACTTCGAGTCCCTTTAGGATCAGGTTGACATAACCACCCGGATTATTCCCTCCCTGCTGTGTTATTGAATCTCCGAGGAAAGCGATCTTATCCCCGTTCTTGACCAGCGGTTCCTGGGCCTGGCAGTTCCATGCGTACAACCCGGCTGCGGCGGATACGGCCAGGGCCAGCACCTTCGCCAATCCCATGCTTTTCAAAATATTCATCGTCAAATCCTCCCTGTCATATTTTTAATTGGTCTAATTTATTTCCGCCACAAAGACTCAACACCGAAGCAACCATCCATCACTCCTCGCCAGCCTATTTCCGCTCAATTTCCAAATACGGAAGCAAAGGAAGCGCGCATGGTGCTGCAGTCGTTGCTGCCCTGGAACGCAGACTTGGTTCCACCGTTGCCAGGACCGGCCATGATGCGCGAGCCGCCGCTTGAATTGTACGAATGCGAGGTGGTTTCACCGGGGCGCTCACCGCCGCCATAGCGCTGCCACGTGATGCTGTTGTACGGGTACCAGGCGCCACTTCCATCCAAGTGCCCGACATTGCCGCCGGCTGGATTATAATAGTTGCCATGATTGTTGTACAATGACGGATCGGCCGGAAAAGGGGCCCTGTAGACCTTTACGCGGTCCATGAACAGGATGACTGGATTTCCACCGCCGCCCCAGCTCTGCATTTTCAGCAGGTTCTTCACGCGGAAATTCGGGTATGGAGGCGGGCTGTATGACGGGTTGTCAGCGCACATGCAGAAACCGCCGAAATTATTGCCATGCCATATGTACGAGGAATCGAAATCCCACCAGCTGGCCGGCCAGTTTGCGGGCTTTTTAGCCGACGGGCAGAGCAAGGTGCTGTTGTAGGGGTACGTGGTGGTGGTAAGATAATCCGTCATCATCGTAATCGCACCCGGGGAGGCGCGCCATGCGGGACATCCATGGCCCATGTAGTGGGTGAGGCACACCAATGGTATCAGTTCATCGAAATCGGTGGTATAGGTGGCGAATGCGAGGTTCATCTGTTTGATGTTGCCCAGGCACACGACGCGCCTGGCGGTCTCCTTGGCCTGCTGCAGCGCTGGGAGAAGCATCGCCGCGAGAATTGCGATGATCGCAATTACAACCAGAAGTTCAATAAGGGTGAAGAAACGCCTTGCCTTCATCTTCAGCCTCCAGTTACGTTATACTATTTAAAACGTTATATGTATAATGCGTGGAAATATACTGTTTTTTGCCGGGCGTGTCAAGCAGCCGGTCCAATGTTCTTTCAGATTTTCTTGCTGCTGCGGAGCAGGGCATATTCTTCGTCCGTGCAGGCATCGATGAAATTCGCCTGGGCAATTTTCCCGGAGGATTTCTGGAGCTTCAGTATTTCAATGCATCCCAGCATCAGGCCATGGATGTCATAACCAATGAATTTCACGGGAAGGGACGGCATGGAGGTCCTTGGAAAGTTGCAGTGCGAGACAATTTCCACTTCTCCGGGCACCTTGACGCCTGCAAGCTTCAAACCTTCGCAGACCGGCTCGATGAGGTTGTCATCCCCGACAAGGATGGCGTTGGGCCTCCCGTCCTTCGGCAGCGACATGAGAAGGCGGACCACATTGGCCGCGGCTTCAGCGTATTCCAAATTGCATACCTGGTGCCATTGCGGTACAAAAACAAGTTTTCTCCGGGCAAATGATATTTTCAAGCGATCCGTGAAATCCCCCTGCAGGCCGGGAACCAATATGAAGGCGATGCGCCTGCAGTTCCTGGATTCAAGATAATCAAGGCTCTTTTCAATGAAGGCATGGCCTGTTGGAGTTATCCCTGGGATACCGTTTTTTTTATTCCCACTCCCTATTATGACTCTCGGGATACCGCCTTCCAGCACGGCCGGAGTATTCTCTATCATGTGGATGCTCGTAGCGAAAATTATGCCGGCAAGCCGTTCCTTCCTGATATCATTGACGAGCCGTATGTAGTCCGGACGCGACGGGTAGCCGTCAAGTCCGAAATACGGCATGATCTTTATCCCGAGTTCCTTCTGGAGGTTCTTTGACACGTTCAACTGCGTGGCGAAAAACATGTTCCAGCCGTTACCCGACGGAACCGAGGCGAATACATGGGCATAATTAAAGAGGTGGGGAGGAGTCTCGTTGACATAGGTGCCCCTCTCCTTGTTCATGTCCACCCGCAGGAAGCCGTCGGAAACCAGCGGAGCCAGCGTACGCTGGACAGTGACTACGGTGACGCCGAACTTCCTCCCAAGTTCAAGTCGGGTCGGAATCTTCTGCCCTGCAGTCCATTTGCCGCTTATGATCTTCTTCCTCACATAGGCTGAGATCTTGTCCTGCTCAACAGGATTTCTTCCGCGTTTTTTATGCAAATCCATATCCATTTCCTAACAAAACATTCTCTCTACAACACTCATGAAATTAAACTTCTGTCGATCAAATATCAAGGTCGAATTTTTATTCCGGGGTCGCAAAAGCAGATTTGGGCTCCCAGTCATCTGTACGGAAAGGGATGGCAGGCAGTCCCTCCTTGTTATATAAATTGCATTGCGGGAAATCGCCCCAGGCGTAGCGTACAGCCACGGGGTCCGCCACCTGGTCGCATGACACAAGAACACTTGATCCATCGATCACCGCCTTGGCGACAAACCATTTCTTGTCAGCTCCGGCAATTTCAAATCCAGCCAGTTCAGCCGGGGCAGATACTGCAGGAGCGCCCGGGATCTGTGGCGCCGCGCTCATGATCAATCCGGTACCGATATTTTTGAAGGCAAGCCGCATATTCTTTCCTTCCGCCTTCATGGAATCGTACGTAGGCCCGATGTAGACTGCTTCCTGTCCATAGGCGACATATTTCGCGGCAAGAGCCAGCCGCTGGGCGACAGGAATCTTGTTTTTCGGATGGATGTCCTTCCTGTCCCCGACGTCGATCGCCACCGCCATAGCTGTATTAGGCAATGCCAGAGCCTTACTCTGACCATCGCGAAGCAACGCCCAGCTGCCCCTCGTAGGATCACTTGTCGATGGGCCATAAGCCGCTATCTGCACGAACAGGAACGGGAAATCGCCCTGTCCCCATTTCTCACGCCAGTCCTTGATAAGGTTCGGAAATAGAATTCCATATTCCTTGCCGTTGTAGCTGTTCGATTCTCCCTGATACCATACGACGCCCTTGATGGCAAAAGGCATGAGCGGATTGATCATTCCGTTGAACAATGAAGTCGTCGTTCCGACATTACCGGGATTCGCAGGACGCGGGAACGCCTCTTTCGGCTGGGGCGGTTCGGGTTGTCCGGCTTCCTTCGCCTTCTTCGCGGCCACTTCCCATTCCCTCTTGCTTTTCTCGTAGGGTCCGCGCGATTCCTTGTCCCATTTCTTCATCGCTGAAACATAATCAATCCATTTCACTGGGAATTTTTTCTTCTGCTCATCTGTCATTTTCTTGAAGCCTTCAACGTAATTCGACAACGCCGGCTCCTTCTCCAGTCCTGAAAGACTTGTCCATGCCTGTGCCGGAGTGCCGCCCCAGTAGCTTCCTATCAGTCCGACAGGCTTGTTGGTGATCCTGCGGATCTCCTTGCCGAAAAGATAGCCGACTGCAGAAAATCCTCCCCATGGACCAGCGGGATTTTCCTTCTGCCAATGCCCCATCTCAGTATCCAGGCCGATTTCCTTCGGTATGAAATAAGTGTCATCAAGCGGAGTCAATGCCGCCGATCTCAGAACACAGAACGTACGGATCTGCGGATCGACAACGTCTGCCTTCTTGGCAATATTTTGATAGCCGTATTCCATGTTCGACTGCCCCGAGCAGATCCATACGTCTCCGACCAGGACATCCTCGAATTTCACTGTGTTCTTTCCGGTGATTACCAGTGTCTGAGGTTCAGCCGTCGAAGAAATCTTATCCAGATCGGCCCGCCATTTTCCATTTGCATCGGCTTTCGTCCTTGCGCTCTTCTCTCCGAGTGTGACTGTCACCTCTTCTCCGGCATCGGCCCAGCCCCATACCGGCACTTTGACATCCTGCTGGATCACCATGTGGTCACCGAAGATATTGGGCATCTTCACGTCTGCACGGAGTTCAAACGAGGAAACCGACAGAACAACAAGGGCAATCAAACCAATATTCAAATCTTTCATGTTGAGCCTTATCTTTGAATTTTATGGGACAGGGCTAAAGCCCTGCCTACTATACGCATATTCCAGTACTGTCCACGTCATGTTCTCCGGTTCTTCTGTCTTTGCATCTTTACGTCAGGCGCTTCGGCCTGACTTTGGACTGCGGTGATTATTCACCGCTTTGTTTTTAGAGCTGTTCGTCACGCCATAGCATCTTAACAAAAGCGAAAGCTGTTATCTTCTCCACGGTTCCAGTGGAATCCAAAGCGCAGAACGATCTGCGCAAAGATTCGTCCTCCGATTGGAGGACTCATCATAAAGAATTCTAAACAGAGCAAAAAAATGCGTATGGTAGACAGGGCTAAAGCCCGTCCTACTTTTCCGACGGCTGGGTCACTACCGGCCAATCATCGGTCCGGAACGGATTGCCTGGCAATCCTTCCTTATTATATAGGCTGCAGCTCTCGGGATTGTTCGCCCAGGCGTAGCGCACCGCCACCGGTGCCTTCACAGCATCGGCCTGAACCACCACAGAATCTCCATCTATTTTAGCCTTGGCCCATACGAAATTCTTATCTTCACCGGCAATCGCGAACTGTTTGAGTTCTCCGCCCTTGGATTCCAGTCCGCCACCAACATTGTCAAACCGTATGCGGACCGCACCGCCCTCGACAGCCATCGACTTATAGGTCGGTCCGGCGTAAACCAGTGATTCTCCGTAGGCCACTTTCTCCGCCGCCAGGGCCAGACGCCTTCCTACTTCCTGCTTGTTCTTCGGATGGATATCCTTGGCGTCGCCGATATCAATTGCCAGGGCGGTTCCAGTATTCGGCAGCGCAAGGGTCTTGTTCTGCGACTCCCGCACTACCGGCCAGGACGTGTTCTCAGGATTTTCCGGCGGCTTCATGAAGTTCGCCAGCTGCACCCAGAAGAAGGGGAAATCACCCTGTTTCCAGCGTGCACGCCAGTCGTTGATCATCGCCGGGAACCGCACACGGTATTCATATGCGTTGCCAGCGTTCGACTCGCCCTGGTACCAGATGCCACCCTTGATTCCGTAGGGAATCAGACCGTTGATCATGCCGTTGTAAAGAACGGAAGCAGTGTTGGGGTTCGACGGGTCACCAGGCTTGACAGGCAGTTCAAACGCAACATAGTGGCGCCATTTTCCGGCCATGGAAATACGGGACTGCGGATCGTCCTTGGCACCGGCCGGCGCGAGGAACATGTTCTTCGCTTCGCCGCCCCATGGACCGCCCTGCCCCATCTGGTCGACGATGCGCATGGCAACTACCGCCTTGCCTTCCTTCACCAGCTTTCCTGGAACCGTGTAGTGGCGCGGCATATTCCAGAAACGTGTTTCCAAGGGCTTGATCGTTCCCATGCCACCAACCTTCTCTCCGTTGAAATAGGAGGTGTCGATCTCATCGATCGGACCAAGTTCGAGCATCAGATCCTTGCCTGCCCAGGCGGCAGGAATATCCACGGTCCGGCGATACCACACTTCTCCATCAAGCCCCGGATGCCCGAGCGATTCCCAGTTGGCAGGCGTATCTATCTCTTTCCAGGAACTGTCGTCCAGGGCCGGATCGGAATATTTCTTCAGATGCGCCTCGTCGGTCTCAAGCGCTTCAAGCTTGCGGTATTCGACCAGGAAGGACTCCGTATTATTCTTGAACTCTTCCTGCTGCTTATTGAAACTTTCACCCATTCCACCGAGTTGCTTGAGATCGCCTTCCGTTCCTGGAAGAATGGCGAGCACCTCGCGGCTGATCCAAGCCTCAACCCTTGTTCCGCCCCATGAGGTGTTGATAAGGCCGATGGGTATGTTCAAATGCTTCTGAAGGTCGCGACCGAAGAAAAATCCTACCGCAGTCCAGCCGGACACAGTCGCGGGAGACGCAACCTCCCAGTTGCCGTTGACGTCGCTGGCCGGGGCGGGAAGCATCGTGTTGCGGACCTTGAAATGACGAAGCTGCGGAAGATCGGCCACCTTGACTTCAGCCTCGGCGTTGATGCAGCTGCCTACGGGCATCGCCATGTTCGACTGTCCCGAACAAATCCACACGTCGCCCACCAGCACATCCTCGAACTTAATGGTGTTCTTCCCTGCCACCGTCAAGACCTGAGGCGCACTTTTCGCAGCGGTCTTTTCCAGGTCGACACGCCACCTGCCATTTGCATCGGCCTTCGTCTTTGCACTCTTATCCCCAAATGCCACCTTCACATCTTCTCCGGCATCAGCCCAGCCCCACACGGGAATCTTGATATCCCGCTGAAGCACCATGTGATCACCGAAAATTGCGGGCATCCTTACATCTGCACACGCTTCCCAAGATGAGGACAGCAGAACTGCAAGAGCAGCGAATCCAATCCTGACAAAACTTCTTTTCATTTTCCAATCCTTTTTTTAATCTTAATTGTAATTATCTTCCATGGCGCGACAGGAACTGAGAAGGTTCCTTCATAATCATTAACAGGTTCCAGCGGTTCTTCCAGGAGATTGCAGATCTCAACACGGCTGAAACCTTCCGGAGGCGTCAGGCTCAACACATCTTGTTTTCCAGCCATCTCGACAAACCTTAGGACAATGCCACTGCCGTCCTCTGATTTCTTCACCATTGTCATGTGAGTATGTCCTGCGTCAATGTGCCAGCCTGGCAAAGTCGATACAAGCGAACCCGGACATGAAGTCAAGCCGCTGTTGAATAGGGCGGCCTGTCTGACGGTATCGTTCTCCCTCCAGTCCCCGCTGCCAATGTAAAGCGCATGGAGGAAGACATGTTCGCCGTGATCGCGCATGCCGTCGTAGTTGTACGCCACGTAGGATTCCGGATCGAGAAGGCAGTATGGAATCTGCGGACTTCGCAGAACGCTGGCCATTACGGCACCATCCTCTATACGATAACTTGGAGTTCCCTGATTAAATATTGCGAAAGTGTAATCAGGGGTTTGGATGCCCGCCCAATGTATTGCAGGCCAGTCGCCGCCTGCATTGCCTCCGTTGATGCTTTTGCCTTCATAGCAGTCGCGTTCAAGAACACCGTAGGGCACTTCGTAGACCCCGCGGTTCATTGCAGTCATAGATGGAAATGCCAGACGGAGCCTTCGGCTCTGGGTATACCATTTGACACGCGTCTCCACTTCCAGCCATGGAACTCCGGCACGAAGACGGAAGTCCTGTTCCCACGTGAGATAAGTCACGTGCGGATCGCTGGTGGTGTGCGGGTCGTCGCAGGCAGGATGCTTTCCCGAATAACGTACAGTGACCTGGTTGCGGCTGCGCCTGATGTCCACCAGCTTCGTATGCGGTGACAAACTTGTGCGGGTGCGGTCGAGCGACCGCGTTCCCCATGGATCTCCAAAATCGTTTTCAAGCACCAGCTCTCCGAAATGGAAATTCCGCGTATCGGCTACGTCTCCAAAGCCGTTTGCGCGGATTCCGGTCAAACCATGTTCCCCGGCAACGACCGTAAACTTCCCGCAGCTTGCCTCGCCGGCAGCCATGCTTTCTATCGTCAGAGGTGTTGCCTCCGCTATGTTGAAGGTGCGGGCGGCAAGCGCTGGCACATCAGTGGCGAGGAAGGATATTTCAGTTGTTCCATCCTTATTTGAAACTTCATGCACGGGCACAGGTTCATCGCCGACGGTGACATCCGCACCTGCCCATTCAACAGGAAGAACTATCTTCACAGGAGCGGAAGCGGAAGCTTGCGTGTGGTTGAAAACAGTGACTGTAGAAGATTTATCCGCCAGCTTTTTCCCGCATGCAGCACTGCATATTTCAAAAGACAAACTTTTCAATTCCCGGTGAAGGTCGCAAAGTTCCGTGTAGGCGGGATCGATGTGCGTGCCTGTGATGGCGTCATGGAACGCAGACAGCGTCATCTTCTTCCAGGCTCCGGCCAGGCGGTCATGGTTTGCAGCGCCATTAAGGAGCGCGTCCCAGCATTCAGCTTTCAGAAGGGAATGTTCCAGCTCACGATGCTGCTGCTTGATCTTGATGCGTGAGACGTAGCAACCGGACTGGCTGGGATTATTCTCCACCTTAGAGCTGATCTTACCGGCAGGCGCTTCATCTACACGGCTTGCGTAATCCGAGATATATTTGCGGACATCGCGGTAGGTTCCCTGCCGCACTGCAAATTCCGGATGGGCTGCATTGAACTTTGCGATATCCTCCGCCACATGAAAGCCGGGCATGATCTCTTCACCCCACAGCATGAGCACGCCCAGCCTGCCAGGCAGACGCGCAGCAGGAGGCGCGGAAAATTCAGCCCTCTGCCCAATTGTGAAGCCTTCACCACGGCAGACGTCGCACCCGGCTCCAAGGCATGCCGGACATGGCGGCAGCTTCATGTAGATGTTGCCTTTCACAGACTGGCGGTGAACAAGGTTCTCCGTACCACCAAAGGGGGCGGAACTCACGTCGCTGGAAAAGAAAATTGTCGAGCCGTCGATGCCGCGCCAGTACGGGGCGTCAGGAATGTTGTAGCTGATCGCCGGCATCCAGTCGTATCCGCACTGGCGGAATATCTGCGGCATCTGGGCGCTCGATCCGAAACCGTCGCTGTGCCAGCCTGTAGTCGGCTTCACACCAAGCACTTTCTCCGCCCAGAGCGTTCCCAGCACCAGGTTGCGCGCAAGAAGCTCGCCGTGGATCATGTTTGCATCAACGATGTTTTCGCCGGAGCCGAGAAGTTCGAAACGGCCTTCCTCCGAAAGTTTTCGCAGCGTGGCAACTTGTTCCGGATGACGTTCAAGATAGTGCCGGAGCACCCATGAACATTCCACCATGAAGCAGCTGACTCCGTCTGCGCATGTCGCAATCGCGTCGGAGATCCAGCGCTCCTCGATATCGCGGTACGAGGCGAAGATGCGTCCGGCATCGGCGAACCTGCGGTCCCAGCATCGGCGCCATGTCGGATCAAAATGGTTGAAACGTAGAACTATGCATTCCTGTGGTTTTGACATGTGATTTCCTTTATATATAATGTAGGACAGGCGTCCCGCCTGTCTCTTAGGTTATTTCCAACAGGCCAGAGGCCTGTTCTACACTCCTTTATATAATGTAGGACAGGCGTCTCGCCTGTCTCTTAGGTTGTTTCCAACAGGCCAGAGGCCTGTCCTACACTCTTTATGATCAAATCAGAACCAATCGGGGAACCTTCGGACTACTCCTCCTGTCAGATTCGACGCATGCGATGCGGTTGGCGCTGTCCTTTGCATTCTTCAGTGCCGGCAGCAGCAGGGCTGCAAGAATTGCGATGATCGCAATAACTACCAGAAGTTCGACAAGGGTGAACGAACGTCCTGATCTCATTTCCGGCCTCCATCAACGTTATACTAATATAAAAAGCATTTGTATAATGGCAAATTATACTATTTCCTGTTCCGTGTTTCAAGAGGCTGCTATAATATTATTTCAGATTTTTTACTGTCCCGGAACCTGCCGTATTCCACGCCAGGGCATGCTTCAATAAGATTCGCCTTTGCATCACAGGGAAAAGATGGCATAATTATGCCATGGAAACACATCCGTACAGGCCATTTGTCCCGAAAGGCGCTACCAGGCTCATCCTCGGAAGCCTTCCGCCATGGCGCTTCACTGTCGACGATGCTCCCGCGGAGAACAGGCTGAAAACGCTGAAGGATGGCGACATCGACTTCTACTACGGCAGCAGGAGCAACAAATTCTGGATAATTTTATCGGAAGTGTTCAATTCAGGAAGGCTTGACTCTTCCGACAAAATTAAAAAGTTGCTGGGCAATAGGAAGATAGCCATCTCCGACGTAGTCCGCCGCTGCCGTCGCCTTCCCGCAAGAAGCGCACTCGACCAGAACCTCAAGGACATCGAGTTCAACCATGGCATAAAGGACATGCTGATCAAAAATCCTTCAATCAGGACAATCATCTTCACGAGCGCCTTCGTCGAAAGGATCTTTTATAGATATTTTCCCGTGGACGTGGAAAAATATAATAAGCAAAAGACATTCATCCTGCCGGATGATGGGAGGAGAATCAAAACGATAGTCCTCTATTCCCCGTCGAACATGGCGGTCAGGGGCATCAGGCTTAACAAGGAATTCAAATTGCGGAAATCGCAGGACAGGCATTTCACTGAAAATGATTTCCGGATCGGGCAGTACAGGAAATTTTTCATGAAATGAAAAATTATATATGATTTATGCGAGGAGAAATCCTGTAGATTCATCCTCCAAGGCACACATGCTCGGAGCTCGCTACTCTTCCGCATTCATCGAAGATGTTGAAATAATAGACCGTCGTACCTTTCGGCAGGGTTGCTGAAACAAGCCCATCATTCATTACAGCCGGAACAGTGTTCCACGTGCGATCTGTCCAATGGCCAAGAGCCCTGGTGAAATTCAACTCCGCATTCTTCACTGGACGCGGCGACTTGTATTTTGCCCAGGCAGCCCCCTGCTTCATTCCCTGTGATTTGAAAGACGATGGAGATTCTCCGCCTTTGCATACATGGTCCGCCATCAGCAGTATCTCCTCGGGGTTCTCGCCGGCGCCTCCGTGTGCGTGAGGCATCCGCACCCGGACTGCAAGGAAACGTTTTTTAGTGAGCCTGTACGAATCCTGCATGGAGTCCATCGGAAAGGCAAAATCATTGGTGCCGTTCACCCAGAGGACAGGCATTTTAGCGTTCGGGAGATAATGGGAAGGATCCCACATCGAAAGCCAGCGCTCAAACCTTTTATTATCCTTGACAGTACGATATTCATTTGCAAGCCCGACGGATGCGCCTCCGAGGAAACCGCATCCGTATACCGGAGCGGCAAAGGCAAACCGCTTGTCGACTCCAGCTGCCATGCAGGTCAAATATCCTCCCCACGAAATTCCAGTTATGCCGATGCGAGCCGGATCAACCTCCGGAAAAGAGCGCAGAAGAGAATGACCCAGCACAACCGATGAAACCGCATGATAAGGCCACTGCTCTTCAGGAGGAAGTTCGGGAGAGAAAGAGGATTTGTCAAAACCCCAGCCCAGCGGACCAGAGTGATCATGCCGCGGCCATGGATTGCGGCAGTACACAGAATTGAACCAGGCAGGCACTCCGCCGCACGTGTCCATTGCGAGCGCCGCATAACCGCGCGAGTTCCACAGCCTGACCCAGTCAGGGAACGCAGTGCCACCGCCACCATGGACAAGCATCATCGCCGGAACTTTTCCTTTGACATTATCCGGCACGCCATACCAGGCGAATATGCGTGTCCTGCGTCCGTTGTATGGCATTCCTTCATAGAAAAGGGCCTTGACGCCGGGATATTCAAAACCTGACGCCTGATATTGTTCCGGCACGGAAAATATTTTTCTGGAAAATTCTATCATGGATTTCAGCCTCGATTTGCAAGCTTTTTCCTAGAGGAACCATAATACTTCGCAGGAGATTCCTTCACGGCATAAATCTTCTTCTCTTCAGGAGAGAGAGGGAACTTGAATACTTCTTTTAAATTTATCCTGAGATTCTTGAATATCCCGCCTGCCAGAATATCATTACGGCCAAATGCCTTATGTATGCGGTAGTTTTTCCCTTCAAGAAGAAAAATCTCCACCATTAACGGATACGGGGTGACAATCCAGTATTCCTTGACTCCTGCTTCTGCATACAAGTGCATCTTGCGCATCCTGTCTTGCATCGCCGAGGAAGGAGAGATGATTTCAACGGCAAGCGACGGCGCACCTTCTATATGAGTTTCCTTGATCTGGTTTTTGTTGCAAACAACCACGATGTCAGGCTGGACTACATCCTCTTCTGACAACTTAACATCAATTGGCGAAAGGAATGTAGTACATTTTTTGTTATGGAAATAATTCAAGAATTCTCTTGCAAGCGCACCAAGAATAGCCTGGTGCCTCGTAGTTGGCCCTGGCGACATCATATATGCTTCGCCTGCTATGATTTCCCAGCGTTCCTCGTCGGGCCAGTTCTGATAGTCCGTCCACGTGTAGCGATTTTCTTTTTTTACTGCATAACCAGCCATATCCGCATCCCAGTTTTCAATTTCCGTGTTTGAGAGGTATAATATAGCATCAGTTTTATAATATTCGTGGACTATCTATGCCCAAGTTCAGGACAGAAAAAGATCTTCTCGGTGAAATGAAGATACCGTCGGACGCCTTGTACGGCATCCAGACCATGCGCGCCGTCGAGAACTTCCCAATATCTAAACGCCCTGTCAACCCCGCGCTCATCCACGCATACGGAACCGTGAAACTCGCCTGCGCAACCACCAACCACGAACTCGGGAAATTTGATGGTGGCAAATTCGAAGCGATCCACCAGGCGTGCGGGGAGATGGCTTCAGGAAAACTCGACGATCATATCGTGGCCGACGCACTTCAGGGCGGAGCCGGCACATCGACAAACATGAATGTCAACGAGGTTATCGCAAACCGCGCACTTATCATTCTTGGTAGAAAACCCGGCGACTACAAGACCATCCATCCCCTGGGCGATATCAACTTGCACCAGTCGACCAATGACACCTATCCGACTGCATTGAAAGTCGCTGCGATCCGCCAGCAGAGGATCCTCGAGAAGAATCTTGTCGCACTACTTGAAGCCTTCCAGAAAAAGGAAAAAGAGTTCGCGCATGTCGTAAAAGTAGGCAGGACTGAATACCAGGACGCCGTCCTCACGACCATGGGACGTACGATGTCCGCATATGCCGAAGCGTTCGGGCGCGACCGCTGGCGCGTATTCAAGTGCGAGGAACGCCTGCGAGTAGTCAATCTCGGCGGTACCGCCATAGGCACAGGGGTGACTGCTCCACGTCAATATATTTTCAAGGTTGTCGAAAACCTTAAGAATCTGACTGGACTTGGCCTCGCCCGCGCGGAGAACCTTGTCGATGCCACACAGAACAATGACGCATTCGTCGAAGTCAGCGGAATCATGAAGGCATGCGCTGTCAATCTCATCAAGGTCTCCAATGATCTGCGATTCATGTCCTCAGGTCCCGACGCCGGAATCGGCGAGCTGATACTTCCGGAGTGTCAGCCGGGATCTACCGTCATGCCCGGCAAAATAAATCCTGTCATACCTGAAGCTGTCATACAGGCGGCCTTGAAGGTCATGGCGAACGATGGGACCATCGCCCATGCCTGCGCCATGGGGCACCTCGAACTGAATGCTTTCATGCCGCTGATCGCCGACTCCTATCTCGAAAGCATTGATCTTCTCATAAACGCCTCTTCAATTCTCAGCACCCGCTGCATCGAAGGATTGAAGGTCAACGAGAAAGCCTGCCGAAGGCACGTTGAGAATTCCACGGCCACATTGACCGCGCTCGTCGGAAGGATAGGCTATGAAAAAGCCCAGGAGATAACCTGCGAATTCCGCAAGACCGGTAAATCCATCCGCGAAATCGCCATCTCCACAAAAATACTTTCCGCAAAAGACTTCGATGACCTGACTTCCGCCGAAGCCGTGATGAAGTTGGGTTCTTAATATGGAGTGCTGAAGCTTGCTTGTCACTAACTCGGTGTTGCTCGAAAAGGTAGTCTCAAAATGAAATTTGTCTGAAAAGTAGCACAGACATTCCTGTCTGTGGGCTCAAGTTTCATTTTCAATAGCAGACCAGCCTTCGCTAACAGCTATGGCGGACACGGAAAGCCCGTACCTACTTACTTCGCCTCCCCGACTGCGGAGATCCAGTTCAGATTGCCATAGTCCGGGACGCCGACTTCCAGCACCTGCGCAGCACCATCAACGGCGAACTCCACCACGTGCTCCCTGCCGGCGACCTTCTTCTGTTCCGTTCCGGCAGCGGTCTTGAGAGTGATGTTTCCTTCCTTGCCGTTTATGGCCTCGGCCGAGACCTTCAAGCGGAATTTCCCAGCAGGCAGCTTGAACTTGAACGTATTGCCCGGATTGACCTTGCACGAGTCGCGCTCAAGAGAATCGCGGATCCAATGGCGTTCATCGTCGTTCATGGCCGGATTCACGAAACCATAGCCCTTGTTCTCGTCCCAGACCATGTCCTTGTTGAGCAATGTATAGGTCCTGGGCAGGCCATATCCCTTGAGGATTCCAAGCCGCTGGTTAAGCGGACCGAAATCGAAAAGATAGGCTGGCGTCTTCGCCAATTCCTCCCTCTCAAGCGTCCGGGCCCTTGCAACCGCCTTCGCGTCCGCCACGATCTTCTCAAATCCAGCACTCGGAGCTGTCAGCGCAATATAGATGGGAAACTCAGTGATTGTCAGGTCGGCGGTACTGCCCACAGCTGAAACGCTGCTGAACGAATCGCTTACGTTCGCCTTTCCAAGATCAACGCCGAGCTTGGACGTTCCTTCGTATCTCCAGGCGGTGACAACCTTGCGTTTTCCGTCATCCCAGAGGAACATCCAGACCTTCGGATCCGCGGCGGGAAGCCTCAGGGCCTTGCCGTTGAAACCCTGGAGCTGGCGGATCAACGTCGCGGTCGTCAACCAGACCGGACGCACGCTTGAATCATTGCGCAGGAGGCCCGCCCCTGCGTGCTGGGCCGGGTCAGAGCCTTTCTCGCGGTATATGAAGACCTTTTCCACGCCCATGGCAAGGGCGATCATGATCGTGCGTGGAACTTTTGCCGCCTGATAACGCTCGCTGCGCCCAATCGGGCCGCCGACGTCGTTCCCCGTCTCCGTCAGCCATATCTCGGCCTTCGGCTTGAGCTGGTCGCGCCATGAGACAAGATCCTCGATCTGCTCAGGATAAGTCGTGCCTCCCTTCACAGCACTGTCACGGTCGACATTCGGATCCCAGCCGCATATCTCAGGCTCCTCGCGTCCGCTGTAGAAATGCACGTTCACGATGTCGACGAAATCAAGAGGAGTCTTTCCGTCGGCATACTTGTACTGGGACATCTGTCCGACCACCTCGAGCCCGATCCCCGCCCAGCCGCACGACGTTATAGGCAGAGAAGGATCCGCCCTGCGCGAACCTTCGGCTCCCGCACGCATCACTTCGAAATATTGTGTGATTGGTCCAACGAACGGCCCCCATCCCGGATCGTTAAGGTTCGGCTCGTTCCAGAGCTCGACAGCATCTATCAGCTTCAACCCTGATTTCTTGTCGGGCGTCAGGAGCTTCGAAGGATCTACAGTCGCGCTGCCATCACGTGCAACCAGCTGGAATATCGCATCGCCATAGTCCGAATTGTCCTTCGGCGGATATCCCGCCTCATTCTTCTTCACGCCCGCAGGCACTTCCCTGGCCCACTTCGGAGGCTGGAACACGTACGGCAGCACTTTCATTCCCAGTTTCTGGTACGTAGAAAAAATCTGATCGTGGTTGACGTGCCACGGCGCGACCGAACCGTCAAACGCATATTTGTCCTTTGCAGTACAGAACATCATCCATTTCGCATTCTCGAAGCGCACCCAGCCGAATCCGCACCTGCGCATCTCCTCGGCGACTGAAAGCTCCGACGAGTTTATCCCGAAGCGCCGCGTGCGCTCGGTGTCGACCTGGTCCACAGGCCTCACCAAATACTGCGACCATCGCACTTCCTTCCTGCCGTTGAGGGCCACTTCCAGCCCCAGGAGATATGATCCGGGTGCAATTGGATCAGCACCTTTCAATGCGATCTCCGCAAAACTGTTAGCTGGCACCTTGGCCGTAATCTTTCCTGAGGCCACGACATCACCCGTCTTTGGAACCGCAAGCGTGTCGTTGCCGGCTCCGTCATACACCATCAATGAGACCGGCAGGCGTATGCAGTTATTCCCCTTGCCGTTGTCATGGAAACGCAGCTTCAGGAAACCCGCCTTCACCGGCTGTTTCGGCCATGGCAGGTTCTGCCGCCCCCACTTGCCGTGCAGATCATAGTTCTGCAGGCCTTCGACAGGCTTGTAGCTGGAGCCGTCCTCGGAAGCCGAAACGTCAATCTTCCATATCCAGTTCGCATCGCCCGACTGCAATGTGACAGCAACCAGTTCGCGCAACTTGCCGAGTTCGACGGTCACCACTGCCTCCTTGTAGTCCTTCCCCCATGGAGTTTCTACAGCCGAGGCGTCATCTCCGTCGCACATCTTCGCATCACCCTTATCCTTGCCATCGACAGTCCAGGTGTTCTTGCAGCCTAGCGCGTGATCAAATCCGAGAGAGGGATCGGGCGGGGTTGAATCATTGAGGGCGGGATTATTCTGCAGCGTATAGCTGATCTCGGCATTGCGTTCGGCACTGTCGAAATTTTCCGCAATGAAATGCTGGTCCAGCGGTTTGCCGGCATCGGAAACTCCGCCGCCAATGGTATTCAGCCGTATTCCACTTTCTCCCGGGCGCAGTTCGCTCTTAGCGGTCAGGGCGTCAAAGACCAGCGATGTCGGGCCAGCATCCTTTGCAAACCATACGATATGGATGGACGTAACAGGCATATCGACTTTGCCGTCATGATCCTTCTGCTCGTAGGCCTGTTTGAACGGAGCGGTCGAAGGATCGGCCTCGACCTGCTTCCAGCCTGTCCAATCGGCCGGCATCACATACATCAGCCATTCGCCTTTCGCATCCTTGATCTGGAATCCTACATCCTTGGCGTTGCTGTCGGGCTTGACATAGGCCCATACTGAAATTGACTTGCATCCGGGAAGTTCGCCGTCGAAGAAAGGAGCGTCGACCTTTGATCCGGCATGCTTGGCGTCGCCATGGATATCTACAGCCACAGCGCCAATCCTGGGTTCGATTCCCGCGGCTGGATTCGCCCTGCAGTTGTCGACATTCCACGCACCGACACTGCCTATCGAGTCGACGACGTTGAGCAGGCGGTTCTGGAGGATCTTTGTTTCATCCGCGGCATTGACCAGCATGGGAAATCCGATACCCATGATCGCAGCCGACACGGTTATCTTCTTAAGACAGGTAATTTTGCATTTCATGTATTTTCCTCCTGTAACTCGGGCATTCCTGCCCGAGATAATTTTGAAAACATGGTACAGGCTAAAGCACTGACTACTATACGCATATTCCAGTACTGTCCACGTCATGTTCTCCGGTTCTTCTGTCTTTGCATCTTTACGTCAGGCGCTTCGGCCTGACTTTGGACTGCGGTGATTATTCACCGCTTTGTTTTTAGAGCTGTTCGTCACGCCATAGCATCTTAACAAAAGCGAAAGCTGTTATCTTCTCCACGGTTCCAGTGGAATCCAAAGCGCAGAATGATCTGCGCACTTCTATGAGTCGTCCTCCAAAGATTCGTCCTCCGTCTGGAGGACTCATCATAAAGAATTCTAAACAGAGCAAAAAAATGCGTATAGTAGACGGGGCTAAAGCCCGTACCTTCTTCTCCGACTTCCCGATTCGATGTTGGACGTTCAATGTTCATTGCCGGCGGGACGCCGGCGCTCCATCACTTCCCGCACATCGCCCGCAGTTCTCCAGGATACATCGAGACTGTAAGCTTCCCGTCGGCCATCTTAAGTTCGGCGCCGGTCACGGAATCAACCAGCTTCGTGCATTTAGGAATATTGATTACTACATCCTTTTTCGGATTGAATCCAGTATTGACGACGGCGAGATATGACCCGTCCTTGCCCGCAGGAATTTCCCTGACGACCACTTCAGGATCCGATGCGGCATTTTCAACGACCTTGCTTGGAAGCGCAGGAAGCGCGAGGAACGCGGCGTTGAAGGCGCGCACATACTGAGGGAAGCCCCTGGCCATCGTGTTGCCGTTGAGATATCCGATGTAGCGCGGATCTCCATTGGCGACCGCCCTGGCCTCGGCAAGCATGCAGTATGGACCGGCACGATCGAGATCCGAACAGAAATACCCCATGATCTCCTTGTCATTCTTGTCAGTCATCATGTTCTCATTCAGCGTGTAATGCCTTATTATCGCAAGACCATCGCCACTGCGGTATGAATCAAGCGCCTCAGGCACCGCAACCGTATAGAGCCTATTGAAGGAATATGACACCATAGTCCCGTCCTTCGCCTTGAAGTTCGCGGGATCCGCACCCGGAGTCGAGTGCTGCCATTCCCATTCGCCCCAGGTTCCGCCTATCGGGGTGAGGATCTCCTTGCCGTACAAGTTGTCCTTCACTACCTGCTCATATGAAACGGGCGTGCACTTCTTCTTGTATTTAGCCATCGCGGTCTTCCACAGTTCAACGTCATCAGTTACGATCACATTCCCCGGCAGGCTGCGTCCCGGTTCGCTTGTGTCGGTCGTAAGCAGTACGATCGCGTCCTCGCCGACCCCGTTCGCGCGCAGATGTTTTGCGAGCTCCGCAATGAACGCGTGTCTCTTTTCAAACCACCATTTGTAATAGGCGTCAAGCTTCGCCTTGTCGGCTGAAAACTCTTCGCGTGTCACTTTTATCTTCGTCTCGTCCGCGTATTTCGCAAGGGCCATGTCGCTGAAGCTGACAGGCATCTGTGATGGTCTGTTGCGCAGCCAGGCACCCACGAACTTAACCTTGTCCTTGTAGCATATGATCGTCTTGTCGAGCATCTTCTTCGCATCCGCCAGCGCATCAGGATCCGTTATGTCGATGTGCGCGTTCTTCTCAATCCATTCGATGTGCGAGAACATGCCCTTCTTGTTCGCCAGCGGCTTCACGGACTTCCTGTATCCGACCTCTCCCTTGCCTGTCGCACCGCCGTATTCATAGTAGGGCAGCACATATAGATCCTTATATTTTGCCGAGAGGGTTTCCACCATCTCGCGCCAGCGCTGCGGAGTCGATGCCGCAACCCAGCTGTCATCGCCGGCATCCCATCCCTGGTTGTGCCCGAACTCGAGCAGGTCCTTGGAGAATGTGTTCATCCCGAGAAATCTCAGGTTCTTCATCTTCATCTCGAACCAGTCGTTCGGATTGTCCATGCCCCGGGCAAGCGGCTTGTCCTGCCCGTGCGGCACCGAGACGACTCCGTCAGCCATCTCCTCGCGTCCGAATATATGCCTGCGCGGAAGACCCTCGGGAGGATAGTTTATCTTGACATTGTACGCCTCGGGATCCTCAACCTCGTAGAGTGCGATCTTCGCAACTGCGGCTCCAGCCGAAAGCGGGGCATTGTTCATATCGACCTGCGCGATGAACACCCAGAATCCCTGGTCGGGTGTCATCGACCTCGCGGTGTCGCCGTGCCTCTCGGTGCCAAAATTCGGAAACCTCTGGTGCAGATAGAAGAACTGGCTCCAGCGCCTGTATGCGTTTGAAAGCGGATATTTCAGTGATTCAGGATTGTTGTTGACGTATTTCCCTACTACACAGTCTCCAACTTCCTGTCCTGTTGCAAATCCACTGCCGGTCTCACAGCCGCGGTTCTGTATGAACATCGAGCGCGACTTGTCCTCGGGATAATCTATTGCGAGCACATATGCGCTTCCAGCCTTGAGCCCCTTGCCTGCTCCGATCTTGAACACCATGTAGCGGGAGCTGTCACCCATCTTGAGCACACGGCATTTCTGTCCGAGGATATCCTCAAGCGCGCTGGCGTTGTCGTCGGGGAACTGCCGCATCTCGTGCGCGCCGTTGTCTGTGGCCATCACGATCTCATCGACGAGCTTGAGCTTGGAGTAGTCGAACGCCTGCGGTTCCTGCGCGTTTCCAGAAAATGAAATTGCGAAGATCGCAGACATTCCCGCATACAGGATAGATTTTATTTTCATTCCTTCTCCTTATTCATGGTAAGTTCAAAAACAAGTATTCAATTTTAATATTTTCCTGTGGCTTTCATTTCGCTTTGCCACTATGTGCCTGTTCTTATAATTGGTGACAGCGGAGTGACGCACCAACATCTATGGGGGATAGTGCAACCACGCCACTCCACTGTCATGAGTTTTTCAATCAACTGTCACTAAATACTGACGATCCACACATGTTCCGTTACCGCTCACGTCGTTATGATTAACACGTCATCGAAACCAATGCAAGCGGATTTTAAATTATTTTCCAGCAATCGTTCACGGAGGAAGAGAAAGGAACGAAGCTACAAAGGTAAGACACGCTTGCCGGGTATTGGATGTTCATTCATATTATGGGATGGTACCGGGCTGAAGCCCTGTCTACTATACGCATATTTGCATATAAAAAGCACCTCTACAGACTTCTGTCCCAGAGGGACGAAATGGAAATAGGCAGGGGCTTCAGCCCCTGTTGAATGGATTATATGTATTTAGGCGTGCCATAGGTACGCCGTGAAAACCATAAACCCGGACACTGCCATCGCGTACCTATGGCACGCGAACACAACTACGGCAATAAACAGGGGCTGAAGCCCCTGCCTATTCTCATCCTGTCCCAGCCGGGACAGGGAGCGCTCATCAACTTCCAGCATCCCAGAATGCGTATAGTAGACAGGGCTGAAGCCCGTACCTACTTGCCTGCGGGACGCCAGCGCTCCCACCTAACGGATTGGATTATTTACCGGGGACTTTAATTGTCATTCCGTATTTCAGGCCATTGGGATCTTTTATTGAATTGAGCCTGGAAAGATTTTCGAGCGTAGTGTTGAACTGGCGGGCTATCTTGTTCAGGGTATCCCCCTTCTGCACAGTGTATGTCCCGTATGCCTTGCCAGAAACAGAGGTCAAGGTCTTTTTAGCTGGCACGAGGATCGGTCCAGCCGCATTCTTGGCGGCCGACGCGGCGGCTTTCTCCTTAGAGCTTTTCATTGTCATCGCAAGGCTCGGACCTGATTCAACAAGTCCGATATCGGAATGGTCGGTTTTCTTTACGGTTTCCGCCTGCGGCGATACCTTCTTCGTGATCTTTTCATGGACAGCTGCATCTGCAGCTGATGCAATGGCTTTGACAGGTTCTTCCTTTTTGACGGCGGCCACGGCAGGTTCTGGAACTACAGGCGCTGGAATAGCCATGGCTTCATCGTCAGGCTCTGAAAGTATCTGCTTCTCAAGGGCGGTCTGTCTACGCGAGGAATCCTTCTCCCCGCTGCCTGCAGGTTCTATTTTTGGAGCAGGCGCAAGTGCAGTTTCCGCAAGAGCGCTCTTCGCAAGTTCCGTGGGCTGCGGCTGTGCCGGCCCCGCATTCTGAACCTGGCTTGCTGCGTTCGTGCCGTTGAACTTCCAGCCGTTGAAAATTGCTATGCCCAGGATGGCCACAACATGGAACGCCAGCACGGCCAGAAAGACCAGAAACATCCAGCCTCCTGTACCACTCAATGATTTTTCCCCGCTGTCATTCATGCCGTGCTGCATTCCAGAATAATTGTTTGATAATTCCCTACCATACTCCCCATTGATGGAATTTTCAAGTTGCTGCAGATTTTAAGACTCCTCGCCAATCACCAGAATCCAAACTGATTTCAGACATGTCAATTTAAAAAAATCTAAATGCCTGGAGATTGGAATTTAAGCATGGTACAGGCTGAAGTTTACCCGCCTGCGGCGGCGCCATAGGCGACCAGGGCCCGTACCTACTTGCCGGCAGGATGCCAGCGCCCCACCGCATCAACTCACTTGAAATCCGTGAATGGAATCCAGAGGAACTGGAAGAACTCAGGACCCGCCCCTAGGAACGGGCCGATGCCGGGGATCCACAGGAGGCCTATCTTGAAGTCGCTGGACCTGGGCGTGATATTGTCCTCATATCCGATGGCAAGCGCGAAGTTGAACATGGTCTCGGAGTTCACGCGCAGCCCTTTATCATCGTAAATGGAGTCACGCATGACAACGAATACCGGAAAGAAGATGGTCGATGTGCGGAGTCCGTAATTCGGTGCGGGACTGAAATTACCGAGCGTCGACCAGTAGAACACGGGGAAGATCGGATAAACTCGCGAGGCCCACTTGCTGGTCGAAAGCTCCTTGTCATCGCATGAGATCGAGAAGAACGACTGTCCGGCGGGGATCTGCCTGGCGAAGTCCATGGAGGGATTAGACATCTGAGGTCCACCGACCTTCTGGTCCAGGCTTCCGCATCCGGCAACCAGCACCAGCACCGCCGCTCCAGCAAGTGCAAGGAATAAATTTTTCATCTGGATTACCTCCTTCTGTTCCTGTGAATTACAATAGTCGGAAAAAAAGTAAAAGCAATTGGCCGTGAATCATGGCGAGGCCAGTATGCCAGTTTCGCCGACGTGAGTCGCGCCACGTGAGCCGAGCTGGACACAGCAACGTGGCCTCACCCGGTTGCGACAACGTCGCTCACGCGAAACTGGCTCGGAGGAGGCGTCCCGAGGCTATTTATGCGCTCGGGACGCCATACTCAATCCAGCAGCGATTGAGATCTTGCAACTTCCGAACTTTCGCATTCTCGAACTCCCGAACTTCCCAATCTTCACTTCGTTATGGCACAGGCTAAAGCCCCGTACCTACTTAATCCCATCCACCTGTATTCCCATCGGCGCAAGCATCGTCCCGTCCGGCAATTTGAACTGTGCATCGCCGAAGTTGGCGGTCACCACGACTCCGTTCGCAAATCGCGTCCGTTGTAAGGCATGGTCTGGCGTCAGCCATTCGTGCGAAAGCATCTCGGAATATCCTGTCGCAAGCGCCACCGGCGCAATGGTCTTGTAGCTTTTTACGAAACGGTCCTTGTCCGCATCAAAACTCTTCCTGCTGAACATGAACATCGGAGTGGTTCCGTAGAGCGTGTTCCAAAGGTCGCGCCTCTCCCAGAGCTTTGGAAGCTTGTTGTTGTAGTCGCCCCAGTACCACTGCGCCATCACGCATTCATGGTATACAAGCTCCCACAGCGGAATGCGGTAGACGTGTCCGGTCTGGAACTTTGCAACCTGCTCCGGCACTTCATCCCATATCCGCTTCATGTCGCGTCCGGAATCTGGTACCCGATATGGTCCAAGGCTCAGCATGCCCTCGAAATAATGTACGTAAGGCACAGCCGCGTCGTGCCCGGTCTCGCAGCCGCAGACCAGACCGCGGCCTTCGCTGACATAGCGCAGGAGTTCCATCTTGTAGTGCTTGCTCTCGGTCCTGGTCATGGGATGCTTTGGGTGATAGCATTCGCGCCACGGGCTGGCAGTTGTCGTGTCGATAAAGCGGCATCGGTAAGGAGATGTTGCGAGATCCGCAGGAATGCGTTTCTGAGCATATGACACCGCCTGGCGGTCGCACAAGGTACCGCATGGGATCATCTTGCCATCCTTTGTCTCGATCTCCCAGCCGCGCACCCATTCCCCGCCCTTGCCGACCATGAGATCGTCATTTTTCCATGCATCGCTTGTCCAGTCCGGATGCAGCCATCGCAGTTTCGGGAAATTTTCGGGATTCATTGTGTCCTGGTAGATGTCATAACGGCTTGTCAGGACGCCCATGTCATTCAAAGCCTTGATCTCTTCAGGCGGACACCTGTTGCTCCACAGGATGCGCTTGATGCCAAGAGACTGCATCTCCCGGCAGATCGAGGGCGCGTCCTTGTCCCAGCACCAGACGTTGACGGCACCGACAAGCAGGTCGACCGCCGGTATCGCCTTGCGCTTCTCTTCAAGCGTCCTGAACAAGCCGGTCTTCTTCGAATATTCACGGTATCGCTTCGCCATGGCGACATAGCCGTCGCGGTCGAAAACCACATATCTGATGATCCGGTCGGAACCAAAGTTCCCTTTCTGCGGCTCCCATTCAGGAACAATACCAAGCAGGCCGTCCCTTCTCGTAATGGAGACAGACGCATCGTCTGCCGTCTCAACAATCGCCATCCAGCCAGCCTCTCCGTCAGTCGCACCGTACCACGGCATGCAGAGCCCGTGTCCGCCGTACAGGCAGTAATGCATCGGTGGAAGCGACTGATCGTCGACGGGATAGCTGATCCCTTCATTGACGGGAAGAATCAGCATCTGCCCCTTGGAGGAAGCGAACGGAGCCGGCCATACGAGCTTTCCGTCCATCTCTCCGGAAGCCTTGAGCGTCAGAACGCATTCCGGACTCTTCTCATCAAGACGGACAGTTGCGTTTATCTCGCGCATCGACGCCGGGTCGAGGAACCGGACATCAAGTCCGCCCTGCTTGACCGCGGCATCCATGACGACAACCGCAGCCCCGCCAGCATTCTGCATCCACGAACGCTTCGTGCGCCGATCCTTGAGCTCGAACTCCGCACTTGCGGTATGGAACGTAACCTCAAGCGTGTCGTTCCTGATGCTTTGCGTGGCTGGAAGATTTTTATTACGGAGCGAATCCATATTGTCCTGGCGTGCCAGCGCGACATCGTCGAGCCAGATGGTGACTGGTCCAGTTCCAATTAGCCGGGGCAGGATCGAGGTTGCCCCCTGGGGGACAGCAAAACGCGTACGGATCTGCTGCCAGTCCTTTGTTTCACGAACCGTCTTTCCGCCGTGGGTCCAGTCCATGACCTTGTCATCTGCGTCACGTGTGACGACGCCCAGCGTGGCATTGCCCTTCCCCTGCATGCGGACCCATGCGGACAGTTCTAAAATATCCCCCGGCGAAACATTGATCTGCCGGACCTGTTCAAAGCTCCAGTCCTTGTCACCGGCATGTTCTATGCGGACAGACTGTGTCCCGCCGTGCCTTACGCTGATGTCCAGGGCGGTCCTGCCGGTCCCGGACTCGCGTGTCCATATGGGTTTCCATCCTTCGCTTCCCTTTTCAAAATCACCGTTCACTATAAGATTCTTTTCCATCGCCGTCCCCTTCCCGTTGTTTTGAGCCAGACAGGCCCCCGCCAATATCCCCATGCAGCCAAGGAACATCAAGATTCCGATTCCATGTTGAATGTTTCCGCCGTGGCGGATTGAATGCCGGATGTTCATTTTACTGTCTCATTCCACCTTTCGTTTTCAGGCGGTAAGCTATGTGTCCCAATCCCGTTAAACAAGATTGCCTCACCGCTAAGTGCATGAAAAATAAAAGAAATAGATTACCATACGGAATACGTTATATCATGAACTGTATGGTAACCTAATGCAGGAATTCAATCAATGGCTATCAAGGGCATATTGCGCGGGGAGCTTGAAAACTCGATTAGAATGAAGGCTGGCTATGAAAGGGAGCTTTCAAAACTTCCTATTGGCAGCCTTGCGAGGAGGAAGATAAACGGGCATCATTATTATTACTTGATATACTGGGACAAAGGCAAGGTGAAATCGGTATATAGGGGAAAAGTTTCTGATAAAATCCTGCAGAAGTATTCTCAGGTAAAACAATACAGGGCAAAATACCGTCATCTTCTTTCAAGACTCAAAAAAGAGATAAAATTCATCAAGGGGCGCTTCGTGGAAAAGAACCAGTATGAGTTATGCGTGGAAGTGCTCCACCGGCTTGACAGTAAAGGCGTATTGAATCATGCGCTGGTCATAGGCAGCTGGTGCCTCTTCTTCTATAGGAAATATTTTGATGATGAAGGATACAGTCCGCCTGTCAGGACCAGGGATATCGATTTCCTAGTGCCTATACCACTCAAATTCAAAGGCAAGGAAGACATACCTAGAATACTCAAAGACTTCGGGTTCGTGACCGGATTCAAAGGCAATTCCGGATATGATGTTGAACAGTCTTTTTTGCCGGCAAGGTGCCGGTGCTACTTTAAAATTCCAAGTTTCGAGCTTCTGGCATGATACTCATTTCTGGCGATACTCCGATTCTGCCATTCCACCCCCGGGGCATGGATCGCCGGGATTACTCCATTTGAACGGGTATGTCCTGCACTGCGATGGACGGCGCGCATATATCCGGCATCCCGGCGGTGAACCGATATAGAACGGGCAGCTGCCGTCTGCATTCTCGACCAGGGAAACAATCCCATCCTCGCCTGGAATGGTCATGTTCTCATAAAAATCACACAGCTCCATTCCTATGAGTCCAGCTATGTCCTCAGCTTCCCTTTCGGAAATCCGGACATATCCATGCCATCTGCAGCACTGCCCGCAGCGGATGCATTTGAATTCCGAGTAATTTCTTTTAGTATACATATTATTTCAGTCGACAGTTGCCAGCAAGATGCCAGCGCTCCGATTCAGATTGCGCATAATAAATCCTGGTGAAGCCAGTATGCCAGTTTCAACTTTCGCACTTTCGCACTTTAGAACTTATCTTCCCCATTCCCCTACAGGCTTCAGTTCCGGCGCATTGCCAGTTTTTCCAACTGGAGCCAGCCAGACTGAGAGGCGCTCCTTCGCTGATTTTTCCACATCGACTTCAAAGCCGATCATGCAAGTACCCTTGTTCTCGGCATCATATTCGCGCGGCGGCTTCTCGGTATTGTAGATCTTCAGTTTAACGCCTGACGGTGACAGCACGCGAAACTCAAGCTGCTTCCCGTCACGCTCCAGCGTCGCTGCACCATCACCGGTGATCTTGACTTCGGCGCGCGTGATCATTCCCCACCGCACGTTCACCTTGCGGTCGGGTGCCTGGAGTTCATCCTGCACGAGCACCGAACCGTCCTCACGCAGTCCAATGCCACGCACTGCGCTCTTGAGCTGCCCTTCATATACAGCCGTCATATTAACCACAGTATGCGGGAACGGGCCATCCTTCTTGAATTCAGTTATCGGCGCGTTCCCTTTGGCTATCTGCAGCTTGTCATCAACCACAAGCGTGTTGTGCCCGCGGTTGTTCAGACGGAACACTGTCCAGCGCCCGCCGTCCTGCTTGCCATTCCAAAGTTCGACGCCCTTGGACTCAAGGCTCTCGTAGCCCTGCATTCCAAGATCCTCGGCCCATCTCACACCATCGGCGTCCATCACGAACGAACCTATGTCCATATGCGCATGGCTGGATGACGGCGAACCTCCCTTGGTGGCGACAAAAGTCGCATTCTCATCCCATCCGCTCCGATGGATGCCAAGCGGCGTGCGGCCTCCGGCATTCCAGGAAAGTCCAGACGGAGGTTTCATTTCTGCGAACGGCTTCGCCCATAGCAGCAGCAAGGGAAAGAAACGGTTGCCCATCCCTTCGGGACCGTGCTTGCCGGCGAGATATTTCTTCAGCCTCTCCTTCTCTATTACAAGCAGGCTGGGCTCATCCTTCTTCAATGCAAACCAGTACATCGCCGGTTCCACTCCGCCATTAATGCTGCAGTCGGAGTAGTTGAAGAAGAGCCGCGTCGGTCCGGTTACATTGATCAGGAAGTCTGGCGTATCCATGAAGCCCTTGGCTCCGGACAGTCCGAAATCAGAACCGAGCACCGACTCCAGCGCAGCAAGCATGAGGACATTGTAGCTTGTTCCATACCCCCAGTAGGTCGGCCCTTCCGGATACGCTCCGTCCGGCACGTACTCGTGCATCGAATTCGGAACTCCAGCAACTGCCCGCACAATAATATCCGCCGCCAGTTCCGGCTCATCCTCAAGCACTGCCAGCACCCCGATTGTCAGACCGCCGTTGCATACCTGGTTCCAGTTGTTCGTCCCCGTCACCCAGCCGCCATTCACCTTCATCCCAGGCTTGAGCCCCTTCTCGACGATCGCCGTCCTGATCGTCCTGCGCGCCTCCGGTTCGAGCTCCTGGTAGAGCCAGTCGTAGCCGATGGCCAGCGCCGTGGTCATCTCGGCGACATCCAGGAAATGCCTCGGATTCCAGTCGGTGAAGCCCGCACAGGCCAGCATCTCCTTCTGGGCGCGTTCCAGATAACGGCGGTCCTTCGTCATGCGATAGGCAAGACTGAGATATGTTATCCGGCGAAGGGCCGTGCGCGACACATCCAGCAGACGGCGTCCGATCTGCTTGCGCTCAAGCACCGGAACAGCGATCATCGCATCACTGATGTCCTTGACATGGTCCAGAGCCCCCTGCAGCAGCGGATCACCGGCGATCCTGGCCTTGAGCTTCTCCTCGTCTCCAGACTTGAGGAACAATCGCGGATGCGCCTTCGGTGCATCCGCCAATTTAGCCTTCACGTCCTCGGCCTTCCGCGCCTTGCCGATGTCCACTGGTTTTGCCATGTCAGCAGGCTCCTTGTCCGCAGCTTGCGCCGTGACTGCCAGAGAACAGGCAAAAGCCAGGCCGAGGCCTTTCCAGAAATGAACCGATATGCATTGCATTGAATGTCCTTCCTTTAGGAAATGATGTAAGAGAGAAGAGATTAACGGGAATTTTATTTTTCATGTTGCCTTGAAAGATAATCAGGCCGAGTCTTTAAATCAAGGGAAGCTATGGAAATTCGTATTGGCCACAGACACTGGGAAAGGAGGTATAAAGCTGCAAAGGCACAGAGGCACAAAGGTTGAACATCCAATATCGAACAAGGAATATCGATGGGAACTTCGAAGCTGTAAGCTCCCGAACGCTGTTGGAATTAAGTATGGCGGTTTTGCCAAAACCGCCTCTCGAGCCAGTTTCGGCGAAACTGGCATACTGTATTCCGCCACTTTGCACCTCTGAGCCAGATATTCCAAAGACATCTTGACTCTTCGCCGTCCCCGCATTACTTTAATAATTAACAATGAAAACAAAAGTAATGTTTGCAGCAATAATGGCAACCGTATCATTGGTCATAGATGTCAGCGCACAGCAGTCCGCCCTGTTCGAACCTCCGAAGGACAGGCAGTTGCTGGTGATCGGACAGGATATGGGAGCCATCGGAGGGTTCCCAAAACCCAACAATGACGGCTACGTCGACCATATCGACATCAAGCCGGGCGGCGTTACGACCTACACCGGCCTGACCAAGCTCGGCGGTCTGAAAACGCTGGTCAATCTCTATTCAGGCGATACCTGGGCCCAGGCAATCATCGACAATCCCATCTACGCCAATTCAGTCCTCGTCATCGGCCTGCACATGGTCGACCAGGAAAAAAGCGCGGCGAACGGCGAACTGGACGCTCAAATCAAAATGCTCGGTGAATGGATCAAGCAGACGAAACGCCCTGTGTTCCTGCGCATCGGCTACGAGTTCGACGGCACCTGGAACCACTACGATCCGGAAAGCTATAAGGCTGCATATAAGAGGCTCGTCACCAAATTCAGGGAACTCCAGGTCACGAACTGCGTGACCGTCTGGCAGGCCTCCACTTCGCCTGTCAACGGCAAGCAGGCAGACATAGGTAAATGGTATCCCGGCGACGAGTACGTGGACTGGATCGGATATTCCTGGTTCCTGTCATCCGCGAACCAGATCAAGCTTACCGACGGGCTTCTCGCCTTCGCCCGGGAGCACAAGAAGCCTGTGATGGTCTGCGAATCCGCCCCCCAGGGCTACGACAATGCAAGGCTTACCCAGAGGAATATCTACAAGGGCATCGACCCCAAGGAAAAAACTCCGGAAAAGATATGGAAGGAATGGTATGCTCCATTCTTCAACTACATCGAAAAAAACAAGGACGTCATCCGGATTGTCGCCTACATCAATGTAAACTGGGATTCCCAGATGCTCTGGGGATGGCCGTATCTCCACGGCTACTGGGGTGATTCACGGGTGGAAGTCAATCCCGACATAAAGAAGCTATGGCTTGAAACGATATCCGACAAGAAGTGGATGAATTCCTCCCCCACCCTCTTCCAGGACCTCGGATTTCCGGCGCAAAGTGACAGAGGCACATAGTGACAGAGGCACATAGTGACAGAGGCACATAGCGGCAAAAGACAGTTAGGAAATACGTTATTGGGCATTGAGTCTTGGATATTCATTCTTCTCTTTCTCTGTACCTTTGCGCATGCTTTTCTTCATTCGACGTTGGATGTTCGATGTTGAATGTTCGATGTTCATTTTTCTCTCCCTCCCAATCTCCACTTCGTCATTCTACATTCCTTGTTCGATATTGGATATTCATATCTTTGTGCCTCAGTACCTTTGTGCCTTTGTGCCTTTGTGCCTTTGTCACTTTGTGCCTCTGTGCCTTTGTCACTTTGTGCCTCTGTGCCTTTGTCACTTTGTGCCTCTGTGCCTTTGTCACTTTGTGCCTCTGTGCCTTTTTACATGTCTTCTCATTGTTATTTCCATATCTTCTGATAATTTTAGGATCAGTCTTTTTTTCAGGACAAACAAACCAATCCGGCAGAATCATGGAATACGTATACTTCGGAACATATCGGAATGCCGACGCACGTCTGCTGATGGACGCACTTCTGGAACGCGACATCCGTTTCGATGCTGAAGTTGATGACAGCGCAATCAAATCAATGTCTCCGATCCGGATGCTTCTAGGAGGCACCTTCGGCACCGGTTCAGGAATTGCCATCTATGTCCATCCGGACGATGCCGAAGCGGCGGACAGAATCCGCAAGGAATTATTCGAGCCTGGAGCGTAAAATAATATTCCAGTTCCCCCGTGCTCAGTATTCACTTGACGGTGAAAGGGGAACTGTGGGCGAGAATCCTTCTACGATCCTTCCGATCTCCTGATGTACGTACTCCATCGACTCGGGCCTGTCGACGGGGTCTTTTGCAAGGCATTTTCCGATTATGAAATTGTCCAGCTCCTCAGGCAGTTCAGGCCTCAATGCTTTGATTGACGGAGGCTCGGAAAGCCTGTGCTTCCTGAAGAGCTCCACAGAGGAATCGGCCACGAAAGGCGGAGAGCCTGTCAGCAGATGGTACAGCGATGCGCCGTATGAATATATGTCGGTCTGTATGCTGGCCGGATCACCCACGAATATTTCCGGAGCCAGATAGAGCGGCGTCCCGACAACAAACCCCTCCTGTGTCGTGCTTAGGCTTTCAGGAAGTTTTGCGATACCGAAATCGCTCAGCTTGGCGTCGCCGGATTTCGTATCATAGAGGATGTTCTTGAGCTTGATGTCGCGGTGGTAGATGTTATTCCTGTGCAGTTCCGACATCGCCGAGGCGATGTCCTGGGCGATGCGGCCGAAGTCTGTCAGCGGCACGAACCTGCTGGTCACAAGATATTCCTCGAGATCCACGCCGTTGACATACTCCATCACCAGATAGGGGCAGCCTCCGCAGCAGCCGCTCCCGACATACTCCACGATGCTGGGATGACTGAGCCTCGACATGATCTCAATCTCGTTCCTGAACCTTTCAACGGTGCTCCTGTTATGGATGGAGTTCCTGGACAGCATCTTCAAGGAATAGATTCTTCCGGTCTCGCTGTTGACAACCTTGTAGACAAGGGAAAACTTGCCCCACCCGAGCGGTTCGGTGATCACGTAGCCGTCTATGTTGTCGCCGATGAACGGTACGCTGTGGTTCATGTTGAATTTAATCCTGGCAGGCTCGGTATTCATGGTGTCGGACTGTCTCCTCCTCTTCCTGTTCAAGAGAAGATTGACCCGCGTGGACAAGGCCGCCGGATTGAAAGGCTTTTCAAGGAAATCCTCGGCACCGCATTCGATCACCTTGTTCTGGATCTCCTCGATGTCATATCCTGAAATCAGTATCACCGGGATGTCGCGGTTGGCGCTCCTCAGCTTCCTGCAGATCTCAAAACCGTTGGTGTCGGGAAGAAACACGTCCAGGACCGCGATATCGATATCGGAATTGCAGATCTCACCGGAGTCCATCGGAATCAGACCAAGGGCTTCAAGTGCGTCCTTGCCGTTTGTTGCGGTCTTGATCATGCCGAAGCCCGCCTTCGAGAGGACCTTCTCCATAATCATGAGTATGTAGCTGTCGTCATCGACAAGCAGCACTGTCTTTTTATCATCCATTCCAATACCCTGTCCTTCCGCATCAGGCAAATTAACGGATGCGGGCTCATGCCCCCCCAAAGGAATACTAGTCCAATCTGTCATCAGAATGTCTTTAAATAAGCACCCTGTATCTGATTGTATCATAGGCCGCATCCTGCATTTCCGCCATGGAGTAAAACCCTACGTCAACATGGGGAATATCCCACCACCCATGCAGGCATTTATATTCTGGCGATATCTAGCCGGGTGGATTTGCTCGAAAACAACCTTCGTGGTTGTTGTTTTATCTGTGTTATCTGCGGGCGCATGTTTTAGTTGTCGCGTGACTGCGCCACGCGGGTCCCGTTCCCGCGTGAGGCCATGCTGCCGCGGCCAACGCGGCTCACTGTGGCACGTGACAACGTGCTCACGGGATCGGGGGGGCGTAACGCGACCTCTTCGCGGCGGCGTAAGCTGCTCCAGGCCTTTATTGTCAATTCACCCGTCTGCGCTTTACGTCCGTGGAAGTCCGTGATATATTTTGCAGTGACATAAACAATGGAGGCTTTTATCATGAATACTCGGATTGCAGTTCGGTTCGTATTGGCGGTTGCTGTCATCATGATCGGGATCGTGGCGTTCAATTCTCTTGCCGCTGACGACGCCAAGGGCACAGAGCTTTCAAAGGCGCTGGCGAAGGTCAAGATGTTCGCTGGGCTTACCGGCGCGGAACGGGAGTCGCTCAAGTCTGCGGCGATGCTCCGCAAGGCCAAGGCAGGTGAACTCATCATCGGGAACGGGAAGATGCTTGACAGGATGTACTTTATCCTGGACGGACAGATCGAGGTCTGGATGAAGGGGAAATGCATTGAAACTGCAACTGGACAGTCACTCGTCGGTGAATTCGAATACCTGGAAAAAGGTCCGACGACAGCCGAAGTTCGTGTTTCCAAGGACGTCGAACTGATTGAGATGAACTACGTGGCGCTCACAACGCTCATGGAAAAACAGCCGCGCATAGGCTATGTGCTGATGCGCGAGATCGCAAAATCCGAGATCCAGCGCATCCTGGCAAACAATCCGAAGTAAGATAAATCCGCCACAGGCTTTCACATTAGATAGATATTCTCGGGCAAAGGCATCCCGATGTCACTTGCAGAATCGGGATGAACTCCGGCACCAAGCTGAGATATTGTCGACAGGATAACAGGATCCGGGAAGCGTAAAACATGTTTACTACTTCTTTTTTTAATAGTACGTATATTTATGTGCCTTGCCCTTTGCGAGCTTCACGGGATATTTCTTTGCGTTTTTCCTGAGCTTGTCGAGCACAGCCTTGCCGAGGTCCAGATCGAGAACGTTGCACAGGTTGATGACATGGATTGCGACATCCGCAATTTCCTCTTCTATGGCCTCACGTTTTTTCCTGTCGCGTATCACCTCGTGCGATTCCTCGATGGTGAGCCACTGGAAGAGTTCCATGAGTTCGGCTGCCTCGATAGACAGGGACATGCTGAGGTTCTTCGGAGAATGGAACTTCTCCCAGTCCCGCTCAGCTACGAACTTCTTCACCTTGTTTCGCAGAGACTGAATAGTTGTGTCTGTATCTTTCATCCTGTAAAGATAGGCAGTACGGGATTAAAAATCAAGGATGGATGGAAATGCAAAGGCGGGAATTAAAACTGGCCACAGACTTTCACAGACAAAAAGTGCAGACTGCCCTGCCCAGGAATCACACAAAAACTAGGATTCTCGCACAGAGGCGCCAAGCCACTAGTGTCATGTATCGCAAATACGCCGAATAAAATTATGTCTATTTTTGATGCGGATTTGGCTTGGATGGAACAAGGCGATATTGAAGTATC
>MHBI01000080.1 GCA_001804815.1 Lentisphaerae bacterium GWF2_50_93
TGATCGGCTTCGTTATGTCGCTATATGAAGTCCCTTCGAGATAATAGTTGCCAGGCTCCTGGTCTGAGTCCGTGCTTGTGATCTCAAGCAGGGCTGAATACACGGCTGATCCTGATGGAATAGTCACTTCCTCGGTAAAAAGGATCTCGCTGTCTGGATCTTCGATGTGCCTTTTCAGGGTGAATACGAAGGTCATGCCAGCCATGTCCTGTGCTACTCCACCAACTTCCATATTGAAGGGATAAGCCCTGTAATCGCCTCTTGGTATGCTGAATGTTGTCATTTTCTTATCCTCCATTAATTATTGATGAAAAGCCCATGCTGGAGTCATATCGCCTGTGGCGGTGCTCCAAGTTTCTTCTGCCTCAAACTCAGTATCGTATGTGAAATAATTGTTTATCTGCCACGAACTTTCTGAATACGTCAATCCATACTGGCTTACCGTTGACCCTGTTGCTGGAATGTCGGATATTTCACCTAAGACAAATGTTTCTGAATCTCCTGAAACTCCGCTTGTGCTGTGTGTCAGCATGGAACCTTCTGCGCCCAGTTCATTGTTAAAATCAGTCGGGCCGTAGTAATAAGCTCCACGCCTGTCTATCGTCAGCAGTTTGGCTTGCATTTCCATGGCAGCCGTTTCAAGTGCTCCTGTGCCTGACAGTGCTATGGTTGCAGACCCTTTTTGTCTTCTAATCCATTCGTTTGTTTCCGTGTGTCCGTCAACGCTCATGTTCCATCTCCATGCCTGGGCAACACAGTCATCCCAGTTGCCACCGATAAAACCACAATTTGCATAAGCCCACAAGGTATCTGCAAATAATCCAGTTGCCCCTTGAGCAGCATTGAAATAAAGTTGTGTGCCTGTATCGGTGTCGGTATAAAAGGCACTATCGCTTGACGGTGAAGACCAGTAATGAAGGTGCTTGGTAGTTTTGATTCCTTGGTTGCTTGAAATATTATATGCTGACGAATTTCCAAAAACCAGATATGGAACATCAAGCAGATTAATCAGCTTGTACATCTGCTTCATCCATTCGACTGGATTAAGCGGATTTAACTTCGCCTCTGCCTTATCCTGAACCGTTTCAAGCAAATCTGTCCTTGACCACGGCATCAATGAGCATGTATGGGAAACCAGTCTGCCATACCAGTTATATGAAAGGTCTGGAAAACTGACATTGAATGTTTCACGCCTTACACCGTCCCCATATGTCTTCCTGATTTCACCTGTAACGCTTCCATCAATCGGCAAGCCATACCATCCATTTGCCTCTGTTGAAAATCCTGTGATGGTGTCTGGCACAAGGGTTCCAAACTTGAAGAACATCTTGCCTGTTCCAAGACAATTTGTATTGGCGAAATACGGCATTGCTTCCAACAGCTTCTGATAGATCGTGTTGGCATCAGCAACCTTGCAATACTTAAAACTGCCTGTGTAGTTTGCCAGCAGAGTTGTCCTGCCAACTTTTACACAGCGTTCATTCAACGCCCTTACAATGGCATCCATATAACGTGCATCTTCTGGAACAGGATTGTCCCAGTCCAAGCCACCGTCTGTCCAGTTTTGTATTAAAGCCATAGGAGCACCCATGCGTAATAATCGGAAGACGTTAAATCGCCCACGATATAATCTTTAAAAACCAGCGTATATGTCTCAGGTGCTGGAGCAACAGTTGGAGGATCGCCAGCAGGTGTGAAAACCCTTGTGTATGTTCCAGCCAAAGCAGTAGTTGGACTCTCCCAATATCCGACAAGTGCATCCTTGGTATATTTAACAGGGCTGATGATGTATTTGGATGAAGTGCTATCCCACCACAGTATTTTTGAATCGACTGACGAGAACCAATATTTTCCAGCAGCCATTGCAAGATCGCTTGTTATCGTGGCTGTCTGCGCTCCTCCATTAGTCCATGAAACATCATAGCGAACTAAACCAAAATAAGCTGGAGCATCAAGCGTTGAAGATGCTCCTGTAACCTTGTTATATGCTCCTGTTATTCCGCTTGCCCTTGTCTTGTATCTCGCCTGTAGTTGGGCATTGGTCAAAGTCTTGTCGGCTGATGCTGTGCCCTGCTTTACAAACGTTCCTGTTACTGTTGAACATTTCCACCAATTAACTGTGGCGATCATTCCATAACCCACCGCAGAAGTTATCACCCAGCCATTGGTTGCATCTTTCCAAAGATAACCACCTTCACCAGCACCAAGAACATAATAATCATAGCCATCATAGAGATATCCAGACGGGTATCTTGCTGCACCACCGTCAACGGAAATAGGCTGGCCAACGTACAAACTCATGTAATAGTTTGTTGCGTCATGCCATATCCAACGCTGATAATCACGGCTGTAATAATCAGTCGCCACAGTTCCAAAAGTTCCTGTTGATTTCCTGAACATTTTATGTGCTCTCTCCTGTTGATGCAATGAAACTTGACAGAACCACAATAGGCGTGCCAGCAGGTAAGGTTTCAGCGAAGTTCAATAGCTGTATCTGAGCGGTTACATGATATGTGGTGTATGCCTTGTCATAGCCGTTTGCGTAAAGGTCAACGACATAGAAAGCCCCATCCTTGGAAACTATCTTGGCTGGAACACAGCAGGGAGCACTAGCTTCACCACCTGCCCCAGGAGTGAACCCTTCCGGC
The DNA here is from genome assembly GCA_001804815.1 of Lentisphaerae bacterium GWF2_50_93. Lineage (GTDB taxonomy): Bacteria > Verrucomicrobiota > Lentisphaeria > Victivallales > GWF2-50-93 > GWF2-50-93. The sequence continues at coordinate 2,649 of MHBI01000080.1, forward strand.
TTCGTTGATCCTACACGGCCTTGATCTGTGTCCTTCGTAAAAAATGTGCGTCCGTCCCCTCTCAGGCGTTGGGACATTACATAATCATAGAAGTCCGCAAACCACCCTCTCGGTATTGGTGCGCCTGGCATTGGTCTTTCAGGAATTATCATGCTATCACCGTGTATAAATCTGTGTCCCACTTGTCGGCGAACTGATATTGATTCTGCGCTATCCACATTTTTCCGTCAGACGTGATCCCCATAGGAAATGCAAGCCACCTGTAGACAGATCCGGAACTTGCCGCAAAACCGAACCTGTAGGCAGGATCATGCAGTCCTATGGCCGTACTCAGGAAGGCGATTGCATCATTGCGGGTCGTGAAATAGCCCTTTGCCGTGATAACAGGCTGTGCAATCAAATAAGCCTCTACTCCCGGCTTGGTCATGCTTCCACAGAGCTTCCACACGCCTTCCTTGGGATCGCCAGGGCGGATCTTGGCCCATGCGTAATTACAGCCGTCCGCATCACTTTCATCATGCGCCGTATCAAACCATGCCGGAGGGCTTGTTACTGAGGCATCCTTGTCGGCAACCATCTGGTACAGGTTGAAATTCCATTTCTTCAAGTAGGTGATATCGCCGGATGATGGATCGACTTTGGTTTCCAATGCTTTTTCGATGAAGTTGATGGACAGGTCATATTGGGTCGTGTTATTTGCATGAATGACCACGGCGGGAGTATCGAGACGGTCAAGGAACTGCACCGTCAAGGTCGTGTATCCTGGGCCATGCTTCACATCATAATTGGCGACATAACCGCTGTTGGCTATGAACTCGCCAATAGTGGGCATTGCAGGAACTTCATCATTTCCGTATGCGTATGAGCGTATGACTTCCTGTCTGCCCTGATCCTTGCGGATCTGCGGACTGTCAGGACGTTCAACTAAAAGTGCGTCTATGGCCATATTGCCAGCCCCTTGTCAGGATTCATCATCCCTGACTTGATGTTGTTCAAAGCCTCGTAAATCTGCTTCTGAGTGGTCAACTGGTCCTTCATGTAGTTCACGGCAGAAGCCCCACCGATGGAACCGCCAATCCTTGAAACCGAATCGGAGATCTGGGCGGGAGTCATGTCGATAGCCTTGGTTACATCGGCCTTCTTTGACAAGTCGAAGAGTTCTCCGGCTGACTGAGTGATCGAAGCCCTCTGTTCGTCCGATAATGCGCCCTTGCTGGAAGCTTCATTGATCGCTTCCTGTATGGCAGCTTCCTTTTCCTTGCCCTCGTTGATAAGCTTCTGTATGGCGATCTTCTGGTTCAAGGCATTGATGGAACCTTCGATCTGTTCCTGCTCCTTTAAGCCCTCTGCGAGAAGCTTCTTTTGCTCCTTGTCATATTCTTCAAGAGCCTTGTTTATTGCATCCTGCTTCTTGAGCAATTCAGCCTTTTCAGCTTTTTCCTCTTTGCGCTCTGTTGTAGTCTTGCCAGTCTCCTCGAATTTCTTCTTGTTGGCAGCTAGTTTTGCCTTGTCAGCAGCGGTGTCGTTTGTTATAAGCTGTGTTCCTTCTGCCTCTCCAAATATTCCATCTTTCATGTTGGCAAAGAAACCTGCAACGCCTCCGCGATAACCTGCATTGCCAGGCGCAGTAATCCCCTTATCCCCTCCAAGCTTATTGCCCATTGAAACAACGGCGTTCATGCCCTCTGCTACGTCAGCAAGCCACTGGACAAGACCCGAATTCACCAGCCCAGTTGTCAGGGAAGTTTTAAGCTGGTTGATTGCATCATTGAACTTGTTGGCAGCCTCAACAGCCTCGTTGCTCATGATACCGCCCATGTCCTCAAGTTCCTGTCCAAGAGCCTTGTAATCCCTAATCATGATGTTGAGATCTGCGCCGGATTTTCCGAAAATGTCCTGTGCATAGGCAGCTTTATCGGTAGCGTTTGAAACATCGTTCAAGGCATCTGCCATAACTGCAAACTGTTCATCAGGAGATTTGCCTTGAAGGTCTTGAAGGGAAACACCAAGCTTGTTAAGTGTTCCAATAGCTGTCTCATTTCCTGCAAATGCATCGCTTATGACTGAGGACATTTTCTTGAATGCTGTCTGTACGGATTCCATAGAGGAACCGCTTTGTTCAGCAGCGTACTTCAATTTTTGATAGCTCTCAGCGGAAATCGCAAGCTTGGCTGATCCGTCAGCTACAGCGTCGGCAGCGTCAATGGCTGATTTGGCAAACAAGGCCAATCCGGCAGCACCCAGGCCAGCCCCTAGAGTACCAGCAAAGCCTGATATCATGCCTTTGGCCTGTCCCAGGGCAGATTTCAGGCCGGATATTGAAGCCCCTATTTCCAGTCTTAGCTTAGGCATTTTTGGCCTCCTGCGCCTTCGCTCTCTTGGCTCTCAAATGAGCCTTGAGAATGGCGGTAAATTCCTTTTTGATCTCAGGACGGGCTTGGATTTGCTTCTCACTCAGGGCAAAATTGGCATTGTCAGGCTCTGCGATCTGCCAAGGGTGCAATTCCCCTCTGGCTTCCCTCTCATTGGCAAGTTTGAACTGGAGCTTGATATCTTCCTTGTCCTTTGGACGTTCTACGCCCTTAACGCCGTTCCTCTTCGCTTCACATGCGGCGATATGTCCGCACAGGCAAAGAGGGACATTCCAGATCACATCTTCATAGGGGATATTGAGTTTTCCGGCGAGCATGGAGACGCTTGCCAATGTCTCAGCACCGAAGAGATAAGGGAGATATGTGCCTTGTCCTGAATCGGGAATCATTTCATAGCCGTTGAAGGTGTTTTCAATCAGGAATAAGCGGAACTTTACGATCTCATCCACGCTGATTTTCTCTGCATGGATCTTGTCTGAGAAGAGGGAAAGCTTGAAGTCCCATGGGAGCCATGTGCTCTTGTCTTCAAACACGAACTTGGTCTTGCCCCCAGCCTGTACCCACTCTCTGACTTCAAGGGCAGTCTCCCTGCTGTTGTAATACGCGATATACAACGCCCTTATAAAATCCATGGCGTCGGCTTTACCGGCATTTTTGATAAAATCGCTGTCTATCACCTCAAGCAGGGCGAATGTTCCTATGCTCGGACAGGGGATTTCAAGCGGACAAGGTCGGCAATCCTTGAAGAGCCAATGCCATATGCCCAGGCTGTAACCACCAATACAGAAAGGCAGATTCAGGCAAGAAAAGATCTCGCCGTCGAAGTCCACCTTCTTGTATTTGATGTACTGCGCTGGAACATGTGCCATTGCCCTTTCCTCATGTTAGGCGGTTGCTGTCACAAGGGTAAGGGTCGTCTTGGTGCCCTTCGCATAGTCTGTATTGACTTCATCGAATGTCTGGGCAGTTATGATGCTCGTACCGGACTGGAGATTGACAGTCTCATTTACGAAGCTGTCCGAGTACATCTCGTCAGTCTGTTCGAGTTCTGCGCCGTGTGAAGTCGCCTCCACAGGAACGCCCCTGTTATCGTATTTCTTTGCTACATCAACCTTTGCCGACTGCTTGCGGGAAAGGGTGCCAACTGGTGATCCAAAGCTCATGGTATTTCCTCCATTAAGTTTTTGTTAAGTACACGTCAAAATTCGCGATCTGATTCTGATAATTCTCTCCCCAGTCGGCGGATTCTGATCCGCCCTGGGCGACTGATCCGTCTATCGTCAATCCGCTTGCCGTGCTGACTGCGCCCTTGTCGAATTTCTGGATGAAGTCCAAGCATTCCTGATAGAGCGCACGGCAACTGGCACGGCTCTTGTCATTGGGGATATGTGAAAGCGAGACAAGGGAGACGGACACTTTGTAGTATGGATAATTCGGTTGCAGTCTCTCTGCCGGTTGAGCATGCACAACAACATATTTCACAGGACGTTCAGCTATGGAGTTATCCATGAAATGAATTATGGAAGTGCCGGCACCAGCACCGCCCTGGGCAAAATATGTGCGTTTCTGGAGCTCTGTGATTATGCCAGTTTCAAGAGCGTATTCGATATTCATGCCTGCCGTTGCCATTAGTATGTCCCCGCTATTGTGATTTGTAACTTCTTCTCGAAAGTCTTAATCATCCTTTGCTCTGCATTGGCTAATCCTGTGCTTGCGGATTCTGGTGAAGTCTTCGAGACGTAATCCACCATGTTCGTTACGGCGATCCCTGCTTCAAGCTGGCCTCTCTGGATATGAGCCTTTGATAAAGCACCGCCGTTGTTGTCGCCGTAACCGCCCTGGCCTTTTCCCAGCTTCGCCAAAGAGCCATACCAGCCAACCTTGCCAGCTCCTGCATGAGGGATCTTCAAGAACTTCTCTTGCTCCGGCGTCCCTGTGTAAGCCGTGTAATCCCAGCCACCCTGCTTCTTGTTCCACCATTGAATGACCTTATCGAGTCTGCGCTTGACGTTCTGGAGCGTCCTGCTGTTATGCCAGAGGGTAATTTCCTCGTCAGTCCTGAATGTCTTGCCGTCCTGCAGTTCGTAGTAATAGCCAGCTTTCACGGATGAGGATAAGATCGGCCTTTGCTTATACTTCTTGGCTAATCCTGTGGCTGTTCCAGACTTTCCCGGCTTCGTAGCCTTGGCGGATGATTGAAGAGCCATAATCATCGCCTGACGCACAAGGCCGAACATGTCCCTGCCAGTCTCATAGCTGATTTTGTGGAGCAGTCGCCCTACCCTGTCAATGTCAGCCTGATTAACTTTTATGGTTGTGGTGCTCATGCTGTGCGGTCTCCGATTGAGAAGAAAGCCTTGATTCCTGCCGGATCTTTTTGAATGCTTAGAATCTGATAAACCACGCTGTTGATTGTGATCTCTGTGTTGTCTGTCGGGAGTGTTTGAAAGTCTGCAATTTCTACTGAAAGAATCATCTTGATGCCTGAATTGCCGCCATAGTCTGAATACTTCTTGTCTCGTGTCGTGTCTTGCTCTACTCCATAGCGAATTGTGGTTGAACCTGCCAGGGTAAAAGCAGTGCGCTTGGGGCTTGCGATATCCCTGAGATTCCTGCTGATATTCTGGAGTGCGGTCAAGTCCATTGGTTTCACCTTGGTAAGAGGAACAGGGCTGGAGGAAGAAAGGAGTAGGAACCTCCTCCAGCCCATCATTCCTAATGAGAAGTTTAGACTGTGGTTGTCACAGCGTTACCTTCATCGAGGCCGGTAAGCACGACGCATACTTCAGGGTTGAAGCAAACGACGTTGAGTTCGGCCTTGGTGTCCACGATTTCAGCCTTGAGATCGTCGCTGTAGAAGGACTCCACAACGAAAATGTCAGAACCTGCGTTCTTGACGAAAGTACGTCCAAACTGGATCGTCTCGTCAGGATCGAAGGTGGCATCCGGAACAACCATTACGCCAAGATATCCATCATAGGCGTTGGCAGTTCCAAGCCAGCTTGAACGGCCAGCAATCACAGCGTCAACACCGAGAACACCCGCGAGGATGTTATCAGAGATTGACCTTACATCGCGCTCCGAACCAACTGGTACGCCGGTATGGATCATTCTTGCTTTTACCTCCGCCAGGCGCTTGCACCTTTGAATCATGCTTTTGGCACCAAAGAGGACAATCTTGCCGTCGGCCTTGTCGGATACCTGGGCGACTGCATCATCAACCGCACTGAGAAGCGAGGCAAGGATGTTGTATTTCGCTATGCCAGAATTTCCAAAAGTCGCGGCGATAACAAGAGCTTCGATTGCAGATGCAACCTCGCGCTTGCCAAGTCTTGCGGCCTTCTGCTGTGCACGGTCAAGACCGCCAAGCATATTGATGTCGCGAGAATCGATCTTCTTGCGGCTGATTTTCTCAACCATCGAGAAGGTCGTGCTGGACTTGGTTATGAGCGTTGCTGTCGGAGCTTCACCAAGGGTTCTGCCAGAAGTCGCTGAACCGTCTGCTGTATAATCCTGGTAATAGACGGTGCCGGCATCCACTTCACGGGCTATGCGGGGCATGATTGTCGAGGCGATAAACTCAGGACTTCCATAGTCAAGAGCTTCGAGATCGGCACGTTTTACTGTTGCCATAAATTCCTCCAAAATTGGGTTTTGTGTTTCAAATCGTCTTGGCAGAGATTTGAGTTTGAAGGAATTTTTATATTGAACTACCTCTTCTTGTTCGTCTCATCAATCATGGACTTGAAGAGGCTAGGATTTTGTCTCTGAATCTGTATCATTGCATCTGGCATTTTCATTCCAGTCTTGACCAGATCGGCAACGGCGGAATCAAATCCTGCCTTGCCTGTCAATACTGTCTCCGTGGAAGGAGCATTCAGCCCACCAGTCAGCTTCGCATTCTTTGCCTTGAGTGCTTCCACTTCGGCGGTAAGAGCGAGCTTGTCAGCTTCAAGGGCTGTGATCTTGTCTGTCAGTTCCTTTGCCGGAGCTTCAAGTTTGCCAGCATCAAAGCCAGCCTGATAACTAGCGTCCGTGTCCTCGACTGTCTTGAGCTTCGCTGTAAATTCCTCCACAGCCTTTTCGTCGGCGTTCTCAGGCAATCCCTTGCCCTTGAGCCATGTCATCAACTTTGCAATCATGGTGTTTTCCTCTGTTATATTTTCAATTTCATCGTCAGTTACAGCAGCAATGTCCAGCCCTCTTTCCTTAATCATCGACATGGCGAAATTGCTGTTCTTGACCTTCTCGCCGTCCTTGCCTATGATCTCCTGGGCAAGACCGCATTCCTTAGCCTGAACCGCTGTCAACCA
>MHBI01000081.1 GCA_001804815.1 Lentisphaerae bacterium GWF2_50_93
GAAAAACTTGCCCTGCCTCCGGTCGGAAAAGGGCTTGACGACCTTAAGCCCGGCTCCTTCTTTTATGATGGTGCTGCCGGACAACTCCATGTGATGCTTGAGAAAAAGGATGATCCACGCACCCACCTGATGGAGGCCAGCGCGATGGACTGGATCTTGTCGGGGAAGGGTACGGAATATGTGACAATGCGCAATCTCTCCCTGATGCATTGCAATGGCAGCCGCAGCGGTACTTATTCAGTCATGCTGAGCACTGGCAAGTCGCACTGGACGGTGGAGGACTGCAGGATCGAATACGGCGACTTCGGCGGTTTGTCCGCCGGGGGCAGAAACCACCGCATCGTCCGCTGCATCATCAGCAACAACGGCAACAACGGTGTAGCAATGAACAATTCCGATGCGGCACATGGATGGGCGTACTATCCGACCGCCCCCCGACAGGACACAGTTGTCGAGGACTGCGAAATAAATGAAAACAACTACAGGAACTTCCAGGCGGCCTGGCATTCCGGCGGGCTCAAGCTGATCCCGGCATCACGCGGAGTCACGGTGCGCCGCTGCATCGTCAAGGACAACAACGGGCCGGGAATCTGGTTCGACAACACAATAGGAGAGAACACGATTGAAGACAATCTGTGCGACAACAATACTGCCGGAATCTTCTACGAAATCTCGAAGCCGACCGAGGACTGCGCATTCAGCGCCATCATCCGCAACAACCGCATTGCACGGAGCCGCGAACAGGGCATCTATGTTTCCGCCTCCAGCGGGGTGCTTGTGGAAAACAATACGGTGTATGACTCATGGGTGGGAATTGCCGTGCATGGAATGCCAAGAGGAAAGTTTAAGCTTGCCGACAACACTGTCCGCAACAACATTATCATGGGAAGATCGCATGCCGACGCGGTCATTTTCATCGGAGACAATGCCACGAACAACATTATGGACGGCAATTTCTATGTTACTGGTCCTGCCTCAACGTACAGCAAGAATGGACCGAGGATCTGCGTTGTCAAGGGACCGGGCTACGACATTACTGATAAGACGCTGGAGTCGCTAAGGGGGAAAGGCTATGAAAAGAATGGCCTTGAAGGCGATCCCATGTGGGTGAATGCCGCCGCCTTTGACTTTCAGCTCAAGCCCGACAGTCCGGCCGCTGGCAAGGGGTGGCGGAAGCTGCCCGCCGTTGATGCTGCAAAATGATCGTGGCAATGGGAAATGGAGGCATTCGTTCCCTATGATCTCATTTTATTTTATAAAAAGCATCTCCTCTGATTGAAATTGGACGGCAAAGATGCTTTTTTATAAGGATTTTTTTCGTAATAAGGGGAGTTTTTCTTGAAATATATTTTCGTCGCCATCCTTTTTGTTCTTATTATCGCCACCATAGGCACCGTAATGGTCAACAAGCAGACCAGCAGCGGCAAGCCCGTCATATACTGGGTCACCGACAACAACCCGGCGCGTGCGCTCCAGATCAACACTTTCCAGTCATGGATGAAGAAGAAGGGCTATCCCGACTGCGAGCTCAGGCTCGACACAGCCAACCGCGACGTCTCAAAGCAGGTCATCCAGAGCGTTTCCGGAGTCGGCGGCGATGTCATGGACTGCTGGAGCGGCGGCGGCGACATAATGTATTTCGCGGAAATGGGGATCATGGAGGATGTCACCGAAGACGCCAAGAGGCTCGGGTTCGACCCTTCAAAGACCTTTCCATCGCTTGAAGACGATCTCAAGGTCGGAGGGAAGCAATATATCTTCCCGTGTAACGTCGGGGCAAGCATGTATTTCGTCAACTGCGACGCCTTCAAGAAATTCGGACTTACACCCCCTCCCATGACCTGGGACATTGCTGAATTCGAGAGGAGAGGCAAGGAATTCGTGGAAGCGGCCAACAAGGGGCTTGAAAGGCGCCAGTATTTCATGGCCGAGAACATTGACATGATTTCAACGATGCGCTCATACGGGAATGATGTGTTCAACGAGACTCTGACGAGATCCAGGATGACAGGCGAAGGAAATGACGGATACATGAAGGCGCTCATCCTCAATAAGAAATGGATAGAGGTCGACCACATCATCCCTTCGGCCGCCGAAGTCCAGTCGTTTTCCACCGACAGCGGATATGGAGGGGCGACTTTCCAGCTTTTCTTCAAGGGTAACTTCGCAATGGTCTCGACAGGCCGTTACGCGCTGATACAGTTCAGGCAGTTCGGAAAGATGGATCTCGACGCGGTTCAATATCCGAACGGAGGCTATCCCAACACCATAATCGCAACCCGCGCGGCCCTAGTCTACAAGGGCGGAAAGCACAAGGATCTCTCGAAATATTTCCTTGCGTATCTCGCAAGCGAAGACTACAACATGAACATTGTGAATGACGGCGACTCACTTCCGCCGAACCCGGAATTCACCAAGACCGAGGAGTATCTCCATCCTAAGGACTACCCGAATGAATGGAAGGTCCATAAGAAGTTTGCGCAGGATGCCGTGGACATCTCAATCGTACTCACGAAATCGCCTTTCGTCGCCAACAAGAGGGTATACGGCTACATGGATGACGCAAGACAGGCCGTGCTTTCAAACAAGCAGACACCGGAAGAATCCGTGGCATACTGTGAAACCAGGATCAACGAGGAAATTGACAGGAACCTTCTGGAGAAGCCTAAGCTGAAGCCGGAATATGACAGGCAGGTTGAACTGCAGAAGAAGATCGATGAATACCGCAAGACCGGCAAGAAGATACCAAAGGATTGGATCAGCAACCCATACCATAAGAAATACTATAAGGATATGGGCTGGCTTGAATAGAGGGGGGAAGTTCGAGAGTTCGAAAGTGCGGAAGGTCGAGAGTTATTATACATGGAGCGCCAGCGTCTCGCTGGCAATAAATAAACAGCGGCCGGCAAGATGCCGGCGCTCCGAATAGGAATAGAAATGCTCAGCAAAAAGACATCGAATACGATTGCAGGAATAGCTTTTCTCTCGCCGAACATCCTCGGCTTCCTGGCATTTACCACCATCCCGCTCATATTCAGCATGATCCTGGCGTTCAGCAACTGGGATCTGACCTTGCACAACATGTTCCATGATGATACCATCCAGTTCGTCGGCCTGAAGAACTTCATCCAACTCTTCCGGGAACGCGATTTCTGGAAATTCCTGGGCAACACCCTCTTCCTGATGATGGGCGCACCGTTCGCCATCGCTGGAAGCCTCATCGCCGCAATCCTCCTCAACAAGGACCTCAAGGGCAAGAAGTCCGGAATCTTCAGGATTATCCTTCCAGGCGCAATACTCTTCGTTTCATGCGTGATGCTGACACTCGTCGGAATGGGCGCAGCGGCACTGACCATTGTGATAGTGGGTGCTGTCGGCATGACGCTTATCAGCGGAATCCTTTTCGGACAGACTGTCTACAGGACCCTCTTCTATCTGCCGAACTTCACTTCCGGTGTCGCGGTGTACATACTTTGGAAGAAACTCTACAGCCCCCAGACCGGTCCGGTAAATGCCATCCTGGAGAAACCGGTGGCTGCCGTGGGAAATATTGTCAACGCCACACCCTCCTGGGTTATTTCCGCAGGTGAATGGCTCTTCCTGATTATAGGTCTTTTCATACTGATGAAGGTCCTCAAATCGCTTTTCAACCATTGGAAGGACGGCGATCTCGGAACCTGCGGCCTCGGACTTTCGCTGGTTTTCGCAATGATGCCCTTCTTTTTCGCGATACTCTGGGCGCCCTCGGCCGCTGCGAAGTTCGCAGTTCCCGCCATTGCAACGGCAATCCTGGTGTTCCATCTTGCCAGAAGCCTGAGAACCAGGGATTTCCCATGCACTACCTGGCATGGCGTCGGCACGGGATTCATGATTTCAATGATTTCGCTTGTCCCCATGTTCATGCTTATCGGATTTGCCGCAGCAATAGCCAACCTCCCTGTCCTGTCAGCCGACGGACTCCAGCCCCCCGAATGGCTCTCGAACTATGACTGGGCGAAGCCGGCCATAATGATCATGGGCCTCTGGGGCGCCATCGGCTCGAACAACATGCTCCTGTATCTCGCCGGACTCAGCAACGTACCGCCCGAACTCGAGGAGGCGGCCGACATCGACGGCGCAAGCCCGTTCCAGAAATTCTGGAACGTCACATGGCCGCAGCTCGCACCGATCACCTTCTTCATAGTCGTCATGTCCGTCATCGGCGGACTCCAGGGCGGTTTCGAGATGGCGAGGACGATGACGCAGGGCGGTCCATGGGGCTCGACCACGACTTTGAGCTATTTCATCTATAACGAGGGTTTCGCAACCGGAAGGCTCGGATATTCATCGGCGATATCCTGGGTGCTCTTCATCATGGTCTTCTCAATAACCATGATCAACTGGAAATTCGGGAGCAAATATGTCAATGACTGAAAAATCAGATACGACCACCAGGGATTCCGCCATGAACGTCTCGAAGGGCAGGACCTTCCAGAAGGAAGTCATGGGCATAAGCCTGCTGCATATCCTTCTCGCGGGAATGAGCCTCATGTTCATGCTGCCGTTCCTGTGGATGCTCCTGACAAGTCTCAAGACGCTCGCGGAAGTCGGACTCCCGGAATGGATGCCTGCATCTTTCCAGTGGGGCAACTATCTTGAGGTTTTCAACGTGATACCGTTCGCCAAGTTCTACTGGAACAGCATACTGATCGCCTCATGGGTGACTTTCCTCCAGGTCTTCACCAGCTCGCTGGCGGCATTCAGCTTCAGCCGCCTCAACTGGCCGGGACGCGACAAGGTCTTCCTCATGTACCTTGCGACCATGATGCTTCCCGGACTCGTCATGATGATCCCCAACTACCAGATCATGATCTCCCTCGGCTGGGTAGACTCGTTCATAGGCCTGATCGTTCCCGCCTCGTTCTCCGCCTTCGGCACTTTCATGATGAGGCAGTTCATGATGACCATACCCACAAGCCTCGATGAGGCCGCAGAGATCGACGGCGCAAACAAGTGGCAGCTCTACTGGGATGTCATACTCCCTCTTGCAAAACCGGGCCTGCTCACACTCACCATATTCACGTTCATGGGCAACTACCAGAGCTTCTTCTGGCCTCTCGTCATGCTGAAATCCATCGACAAATACACACTTCCAGTCGGTCTCCTGTTCTTCGACTCCACCCGCGGCCAGACCACGCACCTGCTCATGGCCGGCGTAACCATGTCCGTCCTGCCGATGGTGATAGTATTCATCATCATGCAGAAACAGATGGTCAAAGGCATACAGATGGGCGCCGTGAAGGGATAATGCAGGGAAAGTCGCCAGTTGCCAGTCGTCAGTGGCACGAATCCAACGAACATTCAATCCGCCACGGCGGAAACTTCCAACTTCAATGATTTGTTTGGTAGTAGCGCATGTTTGCGCGTTCTTCATTTATTTATTTCCGGTTCCACGGAAATAAATCCGAACAGCCTGTGCTTCTGGACGGCTCTCTGCATCTCTTCCTTGCGGCTGTTCTCCTTCTGCTGTTTCAAGGCGGCATAAGCTTCCTCGAATATATCCGACCGCGCACGCCATGCGCCGTTTTCCAGTTTGACATATCCTGATGATGCATAAAGCTCCTCCTCAAGCCTCTTCCTGTTTTCCTCGAGGTACTTTTCGCTTTCAGACTTGAATCCGCTTTTCAAGGACTTGACCTTCTCCTGTGCCATGAAGTCCGCCGCGCCGGGATCAAAAAGATATTTATACTCCTCCTGTATGTCCCTGATACTGTATTTCCCGGTATCTATCAGGACAAAAACACCATCCTTGCCCTTGTATGTCCCCCGGACAACGTCTGCCTTAGTCCTAGTCATGAACTCGACCTGCTGGCCAGGCCTGGCTTCATTGTAGGATTTGAGGGCATCAGTGATCTGCTCCGCAAGGTTCCTCGGGTTGAATTTCAAATCCGTCATTTTCCTGGCTGCATCCATGGCTTCTTTTGAAACCTGATCCTGTGTTTTCGACGGGGGTTTGACCGGATGCTCCAGCTTTGCGGATTTCGCAGCCTCCAGTCGGATTTCCTCGTCGGACATGACCTTTATTTCCGAAAGTTCCTTTGACAGAAGCCTCTGCTCGTTCCTGTATGAGCTCTTATAGTACTGGATGCCGGCCACTGCCACCATAATCAATATGGCAGGGACAAGCAGCAGCCCCGCAAGCGCCTTCAGGATAGACATCCCTGACGATGACTGCTTCCTGTGGTTCGGATTAAGTTTCTTTGACATATGGTATCGATAATCCTTCAGGCTGAAGGGACTATGGTTATCGAATATTTCACAGGCGCGATAAGTGCTTTCAGGTCAGCATCCTTTTTTGCCTGTATCTTGCTTAATTTGTCTTTGAGTGTATCGAAAGCACCCTTGAGCTCAGCATCGTCCTTGGAATATTCATTAAGGCTGCGGAACTGGGTTATTACACCCTTAATCATCTGGGTCTCGAAATTCTGTTTTGCCCCGACCGCCTGAATTATCTTTGAGAAGTTCTCATCGAACGGCGTTTTTGAAAATTCTGCCGCAAGGTTTATTCCGGACTCAAGCTGCTCCTTCGTAAACTCCTTGGTCTCTTCACCCCAGGTCACCTTGGCTTTTGCGGAACTCAGATTCTTCACCTTGAGAGTGAACCTGTTGAGATCCTGGTTGAAGGGAATATATGGAAGAATGCTGCGGTTGCTGCCTGACTTGTCCGGATCTGCGTCAAAGCAGAAGGGATATTTCATGCTTTCAATCTCCACTTTTCCGTTCGAGGATGAAAGAACCTTGTGTCCTTCACTGGCAGTCGCGTCGCCTTTCATGTCGACAGTGATTTCAGCGATGTTACCGTCGCAGCCCAGCGCCTTGAGGAAGGCATATGCCATGATTAGGTGGCCGTTTGCGCCGGGATGGACTCCGTCGCGGCCGCATACATCATATTCATCTCCCTTTGCCTTTTTTGCTTTTGCCATGGCCTCGACCAAAGGGGTGTGCACATCGGCAAAGGATGTCTTCAGTTCCCCGGCAAGCTTCTCGCCTATGTCGCGGAGATGCCTGAGGCTGTCATTGTAGCCGTCGGCGGACGACTTGTCGCCAAAGACTGCAGGGGGCTTCTGGAAATATTTCGTATCTACGGCGCCTGGCGATCCGGCTACGATCTGGGAGACGCCGACAGCCTTGAGTTTTTCCAGCACCGACCGCATAGCCTTTTCGTAGCTGCTGCCGACAGAGTCGTTGAAAGGACGATATCCACCGTCGTTCATGCCGTAGCAGAGCGTGGCAGCCGTCGGTTTGAACGGGGAGAGATCATTCTCGAGGCGGCCTGCAAAACCGCCGGCTGTCTCGCCGCCCCAGCCGAACTGGAAGACCGATATGTCCTTCCGCCCGGCGCACGCCAGCAGGTACGTCTCCATGTATTTGCTGTACATCTTCTGTTCCGTGATCGAATCTCCGATTATGGCCAGATGGGAGTCCTTTGGCAATGTGGATTTTGCCATGGAAGTACCGGCATCCTGTGAATAGGCTTCTGCAGACGCAAGAACTGAGATCCCAAGAATAAGCATGCAGACCAGGTTTTTAAGACTTCTTCTCATTTTGCCTTCTCCATATTAAAAAATTTGGAAATTAAATTTTATCAATTACTTTTAAGATACAGGAAACTATAAAATTAACAACAAAGGTTTTTAAATATGAATTCCTTCCAGAAGGTTGCCGAAGCATTGACCAGATCCGGTTCATTCACCGTCGGCGCAAATTACTGGGCCTCCCACGCCGGCACGAACATGTGGGCCGACTGGCGTCCCGAAGTCGTCGACAGGGATTTCAAGACCTTGTCAGCGGCAGGTGTCCAGGTATTGCGTGTGTTCCCGCTCTGGCCTGATTTCCAGCCTCTCACAAGGCAGCGCGGAGGCGGCGGCTCCCTTGCCGGACTTTTCTTCGGTGAAAAACCTATCCCGGACACCGAAGCAGGGCAGGCGGGTGTTGACGAGATAATGATACAGCGTTTCGAAGAATTTGCGCGGCTTGCTGAAAAACACAGGCTCTCGCTCATAGTCGGACTTGTCACAGGCTGGATGAGCGGGCGTCTTTTTGTTCCGCCTGCATTTGAAAGCCTGAATGTGCTCACCGACCAGCTTGCGATAAAATGGCAGGTCAAGTTCGTAAAATATTTCATCAAGAAGCTGAAGAAGCATCCCGCGATCATCGCATGGGATCTGGGCAACGAATGCAACTGCATGGGCAACGCTCCGCGTCCCGAAGACGCCTGGGGCTGGACATCCGCCATCGCCGGTGCAATACGGCTCTCCGACAACTCGCGTCCTGTCGTCTCCGGCATGCATTCCCTCATACCAGAATTCAAAGGCGGCAACTCGTGGCTCATCCAGGACCAGGCCGATCTCTGTGATCTTCTGACGACCCACCCTTATCCCATCTTCACTCCCCACGCCAAGCACGATCCTATTGACACGATACGTACGATATTGCATGCGACCGCGGAAAATCACTTCTATGGCGACATCGGAGGCAAACCGTGCTTCACCGAGGAAACTGGAACGCTTGGACCAATGATAGGCAGCTATGAAAAGGCATCGGCTTTCCTCAGGTCGAGCATGTTCTCGCTATGGGCGAACGACTGCCGTGGTCTTCTCTGGTGGTGTGGATTCGACCAGAAGCACCTCCAGCATCAGCCCTATGCGAATAACGCAATGGAATCAGAACTCGGCTTGTTCACAAAGGATTATTCGCCCAAGCCAATGGCTGCGGAATTCGCGAAAATCAGCCGGTTCATAAAGTCAATGCCGTTTGAAAAACTGCCGGAACGAACGATCGAGGCAGTCTGCATCCTTCCTGCCGGCAACGACCAGTGGGGTGCCGCCTATGGAAGTTTCATTCTCGCCAAACAGGCGGGGTTCGATATCGAATTCCAGTATGCCGATCAGCCACTGAAGGATTCAAAGCTGTATATGGTCCCCTCGGCAAGCGGGATGCATTCCATGTTCCGTATAAAATGGCACGAACTCCTGGACAAGGTAAAGGCGGGTGCAACGCTCTATCTGTCGCTCGATGACGGATACTTCACTGACTTCAACGAGACTTTCGGCGTTGAGCTGCAGTCGAGAGCCACCGGGACTTCGAAATCGTCATTCGTAATGCACGGTGTCAAGGACAGCCCGACAGTGTCTTTCAGTACCAAAACATGTTTGTCCATGAAGACGAAAAAGGCCGAGATACTCGGGAACAATGTTACTGGAAATCCAGTCTTCTTCAGGGCGAAATACGGGAAGGGGACAGTTTATCTCCTGACATTGCCGGTTGAACAGCTGATGATAACAAGTCCCGGATCCTTCCAGTCGGAGGAAACCTCCGACGCCTGGAAGATCTACGCACATATGGCTGAACCTTTCTGCCGCAGGCGCGCCTTGAAAAGCAATCATCCCTTCTTGAACGTCACGGAACACGTTCCAGGAAAAACCAAACGGATATATGTTCTTGTAAACGCAAGTCCGGAAAAGATCGAGACCGAACTGGAAATCTCCTCCGGTTGGAAGCTGGACAAGAAATATCCCGCAGGACTTTCTCTAGGCAAGATTACTGGCGGCAAGGCAAAGATCTCGATCGATGCAAATTCAGGCGCAGTGCTGATCCTTGCCAAATAGGCAGGACAGACCTTACGGGCTTAACTACCAACAGAAACGTAACATTTCTGGTTTGTTCGTAGTCAATGCCGTAAGGCATGTTCTCCAAGGTAGGGACGGTTCTCCGAACCGTCCGTCTTGAAGCGGCGCGTTACCCCGATGTATTTTGGAATCGGGGTAAATTCCAAACGCGCCCTGCCTTCGCCAAATTTACAATTGGCTCATAAAAGACGAATGAAAACAATATGTATACCTTAATTACACAAGTCGCGGAGATCTTTAAAAAAGCCGACAGGATCCTTTTCATCACCGGGGCAGGGCTGTCAGCCGACTCCGGTCTTCCAACCTACCGTGGAATTGGAGGACTTTATGACGACAAGCACACCGACGAAGGAATCCCAATCGAGGAAGCGCTCAGCGGTGACATGCTGAAAAGACATCCTGAGATCACCTGGAAATATCTCTGGCAGATAGGTTCAGCCTGCAGCGGCAAGAAGTTCAACCGAGGGCACGAAGTCATTGCACTGATAGAAAAAATGAAATCAGAAACATGGGTGCTCACTCAGAACATTGATGGTTTTCACCGTGACGCAGGTTCGAAGAATCTTATTGAAGTCCATGGAAATGCTTCTGAACTGTATTGCACGAAATGCAGTTTCAAATCTTCGTCGCAGAACTTCCTGTCAGGATATGGAACGGCAATCCAGATTCCGCCGAAATGTCCTGAATGCAAAGGGCTGATACGCCCGAACGTAGTCCTCTTCGGTGAAATGCTTCCGGAAAAGGCCTTGAAGCAGATATATGAAATTGAGACGATCAGGATGGATGCCGTGCTTTCTGTCGGAACCTCAGGAGTTTTCCCTTACATCTCCGGACCTGTGATCATGGCGCGCCAGGCCGGCGTTCCGACCGTGGAAATCAATCCCTGCGATACCGGACTGTCGGACATGGTTGACTTCAAGATCAAGGCTGGCGCGGCGGAAACGCTGGATAGGATCTGGAAGGAAATGAACAAGGCGTAGCAGCCATGCTTGATTTATGCTCCGTCTCTGGCTATCTTTCCGGCCGCATGAAAATTAAAAAGACTGTCAGTCAGTTCCTGAAAATATCGAAGGAAAGGTAAGCGTTAAGCTGGGCAGATTGAGGTCAAAAAGTATTTATACGATAAAAGTATGTTGGGCTTTAGCCCGACAATTCTTAAATAGGCGGGTTAAAACCCACCTTACTTATGAGGTAAAACATACAGCTTAACGCTTACGAGGAAAGTGCTAATAAGATGAGAACGAAACAAAAGGCAGAAATTGAGAAGATAGACGCGCTGATCCACGTAATGCGCGGCAAGAACGTAATGCTGGACTACGATCTGGCAAGATTGTATGCCGTCACTACAGGAAACTTGAACAAGGCCGTACGGAGGAATTTAAAAAGATTCCCTGATGACTTTATGTTCCAGCTTGACAGGCAGGAACTTGCAAGCTTGATGTGCCAAAATGGAATATCAAGTCATGGAGGCACAAGGAAGCTCCCATTGGCCTTCACCGAGCAGGGCGTAGCCATGCTTTCTGGCATCCTGAATAGCGACCGTGCCATAGTGATGAACATCTCCATCATGCGTGTATTTGTCCAACTTCGGCATCTTAGCGTGTCAAGCCGTGAACTTGCATTGGAGATAGACAAGATAAAAACGCGTCTCGATAAGCATGACAAGAACACAGACATCATCTTTGAAGCATTGAACCGCCTCCTGAACTTTCCCGCGCCGCCCCGGAGGAAAATCGGGTTCAGCGAAACCCATGAATAGCCGATTGCGGAACTCGCAGGTTTATTTCAAAGGAATATATCCATGATTGACCCGGAAGTGCTAGTAAAGCTTATTGACCGACTGGACAGCTATCCGGTGGGACTTCCTGATGCGCCCGAGATACGGGAGTTCCTGAACATCTTCCTTTCACCTGATGAGGCTTATCTTGCTTCGATATTCCCGTTTAAGGAAGTTACTTCCATCGAGCTTGCCAGCCATGCCGGATGGGGACAGGAGAAAGTGGAAAGCACCTTGAACTCCCTGGCTGAAAAAGGGGCTGTCTTTGATTTCAAGCTTGAAGAAGGCCGTGTCTACTGGCTCTTGACTCCTTCCGTCTTCGGTTTCATTGAATTTTCAATGATGAAAATCCGCAGAGATCTGCCCATGGGGAAATTGGCCGGGCTTCTTGATGCATATGAAGAGAATCATCTGAAAAAGGAAGTTTTCGGCTCCAAGACTCAGATTTCCAGAGCTCTTGTCGACTTTGACGTTCCAGTCTCGTCGCAGATAATGACGACATCGGAAATTGAACAGCTTATAATTGAGTCGGGTGGTGGCTGCGCGCAGACCTGCTATTGCCGTCAGAAGAAACAGCTGCTGGGAAAAGGCTGTACGCTTACGCCGCCTCAGGAGACCTGCTTTACTATCAGCAAAGCCGGTGCCGATTTCCTGGTAAGACGTGGCTTTGGTGTAAGAATTACCGCAGAGGAAATGATAGGCAGAGTAAGGAAACTGGGAAAACTCGGGCTTATACATGTGACCGACAATATCCGCAGCAAGCCGTCTTTCATCTGCAACTGCTGTGGTTGCTGCTGCGTCCTGCTTTCCGGGATAACACAGAAGAAGATTCCGCACGCGGTCTCTCCCACCCAGTATATCCTGAATATAAACCGGGAATTATGCCGTGGCTGCGGCCGCTGCGCGGAGAAATGCCAGATCAAGTCAATATCAATTGGAAATAAAAAAGCGGAACTGGATTCTTTGAACTGCCTGGGCTGTGGTTCCTGCATTAAATTCTGCGGACACGGGGCGCTCAGTCTTGTGGCAAGGAGCAAGCCTCCAAGGATCCCTAAAACAGACAATGCTAAATTCCTGAGAATCGCCTTTGAAAAAGGGAAGCTGCCGGCGATGGCCTGGCGAATCTTGAAAAGCAAGTTCTGGTAACGGGCTGATGTTCTATGCCGTTATCCGACATAGCTTTTCTGTGAGACAGGGCACTAAAGCATGTACACGAAAATAGTCATATGAAGAATGGGGTGAATGAGGGGACTTGAACCCCCGGCCTCTTGGGCCACAACCAAGCGCTCTAACCAACTGAGCTACATCCACCATGAAATTAGGGAGGGTAATAATAGTTCGAAGTTCGCAACATGCAAACTGGAATACGAAATAACTGGATCAAGGAGTCATGCGATCTTATCCGAATCCTTGTCGTTTTTCTCCTTCTTCAGATCCTTTTTTTCGGCACTTTCCTTTTTGGCTTCCTTTTCGATTTCGTCCTTGATGCCGTCCTTGGCTTTCTTGAACTCATTTATTCCTTTGCCGAGACCGCGTGCGAGTTCAGGGATCTTGCTGCCCCCGAAAATAAGAAGTACTATAAGGAAAACAATGATTAGTTCCTGGTAACCCAACATAAAGACCTCCCGTAGTTTGCAGTTATTCTAGTATTTTAACAGTCAGCACTTCTCGAACTCCAGAACTTTAGAACTCCAGAACTCCAGAACTCCAGAACTTTAGAACTTTCTATACACTATCATCATTTTCTGTTTTTTGTAATGAAGCAACAAATATACCAATTTCATAGAGCAGATAGAGCGGTATGGCTACAATTAACTGTGATATGGCGTCAGGGGTCGGGGTTATAACGGCTGAAATCACGAAAGATGCTACAAGCGCATACTTTCTCATTTTCTTCAGGGATGCCAGTTTGACAAGCTTGAGCCGGACGAGTATCACGATCACAAGCGGCAGCTGGAACATGAGTCCGGCACCGATGATCCATACGAAAACGAAGTCTATGTATTCCCTAATCCTCCACAAGTTCTGTGCGCCTTCCACGCCGAATGAGACAAGCATGGGCATGACAATATATAATGCGAAATAGCCGGCTATGATGCCTATCAGGAAAAGAATATTTATGGAGGAGAAAATCCACCAGAACGCGTCCCTTTCCCTTTTTTTCAGGCCTGGAGCGACGAACGACCAGAGGAAAAAAATTACAAAGGGGATGCTGACGACTATTCCAGCAAGGATTCCCACCTTCATCTTGATCATGACGCCGTCGAATGGTCCTGCCTGGTTTAGAACGACTATTTTCTTCTGGACAAGCTCATTCAAGGGGCCTATGAGTATTTCCAGTATCTCGTTGATATAGATGAAACCCAGTCCCGTGGCGACTAGCACGAGCGCCAGTATCTTGAAAATAATCCATCGGAGCTCCTCAAGATGCTCCCACAAGGACATTTTTTTATCTTCTGCAGATTTTTCCGTCATAAGCACATCTCTTAAATCTTATTGTAATGGGTAAGATAACTCCTATAAACACGACTGCAACAACCATTAGGCTTATCCAGAGTCCTTTTGCGGATCTCGCAGTAGCCTGCAAAGTACATTCCCTTGCAAGAGGCAGAACATAAACCGTACCGCTGTACGACCCATGGACAAGGGATATTTCACTTCCTGCCTGCACGCACCGTATTGTCGATACAGTTGCCGGCCATCCTCTGCCGCAGCTCCACATAGCTTCCCTGGAAACCGAGAAGTCCTTTTTCAACTATCTTGATGTCCCCGAAAAATTCAGCGAATATGTTTTCCAGATATCCTAGTGTCTGATTCAAATCCATTTTTTACTTGTTCAGCCTGTTTTTCAGATTGTTCAGGTACTCCGCCGGAATCTTATAGTTGAAATCATTGGCCTTCTGCAGCAGTTTCCATGCCTCTTCATATCTTTCCTGATGGTAGAAGCATATGGACAAGCTTAAATATGTGCTGCCTTTCGGGGCCAGCTTCGAAGAAGTCGTAAGGATCTCCTCGGCTTTCTTGAGATCCTTGCCCTTGGCGGCATTGTCCTCCACACGGCATGCCCTGTCAATGTATGCCTTGCCAATCGAACTCATTATCGAAGTATTGCCCTCGTCCAGCTCCAGCGCCTTCTCCAGGAGTTTTATCGACATGCTGATCATGTTGATTTTCCTGGTTTCATCATTCTCGTCAACGGCTTCAATGCCGGTGACAAGTCCCATGCCCCAGTAGGCCTTTGGATTGTCGGAGTCCAGCATCCAGGCCTTGTTGAAGAATTTCATTGCGTTCCTGAGATCTTTCTTGTTGTACAGGCAGTCCCATCCTTCTTCTGCGGCCTCGGCGCTTTCATCGGTCTTCTTGTTCTGGAAAGGCACCCTCTCTCCGCCATACATAGGGATCTCGTTTATCGGGTCGACATCCTCGGGGATCATGTACATCTTGCATCCCTGGAGCAATACCAGCATCAGGATTGAAGTGTAAATTATATTTCTGCTGGGCATTTTATATCCTTGTCAATTATTAAAGATTCTTTTAAAAATAACCGTGCATACCGTATTTGGCAAATGTACTTGGAGGGAGTACGGAAGTTCCAAGCTCCAAAATCCAAGCTTCAATCAATATCAGTCTCATCCCACAGGATGACGGATGGATGGATTTATTCGCCTATGGCGAATTGTTGGATTAATGGATGATTGGGTTTGAGTTCAAGAAAAACCATAGATGCTGGAGATAATTTCAAAATTGCCTCATATGAGCTGATTTTTAAAGTTGGAGTTCACGGCTGTTATGTAAACAGTCAAGCCGCCTCCGCCCCATTTCTTTTATTTTTCCATGTTTTTTTATTGA
>MHBI01000082.1 GCA_001804815.1 Lentisphaerae bacterium GWF2_50_93
CAGCTTGCGTGTTTGTCTTATGCTCGGTCGCGTGGGAATGAAGAGCAAACTAAAGTTTGAACTCCAACATTTGTCGGCGTGCTGAGGTTGGAGTTCAAGCTTCAGCTTGCGTGTTTGTCTTATACTCGGTCGCGTGGGAATGAAGAGCAAACTAAAGTTTGAACTCCAACATTTGTCGGCGTGCTGAGGTTGGAGTTCAAGCTTTAGCTTGTGTGTTTGTCTTATGCTCGGCCGCGTGGGAATGAAGAGCAAACTAAAGTTTGAACTCCAACATTTGTCGGCGTGCTGAGGTTGGAGTCCAAGCTTCAGCTTGTGTGTTTGTCTTATGCTCGGTCGCGTAGAAATGAAGAGCAAACTAAAGTTTGTACTCCAAAATTTGGAGTCCAGCCTTTAGGTTGTCTTAGCAACAAGCGCCTTATCTTAGCGACATTCGGGTTTGACCACGTTCCGGAGTAAATATCCGTGGAATCGGAGGAGAAATTAATGACTACGCAACATCACCTATGGAAAATCTTAGGAGATAATCCTCGCTTATTGAGACAGCAAGGCAATATCCGTGTTTACCTGTGGGAGGACGAGGAATGCAAAGGTATGGGAGTGCTATGCACTTTAGGAATGTCTCAGAGAGTACAGCCACTCGATAAAAAAGATCATTGCCCTTCAAAGGAACCGAGAACCGAATTGCTTTCATACTGCCATCTGTCTGATGCCAATATTCTTGGTGAACTTTTATTGGATCTTACTGAGTATCCTTTCAAGAATCAGCGGCATTTATTCTGGTGGCAAAACCTTCCTCTTGGTCGCCAACTAAGCCCGGGGTCTGTGCTTGATGGACTACTTCTGTCAATGCCTCCATACTCGGCTGATGAAGTGACGTTTAATAATAGTGATGGAAGAATCGATCTTGTATGGGTAGTTCCTATTTCATCTTCTGAACTTGCCTATTGTAGACTGAATGGTATTGAGGCTTTTGAAATACTGTTAGAGAAAACTGGAGTTGATATAGCTGATGTAAATCGTGCGGCTATTGTATAGTCTAAGCAAAACAATACTAAGGGTCACGCCCTACACTATCAACTAATGGAAACTGGCAGATGGATTTGAAGAGGAAATTGGCGCCAAGCTTTAAACACTATAGGAATCCATGAAACACACACACCATGCAGTCTTGCTGTCAATTCTCCTGCTAGCCGCTGCCGGCTGCATGAGCTTCGATGTGGAGAACCATCCTGCTGGCATGGACAAAACGGCCTCATCCCCGAAGGGTGGCATCGAGACAATACATGGTTCGTTCTACGGGTTCTGCTGGAGCCAGCGCACCCAGGAAGACATCATCAAGGCCAAGGGCGACACCCAACTCTACCGCATCACATACCATACGAATTTTCTCTACTGTCTTGCAGCCGTTTGCTCGCTTGGGCTCTATGTGCCTGAGACCATTGAATGGAAGCTCGTGGCTCCGCCAGAGGATGACGGACCTGTAAGGTAATTAACCTGGAGAAGTTGATATGGCTGACACGAGAAAATTAGTCGTACTGTTCGATGGCACATGGAATATACCCGGCCAGACCGACCATGGGCTTGAATCCCCCACCAACGTCGCGAAGTTCTCCAAAGCATTGGCCTCGCTCAACGGCATGCAGCGCCAGCAATACGAGGAAGGCGTGGGCACCGGATTCGAGGAATACCTGCCAGGAGGCATCCTAGGCGAAGGAATTACGTACCGGCTCCTCAAGGCCTATTCCTTTCTCCAGGAAAGGTACGCCGACAAGGAATTCAATCATGAGGATAACAGGGTGTTCATCTTTGGCTTCAGCCGCGGCGCATATACCGCCAGGTTGCTTAGCCACCTTATTGACTGGAGTGGAGTCCCGAAGCGGTCCAAGGACTGCGAGGAAGGTGTGTCCAGGTTCCTGGAAAGGCAGCCCGCAGACGACCTGAGAAGATCTGGCGGCTTCTTCGACATCCACGTCGAGATGGTCGGAGTATGGGACGCAGTTAAAACAGCCTTGCTCGGTGACTACAATGACAGCAGGTTGCCATTGACTGTAGCTGCCGGATACCATGCCATGGCGATTGACGAAAAGCGCGCAGCATTTCCTGTGCTCAGGTGGGAATCTGACGGCAGGGTGAAGCAGATGTGGTTTGCCGGTGTCCATTCCAATGTGGGTGGAGGATATGCCGATTCCGGGCTCTCTGACATTGCACTGCAGTGGATGATCTACCAGGCTAGAGACCATGGGCTGAAATTCAAGACTAATGTCGTAAACACCTTCAAACCAGATCCCCTGGGCGAACTGCGTGACTCCTACAGGGAATTCGGCCTGCCCGGCGAGAACCGCAGGGAAGTCCTTGACGGTGATCTCGTCCATGAGTCTGTGCAGCAGCGCATTGCTGCAGGCACCTACAGCCCGGATGTAGCGCAATGGCCAGCGAATCCATGCTACTCCGTCTAGATGTCTTGTAGTAGCTCCAAACAGTTGATAGTGTTGTAGGGTTTGACCCGAATGTCGCTAAGTTAAACAATTCTGCCATCATGAATACACAAGCTGAAGCTTGGACTCCAACCTCAGCACACCGACAAATGTTGGAGTTCAAACTTTAGTTTGTCTTCTCTTCTTAGTGCGATTCGTGTTTGACCCCGGCTTTAGGGAAGAAATGATTTAATATTTTTGAGAGGCAAAAATATTAAAATGGATGGAAGTTTTCCGGTCTGGGTTTAGATTAACGGTTCCGATATTAAAACCAACACAGGAAAGGCAAAGATATGAGCGCAGCAAAAGTTGAAATCAAGAACAGCAACGAACTCATCTCAAGCATCGTCGAACTCGCAAAGAGTCTCGGGCTCGAGACCAGGGAAGAGTATAATGTCGCAAAGAGGATCTGGGGATCAAACAGGAACATCGACGTAATTCTCCGCGACCCCAAGACCAGCAAGGTACTGGGAATCGAATGCAAGTTCCAGAAGACTCCAGGGACAATCGAGGAAAAACTTCCTGCCACCATCGAGGACATCAAGGCATGGCCTATGGACGGAATCGTCGTATACGGCGGAGAAGGCATCACCGCAAACATGAAGTCCTATCTCGTCTCCACCGGCAAGGCCCTTGAATTCGAAGAGCTCGAGTCCTGGTTCAAGCTTTATTTCGGACTTCCATTAAACTGAATCCTGAGTCATCCTATTGGATGACGGATGGTTGGATTATTGGATGGATGGATTGTTGGGTTATGAATCTAAGGAACACTGGGAATATCCTGTTGCATGCAAATATCTTACAGAGCATTTTTCATTTTTTTCGCATGCCCGTTTCTTACTGATGTCTCTAAATACCCAGTCATCCAGCAATCCAATCATCCAATAATCCATAGTAATGCATATATAGAACTCTAGGAAGCATATGGACTCTGTAAAAAAAAGAGAGCTCCGTTCGCAGCATCACCATGCTGTCGGCAATGTTTCCGAAATCCATGACGCGCCAAAACCGTTCCTCAAATGGGCCGGAGGCAAGCGCCGCCTGCTCCCGAAATTCCAGGAGCTTTATCCGCATGAACTGAAGAACCACAAGATAAAGAACTACTTCGAGCCCTTCCTCGGAAGCGGGGCCGTGTTCTTCCATATCGCGCAGAACTACAAGATCGACAACGCCTATCTCTTCGACATCA
Source organism: Lentisphaerae bacterium GWF2_50_93 (assembly GCA_001804815.1). Taxonomy (GTDB): domain Bacteria; phylum Verrucomicrobiota; class Lentisphaeria; order Victivallales; family GWF2-50-93; genus GWF2-50-93. Next base: position 3,664 of record MHBI01000082.1, read on the forward strand.
ACGAGGAGCTTATCCTCGCGTACCAGGTCGTCCAGAGGGACGTTCACAAACTGATCCCTGAGCTTGAGAAGTACGAGAAGTCGTATCTGAAGCTAAACCGCGGCGAGAGAAGCACCTATTTCTACGGCCTGAGATGGAAGTTCAACAGGCAGCGCCACTATATGGATTTCAGCAAGTACTCGGAGCGATGGATAAAGCGCGCCGCGCAGATCATCTTCCTCAACAAGACCTGCTACAACGGCCTGTTCAGGGTCAACTCCTACGGCGACTTCAATACCGCAGCAGGCGACTACAACAACCCGAAGATATGCGATCCGGAAAACCTGATCAAGGTTTCGAACTACCTTAAGATGGCTGAGATAAGGAAATCGTCCTTCGACATACTCGAGAGCCATATAAAACACGACTCGTTCGTCTATTTCGATCCGCCATACAGGCCGATAAGCAAGTCCTCGTTCACGGCATACAGCGCCACAAGATTCGATGACAACGAGCAGATAAAACTGTCGAACGTCTTCAATAGGCTCAATGAGAGGGACATCAGGCTGATGCTCAGCAACTCCGATCCCAAGAACGCTGATCCCGATGATGACTTCTTCGACGATCTTTATTCCGATTTCAACATCCACAGGGTCCCAGTTCCCAGATTCATAAATTCGAAGGCCAGCAAAAGAGGCTGCGTCTCAGAGATTATTATTACGAATTACAAACATATTGCATGATCGGAAACCAACAAGGGATTAATGATATGTATAAGTTATTCCATAAATACAAGAACATGCCTTGCGGCATTGACTACAAACATATTGCTTCCGTTCCTTCGTTCGTGGTAAAACCCATGAGGCTTGTAGCCTTCTTAACTCTCGTAAAAATATCCCTCCTCTCCATTGCACTTTACTCTTCCGCCGGATGCGCGCACTGGAAGAAGGACAAGGACACTGTCTATCAAGTTTCCACGATTGACGCGCTGCTCAATGCCTGCTATGAAGGTTCGGTCGACATCCACACCCTCAGGAGGCATGGCGACACCGGAATAGGAACCTTCAACCAGCTTGACGGCGAAATGATTGTTCTCGACGGCATCTTCTACAAGATAAAGTCCGATGGCACCATAGTCCAGGCGGATGATTCCGATACGACCCCGTTCTGTTCCGTGACATTTTTCGAGAAGGAAAAGAGTTTCGAGCTCCAGTCCGGACTGAAGCTCAACCAGCTTTCATCTTCCATGCTCGGTTCCTGTAATTATTTCTATGCAATGAAAATCTGCGGAAAATTCAAAACTGTCAAGGCGCGAAGCGTCCCGAAGCAGTCCAAGCCCTATCCGATGCTCCTGGAAATTGCAAGGACACAGCCGGTATTCAATTACCAGGACATCGAAGGCACGGCAGTCGGTTTCTTTTCTCCGGCTTTCGCGAAAGGCCTGAACATCACCGGATTCCATCTGCATTTCATAAGCTCGGACAGGAAATCAGGCGGACACATCCTTGATTTCGAAATTGACAAGGCGCAGCTGCAGATTGATGAGACCAGGGGATTCCAGATGCTGCTGCCTGACGATGAAGCATTCAGGAGACTGGATTTGACGCAGGACAAGGAAAAGGAATTGAACAAGGTGGAGAAATAAATCTTTCCGCTGAGGCAGAAAGATTTATAACATTAAAAATGTAACACAGGCATCTTGCCTGTGGATTAAATACATTTATTCGTACAACTAAATCAAAGAGGTGAAACGTGAACATCAAGAGAATTATTTTCCTGTTAGCCGGGCTTTCAATAATCGTCGGATGCATCCCGTCGCTCCACCCCCTGTACACCGAAAAGGACCTCGTATTCGAGAAGGCGCTGCTTGGCACCTGGCAGGATGGCGATCAGGAGGACAGCACATGGACGTTCTCGCAGAACGGCGACAAGGAATACAAGCTGGTCTACACCGAGGACGGCAAGAAGGGTGAGTTCATCGTGCACCTTCTTAAGATAAAGGACAGGATGTTCATCGATTTCTATCCTGCGGAACAGCAGGATATCAACGGCTTCTATGCGGCGCACCTGGTTCAGGCCCACAGCTTCATGCTTGTCAAACAGATCGAGCCTACGCTTCAGATGGCATGCATGAACCCGAACAAGCTCAAGGAAATAATACGTGAGGATCCCAAGGCGGTAAAGCACGAGAAGCTGGGCAATGGCGATGACAAGGATATATTCACGGCTCCGACGGAAGAGCTCCAGGCCTTCATAATGAAAAACATCGACACCCCTGAATTTTTCGCCGATCCTTCAAACCTCAAGCGGGTGGTCGCGAAGCCGGCTGTCAAATAACATCAATTTTTATTTTTCACGACTGGAAAATAAAAATATAAGAGGAGTTGATAAACATGGCTGAAAGAATCAAGATAGTGCTTGACGAAAGTGAAATACCACGCGAGTGGTACAATATCCAGGCCGATCTGCCGAACCCCATGAAGCCTCCGCTTCATCCGGGCACGCTGGAACCAATCCAGGCAAAGGATCTCGAGCCTATTTTCCCAATGAACCTCATCGAGCAGGAAGTCAGCCGCGAGCGCTGGATCAAGATTCCGGAGCCTGTGATGGAGAAGCTTGCGCTCTGGCGCCCCTCCCCTCTCTACAGGGCAGTCAATTTTGAAAAGGCCCTTGGCACGAAGTGCAAGATCTATTACAAGAACGAAGGAGTTTCCCCTGCTGGAAGCCATAAGCCGAACTCGGCCATCCCCCAGGCATACTACAATAAGATTGCAGGCATAAAGAGACTTACCACCGAGACCGGTGCCGGACAGTGGGGAAGCGCACTCAGCATGGCGACACAGATGTTCGGACTCGAACTTAAAGTATACATGGTAAGAATAAGTTTCGAGCAGAAACCCTTCAGGAAAATCATGATGGAGACATGGGGCGCAAAATGCGTGCCAAGCCCTAGCATGGACACTGAAGTCGGACGGACGATCCTCAAGCAGTTCCCCGATACGCCTGGAAGTCTCGGTATCGCGATCAGCGAAGCAATTGAAGATGCCATCAGCTCAAAGAACACGAGATACTCGCTCGGAAGCGTCCTCAACTTTGTATGTCTCCACCAGACAGTCATCGGCCTTGAAGCACAGAAGCAGATGAAGATAGCAGGAGAGTATCCGGACATTGTCATCGGCTGCGTAGGCGGCGGATCCAATTTTGCCGGGATAGCCTTCCCTTACGTCTGCGACAAAATCCACGGCAAAAAAGTCAGGATCGTAGGTGTCGAGCCGACAGCATGCCCTTCCATGACAAAGGGGCAATTCCTGTACGACTTCGGGGACATGTCCAAGAAAACTCCGCTCATGCCGATGCATACTCTCGGCCACGGATTCGTACCTGCTCCGATGCACGCGGGTGGTTTGCGCTACCACGGTCTCGCACCGCTGGTCAGCCAGGTTCTCGAAGACAAGCTCATGGAGGCTACGTCTGTAAACCAGCTCGACTGCTATAAGTATGGTGTAATGTGGGCAAGGTCGGAGGGGTTCATTCCTGCGCCTGAAACAACACATGCCATAGCTGCCGTGGCGCATGAGGCCAAGAAGGCCGAGGAAGAAGGCAAGGAGAAGAGCATCCTTTTCTGCTGGTCCGGACACGGTCTGATGGATCTTGCAGGCTACGAGAAATATTTCAGCGGCAAGCTGACCAACTACCATATGCCGACAGAGGAGATAAAAAAATCTCTTGCTGCGTTGAAAGGCTATCCTAAGCCGTGAAGACTGGAAGAATGGATTGATGACTGGATGATTTCTTTAATCAAGTCCTGTAATGTATTCAACTCTGTGCCTTTGCGCCTCTGCAACTTTTTTTTACTGGTGTCCGCATGAAAATAGTAATTGCACTAAACGCCTTCAAAGGCAGCATTTCCTCCATCGATGCAGGAAAGGCGGTTTCGCGCGGAATCAGGAAGGCACTGCCAAATTCTGAAGTCGTCATATGCCCTGTCGCCGACGGCGGAGACGGCCTTCTGGATGTCGTCAAGTCATTGCCTTCGTCAAAGACCATCAAGTGCAAGGTTGTCGGTCCGCGCAAGGAAAAGATCTGCTCTGAATTCTGCTGGCTCCCAAAAGAGAAAACCGCATTCATCGAAATGGCACTTGCATCCGGACTAGCGATGCTCCCGGAAAATCTACGCAATCCGATGGAGACAACGACTTACGGGACAGGCCAGCTTATAGCAAGAGCCTTAAAGCTGAATCCTGAGAAAATCATCCTGGGGATCGGAGGAAGCGCGACATGTGACGGGGGGACTGGAGCGGCTGCGGCTCTTGGAGTTGTATTTTTTGACAAGACTGGAAAAGCGATAACTGTACCTACCGGTGGAGACCTGAATCGAATATCCGGAATCGATTCGCGCAATGCGGAAGAACTCTCAAAAAGCAAGATGATTGAAATCATATGCGATGTCGAGAATCCGCTTCTGGGCTCCAAAGGCTCCGCTGCCGTATACGCCCCGCAGAAAGGCGCAACTCCAGCACAAGTCAGTGAGCTTGAGCATGGCCTTGCGATATTCGCAGGCATGGTCCGCAAGCATACCGGGAAAGATATCAGGAAGATAAAAGGCGGTGGCGCCGCCGGAGGTATCAGCGCTGGATTCTACGGCTTATTTGGAGCAAGGCTCAAAAAGGGGATTGACGTGGTATTCGAGCTCGTTGAACTTGAAAAGAAAATCAAGGGGGCTGATCTCGTTATCACTGGCGAAGGCAGGCTCGACAGCCAGACCGCCTACGGCAAAGCCCCTGCCGGAGTTGCGAAACTCGCAAAGAAGCATAAAGTACCATGCATGGCCATATGCGGATGCGCCGGGAAGAATCTGGCCAATCTGAGAAAAACAGGAATCAATTCAGTCTGGCCGATATGCAAGGAAGCAAAAAACACCGAAGACTCGATGAGGAATGCAGGCAGATATCTCGAAATTACAGCTTGCAAAGCAATAAACAAACAAAGGGGAGCCAAATGAATGGCAAAGGAAATCCTAGCTGGAACTGAAGTGGAAGTTTGTTCAGTGATTGGATTCCCGCACGGCAACAACCAGGCCACCGTCAAGGTGTCAAGGAGACCGAACTTGCAACAGATGAAGGGGCAGTTGCAATTGACATGGTCGTCAATGTGTCGGCAAGGCGCCTGTGGCTCAAATACGGTTGGAGGCACTTACTGCCTGGCATTCCAGCCAGGCTCGCACAAGGAAAAGTCAAAGAAGGAGCATGCACATGAATCTGGTACTGCAGAAAAATATGGAGAAGATAAGCAGGAGCAGGTTCTTCACAATCATATTGTATGTCATGATTGTGCTCTTCATGGGAAGCCTGAACGCGCTGGTTGACAGGTTCCTGCACCCTGAAATCCCGTTTTTCGATTCCGAACACCTGATAGTTGGAGGTGTCACCGCGATGGTGACGGTCGTGCTCTATGGCGCCCTTATTTCACACATGTACCACCTGCGCAGGGCCATAAACACCATTGGCTCTCTTGGAGCGATACTGCCGATATGCGCAAACTGCAAGAAGATCAGGAGGCCCCAGGAGGATCCTCGCACCATGAAATCATGGCAGTCGATAGAGATTTATCTTTCAGAGAAGACAAAGCAGAGCCTAACTCATGGAATCTGCCCGGAATGCCTTCAGAAACTCTATCCTGAGTATAGCGACCAGATCATCAACTCGGATAAAAAGCCTGATTGCTGATGCTGTCGTGAAGTTTCCGCTGGAAAATTTATTGGCTACCCCGCCGGGATTTGAACCTGGACTAAATGGACCAAAACCACTTGTGCTACCATTACACCACGGGGTATTATTATTTTTAGCGGCTAGAAAATAACATACGAAACGTGTTATTTCCAATATATTCAGGCTTGTGCAGGAAGATTCCTGCTCCTAGACGACTTCATTATCATATTATGGACAATCAGATAAGCAATGATTACTACCGCAAGTCCCAGGAATATCCATATGTAATTATGATGGAGAATGTCCTTGCCCTTGTGTACAAGCTCCTTGTACGACATGTCTTTTGCGAGCGAACCCAGATAATAGCCAATGGCCGTCAATATGATGACCCATATTCCGGCCCCGAGTCCGGTGAACAGGGAAAATCTGAATATGTTCATCTTCGCAAGACCCGCTGGAACAGATATCACCTGCCGTATGGCTGGAAGCAGCCTGCAGACGAAAGTTGTGATATCCCCGTATTTCCGGAAAATCTCTTCAGCCCTGTCAAGGGTCTTGGGGGGGAGGAAGAAGTAATGTCCGAATTTATGAAGGAAGGGCCTGCCCAGCCATAGTGCGAAATAATAATTGAAATAAGCACCCGTCATTGAGCCCAGGAGACCGCACAAGACTGCGGCTGAGGCATCGACAAGAGGTGAACCAAAGCTCAATTCACCCCTGAATGCCAGGAATCCGGCGGGTATCATGACAACTTCGCTCGGAAACGGTATAAATGAACTTTCTATGGCCATGAAAATAAAAATGATCAGAAATCCCCATACGTGGGCATGGCTTGCTGCTAACTCTATGTGGCTTGCAATTAAATCAGTCACTTGATATCCTTTCTGATTTTACAGTAAAATTTTGAAGTTATAGCCTCATTCCTGAATTTCAAGCATCCGAAGACATAGATTAGTCCGATTGACTTGCCCTCATAATACTTTAAATTATCCCAGGTTGCCCTGAGTTTGAATGGCAAAGGAGAAAAACAAAGGTATCTTATAGGCCTCTCATCGTAAATCAAAGGATAGGCTATGCATTCAGTGGCGTTACACATAGGCTCCCTGACCATCTACTGGTACGGCATAATGGCGGCCCTGGGCTTCCTTTCTGCCGTCTACCTGCTCATGCTCAACCGGAAGACGGCCGGCATGGATGCAGAGCAGATAACCGATGTCGCCATGATCAGCATGATTGCCGGAATAGTCGGGGCAAGGATATTCTACGTGGTGCAGTTTTGGAAGCTGTACAGGGACAATCCGCTCAGCATCATAAGAATCGACCAGGGCGGCCTTGTCTTCTTCGGGGGGTTCCTCTGCGCAATCTCCGTACTGATCTATTATTGTCTGAGGAAGAAACTCAATATCCTTAAAGTACTGGACTTATTCGGACCTTCGCTTGCAATAGGCCATTTCTTCGGAAGGATCGGCTGCTTCCTGAACGGCTGCTGCTACGGCAAGCCTTCTGACCAGCCGTGGTCGGTACAGTTTCCTGCAGGCTCTTCCCCTGCCACGGCTTTTCCAAGCGATCCCCTGCATCCGGAAGCATGTATCAGCCAGCACCTTCATCCTGTACAGATATATGAGTCCATCTTCAATCTGGCGCTAGCCTTTGCACTCTGCTATCTGGTGAGGAAATTAAAACCCGGACAGACCGCCGCCGCATATCTCATATGCTATGGACTGGGCAGGTTTACGATCGAATCGATGCGGGGGGACCACCGCCAGTTCATACTGGATAAGTTTACCGTTTCGCAATCCATCGGACTGATGGTTGCAGCTGCGGGAATACTGCTTTTAACATATACTTTAAAAAACAATCTTGGACGGAAACAGAAAAATGCTTGAAATCATTGTCGATGAAAAATACCACGAATGCAGGATAGACCGTTTCCTGGCCGACTCCTTCAAGGAGTATTCACGGACATATTTCCAGAAGCTCCTTAAAGAGGGAAGGATATCATGCAACGGCAAAACCTGCCTGCAGTCGAAATATCCCGTCGAGACAGGCAACAAGATAACCATTGATGTCCCCGTGCAGAAGGAGACTACCCTCTCGGCGCAGGACATTCCGCTCAACGTGCTCTACGAGGACAGCGACATGATCGTCATAAACAAGGATGCGGGAATAGTCGTCCATCCGGCCGCCGGAAACCATGAAGGGACGATTGTCAACGCCCTTCTCGGACGGGATGAGGATTTCGCTGATAAGCTGGAGGACCACTCGAGGCCCGGGATCGTGCACCGTCTTGACAAGGACACCTCCGGCTGCCTGCTCGTTGCGAAAAATCCGATATCAATGTACGCCCTTTCAAAGGCCTTCCAGTACAGGAAAGTGAAAAAGCATTATGCCGCAATCGTGTATGGGATACCAGAGGAATCCGAAGAGGAGATCATGACCCAGATAGGCCGTCACCGCGTAGACAGGAAGAAATTCACCGTGCTGGAAAAAGGCGGCAAGATCGCCATAAGCAGGTACAAGGTGATCAAGTCCGGAGAGATCGACGGAATCCCTGTCTCGCTGCTTGATGTTGAAATTGAAACCGGACGCACACATCAGATCAGGGTTCATCTTGCACACAAGAGGATTCCTGTCATGGGGGATGAAGTCTATGGAGGCAAGCAGAAGATTGCAGCGCCAAGGCAGCTGCTCCATGCCTGGAAGATTTCCGTTGCGCATCCCGTGACCGGGAAACAAATGTTCTTCGAGGCCCCTTTTCCCAAGGATTTTGCGGAATTCGCAGACAGGATCAAGTGAGGCTGCCGAACTGCCGGTTCCATGGATGACGGGATTACTCTGAGGCCAGCCAGGCCGCAAAGTCATAATCCGCCGGAACAAGCTCCATCTCCAGGATACTTCCGACATCGATCCAAAGGTGTTCCTGGTTTTCAGTAGCGGTTATCTTCTGTGATGCATCTTTAAGGAAAGACCTGTAGAACAATATTTCGACATTCTTTTCCGGATATGCATAGACTATCCCGCCTATGAGGTCCAGGACGATGACATCGACTGAAAGTTCCTCCAGTATCTCCCTGCTGAGGCATTCCTCGTCAGTTTCGCCTGCATGGACTTTGCCTCCGGGAAACTCCCAGTGTCCCGCAAGATGGCGGCCGTGGGGACGGGAACACATGAGCACCTTGCCGTCATTTCGCAGCACTGCTGCGCATACACGGATAAGATCCGGATTTTTCATGACGGGCCGGAATTATTTTTCATTATAAACTTCCACTTCCACTTCGGCCGGCGAGATGCTGCTGATCTTGATTTCAGGAAGAGCCACATGGGACTGTACTTTCAGCTTGTATATTCCAGGCTCCTTGGAGGCCGAAGCGTCGACAAAGGTGGAAATCTCGCTTCCGTTCATAACTTCAAGCGAACTCTTGACGCCTCCAGCCGTGACGTCCACATTCGTAGGAGTAATCTTCTTTACCAGCTTGCCAGAACCCGGAGCGCTGAGGATGCTTATAGGAAGGCCTGAAAAAACCCTCGTATCTATTTTCCTGTATATTTCCACGTGCGCGGTGACCTTCTGCGGGGAAATCACGGCTTTGCCTCCAGGGTCGGCTATCCTGGCGATATATTCGAAATCTTCGACCGTCTTCTGATCGAGGAATATTGGTTCGGTATGTACCCTTGCAAAGGAACTCAAAATGCTTTCAGGCCCGGAAACCCTGACCCTGTCAGGCGTAAGCTTGACCTCTCCGCATGCATAATCCTCGGAAGTCATGCCTGTGAATCTCGCATTTACAGGCATATCCCTCGTGATTTTCCTGTCAAAACGAAGTACGAGCATTTCAGGACTGAACTTTGCAACGTTTATTCCAAATGGCTTGGAAACAGAAGCCGATTTGAGGATGTTGAATGTCAGGGGCTTTCCCGGCATATAGGCGTTGTCACCGACATGGAGCTCAATCTTGAAGTCGGTGGGAGAAAGCAGATTCAGCCTTTTCTGGGATCTGCCCCTGACTGTAATGTCGACGTATTTGACGCTGTCGTCAAGGTTCACCGTATTCTCCCCGGCAATGACGTTCACGGGGACGTTCCTGACGATCTCCTCGATTCCTATCTGCATCGATACCTTCCACCAGACGAGAAGGGCGAAACACAAGGCGATAAGCTTGCGCAGATAGTCATGCCTAATTATTCCAGGGATCCAGGAAGTTCCGGTTTTCTGTCCGTCACTCATTTTTCTGCCCTCCTGAGAATCCCGACATCTCATCATTTTCAGCCATGTCCTCAAAGATATCCCTCAACGTATCGTTCTGCGAAGGTATGAGCAGGGAGCGGAGAAAACGTGAAAGCTTCTCAGCTGAAATATTCCTGATAATATTCCCCCTGCATGCGATGCTTATGCCTCCAGTCTCCTCGGAAACCGCAACGGCGACCGCATCAGTCTCCTCGGTGACGCCGATAGCCGCCCGATGCCGTGTCCCAAGCGAATCTGAGAGCGAGACGCTCTGTGTCAGCGGGAAGATTATATGCGCTGCAATGATCTCGTTGTCCTCAATGGCGATCGCGCCGTCATGTAGGGCGGTATTTGGATGGAATATGGTCTGTATAAGCTGATGGCTTACCCGCGCGTTTATCCTGATTCCGCTGCTTATGAGGGCCCGCATCCCAATCTGCCTCTGGAACACAATCAAGGCCCCCCGCTTGTTCACGGAAAGGAATTCAACGGCCTGTACGACCTCGTTTATCGTCTCCTCCTTCTTAAGCCTTTTCGTGAAAGGCCTGCTGCTGCCCAGCTGGGCGAAGGCCCTTCTTATCTCAGGCTGGAATATGACAATGATCGCGAGCGGGAATATCAGCCAGAGCCCGTTGAGGAGCTCGGTTATGACTTCGAATTTCAGGAAATCAGTCGCCAGGGTGAGAAGAAGCAACGCTATGATTATTCCTGCAAGTACGTTTGCCGCCCTTGTCCCGCGCAGGAAATAAAGCCCGTAGTAGATGATCACGGCAAGGATCATCACCTCCAGCGCAAAGCTGAAGTAAATCCAGATACTGTTGAAATAGGGAGAAAATTCCGTCATTACAGACCTCTGTTACAGAGGATAACTTAACTCAACAACGCGATTTTAAAAACCGAATCAGGGAAACCATGCGGATTTTCACAGGACACTAACAGGCAATGTCCAACAGGGAATTTCCAATATCCGATGAAAATCAAAGTCCAAATTGGACATCCAGCAGGTTTATTTCGGAAAGCACCTTCAGCATCTGGACCATCTCCTTGACATCATGGACCCTCACGAAATCTATTTTCCTCATCGCAAGATATGCCACTGAGCCGGCCGTCCCCCAAGCCCTCTCCTCAGGAGGAATTCCACCGAGGATCTGCCCGATGAACCTTTTCCTTGAAGGTCCTGCTACTATCGGCCTGCCGTTCTCCCTGAACTTCTCTATCCGGGATATTATCTGCAGGTTCTGCTCCTTGTTTTTTCCGAAACCTATTCCGGGGTCGACCGCTATATTCTCCCTGTTTATGCCTGCATCTACGGCCCTCCTGATGGAATCGGTGAGGAATGAATTTATTTCGCCGATAAGATTCCTGTAGTGGAGCTTCGCCTGCATCGTCTTTGGTGTTCCGCGCATGTGCATCAGGAAAACACCCGCCCTGTGTTCGGCAATGACTCCAGCCATGTCCCGCGAATTCCGCAAGGCGCTGACATCGTTTATAATGTCGGCACCGGCCTCCAGGGCCTTTACCGCAACTTCGCTTTTCATGGTGTCGACGCTGATGACCGCATCAGGCCGCTCTCTGCGAAGTTCGCACACGACCGGCAGTACTCTTCGGATTTCCTCCTCGACATCCACCGGTTCGGAACCCGGACGTGTCGACTCCCCGCCTATGTCTATGATCGACGCACCTGCTTCAATAAGTTCAATGGCGTGCTTTACCGCCTTGTCCGTGGAATAATATTCTTCGCCGTCGCTGAAGGAATCGGGAGTGACGTTTACAATGCCGATGACCTGTGTTTTTCCGGTACAGGCTATCGAACGATTTTTGAAGCGGAATTTCATGGCGTCAACCCTTAAATCAAAGCGTAAATCTTAAAGCTGTCCTTCTTTTCGCAGTTAAGCAGATATCGGCTGTTCTAAATTATAGAGACAGAGACACGCAATATTGCGTTAACTACAAACAAAGATCAATTCCGGACTCACTCTTTTTCAGGAGCAGGTTCGCCAGCAGCCGTCTCTCCCGGCTGGACTTCAGGCTCGGCTGGGATGGCTCCATCAGGATTGTCCCCTTCCTTGAGCTCCATGAGCTTGACGACACCGCTGATAAGGTCATTCTCTGCCAGATCCATGATCCTGACCCCTTTTGAAGCCCTGCCAACGGTGCGGATTTCATTGGACGGTATCCTGGTGGTCTGCCCCTTGACAGTCACAATCAGAAGCTCGTCGTTCTGCTTCACCCTCACTGCGGCGACTACTTTTTCCTTTTCGCGGAGCTTGATGTTGAGAACGCCTTTTGCGCCTCTCCTGGTCTTGCGATACTGGCTTACCAGGCTGCGTTTGCCGAGTCCGCCATCGGATACTACGAGGATTTCAGGACCGCCTTTGGCAAGAGCCTCCTCGTCATTCTCGATTTCCTCGAGCGGCTCGACGGCCTCCATTCCAATCACAAAGTCCTTCTTGAGCTTGAACCTCATTCCTGTGACACCCTTCGCCATGCGGCCGACTATCCTGATCTGGTCTTCTGTGAATCTGCACGCCATTCCAAGCGAGGTTGAAAGGATTATCTCCTTCTTTCCGTCTGTGACAATCGCACTGATAAGGTCGTCGCCATCCTGGAGGGATATGGCCCTGATACCGGCCTTCCTGAGGTTCTTGTATTCTGAAAGCCTGGTCTTTTTCACAAGACCGCACTTCGTCGCCATGATTATATAGAGGTCATCGCGTTCGACATCCTCTTTCGGAACAGTCAGCATCGCGCGGATGAGTTCGCCGGGTTCGATCCTGATCATGTTTACGATCGCCTTGCCCTTGCCCAATCTCGTACCTTCCGGAATCTCGTAGACATTGAGCCAGTGCATCTGTCCTTTGTCGGTGAAGAAGAAGATGATATCATGGCTGTGCGCATTAAAAAGATGTTCGACGAAATCCTCTTCCCTGGTCTCCATGCCCTTGACACCTTTTCCACCGCGGTGCTGTGAATCAAAGGTGGTGGCTGGAACGCGCTTGATGTATCCGGTATTGGAGACGGTGATGACGCATGAATGGCGCGCTATGAGGTCTTCAATGTTGAGGTCGCGCTCATCCGGAGCTATGTCAGTCTTCCTTGGGCTTGCATACTTCTCCCTGATCTTGAGAAGCTCGTCCTTGATGACCTTGAGGCGCATTTCTCTGCTCGCAAGAAGGGATTTGAGGTATGCGATGAGCTTCAGGAGCTCGTTGTATTCCAGCTCAAGGTCCTCGATCGCAAGTCCGGTCAGCTGGTGGAGGCGCATCTCAAGAATCGCATCGGTCTGCTTCTGGCTCAGGTTGAACCTCTTTATCAAAGTCTGACCGGCTATTTCCTTGGTGCGGGACGCACGGATTATCTTTACAACTTCGTCGATGTTTTTGACTGCGATCAGGAGTCCTTCAAGGATGTGGGCCCTCGCCTCCGCCTTGTCGAGTTCGAACTTCGTCCTCCTGGTGACGACATCCAGGCGGTGGTCGATGTATGCCTGCAGAAGCTGGCGCAGGTCCAGGATCCTGGGACGCTTGTTGTCGACGACCAGGGATATCGAGCCGAAAGTGGTCTCAAGCTGCGTGTGGGCGTACAGCTGGTTCATTACGATGGTGGCCATCGCACCGCGCTTGATGTCGACCACGATCCTTATTCCGGAACGCCTGCTTGTCTCGTCGCGCAGTCCGGATATCCCGGTGATCTTCTTGTCGTTCACAAGTTCCGCAATCTTTAAAACCAGATTCTCCTTGTTTACAGCATAGGGTATTTCGGTGACGACGATCTGCTCCTTGCCGTCCTTGTCGATGATCTCGGCCTTTGCGCGGATCTTTATGCTCCCCCTGCCCGTCTCATAGTATCTTTTAATTTCTGCAACTCCGCAGATTGTTGCACCGGTAGGGAAATCAGGCCCCTTGACATGCTGCAGGAGATCCGCGACGCGGCATGACGGATTGTCGAGGAGATGGACTGTAGCGTCAATAATTTCCCCGAGGTTGTGCGGAGGCATGTTCGTCGCCATTCCTACGCCGATACCTGTCGAACCGTTGACAAGGAGGTTCGGGAAGCTCGAGGGAAGCACGTCAGGCTCCATGGTCGATTCATCGAATGTCGGCGACATATTGACTGTGTTCTTCTCAATGTCGACAAGAAGCTCTTCGGCAAGGCGCTCGAGACGGCATTCGGTATACCTGTATGCGGCAGGAGGATCGCCGTCTATGCTGCCGAAGTTACCCTGGCCGTCAATCAGCGTCTCCCTCATCGAGAAATCCTGGGCCATTCGGACAAGAGTCTCATAGACCGAAACATCGCCGTGCGGATGATAGTTGCCAATAACTTCGCCGACGACCTTCGCGCACTTGGTATAGGCATGGCCTTTTGTAAGCCCCAGCTTGTGCATCGCGTAGAGGATTCGCCGGTTCGCGGGCTTGAGGCCGTCTCGCACATCCGGTATTGCGCGTCCGACGTTTACGCTCAAGGAATACTGCAGGTACGCAGTATGCATGATATCTTCAATGTTTATCGGATAATCTCTTGTCGTTATATCACTCATGTTGACCTATTGATACTCCATTTTTCAGATTCAATGTTGCATAAAAAAACAGCGAAGAGGTAATGTATGATTAATTGCAGTTTTAACAAGGTAAAAAACAGAGATTTTTCCACTTATATGGATCCGCAAAACCCGTCAAGTGTTTTACGGATTTATATTACTTGTAGAACTTCCGGACTTCATCGCAGACATAGTCGATTTCATTCTTCGAGAGGGAAGGAGAAACAGGCAGGGACAATACATGCCCACACGCATATTCCGCCTCCGGAAAATGTCCCCTGCCCTGCTTCAGACGGGCGAAAGCGGGAAGGACATTCAATGAATAGGGATAATGGACGCCTGTCTCAATCCCCTTTTCCTTCAGGTGTCTTGCAAGAGCTTCGCGGTCGGGAACCACCACTACATAAAGGTGATATACAGGTTCGCTGTCCGCAAGTACCTGCGGCGTTTTAAGCTGGGGGATACCCTTGAGACCTTCATCATACCAGGCGGCGACCTGCCTGCGTCCGGCATTCCACTCGTCAAGCTTTCCCAGGCATACCCGGAGGAGCGCGGCCTGGATGGCGTCGAGACGGCTGTTGATGCCCTCGAACTCGTGATCGTACTTGCTCTCCCGCCCGTGGTTCGAGAACATCTTTGCATAGCGGAACTGAGCTGCGTCCTTCATCGTGATCGCCCCGCCGTCCCCGAATCCCCCGAGATTCTTCGACGGGAAGAAACTGAAGGTGCCGGCATCTCCAATCGTCCCGACTTTCCTCCCCTTGTACTTGGCGCCCTGCGCCTGCGCACAGTCCTCGACAAGTTTAAGGTTGTGCTTCCTGGCGATCGCCAGAGCCCTGTCCATGTCTACAGGCTGACCGTAGAGATGGACGGCGATGATCGCCTTGGTCCTTGAATTTATCTTCTTCTCAACCTGGTCGAGATCGAGATTGAACCCGTCGGCAGTCACGTCGCAGAAGACTACCTGTGCGCCTGTAAGCGTGATGGCTTCAGCTGTGGCAATAGCAGTATGGACGGTAGTGATTACTTCGTCTCCAGCCCCTATGCCCATTGCCTTGAGGACTGCGAATATCGCACTTGTCCCGCAGGCCACGCCGCAGAGGTTCTGGACACCCAGCCATGCGGCCATTTCCTTCTCGAACGACTTGAGTTCCTCGCCGCCGATATAGTGGCCGCTGTCAATTACTCCTATAACCGCATCATGAAGTTCCTTCTTGATGGGCTCATGCATCTTGACAAGGTCCAGAAAAAGTATCTTATTCATTTTTATTCCCGTTGTTTGAAGCGTGGACGAAAAAACGAAGTCGTAAGATACAATTCATGCAGAATTATTCAAACGGATAAGTAGGTACGGGCTTCAGCCTGTACCATTCTTCTCTTAGTGTATCTGAAATTCCAAAATGCTGGTACAGGCTGAAGCCCGTACCTACTTCCTAACAGGATTGCCATCCGGGTTCACAAGGACTGGCGTTATGAAGAACAGTATGACCTTCCCGTCGTATTTCGCTGTCCTGTAATTGAAGAATGATTCCTTCTCTGGGTCGAATCCGAGATAAGTCTTCCCGACGAGAATGGTCTCCCCATCGTAGCACTTTACATTCGTCGAAATATCCCTTAAGGCAAATTCAGGCATGATCAACTTGTTCTTCTCAAGAACAACCTTGTCCGAAACCTTATTCAAAATAACTTCGTACGGATATTCGCTCCAGCCGATCTGTTCTCTTGTCAGTGGATGAAGATTAAGAGAAGTGGTATAATTATTGGGGCTGACCGTAACCGTAGCTTCAAGCCTTTGTCCAAGATCAGTCGCCTCCCCTAGCTCTGCATAAGATGGCGTATAAACCGTGGAATCCTTTTCAAATGCAAAAGCAGGCTCAGTCCATGATGTTGGAAAATATTTCTCAAGCACCTGTCTGCCCAGCGCAGGTTGTCCGCTCGTTGCAACAATCCTCTGTGAGTTAATCTTCGCCTTGCCTGACTTGAGGAGGAGGTGATAGAAGGCTGTGCCAGCAAACTCGGATGTCTTGTTCTCGGACATTATCTTTTCCAGTTCATCATATTTCATTTCAATCATATCGAACTGTATATGTACCAGAGGAGTTTCAATGTCCAGGTCACGGAGAAGCGCCTCAAGCCTGCGGACGTTCTCCGTAGTGTTCCTTATCAACAAGACGCCTGCCCGTCTCTCATATATTATTCCAGAACCTTTCGGGAAGCTTATTCCCCTTTGGCTGAAATAATCCATCAATCCCTGGTTGCTTTCAGCAGCAGGATTGCTTTCAAACTTTTGCACCCGGCCATCAAAGTCATAAACTCCTCCTGGATATCCTGCAGCTATCAATGCCGCCCTTACCCTGATGCTCTTCGTCTCCATTTTCATTTCAGGCTGATTGAACCTTATTTCATTACCCTCTATGCTTATTCCGGAATCAGTGCATATAGCAAGGATTCGCAGGACTTCGCCTAGCGCCATATCCTTTATGAACATTGTGATGAATGTCTTCTTCCAAGGCTCCTGGAAATCTTTTCTCAAAGTTAAGCCCGATGCCTTCATCTTTGGCGCAAGGGCTTCAAATACTTTGTCAGGAGTCAAATTTATAGCTTCAAAATCAATCTTGCCCGACAATTTTTGAACTACTGAAGAATCAACCTTGTCAAAGTCTTTTATATTCTCGTACAGTGCCCATGCCTTCTTCTTTACAACGGTCCTCGCAGGAACATCGCCATTCCTGAGAAGCTTCCCATCTGGATTGATAAGTTTCACCATCACGAAAATGAAATGCCTCACGGAAACAGTCTTGTCGGTTCCATCAACAGCCTCGTCTTTTAGACTGCTTTCTAGAAGAACGCTCGACCCGTCATAAATGACCATTTTTGTTTCAGCGGTCGAGACTGCGAAATCAGGCATTTTTGCCTTCGTTTCACCGAGATCGTAATCTGTCCAGCCTATATGGCTCTGGATCATGGGAGTCATATCAAGGGATATCGTATATCGGTCGGCATCTACGGTAGGGGTAACCGTAAGCCTTACACCAAGTTCGGTTTGGCCGCCAAATTCAGGGGTAGTTGAATACGTGACATGTGATTTCCCTTTCTCCTTATCATCTTTCTCAGTGCCAGCCGCAGCCTTTTCTCTGTTTTCATCAACAAGATTTGACTCGGTCCACCTTATAGGAAAGAACTTCTCGGAGACCATTCTTACTGTAGCTTCCTGTCCGTTCTGCGTGAGGATATAGCTGTCGGCCACAACCTGAATCTTTCCAGATTCCATCAGCTTAGAATACAATGACGAGTTTATTTGCCTAGGATTCAACGCCATGTCCTCGCCGACAACTTTTCTGAAATCCGATTCCGTAATCTTTAGATATTTAACCCCAATCCCAACTTGAGGATCGACAACATTCAACTCGTGGATGATTTCTTCAATTTTATCTAGATTATCGGGTGTGTTGGTAGCAATCAGGCGTGATATGCGCGAGTCAAAAACCGTTTTCGCCCCGGGAGGGAAAGGAATGCCCCTAGATATGAAATACTGTTCAAGCAGATCCTCTCCGCTCGAAGCTCCGCCATCAGTTTCTGCTCCAGCCGTCGGACCTTCATTAGATGCCCCAAGTTCAGTAAACGACTCCTTTTCCACAGGATATATCCTAGTTTCCATATAAAACGGATGCGGAAGCTCTCCGGTTGGATAGAAATAGAGCAAATCATCTTCGATACGGAGAGTCAATCCTGCAAGCTTGCAGAACTTCTGAAGAACTGAATACAATGAGCCTTCCTCGAATTTCATGGTGATTACAGGGAGCTTGCCCTTCTGATCCGGGTTGAGAATCATAGCCATGTTCAAGCCCTTCTTCGTGGTATCAACAGCGACAACAGCCTTGTAGATTTCAGAAAGGACTTTGTCAACAGGAGCATCGTTGAATTCCATCTTCTGTATCTGAATCTTGTCCAGCCACGATCTGATTTTCCCAGCCCCCGGGCTTGAATCTTCAGAGTAAGAAGAAGGAATACATGCAATCAAAACAAACAGAAGAAAGACAAATACTTTTTTCATAACAGCTCCTGAAAATTTAACGATAACCTTGCAGCCTCAATTCATCTAAAAGACCTTTTCCGCTTAAAGTAGGTACGGGCTTCAGCCTGTACCATTCTTATCTTAAAGAGTAACTGAAATTCCAAAATGCTGGTACACCCTAAAGGGCGTACCTACTTCATAAACGCCTATCTGCATGTATATAGATCTTGAATATACCAGGGATAGGATGATTAAAATCAAAAGGAATATCTTTTTCATGGCACCCCCGGCATGTTCAAGTTACAACTTCAAAGAATATATTGGCGATTATGGATAATTCAATATTGCCGGCGAGACGCCAGCGCTCCGTGATTCATTTACAATTAGACGCGGAAGTCGTGGCAATCTTTGCGGGGGAAGGAAAGAATATGGAAATCTTGTCTGTGACAGACAGCTTTACATCTGGAAACACCTTCGTGCACTTCGTACTACTATCCGTCATTTTTTGTTTTATTTGCACGGTTATTTGAAAGAATGGTGGCAAGTTTTTGCGTAGCAAAACCTTGCCAATGGCTTTTTTCGTGTCATTCGTGTGTTTCGTGGTCAATATTATTTCCGTGCTTTCAAAAAGACACAGCTGAAGCTGTGAACTCCTACATTTCTGAAACCTACAGCCTGTCATCTGGACTCTTCATCGACAATACACCGATATGACACACAGCCAATAATTGCTTAACTACTAACGGAATCAACAATGTACGGATTTATTAATCGTCGATTCAGATACACAGGCAGAAATGACTGTGATACTTAAAGTAGGTACGGGCTTTAGCCTGTACCATTCTTCTCTTAACGTGTAACTGAAATTCCAAAAATGCTGGTACAGGCTGAAGCCCGTACCTACTTAGCCCACTGAGCAGCCAGTCGGGAAGTCGCCGCCGTCTACGGTGATAAGCTTCAGGGTCTTTCCATCTTTGGCGGCAAGGAGCATTCCACGGGATTCTATTCCGCGGATCTTTGCAGGCTTGAGGTTTGCAACAATGACAATCGTGCGTCCGACTACTTCCTCTGGCTTGTAGAACTGTGCAATTCCGGCGATCAGCTGGCGCTTTTCTCCGGCGACATCTATCTGCAGCTTCAGAAGCTTGTCAGCACCTTCTACTTTTTCAGCCTCGAGAACCTTTGCGGTCCTGAGCTTTATCTTTCCGAAGTCTTCGATTGTTATTACATCTTCTGCGGCGACAGCAACTGTCTCTGCGGATTTCGCAGTTTTTTCGTTTTCGGCTTTTACATCAATCCTCGGGAAGAGCGAACCGATATCTACAACCTTGAGTCCAGGCTGGAGCTTACCCCACATCTTCAGGGTGTTTATGTCAATCTTATAGTCTGTGATGCCGATGGATTTGCGGATTTCGCACATCTTGTCGGGCATGATAGGAGAAAGGATTCCGGAGATGACCCTCAATGATTCCGCAGCTGTATAAAGGACCATGTTCAGCCTGTCCTTGTTCTGTTCCTTGGCAAGTTTCCAGGGAGCGGTCTTCTCCATGTAGCGGTTTGCCGCACGGATGGCGTTCATGACCTGTTCGAGTCCGCGGTCGATCTTCATTCCCAGGATCGCGGCTTCCATTTCGGAGACAGCATCGAGCACGGTTTCACGAAGTTCCTTGTCGAATTCATGCTCGGGACCAGGTGCAGGAATGACTCCTCCGGCCTCCTTGCCGATCATCTTGACTACGCGGCTCAGAAGGTTTCCAAGGTCATTCGCCAGATTGCTGTTGTAGCGGGTGACGAAAATTTCTTCAGTAAAAGATGCATCATTGCCGAGAGACATCTCTGACATAAGGAAATATCTGAACGCATCCACACCGTATTTCTCAGCCATGCCCATAGGATTGACGACATTGCCGAGGGACTTGCTCATCTTGTCGGCGCCAATCAGCCACCAGCCGTGTGCGAAAATAGTCCTGGGCTGTTCAACGCCCATCGCCTTCAGCATTGTCGGCCAGTAGACGGTATGCGTGGTAAGAATATCCTTGCCGATGAGATGGAAGGACGCGGGCCACCATTTTGCGAACTTCGCATCGTCCTGTCCGTAGCCGACGCCGGTGATATAATTTATGAGAGCGTCGAACCATACGTAGCAGACATAGTTACTGTCGAAGGGAAGTTCGATTCCCCATTCGAGACGTGATTTCGGGCGTGAGATGCAAAGATCCTCTAGAGGTTTCTTCAGAAAACCGAGAGTCTCATTGCGCCTGAAATCAGGCTGTATGAATTCAGGATGCGAGTTGATGTAATCGATAAGCCATTGCTGATATTTGCCCATCCTGAAGAAGTAGTTCGATTCAATGATCTCGTCTGTCGGACGCTTGCATTCCGGACAGAGTCCGCCATCGACGAGATCCTTTTCCTGGAAGAAGCGTTCGCATGGCGTGCAGTAGCGTCCGGTATATTCGGCCTTGTAGATTTCGCCTTTGTCATATAGGTCCTGCAGTATTTTCCGGACTACAGTCTTATGCCGGTCCTCGGTGGTCCTGATGAAGTCATCGTGAGTTATTTCGAGCTTCTTCCACAGTTCTTTAAACCTGACCACGGTAGTATCACACTGTTCGATCGGAGTCATCTTGTTGGCGACTGCAGCCTTCTGGACCTTCTGACCGTGTTCGTCGGTGCCTGTAAGGAAGAATGTCGGTTCGCCGAGAAGCCTGTGATAGCGCGAAAGGACGTCTGCAAGGATCGTGGTGTACGAATGGCCGATATGCGGTTTGTCGTTGACATAGTAGATCGGTGTCGTAATATAAAAAGTATCGTTTCCCATAATAAAATTCGCCTGGTTAAACTGTTTGCGAACGCCATGCTGAGAGCTAAAGATTGTTTTCAAATTTACAGCTTGTCAGTTAGGCGCAAATTTTATTAAAGATAGTATTGAAACGGAGATTTTCCAGCAGTGGATTATGATTATTAGTTCGTGGTACCGCACTTTTTTGCGCGTTATTTAAAGTAGGGACGGGTTTTAACCTGTCCCATTCCTAAAATTAAAGATGGTACATGCTAAAGCACGTACCTACTTCAATCCCTTACTGGAGTCCAGGTGTCGTCGGGATTGAACTGGGTCATGGCGGAGGCTTTCTTTGCGGTATCCGTGCCGAGGTCCTTTTCAAAGACAACACCGTTCTTCGAAACGATGAATGTCTTGATGCCGGAGACACCGTAGGACGCGGGATAGGCCGCAAAAGCGAATCCGTTGACCATCTTCCCGGCGGCAAGATAGGATTTCGCACCTCCGGGAGCCGCGGGCCCCTGCGAGTCAAGTATCTTATAGAAGTATCCATAGTAGGGTCTGCGTGCCGGTTCAGGGGACTCCTGTGAAGCCAGGACAATAAGCGCGCCTATCGGACTTTTGTCCTTGGCGTCATCTGAATCCCAGTAGAGACCGTTGTTTTTGCCTTTGTCGCTGAAGAGCTTTGCCGCATACTCCTTGACGGCTCCGGCAGCCAGCTTCATCTTCGCATAATCCTCCTCGGCGGCAACGAGGGTATTGCAGACCCTTATGGCGTTCAATTCATTCTTGCCTATCCTGCGATTGAGCATTTCATCCAGGCCTGCAGAAGTATGGAAGAAATATTTCCCGCCGTACTGCGCGATTGGAACCAGAAACGGCCATTTGTCGTTTCCGAGATGGATGAAGCAGGCATCTTCAAGCTTGACTATCTCGGTTTTCTCGTCTGCTTTCTTTGTGAACCATCCTCTGGCCTCGGCGTCAAACCGCTCGTCGCTGGAAAAGACAATATCCTTTCCCTGCGGACCAAGTATCTCCATGAGGCGCTTCGTGTCATTCTTCTTAACAGCATCCTTCAGAGATGAAGTCGCCTCGTCGGGGGATGCAAAGACCACCTGCCCGACATCGGGTTTCACACTGCTACATCCGGAAACTAAAAGTGCGATTGCTATCACAATTATAAAACTTCTTATCTTGTTCATTTTATTCTCCATGGTATTAACTTCGTCTGTTCGATTGATCGTTATTCGTCATTCGATTGTTCACTTCTCCCTACCTTCTTCCGCCGCCATGTCCACCTCCACCATGATACCCGCCTCGATAACCACTATATCCGCCGCTGCCGCTTGAGATGGATCTGCTTTGATATCCCCTGTCGCTGTACGCGCGTTCCAAGTTCCCATCCATTGCGCCGCTGAATCCATGGTCGAGATTCTCAATGGGGTAGTTGCCGCCAATGCCGGCTGCGTTACGTTCCGCCTTCTGCAGACTGTCGCCTGCCGCAGTTCTTGCGAGTTCGCCGCCACCCCTGGGAGTTGCATTCACAGCCTGGCGGAGCTGCCTTGACGCTGCGTTGTCTTCGCCTTTGAAGCTCTGTGGAACCCTCTTCTCGGTTTCAAGCTGTCTTGCAATCTGCTGGGTGTTCTGGGTCACAGGCCTTGTATTTGCCGAATCATGCCGCCACTGCCTGCTGGCCTGATCGTTCGGATTTCTCGGATCGTACAGGTTGTGCGAGTTATACTGCCAGGGATTGATGAAATGGTTGTTATAGAAATTATTGTTGTAGCCGATCCACCATCCACGATTGCCCCAGTAGCAGTTGAAACCTACCGCCCAGCCACCGCCGTAATAGCCCCATGGCCAGGCAGGCGCGCAGACAACATCGGGATATCCCCATACACCACCTGAATTCCACGAAGAACCATATGCAGTCGAAGGGGTGTAGTTCTGGACATAGACCGTGTCCGGATTTGCGCTCTGGATCTGGATCGCACCGTCCTGCGTGCTGTCAACTGTCTGATTGGTGTCGGATTTCAAGGTTCCTGCATCCTTGGCCTTTGCCCGCATGGTCTGGACAGCGGACAGGACATCCTTCTGCTGGGCGAGGAAAGCGTCGCCAAGATCCTTTGTCCAGTCAAGATTATCGTTCAACTTGGTGAGTAGCTGGGGGAAGAAGGCAAGTCCCTTGACGCTCGGATCCCATTTTTTATTCTGCATTTCGGTCTTGATGTCATCCTGGGAGAGTTCTGGATTGTGCTTGATCCATCTTGCAGCTTCGACAATATCGACGGGATATGTCGATGCTGCCAGTACCTGGGCCAGGAGTCCGTCGGGATAGAGGGCGATCGGCGCGACAAGCTGTTCGAGCTGGGCTTCGGTGAATTTTTTCTGCGCCTGAGCCGCTGCCGGGGCAGCGGGATTTGCAGCTGGTGGCTGATCCTGGGCTCCAACGCAAAAGAAAAACGCGATAAAAACGAGCGAGGGAAGGAGAATCCTCATGGTCTTTTTCATATCTCACCTCTTATTGGATTTTAAGGCAACTCCATATGAAACAATAATATAACCTTCAAGACTTAAAAGTGAAGCTGGACTGGTATTGAATGGATGAAAATAGCTTGTCCCGATTTATTTAAAGGTATTCTGCTGTATATTCTGCATTTTGACAACTCTCTCACATTTTCTATTACATCATGGAGGACAAATGATCTGCGACAAGTGCAAGACGCCGATACCCGATGACTCCAAGTTCTGCAAGGAATGCGGAGTAAAGCTGGCCGTTAAGACATTGCCTGAGCCAGTGATCCCAGCTCCTGCCACCGATGACAAGCTGCTGATCAGGGCGATGCAGGGCACAAAGACGGAACTCTCATTCGGCAGCGAGATAAAGCCCATGCTCAAGATCCACAAGTATAAGCTTGTCTTCAAATGCGTAAGCGGCGCGCTCGCAGGAAAGAAGTTCAGCGCCGACGAACCTGTGCTGATAAATATCGGCAGGGGAACCGACTGCTTCATACATATCACAAAGGAAACAGATCCTGAAGTCTCAAGACATCACTGCAGGCTTGACATCGCCCCGCCCAAGGCCGAACTGACCGATCTCGGAAGCAGCAATGGCACCTATTTGAACGAGGCACGACTCGAGCCAAACAAGAAATATGAATTGAAGACAGGCGATTCATTCAAGGTCGGAGGAAGTGTCTTCTCAGTGGAAATCAAGACAATGTCGAGCTAACGGAATTTTCTTAAATGTAGAGTTGCCCGTCCCGGGCAATCTTCTTCGCCGAGACGGCGAACCCTACATCCAGGAGATAAAAAATCACGGCTTCGGCTCGAATATGAAGAAGCGTCCGACGATTCTTTTCAACGCATATTTCTCGCTGATGGCTCGGAGAGTGCCGCCAGTGAAATAAGTAGTATCCCCGTTCGAAGGATCCGCGCCAAGTATCACAAGTCCGAACTTCTTTTCCACGACCATTTCCACCAGCTTGGCGTCCGACCAGCGTTTTGACTTTGCAAGCTGGGCGAACTGGTATGGCTCGACAGCAATCTCCCTGTTGGCGATTACGAGATATCCGAGGTCTTCACAAAGCACCGGGCTCTCAGAGCTGTTGATTTCCGCCATGATTACTTCGCTCATCTGGCGGTCGTCAGTTGTCGGTGTCACAGAGTAGCCGGTTCCTGTCATTTCCTGACCGTAGACTTTTGTAAACACAGGAGCAGGCTGGATTGGCGCATAGAGGGCCATCTGTCCGACGGTGCTCCACATCAGCAGTGTTCCGGCTTCGGGCACAAAATATCTTGTCGATATACCGCAGGCAATTGCTCCAGCGGCAATTATTTCCATGTAGTAATTCTCCTCGGCGCCGGTCTTCAGCGAGAAGAGGAGGCTGAGTGGAATGAGAAGCGCATACCACCAGATCGGATCTTTTCTGTCAGGATTCCTTACGATGAAAACGGCAAGTCCGCATAAGAGCAGAGGATGCTTCCCTGCAACCCTTGCAAGCATTGAAAATACGTTGCCCCAGTCGGGAGGCAGGCGGTTGAGATCGAGGAGATGAGTAATCACCCCGCCGCCGTTCTGGAGAAAGAGAATGATGAAGGCAATCAGCGTTGCGATGATGCCCGATGCTGCGAACATCGCAAACTGTTTCCTTTCCCGCCTCAGGCACGTGATCGCTCCTGCAAGCGATAAAAGCAAGTAGGTAGGTTTGACTAGAATCGCAAAACTGCAGAGGATGCCGGAAAACAAGGAACTAGTTTTCGAGCGGAAGGAATCAAGGATGAGCAGGGATAGCATGGCGAAGGCTAGCGCTGTCATGTCGACCTTCGCCGTTCCCGCATATTTCAGGATGACCGGCGAAAAGACGAAAAGCGACATCGCGATAAGCCCTCCCCTCCATCCGGTCCTGCGCCTGACCATCACAAGTATCGCGGCAGCGCAAGCAAGCAGCGATATGAAGTTCAAGAATCTTGCTGCGAAAAAGACATTCCCGGAAACAGATTGGAACCTGGAGGTGATCCAGTAGAAGAGCGGAGTGTATGGATTATGGAAGTAAGGCGGATTTTCCGTCATCTCCGGATAGAGCTTCATGCCTGCGGCCGACTGCTTGATCCAGTGTACGACAACTCCTTCACCATAGTCAACGGGATATGGATACGCAAGGCTGATGAAGAAGTGCCTGGCAGTCCACACGGCAAGGATCGCCAGCAGCGCCAGAAGCAATATGTTTGAAATTTTCTTCATTGTCTTTTCACCAGTATGAACTCAAGCTTGTCGACGAAACCTTTTGCCTCGACTGTCTGACTGCCCTTGACGAGCTTGACCTCCGAGTGGTTTTTCACAGATGCGCCGTTGAGGAGAAGCTCGCTGCCGCGCCATGACACACGATACGTTCCTGAAGCTGGAATATTGACGCTGGCAGCTCGTCCGGCAAGCTTGGAACGGTCTATGGATATTCCAGGCACAAGGATCCGTCCGTCATCTGTTGGGCGGTAGTTGGCTGAGATGAACGACAGTATCGGAGTCGGCATTTTTTCAACGCGGAAATCCCGTATCACTACGGGAAAGTTGTTTGCGGACAGCGAGCCGTTGACATCCTGGACGTACTCGCCGGTATTTATCATCAGCTGGATCTCGTCATGCATGCATGCGTGCCTGCCGACATGCGGACGGTAGAACATCAAGCCCCGTCCATCAAAGACAGGTCCAGGCGCAGGATCTATCGACTCGACCTTTCTAATCAACGCGAGGTCGGAGGCGTTCGTATCCTTCAGCTGGCGAAGGATGTTTGAAACTCCCGGGGCGATGCATGAGAGGAGGAGAATCGAAAAAACAAGACTTACACCCCCTGCTCCGGGAATATTATGTAAAATCCGAAATTCGAAATGCGAAGCACGAAACAATCTCGAAAAAAAGCCTGACCCATTGGATGTTTCATTGATTTCCATTTTGTTTCGAATTTCGACATTTGAATTTCGAGTTTCAATTGCAGGTGAAGCCTGCCTTAAGGAATGCCCCAGGTATTCGATGAATGTCGCGGCGCCTATGGCCAGGATCGGAAACACCGGCAGGAACGTCTGCTTGTATGGAACCGGGACAAAAAGAATGCCGGCGATGCCGCCGGCGAGCAATGCAAGCCATGCCAGCGACTGCCGGGCTCCATGTTTTTCGTGGACAGTCCAGAATATCCCCGCCACTCCTATTACGACAAGAGGTCCGCTGTATGTGAAAGCTTCAACAGAATAGCCCGCCGGCGAGAAATGATATTTCCAGTCCATGTTGAGGAAAATCGCCGACTGCACAAATGCATGCAAAGCTCCACGCGCAAAAAGCCATGCAGCCAGTGCCACGCATGGTAACAGGGCCCCTGCCCCCAGGAAAACAAGTGATGAGAAGCCGTTGAGGAGCACTGCGCAGGCGATGACACCGAAAATTGCGAACACATATTTCGTGGAGATTAGAACGGCAAGGGAACCGAATAATCCGGCAAGCAAAATATTCCGCCGCGGATGAGTTTTTGCAGGACCTGTAAGGAGAAACACGGAAAGCATGTAGCAGAGAAGAGCAAGCGGTTCTGGGCGGGCCTCGCACATCTTCATGAAGAAGATCGGGGCGGCGACAAGGAGGCAGGCCCCGAACCATGACGGAAAAACTCCGTTTTCCAGTCGTCTGCGTGACATGAGATATACCATGAGAACTACGCATGCAGTGCAAACAAGGCTTAACGCCCTGAGAACAAAAATAAGTCCGGCACCACCCCCGAATGCAAAGACAGGAGAGGAAATCAGATGGTAGGCAGGCGAATGATGCTCGAAGAAATCAACATAGGGAACATATCCATTCCAGATGAGCCAGGCGAAATGAGAATGCTGGAATTCATCGCCGTCAAAGGATCCCTTCCAGACATATATTGTATAAATCACCGCTAGAAAGGCGAGAAGGAGCCCCAGAAGCAGGTGTTTTATTTTCATTGTGCAATTCCTTGATGTCTGGCATTCTTGTGAAACGGCTTAAACACTAAGACAAAATAAAGATTGGACACACGATAAATCGTGAATACCAGCGTTGGAATCTCGTTGGTGTTCAACATTCAGGTTGTTCTTTCGAAATCATCTAGGAATCTCGTCCTTCTTGGAGAAATCAATAATTACTTCCGTTGATTCTGCCGGCTTTACTGTTATTTCTCTTTTCCGTGGTTGACGCCCTTCCGCCTTGATCTCAATGGGGTATGTCCCGGCGTCAAGAGGAATTATCAATCCAGGGAATGAATAGACGGGCATGCGGATCCCTTCGAATAAGACCCATGCGTCATCCAAAGGTATGCCGTCATCAAGCACCTTGACCTTGAGCAGTCCAGGAAACTGCGGTTCGCTTACCCTGCCCCTTGTTTCAGTTTCAGCGACAACATCGATTACACTGCTGTTCGTATAAAGCCATTTGCCCTCGGAATCGAAAAGCTCTATCCAGAAATAGTAGCGGGCCGGCTTGTTTTCGTCAGGTACTTTCCATGCGATATTGGAAATCTCCGCGGAACGGACTCCTGTGACATCGAACTTTATTTCTCCTGAATCCACTGTCTTTATTCCCGACAATATCTTCCAGACCGCCTTGAGATTCTTTTTTTCCTGCTGGAGGATGTTCAGGTATCTCAGCGATGCAGACCATTCCTTGCCAGGTCTGCAGCGGGCATTTTTCTCGCATACAAAAAGGCGCAGGTCGCCCCTGAAGAGGTTGCAGACGGTATACGCAACAATCTTTGGCTCTCTTTTCTCATTCAGAATTCCGTGGGGTAGAATATCGTTGTGCTGGTGGAAGTCGGACCAGGTCCATATTGAAATCCCAGTTATGAGCTCAGAAGACGTCGCACAGTACTGGTATCCAAAGCGAACAGCCTTGTCCTGATATTCCTCCGATCCACGGGACTCGTCGCCGTAGCCGCCCTTTAAATTGCCCAGCTTCGCATGGGCGCCGAGTTCGGCGACCCAGATTGGTTTCCCATTTGCAGCCCGCTCATTATCCGCGAGTCCTTTACGAAGTGCGTAGACGAGCTTCGAATGATACCAGCCATAATGGAAATTCCTCGCGATGAGGCCTAAAAACTCAATCGAACCAAAATCCTCCGTTGCCGCCAGAACGAGCGAAGCCTGTCGCGTAGCATCCATCTTCCTGAGATATTCCAGTGCGTGCTTGAAGTAGCCATGGGTTCCACCAATCTCGTTGCTGATGCCCCAGCCAAAAACTGAGGCATGGTTCCGGAGCGTCTGGACCATTTCGCGAAGCTGCGGTTCAAGCCAGAGCTCCCATGCCTCGTTTGATTCAAGGTATTCCCTATTCACCTGCCAGGCGGGAATCTCGGTGAACACCAGAATCCCAAGCTTGTCGCAGATATTATAGAGGTCGGGATGGTTTGGATAGTGACCAGGCCTGATGGCATTGATTTTGTAGACGTCCTTCATCAGCTTCAGTTCTGCCAGTCGCTTGTCATACGAATAACATGGCCCGTCTGAAAAGTATTCCTCGTGCTGGCCAAATCCCTGCATCCAGATGCGTTTGTTGTTGAGCAGAAATTTTCCATCCTGCACTCTGAATTCACGGAGGCCCACAGGGAACTCCATGCGGTCCACGCCCCATGACAGCACGAGATTGTAGAGGAACGGATTGTCCGGACACCAGAGAGTCGGGTTCTTGACGGTCAACTCGGTCTGCGTGATGGCAGTCTTTCCGGCAGAGCAAGCTACAGGGACATTGCTTGATGCAACAACGATATTTTGAGCGAAGAGTTCGACCTTCATGCTTCCCGGGAACTCCGCGGAAGTTCCGTTTTTAAACAATGCGTTTAATTTTAATTTTGCCGTATTGTCATCTGGAATTTCGATTGCTGTTTCAATATTCTCAGGCCTTGCCATGGGTTTGTGAACAAGATAGACCTGTCTGTACAAGCCGCCAAAATACTGCCATCCAATATGCTGGCTGCTGGGAATCATGGTTGGCGTAAGTCGGTTGTCGACACGGACAACGATGTCGATTTTCGAGTCCGGCTTTGCGAATTTCGCAAGATCAAAGGTGAATGGAGTATAACCGCCCAGGTGTACGCCGACATACTGTCCATCCATCCATAGGTCGGTTGAGTACATTGATCCAAGGAATGTAATGGCTATATCCTCCTGCCAGTCCTTCGGTATCGTCACCTGCCGGTGGAACCAGCCTATGCAGGATGAGATTGGGAAGTCTATCTCTCCGGGCTTCTTATCCCATACGCCAGGCACGGCTACGGGCTTCCAGCCCGAACGGTTGAAATCTTTTTTAAACCAGCCGTTGGTAGTCCCCGCGTCGTCGTCGTCGATCTTGAATCCCCAGTCGCCTGACAAGTCGATGCTGTTTTTCACCGCTACGTCCTTGAGAGGGAAATCAGCGGATCCCGCCAAGCCCAGCCGGGTGAAAAAGACAAGCAATACTAGGACAACGATAGGAGTTTTTAAATTCATGATTTAAGAAAAATACCCCCGTGGAGAAGAGAATCAAGGATTGCAGGGCTGAAAACTTAGGATTGCCAGATACTGTAAAAAAGAAAAATGGACACCGCGTTAAAACAGTGTCCATTTTATAATATCTGCAATATCTTATTTTTCAGATATACATCGGACCAAGCTTTTCACATGCCCTGAAATCATCGCCGCCGAAACGGTCCCACATCGTCGGACGGAAGATGTCGCACTTGCAGATATTATGCATGTCCACAGGAATACGCAGCATCGCGTTCAGCGTTATCAGGTCTGCACCAATCAGGCCGAACGAGTTGGCGTCGTGGTTGGGACCAATCTTCGACATGTATTCGAAGGAGCTCATGTCCCTCGGCACCCAATATGATTCCGGCCATGTGCTGTTGGTGACGTCGTTGACATGGTCTGCAACTTTTATCGGCAGATCCACTGTCTGTCCTTCAACCACGGAGAACGTCATCATGTCTCCGACCATGTTGTAGCGGTAGGCGGTCATTGAAATTCCGCCCGGCGTGCGGTAATGGCTCGAGAGGCCGTCACCCAGGAAATATTCAAGGACTGCGCCACAGTAAGTGGTGCCTTTGATGGCGTCATCGATGAGTTTCTTCTGGAGCGTCTTGTTCTTGCGGAGGGCGGCGGCGACTTCCTGTATCGAGATCTTCTTGTCTTTTGCAACCAGCGAGATCACATCAACTGCATAGTCAAGCGATCCAGCTCCGGAATTCCTCTTGTCTATGAATCCGTTCGGAACGATCTTGGAAACATCGACGCCTGTGGCCTTCTTGATGCTTTCCGCGGTCCAGTTGGTCCTGATGTCGGCGAAGAGCTGGGGCATTCCGGATAAGAGGTTGGCCACCAGCATGCCGATGCCGTTCTTGGAATCGTTCTCAGTAGCAACGATGTATGGGGCGCGGTATCCGTTCCAGTCGAAAGAGCTGTTGAGGATTGATTCGGGAAGATCGAAGTTCGGGTAAAGATCAGTCCATGCGCGCTGTCCCTGTGTACCTGCGGCTATCGCATTGAAGCCCTGGGCATGTTCGACATCGGCCTTGTATCCGTATTTCTTGGCGGCCGACTTGTCTGCAAGTACGGGATTTCCAATCATCATGTCCCTGACGATCATCGCCATCAGGATTGACTCCTTCAGAAGGGCGTCGTCTGAATAAGGCTTTGTCCCGGAGTTGAACATGAATTTGAAGTTCTTCTTGCAGTACCTGAAGGCCTTTTCGAGTTCCTCATGGTCGTACAGCCCCCTGTCGATCCTGCCGCGGAGCGCGACCATGTCGATGGATACTGACCCCATCCCGAAATAATGCAGGAGTGAATTGCGGCGGACGTCGGAGCCGATGATGCCCATCGACACGCTTCCAACCGAGAGATAGTTCTTGCCGCGGATTTCCGCGACAGCGGCAGCGCATCTGGCAAAGCGGAGGATCCTTTCGACAACATATGCCGCCATCTCCCCCTCTTCGCTCTCGAGGTCGGGATTGTATATGGAGAATATCGGGCGTTTCTTCTCGTCCATGGCGGCGCAGAACGCCTTGAGCCATACGGCTCCGGGACGGTTCGTCTGGTTGAGCCCGTATGCGGCCTGCTGCCATTCGGAGCTTCCGATTCCCTGGCATGCGGACATCAGTTCATCGCTGTACGCCCACGAACGACTGACCCATATGTTGGCGCTTACGCCTTCCTTGGTGTAGTATTCCTGCGCGATTGCTCCGGTGCGGGCGCCATAGACTATCTCAGGGGCGACAACTATTCGGACAGGGGTGCCGTCCGGGAGGAATACGTTTTTTGAAATCAGGTCATAGACCTTCTGCACCATTTTCCAAGTACCCGAAATATTTGATTCATAGGCTCCGTTCCTGCCGTCGGCTACCGGAGTAATCGCGATGGTCGGGATATGTCCGACAAGCCTTCTTTCGGAATTCTTAAAATGTCTCTGTTTTGCCATGAGTTTTTCAAAATCAGGTCTTGCTGCACTCATTTTCACGACTCCTATGTTTAGTTTGAGGATTTTTTTTAAATTATTGCTTAATGCGCTTTTTTAAAGAAGAATCGTGTATATTTTAACACATTAAATATGTATTTTTCTATCATCGGAACTATGTATGATTACACCAAACAAAGAAGAATTCAGGAAGCTGGCGGAGAAAGGCAACGTGATTCCGGTCTACTCCGAAATCATAGCTGATACTGAAACTCCGGTTTCAGCCTACCGCAAGATTGCTTTCGACAAGCACGGGAAACCCCTGAAATACTCTTTCCTCCTGGAGAGCGTCGAAGGTGGCGAGAACATTGCACGATATTCATTCCTGGGTGCCGATCCGTCGTCCGTCTTCACACATGAAAACGGAAAAGGATTCCTCAAGACCGGGACCGCCAAAAAGGAAATCAAAGGCAAGGATGTCTTCGAGCAAATACACAACCTCATGAGCGAATTCAAGCCCGTCGCCGTAAAAGGCCTTCCACGTTTCACGGGCGGCGCAGTAGGCTTTGTCTCGTACGACGTAATAAGCGAGGTAGAACCATCAGTAGTGCAACCCGGAATGAAGCCTGTGGACGTACCGGAAGCTGTATTCATGATCACCGATTCGTTCCTGGTGTTCGACAAGGTGAGGCACACGATCAAGATAATCGTGCAGACCCACGTCTCCGACAAAAAGGACATTGGCAGAATCTACGATGCGGCAGTAGTCAAGATAAGACAGCTGGCAGACCGTCTCAAGCAACCTCTCATGATCCCTCCTGGCGATGCTGAAACCCCTGAGGAAAAGATCGACATCTGCTCAAACAAGACACTGAAGGAATACCGCGAAATGCTGCGAAAGGCGAAAAAATACATCATCGACGGCGACATCATACAGACAGTTCTTTCCCAGAGGTTTTCAGTAAAGCTCAAGACCTCGCCCTTCTCCGTCTACCGTTCGCTCCGGATGCTCAATCCGTCCCCTTACATGTTCATACTGCAATGCGGCGACTTCTCCCTTGTAGGCGCATCACCTGAACTCAACGCAAGATGTGACAACAGGAAAATAACAATACGTCCGATCGCCGGAACCAGGAAGCGCGGAGCCACACCCGAGGAGGATGACATCCTTGAAAAAGAACTCCTTGCAGATCCGAAGGAGCGCGCCGAACATATCATGCTGGTCGACCTGGCCAGGAACGACATCGGACGGATCGCGGAGACAGGCACGGTCAAGGTTGAAAAGCTGATGGTCGTGGAGAAATACAGCCATGTGATGCACATAGTCTCGGAAGTCACTGGAACTCTCGACAAGAAATACGATTCCGATTCGGTGATGCGCTCTACCTTCCCTGCCGGAACCCTGAGCGGCGCTCCGAAGATCAGGGCGATGCAGATAATCAGCGAGCTTGAAAAGGAAAAAAGATGCACCTACGGCGGCGCAGTCGCCTATTACTCTTTTGACGGCAATGTCGACTCCTGCATAACAATTCGCACCGCCCTCATCAAGGACGGAACCGCCTACATCCAGGCCGGCGGCGGAATCGTGGCCGATTCAGTTCCCGAGACCGAATACGAGGAGACCTGCAACAAGGCCAAGGCAATGATGCGGGCGATCGCCATGTCGAAGAACTTCGAGAAGAAGGCCGTGCCGCACAAGAGAAGACAAACTAAAGTTTGAACTCCAACATTTGTCGGTGTGCTGAGGTTGGAGTCCAAGCCCTGGTCGCCGTAGGCGCTGCCAGAGGCAGGTAAACTTCAGCTTGTGTATTCATGATGGCAGAAGTGCTTAACTTAGCGCCATTCTGGTCAGACTCTTTTTAGAATTGTAAAACTTTGCGGTATCGACACACCCTTATTCCATGGAACATTCAAATCCCAACTAAATTCCTTGTCCAAACCATACGTCGGGCATTGAGTTTTACTCCGACTGTAATGGCTTTCTAATATATAGTACGTTATGTTTATCAACTCGTTAAGCCTCCGTCATTAGATTACGGTCTGACTTTTAATCCGGCTTTTTCAGCAACGTTTTTCTGTCTTATGTCAAATGTAAGAAAATCAGAGGCATCAAGGCTTTTAGCAACAGCCACATGGAGTACGTCCATTCCTCTTATCCCCATCGACTCCGTATGTTTTTCACTCAATTCTTCCGCTATATTAAAAGCCAGGCTCCAAGGAACATTAGCTGAAAGGAAAACGCCTGCCTTCAAGTCTTCATCAAGAAGGTTGAGCACGGAAACGGCATCTCTACTGGTTATCTGCCTACGAAATACGCAAAGGCGTACTGCGTTCCGGAATTCATGCCGATTTAGGCTTGTGAAAAGAAGAGATATCTTATGATGGCGCAAAAAGCCAGTTGCCGTTTTTGAGTTGTCCTGCGGAATATAAAGGGAAAGTATAAAGCTCGTGTCAGCGTAATACTTCAAAACTCACCTCTGTCATAATCAATTACGCTCTGGAGCTCCTTTGATTTCAAGATCCTAGAACCGAAAACTTTTTCCATCCTTGCAGAAAAATCAGGCATTTTAACATGCCTGTCCTCCTTGGGGACAATAGGCAGCATCCTGGCAATGGAACGGCTGTGTTTTGTAATAATAACCTCCTCCCCGTCCATTATCCATGAAAGGACTTCTCCGAAGTCATGCCTTACCTGTCTTACTGTTGCTGTTTTCATGTTATACAATATGTTGCACATTTAAAACAGTCAAGCCAGGATGTCGGTTTTCCATAGATTTCTCACGGAGATAATCCGAATCACGGCAGCTTGTAGAGGAAGTTCGGGATCACCGGCTTTGAATATTTTTTATACTCCCTGAAAAACTGGTTTTTCTCAAGATAATAGTTGTTGATGCTTTCAAAATACAGGACGTATTGGATCCCGGCCGCCTTCAGCCTCTCATTTGCCGTTGCAAAATCCATATCCTTCTCGAAGATAAAGCTGACTTCAGGACTCCATACTGGAATAAGCTGGACATCCTTTATGCCACTCTGGTCAAGCCTGTAATGGAAATAGGCGCTGTCAGTAACAACCTTGATCCCACGGGGTATCTTTTCAGCAAGCATCACGGTGTCGTCCTCTCCCAGCTCACCGAATGCGGCATCCTTCCATTTCTGGACAGGCAGCTTGAACGGACTGTATGGAGTCAGCAGGTTCAGCCACATGGAAAACATGCATATTCCAAAAAGCCCGACAAACGCAATCCTGACCGCCTTTTCAGTCTTCAACAATGAAATCAGGGAGCCGCCGAAAATCGCCAGCAGGACTATCATCGGAGACAATACCCGCATCGAATAGAACATTCCGCCGGACGTCTTGCCCGCAGAATAAATCCATATCATGAAGATTGCCAGGCATATGGCGGCCAGGACATTGAAACGCCTGAAGTTCAAAATAACGGCGGCGATTCCAAGAACAAAAGGAAGAGCGCATGTAATCAGAACGAGTTTAAGGAAGTAGAGCGATTTTGAAAGAGTGCCGGCACCAACACCGACTATGTCCGCATAGCTCTCCATTATACCAGTATGCACGGGATTTACAGGAAATAGATTGAAGAATGAATTGCTGTAGAAAGGATTCCCTGTCAGAATCCAGTTTCGGATGTACCATGGGGCGGAAAGAGATGAGGATATCACTATGAAAACAATAACATTCCTCATTCCAGCTTTCCGTGAAAGACAGAGTATCGCGCCAAGTACGACAAACGCGCATCCGTACTCCCTGGAAATCGCGCCAAGAGCTGCAGCAAACGCCGCCAGGACGATCGCGCCGGTGTCATTCCCGTCCTTCATCGAATATATGAAATAGGCAGTGGCGCAGATGGACAATGCGGTGATTCCTGTCTCCTGCCCAACGTAGACGGAAAAGAAGAACAGGGGTGATGAAACAAGGATCATGAGCGCCGCATAGGAGGCATTGCGGGAGAATCCCATTGCCTGGGAAAGGCGGAAGGCGCAGAGGATGATCAGGAGGAACTGGAAGGAGACCAGAAGTCCTTTGAGGACAAGAGATGTCGAATTGAAGCATTCATAGAGCCAGTAGTATGATATTGAGACGAGTGGAGGAATTCCATCCACGTAGAAATACGTCTTGAAATCTTCAGGCTTAAGAGGCGGATAAAAGTCCAGATTCCCCTTCTCGAATATCTTCATTGCCAGGAAATTCCAACGGAAAACCGTATCTCCGGTGATGCACGGCTGGATGACGCTCCGGGCAATAAACAAGACCAGAGCCGCAGCTATGGCCGTAACTGTCAGGCGCAATATGAATCTATCGCCTTCTATTTTCAAAGGCCGTTTAAGAACCTCCGGGATTCTGGCAGGCGCATTCAGCTTCCTTCTGGCGGCGAACATAAGCGGAGCCGATACAAACACAAGTGAAATGGCGACACTGGCAAATGATATTCCAATCCCTGAAATGACAAGAATGAAGACACAATAGTACAAGATGATCATGGAAACAATGAACGTGGACAGCAGGCGGAACCTGCTGTCCAGCAGCACCGATACGAGATATCCTGGAATGAAGAATCCAAGCAAAATCCCGGCTGTGAAAATGATCACCTGCATAAAGTGTTCCCCTGGCTTACTGTTTCAAACCGGTGTCAGGCCCGGCATTGACACGGTAAAGATAGAAGGTCTCAGCCGGATAGCAATCCGGATAAGACTCCTTCCATTCAGCTGCTTTCTCGAATTTCGACGGAGTTGACACAATCCGTCCAATTATATCCCGGGAAGTGACGAAATTCATGTTTCCATCTGAAAATCCATTGAGACATTCACCCGGGAAGCATATATATTTAACATCATATTTTGCAAGGAGGTAATCCAGCTTGTCGCAGTCATAAGGAAGGGCAAGGAATCTTCTGCCGGACAGATATATCGCATCGCTGACAAGTCCTATTGGAGCCATGAAGCCTGCATTTTCTTCAGGCAAGTTCCTGAAGACCGCCTGTCCTTTCGTCACCGGTATCCTTGAAAAAAGGAAATGCGTGCCACCGGATGCGGAGAATACTGTGTTTGACTTTGCTTCACGAAAGCCTGAGAGCCACATCAGTGACAGAATGACCGCGATGGAAACTTCCGCGATCACAAGCCACTTTTCCCTGATCCTGAACCTTTCAGCGAGCAGATGAACCCCTCGCCCGATCAGAAGAGCGAATGGTATGACCGCTGGATAAGAATACCAGTAATACATACCCGCCATGCTCGGTACAAGGAAAACAAGGCTTATGGCAAGGAGCGCCAGTATATGCTTGTCCTTCCTGACTATGCCCATCGCCATTGCGCCTATTGAAAAGATGGAGACCATGGATATGCAGATCCATTTTGGCAGGAAGACAATTCCCGCAAACAGTATTACGATGTTCTGGAAGCTGATATTGGCAATCGAAAATGTCGTTGAGGTAAAGAAGGAGCGGTGATACTTCGTGATCGGAAGATTATTAGGCTGCAGCACGTCCATCAGGGTTATCCTTGTGAAATATTCGACTGTACCGTCGATTCCTGCCGGGTAATCCGGATTTGACAGATAGAAGCAGAGTCGGACAATAGGCCATATGGAAAAGAAGAGCAGGCTGAGAAGCATTATCTTCAAGAACACTTTCCAGTCCCTGGCGAATTCCCCGTGTACAATGAACTGTACTCCCTGGGCACCAAGGAGAAGTATTCCCTGGTCGGAACAGGATACGGATAGGACATTGAAAATGCAGGTCATCACCAGATGCCGCTTCTCCCTTGTCTGCAGATATTCCTGGAAGGAGCATATCGCCATTCCTGTCAGGAACAGGAGCATGTTCATCCTGCTCACATGGGTTTCCATGGAAATGGAAGTGGCGTTCAACACAAAATAAAGGAGCGCGATCAAAGTCCCAATTCTTCCGAGTGAAAACACTCGGGCCATCCTCAACAGCAGAAAATAATTCAGGATTCCAAAGAGAATGCTTACAGCCAACCCTGCATGGAACAGAGGCATTATGCAGGCCATGGCGGCTATCGCGGCAGGATAAAGCGGGGGGTGGATCAGGTAGAAGTCATTGTTGTAGAGGATGTATTCCGGCAGGTTCCTGGCAAGTGAAAGATACGCGCACTGGTCTTCCGCCAGGGGGAAATACTCATACTGGGAAAAGAGCCTTACTATTAGATACAGGCAGAAAAGAGGTATTCCAGTCTTCAGATAAGAATTGATTTTCATAATCTATCCGAGGCTTGTCCGAAATGCTTCCGCCATAAGTTCAGTTGACACGAAACGATGGCTTGGCCATCCGTGCCTGAGTCCAGCCTCTATGTTTTCCTTCTTGTCGTCCGTATAGAAGACTGGCTTGCCGTAGGTCCTCTCAAAAGCCTCGTACATCCCTGGAGCAGGCTTGAGGCATCCCGTTTCAAAGCTGAAAATACCGCCCGACACGAACACTGCACTCGGAAGATGGCGATATATGAAGTCGAGATGGAGCTTTGAGGTGTCGGAAAAGAATATCACCTTTATCCCTGACTTTGTAATTTCATCGAGAAACTGGTGGATGCCTTGTATTTCGTCCCCGAGAATCATGCGCCAGGCATTGATGAGTTCGGCGTCGGAAAAACGCCCCTCCGTGACTTTCCTGTAGACGACAAGCCACTCTTCCGTGGTGATTTTGCCTGTCTCAAGCAATACGCATGAATCCAGGAACTCCTGTGGGACTGCGCTGAGCGCGGGATAGCCAAGGGCGGCAAGGCAGCGGTCCGTATGAATCCTCATGCAGACATTGCCGATGTCCAGGGCGAAGTATTTGTCATTTCCGATTGCCAATTGCCGATTCACTTTCATGCTATGGATGATTGGATTGATGGATGTCTGGACGATTGCAAATCAGAGACTTAATGAAAACACTATAAAAAAGCTTATAAGAGCGGTGTTTTAAGATATCTTTGAATTCGAACCCAATCATCCATTAATCCAACAATCCATCTTGTCGCGCCGCAGCTTCTCTGCGTAGGCGGATCATCCGTCCTTATTTATGCACCGGCTTGAGATGGGGGAAAAGTATGACATCCCTTATCGATTCCGAAGCTGTAAGGAGCATGACAAGCCGGTCGATACCAATACCCATTCCGCCTGCGGGTGGCATCCCGTATTCAAGGGCTGTCAGGAAGTCCTCGTCGATCGCGCCTTCCTTTGCTCCGGCGCGTTTGGCCTGTTCCTCAAAGCGTCTTCTCTGCTCTACCGGATCATTGAGTTCCGAGTATCCGGGTGAAATCTCCTGCCCGTTGATTTCAAGTTCGTAGACATCGACATAATTATTATTGTCGGCGCAGGCCTTGGCAAGAGGTACCAGGACGCTGGGCAGGCGTGTAACAAAAGTCGGCTGTATGAGAGTGCTCTCGATGAGCTTTTCATATACTTCATGGGTAACTTCGAAATCAAGGAATTTGGGATCGACATGCAGTCCCATGCCTTTGGCGCGTTCCGCTCTTTCAGCAGGGGTTATGTCGAACCAGTCGGCTCCGGCCTTCTCCTTCACGAGATCATCATATGTAACCCTGCGCCATGGGGGCGTGAGGTCTATTATCTTTCCGTCTCCGTGGTCGATCTTCAATGTCCCGAAGACATTCTGGGCGACAGTGGTTACAAGACCCTCGATAAGATCCATCATCGTCCTGCAGTCGCCGAAGGCCTGGTAGATCTCAATCATGGTGAATTCGGGATTGTGCTTGCGGGACATCCCCTCATTCCTGAAATTCCTGTTCAGCTCAT
Organism: Lentisphaerae bacterium GWF2_50_93; assembly: GCA_001804815.1. Taxonomy (GTDB): domain Bacteria; phylum Verrucomicrobiota; class Lentisphaeria; order Victivallales; family GWF2-50-93; genus GWF2-50-93. The sequence continues at coordinate 43,614 of MHBI01000082.1, forward strand.
ATATCTTCTCAAAACCTCCGACAAGGAGGCGTTTGAGATAAAGCTCGGGGGCAATTCTCATGAACATAGGTGCATGGAGGGCCTCGTAGAATGTCTCGAAAGGCTTTGCTGCTGCACCGCCTGCGAGATACTGGAGCATGGGAGTCTCAACTTCCGTGAACTGTTTTTCAGCCAGGAATCTGCGGATCTCGCTGATTATAGCAAAACGTTTCTTGAACACATCCCTGCTCTTCTCATTGACGATCAGATCCAGATAGCGCTGCCTGTAGATATGTTCGACATCGGTCAGGCCGTGCCATTTCTCCGGGAGTGTGCGTAGGGATTTGCTGAGAAGCTCGAACTTGGAAATCTTTATTGTCACTTCTCCGGTACGGGTCGTGAACAGCTTGCCTTCGACACCGATAAAGTCACCGATGTCTATCTTCTTGAATAGCAGGAACGCAGGTTCTCCGAGATTGTCCTTGTGGACGTAGAGCTGGATCTTTCCGGTGCTGTCCTTGAGGTCGGCGAAGATGGACTTGCCCATTATCCTGTATGCTGTAACTCGTCCGGCGGCCGCAACGTGCACTTCCGTCTCAGGTACGAATTTAGCTCTTATTTCCGCGATTCTGCCACTGCACTCGAACGCCCTGCCGAAAGGCTCCACTCCGGAACTGCGCCATTCCCCGATCTTGTTTACGCGCTGCGTGAAAATATCTTCAGCGGAAACCTCGGGAGGCTGCTGCTGGCCGTTGACATTGTTCTCCATGATATATGCAAGTCCTTTTTAAATTACAGCCGGGACGGCTGTACCACTTTCATTTTCTTCAATGTGATACAGGCGTCCCGCCTGTGTTTTGAATTAGCGCAACTCGAAAGCTTGTGTTTTTCCCAGGCTATTCCTCTTCCTTTGTCAGGACAGGCCTTCCATTCTCCTCGACGTAGTCGACGTCCTTCATAGCCTTCCTGCCTCCTACGACTACAACGGCCCCCTCCTTCGCGTCCATGACAATGGTCGGCACAGTATTGGTCTTGACATAAACTTCCTTTTCAGCGAGTTCGCAGTTTATGTCGTAAATGAAATAGGAGAATACGCTTGGGCTCACCTGGAGTATGACATGTATGCGGCTGAGGCCGTCGACTTCGCAGGAAGGCGGGAAGTTGCCGATGTCGGATCCGATCCTTGCAATACCATAGACATACTTTTCATCTTCGATGCTCAGGCAGTAGACCTTGTCCTTTCCATCATTGAACGTCAGCACCTTGGCTTTCCTGGGAGGAAGGACTTCGCCTTCCTTCTTCTTGAAAAGATCAGGCACCCCTATCGACCTCTCCCACACCATCAATCCATTGCAGATGGAAAAGACAGCGGCCTCGGACTGGTATTCAGTAGGCAGGAGCTTGTGTGAAATTATTGCACGGAGCCTGTAGTTGCCGGGCTTGGTAAGCACATAGAGATTAGTGACTGGTACAATGACCTCCTGTGTCGCGCCGGGCTTGATTATAATGCCCGTCAATGGATTATAGGCGCTTTTCCTGAGTTCGGCACGGGTCTGGTCCGGCATTTCTATGATGAACTTGAGACCGCCTGAATTTTCAGCGTTGTCGCTGAATGTCAGAGCCTGTCCGCTGTAGTTCCTCAGTATGACCTTCGCGTAGATTGTTTCGTAGAGGAGATAGTTCGCACGGTTCACAGCCGCGCCGACCGACACCTGGGCGTCAAGTGAAAATGATATGACACCGAGAAATGCCGTCACCAGCACCAATATCGCTCTCTTCATAAATCACACCTCTTTTGATCTGACAAGGGAAATTATTTTTTCGGCCACTAAATCAGTTTTTACGGAAGCGTGGCAATGATAATTTTTTCGAGGACAATACCTCTTCAAACATTTTATGCAACCCAGGTAGGGCTGAAAAACAGCATGGCCTTTGCCGTAGGGACCGGTTTTTCCCGGGTCGGTCGGGCCGAACATTGCGAAAACAGGTTTCCTGAGGCTGGCGGCTATATGCATCGGGCCGCTGTCATTGCACAAGAGGCACTTTGAAATCCTCAACGCCTCAACAAGTTCCCCGATTCCTGTTTCACCGGCGATCACAACAGGTTTCGCCTTCCTGCATGCTGACGCTATGCTGCCGCATATTCCAATTTCATCCCTGGAACCGAGAAGAAGGAATATCGAATCGGATGCGGATTCGTGCACCTTGTCCATGACTTCCGCGAAAAAAGCAGGAGGCCACTGCTTGCTTTTCCATCTTGCGCCAGGGGCGACCGCTATGATACTGCCGTCCGCAGGCACTCCTTTCTTTTCGAGCAGGAGCCTTACCGCCTTCATGCCTGATGAATCTTCAGGAAGGTCCTCCTGAGGCACTGAAAATGGAATGTCAAAGAGCATTGAAATGAAACGGGTGTTCTTCTCCACGGCATGCACATACTGGAGCTCCGGGGAGAGCCTGCGATCATAGAAGAGAGCCGCCACCTTCTCCTTCGGCGCAGAGAATCCGGCTACTGAATCCGCTTTTGCGAACTTCGCAAACAAGGCGCTCCTCAGCAGCCCCTGAAGATCTATGGCCATGTCGTACCTCTCGCTTCTCAATTCGGCGAGAAGCTTCCTGAAGGCGGACGGGAACTTCAACGGTGAACCGAGCTCCCTGCGGGGAAAATGAATTATCCTCCTGACATGGCGGTTGTACCTGAGAACTGGTGCGAACGCAGGATTGACAAGCCAGTCAATCCGGGCTTCAGGGAATTTTTCCGCCAGGAGGGAAACAGCTGGAAAGGCATGGAGCACATCTCCAAGACTGCTTATCTTTATGATTAAGATTTTTTCCATGGGATCAATAAGTTTGGTTTGAAACGGCGGACATGCCTAGGAAACAGCCGCATCAATTGCCGCGTTCAAGCCTGAGGGCGAGTCTTTCAGGAAGACCGGCCTCCTTGATTTTTTTCTGGGCTGACGGAATGTCATATGCAAGCCTTAGGCGGGTAATCGTGTTTGTTTCAGCATCATATATGGCGAAGGATGCGCGGGGATCCCTGTTCCTCGGCTGTCCCACGCTACCGATATTGATCAGGTATTTCCAGCCTTTCTGGATGTTGATGAGGGGGTCGTTGTCGTTCTTGGCGGGAACGCCCTCGGCAACCTCGGCCTTCCACTCCTGGATTTCCTCGACGAGAAGGCTGTTGGAACCAGTGAATGATTTCTTGCAGAATGCGATAGGAACATGCGAATGACCGCAGAAGCACAGCGGAGTGAACTGGTATGAGAAATTGTCCATGGCATGATGGACGTCGAATATGTATCCCCAGGAGGCCGGTGAATCCAGAGTGGCATGGACGATGGTTATATTGGTACCTCTGACCGTCTGTTTCATCGGGAGCTTGGAAAGCCAGTCGCGTTCCTCGTCGTTCAGCTGGGCTTTCGTCCAGAGCACCGCCTGCTTGGCATGCTGGTTGAAGCCAAGCATCTCCTCGTCGTTGTTGGAGACGTATTCATCATGGTTCCCCTTGACGCATCCGATGAGATCGAGCGAACGTATCATCTGGAGGCATTCCCTGGGATTGGCGTTGTAGCCGACAATATCTCCAAGGCATATGTATTTCTCAACGCCTTCCGCCTTGCATTTCTCCAAAACCACCGACAGGGCTTCAAGGTTGCCGTGAATATCACTTATGATTGCATACTTCATTTTTTATAGGATGTCCTGAATTATTCAAAAGAACTGAATTCTACACGATATCTAAATTCAATACAAATATTTTTATCGCTTAAAAGGCTTTTTTTTGATATATTTTTCTAAAAACAGAGACCTTTAAAATCATTCCAGCCGACTAATCAACCACTATAATCGAGTTCACAAGATGTCCTGGGAGATTGGTGCGCCCCTTGAGGAATGCCAGTTCTATTACGAACTCCAATCCTGTGACCTTGCCGCCGAGCCGTTCAATCAGCCTTGCCGCGGCGCCTGCGGTCCCGCCTGTCGCCAGAAGGTCGTCGATTATGACAACCTCGTCACCTTTCCGTATTGCATCCTCGTGGAGCTCTATTGTCGCAGTACCGTATTCCAGCGCATATGACTCCTCGATGGTTTTGTATGGGAGCTTCCCCTTCTTTCTGACAGGTATTATCCCGCATCCAAGCTTGTACGCTATCGCGGATCCGAAGATGAAACCACGCGATTCGATTGCAGCAAGATAGTCCGGCTTTTTCTTCTCATAGCGTCCGGCGATGATGTCGACGACTTCCTTGAAGAGCTTTTCGGATTTCAGGACAGGAGTGATGTCCTTGAAGACTATTCCCTTCTGCGGGAAATCCTTGACATCCCTAATCGCCTGCCTGATGCTTTCAACACTCATGATATCCCTCCTGTTTATTTTTGGGATGGATGGATTCATCCATTAATCCACACATCCATCAATCCATGTGCGACTTTAATAAGCGCGACGCCGGAAATAAGCCGGATTCTGTGCACGGAAATGCTCGCGCATCTCCGCCGGCAACCATCTGTCTATGCGACCAATACCCGGAATTCAAGCGCTGCGTGCAGCAGCATCATCCCCTATTTGGTCTTGCTCCGGAAGGGGTTTGCCATGCGATCCTTCCTCTCGGACGAACCCGGTGGGCTCTTACCCCGCCTTTTCACCCTTACTCCCCTTTGCAGGGGGGCGGTATGTTCTCTGTGGCACTTTCCTTCCCGCGGAATATAGTCCGCAGTATCCCGAGGCGCTTGCGCGCTCGGGACTTCCCGCACTGTGGAGTCCGGACTTTCCTCCCCAACCGGACCTTGCGGCCAGGCTGGAGCGGCTGCCATCCGACGTCGCTATTGTAAATCTACCCCTGATACTGTAATATAAAAGGGCAGCTGCAAAACGATTTGAAAGGTAAATATTCTCCGAACCGAGAGGTCCGTTGAATATTTACACATCCATAGAGGCGACAATGAAGGAAACTTTTAAATTATCGGCATTCTTCATTTTTCTTTTCTTCTGCACGATCTCAGACGCCGCCGACAAGCAGTCGCTTTCACAGGCCGACAGGGATGTCGATGCCCTCCTGGTGAAAATATCCTCTGGCGGCAACGCCCAGAACGCCGTGATCAATTCGATCCTGAAGATGGGGAAAGCCGCCGTCCCGCGACTCGTCCAGCAGGCCTCCACAGAATATGTAACGCAGAAACAGGGTGTTTCATTCGGAGGTCCAGGCGAATCATTCTCGCGTGAGACAAAAGCCCCGAACCCAAAAAGGTTCCCGGCTCTTTTCCTCCTGCAGTACGCATGGTCCGACGAAGCACTCGTGCCCCTGCTGGAAATACTGAAAAAGGATTCCAGCCAGGACGCCAGGCTCCTCGCCCTTGCCGCCCTGAACAAGAACTCACGCGACCCGCTTAAAAAACTCCTGCCGGAACTCGCCATGGACCAGAACCCCGAGATCGCTGGAATAGCATTTGAACAGCTCGAACTGGTGAAGCCTGATGAAAAAAGGATACTGGAACTTGTTGTCAGGCCCTCGGCTTGGAAGTTCCTGGAGCTCTACCTTCCAAGATATTATTCCCCGGATCTAACGCCAAAGACAATGGCCATGCTGAAAGCCGGCAAGGCAACCGATGAGAAAACTGCGGCAATCGCATCGCTGATAAACCAGAATGCCGATTCCGCAGAAACGAGGAAGTACATTTCAGGACTTCTCAAATCATATGATCCGGCCGTGAAGGACATGTCCGCCGAATACCTTTCATGGCACGGCACGGAAAGTGAACTTCCCGGCATTGAAGCGGCCTTGAAAACTGAAGAGGATATATACGCCGCAGCAGCTATGGCAGCAGCCATGAAATCGATTAAAAGACGGAGCCTCGTAAAGACAGGCGGTGCGATTTCACTTCCAGCAACATATGAAGGGGCAGTGAAAATCCTCAAGACGGAGAAAAATGCATCAGGAGTGTCCGAAGCCTTGAAACTTTTATCCCAGTCTGAGCCTTTTGAACCTCTTTACATCCAGGGAAAGGAACACGACGAGGCTTTTGACAAACAGCGGCAGGCAAGGATGGAATTGACAGGTCTTGCCTTCAGCATCCCATTGTTCCTGAAAAACAGCGAATCCATCCCAGATACTAAAATTGTGATTGCCGATTCCCTCGTTCCTCCGGTCAGAAATTATTTCGACCCAGCCAGAAAGGCTTTCGGAAGCCGGTTGTCACCGACACAGGGGATTGTCAGGATTGGCGACAATACGGGGTTCAGACAGACTTATCTCACTGTTGCTTCGATCGGAAACGGCGTCGTGAAAGTAGCTGAATATAATCCCAGGCTTGGATTCGGGATAGTTATCGAGCATACTGGTGCCGACGCAAGAAAGTTCTGCTCCATCTACACGCATCTCTCGCCATTCGTACATGTCTCAAAAGGGGATACTGTGGCTGCCGGACAGAAGATCGGCGCGATTGGCAGGCATTTTACATGGGAGAACGGTGGTTATGGCGCACACCTTTATTTCGGGATCTACAACGATTCCTTCGAATCCTGCCCAGGCTGGCAGACTTCCTACATGACCGAAGAGGAATTTGCAAAGGGTACAAAATGGGTGAATCCACAGTCATTTATCCAGAAGTACAAGAAATAAATGAGATATGAGCTGAATATTGTTAAGTTTAGCACTTCCGCCATCATTAATACACAAGCTGAAGCTTGGACTCCAACCTCAGCACGCCGACAAATGTTGGAGTTCAAGCTTTAGCTTGTCTTCTCTTATCTTAGCGCCATTCAGGTCTGCGCTTTGAATTCAACGCACTGTTATTTCTGTACCCGTTTTGCCGGGTCAGATGAAGCTGTTTGTTCTTGAAAGTATGTCGGGTTTTAACCCGACACTTGGTTGGCGGTTTAAAAACCGCCCTACTTATTCTTCTGCAGGGCAATCATTTTTTCCGCGTAGCGCATGCCGAATTCACGGGCGGACTTGGCGTCAAGATGGAGTTTGTCCCCCTTGTCCTTGAGATCCTTGGCTGAAGCGCAGTCATAGTTCTTGATTTTTCCATTCAGTCCCTGTACGACTTCGTTGAACATCGTGGTTGAAGCTGCAGATTCCGGCTTGAATTGAGGAAGTTCGCCGGCTATGAACGGAAGATCCGGTGAATCCAAATCCTTCCGGACTCTTTCAATAAGCTCGGAAAGCTGCTGTCCATATTTGTCGGATGCATTGCGGTCAGACTCTCCCTGATGCCAGATTATGCCCTTGAACACGCCTGACTTGCGCGCTTCCTTGATTCTACCGAGCATATCGTCATAAGGATGGGTGTTCGTCGCCTTGTCATCCGCGCCTGGAACCCATACCTTTATCGAAGTCCCTCCGACCGCACATGGCACGAGTCCTATTTTCACACTGGGATTAGCTTCGGCCATTTTCTTGCCAAACGCAAGTCCCGGCCCTACCCCGCAAGCTTTTGGCTTGTCGAAATGCAGAGGATCCTTTGCCGGTTCCCATTTCATTTCCTTCGTGAACATCAGGACGCGCGGATCAGTCTTCGAGCTTTCCTCGTCAACGGCGCCTCGCCCGGCCATATTCGACTGTCCGACTAGGAGATAGAGATGGAATTTCTGGTCGGGACCGGCAGACGCCGGAGTTTGCGCAACAGCGTTTGCAGCAATAATTACGAAAGAAAAAATCATCGACATGGCTATGCAAAAAAATTTCATTGAACCTCGCTTATGCGTTTATGACTTTCTTGATTTCCTGTGCGAGGCCTATCATTGAGTAAGGCTTCTGGATGAAGGCGTTCACCCCCATCGTCAGGACATCCTCGATGCGCTTGTCCTTCTTGAATCCTGAGACAAGCAGCACCTTGACATCGGGATTTATCTTCTTCATTTCAATATACGCTTCGCGTCCGGACATCTTGGGCATCGCCATGTCGAGGAGTACGGCCTTAATCCTGGACGCATTCTCCCTGTAGACGCTTACAGTCTGCTCGCCGTCCTCGGCAAATACAACCTCATAGCCAAGCTTGGTAAGGATGCTGTTCGCTGTCTTCCGCATGATCTGTTCGTCGTCGGCGACGAGTATGAGGCCGGTGCCGTCGGGAATCTGGTCTTCCGCCATGGCCTCTGGTTCAACAATTCTCTGCTGCTCCTCTGCAACGGTGAATTCCGGCAGGAACACGTTGAATCTGGAACCGATTCCAGGCCTGGTTTCAACCTCTATGAATCCATTGTGCTGGCGGATTATGTCGTTTGCAATCGTAAGTCCGAGGCCGGTCGCCTGCATTTGTGATTTTGTCGTATAGAAAGGATCGAATATCTTTCCGATAGCATCGGGTTCCATGCCTACGCCCGTATCGGACACTGAAACGATCCAGTAAGCCTGTCCGATCGCCTGCGGGTGAAGGGAGCGGTAGGCCCTGTCGGGATAAATCTTGTCGATTGACAATGTGAGCGTGCCGCCCTGCTCCTCCTCGGGCTTCATGATTGTCATTGCCTGCACGGCATTGTCGCAGAGGTTCAGGAGAACCTGTTCTACAAGCGCTGGATCCGCCTTGGTCATAGCCTTGACATTGTAGATCTCGCCGACCAGCTCGATCCTCTTGTCTGCAGTGTTCTGGCAGATCTTGAGGATGTGCTGTACGACTCCGTTGAGATCGATGTTGCCCAGGCATATCTCATGTTTCTGGGCGATCGACAGAAGCTGCTGGACCATTACGACGGCCTTCTCCGCGGAACTTTCGATGACATCCATGTTGTTCCTGATCTCGTCGAGGTTTCCGGCGTTGCTCTCCAGTGAATATTTCATCATCGTTATCGTTCCGGTGATGGCGCCCAGCGCGTTGTTGAAATCGTTTGAGAGGCCGCTCATGAGATTTTCAACGATCTGCATCTTCTGCGCCTGGCGCATCTGGCGTTCCTTCATCTCCTGGGTGGTTATGTCCTCCAGCAGCAGTACAACGCCATTGATGCCGGGGGCATAGCTCATCTTGATGTTGATGTATCTTTCACTGCCGTTGATGTTGACATGCTCCTTGGAGAACTCGCAGGAGCGCTGCAGCTGGTAGATCTTCTCATATTCAGTATGATAGGGTTTCAGGAACGGAAGAAGCTCCCATATGTTCTGTCCAATCGCCTTGTCCGCCATGAGCGTGAAATATTTCTCCGCATACCTGTTCCACTGGGCGACATTCTCCTCGGAGTTCACGAAGATGAGCACAGAGTTGATCGAGTTCAGAATCGTCGTAAGGTTGTTCTTCGAATTCTCAAGGGCCATTTCCATGTCGACGCGGCCGGAGACAAACTTCCGTATCTGATAGACGATGAATCCGAAAAGCCCGAGTATGTTCAACACAAGAATTATATACAGGATCTTGAAGACCAGCAGCTTGGTTGAAACCATCTCCCCCAGATCCCTTTCAATCCTTTCAATTGCGCCCGACAAGTCAGTATATGAATTATTGAAATCATCGATGAGTTTTTTCTTCTCCGGCGTCATCTTGTCTTCGGCCGCCATGTAGAGCTTCAGCATTGCCTCCTTGTAGACGTTCAGCTTGCCCTCTATTGTCCCGCTTTCCCCAGTCTGCTTCAAAGTCAGGCAATTCTTCCTTGCGCTGTTTATGACGTCCCACGCGACGTTCATGTCCTTGTCGGAGTATCCGCTCATGATTTCCCTGAACAGGAGATTGGCGTTTGTAGCCTTGAGCTTGATATTTATCGCGGCGCTGTTCAATGACGTATACTTGTCGCTCATGCCGATGATGGTGAAATACGCATAGATGTTAATCCCGGTCATGAAGATAAAGGCGATCGTAAGGAATCCTGAAGTCTTGATGAAGTCATCGTTCATGGATATGCTATGTCTCTGGAGTTTTGGATTCAGCATGGAAATCATCCTTCTTGATTGTTTATTTGGACTTCCCCCTCGCCGCCCTCGGCAAGAGGCAGAAAAACAAAGAACACAGAACCTGCACCCGGCTCCGAAAACAAATCTATGAAGCCCTTGTGCTCCTTCACGATATTATAGACCATCGACAGGCCTAGTCCAGTCCCCCTTTTTTCTTTTGTAGTGAAAAACGGGTCGAATATCCTGGCCATCACCTCTTTTGTCATCCCGACTCCTGAATCGGATACGCTCACCAGCCAGTAGTATCCTTCCTTGGCATCCGGTATTATTCCGCACATGTTCGGCCCGACATATATCTTCTCCAGGGAAACCCCCAGTATCCCGCCCTTCTCATCCTCCTCCTTCTTCATGATCGTCATCGCATGCGACGCGTTTATGCAGAGGTTGAGGAGAACCTGCTCCAGTTGCGTCAGGGAAGCCTTGACCATCGCCTTCTCCACCCTTATCTCGGCTATCATCTCAATTGTCTTCGGCAGCGTGTTGCCGCATATCCTGATCACATTCCTTAGCGCCGCAACCAAATCCACCTCCGCAAATGACAGCTCCTTCCTCCTTGATATCGAAAGAAGCTGTTCGACTATGTCCGCCCCACGGTTTGCGGATTCCTCGATTATCTCCAGGTCGTCCTTCACCTGGCCCCGGAGCGACTCAACTGTGAGCTTCTGATTGCCCAGCGAGAATTTGATGGATTCCGCAGTCGCCTTTATGCCGTTGATGACATTGTTGAAATCATGGGACAGCCCGGCCGCAAGAGTGCCGACTATGTCCATCTTCTGCGAACGCCTTATGTATTGCTCCTTCTTTTCCTGCTCTGTTACATCATCGATGATTATTACCGCACCATTGCCGCTCCCTGAGCATGGACATACAGATATGTCGATGAATTTACTGTCCGCACCCTTTAATTCGATTCTTCTCAGAATCAGCGGCTTTCCATCAGCCATCGATTTCTCGATTGAAGTTCTGTTGTCAAGCAGAAACGGTGCCAAGCTCCATAGGATCTGGCACTCACATGCGGAATCCGGTCCAAAAAAGCTTTTTGCAGAGCTGTTGAGCACGCACACCCTGAAGCCGGAGTCGACTATGATCATTATGTACGGTATGGCTTCGAAGACGTCGTGATATGAAATGACGAACGCCTCCTGGCCCTCATCCGCGGGTTTGATTGCATTATCCAACTTTGACCTTATCAGTAGTTTATCTTTCTGTGATATACCCTCTAATATATTATCCGAAATCAAATTACTCAACACACGCCATTTGATTTTCTTCCGACTTATCATAGATTTCTTATCTTTTACGCATAATCATGCTCAACAGGAATAATTCAATTAAGGAATCATACCGTGCCTGATAAAAATTCGATGCCCGGAAAAATGCTCGCATGGCCGCTCTTCGGAGCCGGAATGGAAAACCTCGGAAAGAACAACCAGCCCTGCACCGTGGATGTCCCATCCATCGGCGACGATGAACTCCTGGTCAAGATCGACGCCATCGGCCTCTGCTTCTCAGACGTGAAACTGATCCGCGCAGGCAAGGACCATCCGCGCGTAGTCTCCCCCGACCTCGCCACTCAGCCAGTCATTCCCGGACACGAAGCCGTGATGACAATCGTCAGGACCGGCAACAAAGTCTCTGACAAGTTCAAGGTTGGACAGCGTTTCATAATCCAGGCTGACATCTACATCAAAGGCAAAGGCTTCGCATACGGATACGCGATCGACGGCGGCATGGCTGAATACAGCAGGATTGACCAGCGCGTGTTGAACGGCGACGAAGGCTGCTATCTCCTTCCCCTCGCCGATTCCATCCCCGCAGGCATCGCCGCACTCATCGAACCCTGGACCTGCGTCATCGCAAGCTACATGATCGAAAACAGGAAAGCCCCTTTGAAGGGCGGCTCGATCCTCATAGCCTGCGAACCCGGCAACAACACATCCTACGTTCCCGGCAAGCTCCTCGTCGACGCCAAGCCAAGGGTGATTTCAGGTTTGAACCTCAGCAGCCAGACCATCGAAGTGCTCCGGAAGCAAGTCCCTTCCGCCAGGATCGACATACTGAAGTCAATTCCTGAAAAAGGTACTTTCGACGATATCTTCATCTGCGAAGTCCGCGCCAGGCAGGACGCAGAGAAGATTGCGAAACTCGCAAACCGCAACGGTGTCATAAACTTCGTCGGGAACTATCCTGACGAACCGTGGTCCTTCGACATCGGTGGCATCCATTACAACGGCTGGTACTACCAGGGCACGAAATCGAATTCCCTCTCCGATGCGTACGGCAAGAATGTCAGGAGCAAGCTGAAAAAAGGTGGAACCTGCTGGCTTGTCGGCGGCGCAGGTGCAATGGGGCAGATGCACACACAGCTTGCAGTTGAATCGCCCGAAGGACCGTCGCGGATCCTCATGACCGACATGGACGACACGAGGCTCAAGCATGTCTGCGAACTCCTTGCCGACAAGATCAAGGAAAGAAAAATAGAATTCAAGACGCTCAATCCCAAATCATTCCCATCTCCCGCCGCGTTCGAGGCGGAAGTTGCGAAGTTCGCAGAAAAATCGGAAGGCTTCGACGACATAGTGATGCTTGTCCCAGTGATACCTGTCGTAAACTCGTCTGCACCGTTCCTGAAAAAGCATGGCCTCATGAACATATTCGCTGGAATTCCGGCGGGCAAGGAAGGACTTCTGAACGTGAGGAAGATTGCACGTGAAGGCGCACGCTACATCGGTTCGAGCGGCAGCCTGACAGCGCATCTCCGCCACACCTTGAAGCTTGTCGAGGAAAAGAAGCTCAATCCGGCGACAGCCCTCGCCGCCATCGGCGGGATGCAGGATCTCAAGAAAGGCCTTGAAGCCGTGGCCGACGCAAAGTTCCCCGGCAAGACCGTCATATTCCCGCACTGCGAATTCCCGGTGACTCCCATCGAGAAAATATCCGACCTCTCTCCGGAACTGGCTGCGACGCTGTCGAAGGACGGCTCGTACACAGTAGAGACGGAGAAACTGCTGTTCGAGAAGTTCGGGAAGAAATAATTCGTATCGGAGTACCGGCGTGGCGTAGATTGGGCGAATCTTGATTCCGTCTGCAGTCAATCCGCCATGGGCGGACAAGTGCCGCAAGGCTGGTCTTAAAGTAGGTACGGGCTTTAGCCTGTACCATTCTTGGATATGAGGCAATCATGAAAATCCTGACAGCAATTATTCTTGTTTTCTTTGCCCTTCAAGTTTCTGCACAAGATGATGTGAAATATAAATACTCGTCAGAGGAATACAGTTTCCCCAGGGTTTTTGAAGCCGCCAAGAATACACCAAAATGGATAAATGCAAAAACTATAACCGAACGTTATTGGGCCATATATGATGCAGCCAACAAGTATTCCGTATCATCGAAACCTGTCTCCGACAGATATACCATAACTTGCTATGGAGGCCCCATAGATCTAATGCATTTTTTTGGACTTGCCGCACAGGTTTCAACCGGGTCGAAAACATTGGAAGAATTCCTGTATTTGCAATGGATTGTGCAAGGATTTCACCAGAGGCAAGGACGCCTTGGAATTCGCCGGTTTTAGGCTTGAGAAATACAAGGAGCAAACAATAATCACAAGAAGGGCTGAAAGAAAATGAAACGTACAGCTGCATATATTATTCTCATGTCATTTCTTCTTGCTACGGCAACTTTCAACATTCATGCTGAAGCCGCCGGCGGATACACCAAGGCGGAGGTTGACGATGTCGAAGTCGCGAACGCTGCGAACTTCGCAATGAAGGCGAAGCAGGATCTCATCAGGAAGGATGACAAGGACGCAAATGTCTCGCTGGTCGAAATATTGGAAGCCAGCAGGCAGGTTGTCGCCGGAGTGAACTACAAGATGAAGGTCAAGGTTAATGTGAACGACAGGGACCGCATTGCCGAGATCGTCGTCTGGAAAAAGCTTGATGGCAGCTACGAACTCAGTTCCTGGAATTACAAGATGGAATCGAAGTAGGTACGGGCTTTAGCCTGTACCATGCCTTAAATCAAGAAGGGTGCATGCTAAAAAATACCCGCCTGCGGAGCCTGTCGGACCTAGAAATGAGTTCAGGAAGAGCTGAATTCGTTCGTAGTAGCGCATGTTTGCGCGTTCTTCAGTATTTTGAGATTCCGTTAAGAACGCGCAAACATGCGCTACTACAAGCGAAAACCAGTATGTGGATACTGTCCTTGGCGTGATTAGTCCCGGAGGGATTTGATGCTTGAGTCATTGGGAAACCGAATGTTGTTTGAGGCAGATCGATGACTTGCCATAAAGCTGGTCTTTTACAAATATAAACCGCTCAAATATCGCCTAAGTGCATTGGATTAATACATTTATTGCTATAGATTAAAAACCTTGTTTTTAGGTTCACTAATATCAAACGTAAATTTACGGAGAAACCCATGGCGGATAATATTCAGAACGAAAGCGATGTCGCCGCGATAAACCAGTTGCGCGATACATATGCCGACATCAAGTCTGAAATGGCAAAGGTGATACATGGCCAGAACGACGTCATCGAAAAGATGATGATCTGCATACTCTCAAGAGGCCATTCCCTCCTTATGGGCGTGCCAGGTCTCGCAAAGACGCTTATGGTACACTCGCTCTCGGAGATGATGACGCTCAAGTTCAGCCGCATCCAGTTCACCCCCGACCTCATGCCTTCCGACATTACCGGAACCGACATCCTGCAGGAAACCGACCAGCCCGGAAGACGCGCCTTCGAGTTTGCGAAGGGACCGGTCTTCGCGAACATCGTGCTCGCGGATGAAATCAACAGGACTCCGCCAAAGACCCAGGCCGCACTCCTCCAGGCGATGCAGGAGCATGAAGTGAGCGTCGTCGGCAGGACATTCAAGCTTGAGGAGCCTTTCTTCGTACTGGCCACGCAAAATCCCATTGAACAGGAAGGCACATACCCCCTGCCCGAGGCGCAGCTTGACAGGTTCATGTTCTTCATCAAGGTTAAATATCCTTCGAAGGACGAGGAGCTGGCGATCGCAAAGACGACTACCGGCGTCATGAAACCAAAACTGGGAAAGATAATCGACGGTGGAAAAATACTTTTCTTCCAGGACTTGGTCAGGAGAGTCCCCGTTCCGGAACACATCTATGAATACGTCGTCAACCTTGTCAGGAAGACACGTCCTGACTCCCCTGATTCCCCTGATTGGCTGAAGCCGCTGGTGACCTGGGGCGCAGGCCCGCGAGCCGTCCAGTATCTGATTCTAGGAGCAAAGGCCAGGGCCGTCCTTCAGGGTAGCTATCTTGTCAGACAGGAGGACATTGAAAGCGTCGTGAACGAAGTCCTGACCCACAGGATACTCCTGAGCTTCCATGCCGAGACCGAAGGTGTGACAACCGAGGACATCATAAAACGGCTCACCAGTGAATCCCAAATCAATAAATGAATACAAGGGCGAAAGCAGCCATGACTTCCTGAACCCGCAGGTGCTGGCGAAGCTTTCGATGCTGAACGTCCATTCCCGGGGGCTTGTCGAAGGAAGCTTCACGGGAATGCACAAGAGCCCGCACCGCGGCTCAAGCGTCGAATTCGCCCAGTACCGCAAATACGTACACGGCGACGACATCAAGAACGTCGACTGGAAAATCTACGCCAAGACCGACAGGTTCTACATCAAGGAATTCGAGGCCGATACGAACCTGCGCTGCCATCTTGTCGTCGACTGCAGTTCATCGATGGGATATAAAGGAAAGCATGGCAGCAAGCTCGACTACACCAAGAAGATGGCTGCGACTCTCGCACAGCTTCTCATCCAGCAGGGCGACGCCGTCGGCCTCCAGTGCTTCAGCGAACATGTGACCAAGGACATTCCGGCGCGCGGAAGTCCGAAACACCTCAGGAACATCTTCGAGATAATAGGTTCGGCGACGCCCACGGGCAAGACTGACCTTGTCGGTGTCCTGCACGATCTGGCGGAAAAGATCCGCAGGCGCGCAATGATCATCGTGTTCTCGGATTTCTTCACCGACACCGACGAGCTCCTCGACTGCTTCCAGCACATGAAGTACAGGAAGCACGACCTGGCGATCTTCCATCTCATGGATCCCGACGAACTCAGCTTCGACTTTGAAAGGTCAATCAGGTTCCTCGACATGGAATCCACGTTCTCGGTGGTCACGGAACCGGCCGTCATCAAGAACGAATACCTCAAGGAGCTCAACCATTATCTCGACAGGATGATGCTTGGGTGCAGTGAATTCCATGTGGACTACAGGTTCACGAATCTTTCCCGGCCTTATGACCAGGTTCTGACCGAATTCCTGCTGTCGCGGCAGCGGAAATAAATTTTTGCTATTTCAGCAGCAAATCCAACAGGATAAGGAGATGGTACATGCTAAAGCACGTACCTACTTCAGCAGGTCGGGTTCGGTGAAGGTGATTTTCTCGATGACGCATTTCCCTGTGGCGGTTCCGCTTTCACGCAGTTTCTTGATCGCCTTCTTGCGCTGGGCGGCCGGAAGTTTCCTGTCGAGGGCTTCATTGAGAGGTTTTGAAAGCTGTATCAGGGTCATTGCCTCGTTCTGTATCTTTCCGTCCTTCTCAGCAAGAGCGGAATTCGAGATTATCCCCACGGACTCCTTGTCGCCGAGGATGGCGAGGCCGCCAAGCGATTCGTATTTGAAGGCATCATTATTTGTCGCCAGCATCTTCTTGTAAATCGCGAAAAACCTTTTATCACCGGAAAGCGCCAGATAATGGAGGGCGTCTCCTCTTTTCTCCATGTCTACTTTTTCATTCTGAACTATTTCAGCAAGCTTCTCCGCTACTCCGGGATAGAGGTTCAGCATCCCTTCAGTTGCAACCTCGGTGGCGGTAGGAATGTCGATATTCTTGTCCTGGGTGCCGAAAGCCCAGATATCGAGCGCCTTCAAGAACAACTCCCTGTGCAGCTGCTCGTCATACTTGAAGGTCTTGAGGACAATCTGATTGTTCGTCTCGACAAGCTGCTTTTCAAGTGGAAGTACGGGTTTGGAGTCCTGTTTTGGTTTTTCAGCATCCTGTGCATTGACACATGCAGATGCCAGGACTAACACGAAGGCGAATAAGAGTTTTCTCATCATTAGATTCCCTAATTTAAAGGTTTCCCCCTTTATAAAAGGAGCCTGAAAATACTTTCAGACATGAGGAAATCAAGAAGGGATTTCAATCAATGGTATTATTTTGTCATGACCTTCTAAATGCAATGCGTTTAAGATAATTTCTACAATCGCTCGATTGTAGAAATTCTTCACAACATTTCTGCATAAAAAAGCATGATTTTTAGCATTGGCATGGTAGGTTTAAAAAAACTTAAAGATTTCCGGGAACTGTCTATGACGTTTTTACAACCTTTGCTTTTATGGGGCCTGCCTCTCTGCCTCATCCCCATCATCATACACCTGATGAACCGGATAAGGTACCGTTCCGTCCACTGGGCGGCTATCATGTTCCTCATCAAGGCGAACCGCAGTTCCACCAGCATGGCGAGGCTGCGCCAGTTCCTGATCCTCATGTTCCGCGTGCTTGCCGTACTTGTCCTGATATTCGCACTTGCAAGGCCTCTCGCCGGAGGCTGGCTCGGATGGACTTTTTCCGGACCGCCTGAGACCGTCATCATCATACTCGACCGTTCCGCAAGCATGGGCTCAGAATACTCCAACAGGATATCACGTCTCAAGCAAGCCAGGAAAATCCTGGTAGATGCCGCCAAGGGATTCACGGGGACCCGCTTCGTCCTCATAGAGAATGTCAACCGCAGGCCCAGCGACATCGCATCGCCCGACATGCTGGCGAATCTTGCAGACACCGCCCAGACTCAGTCCGCCGCCGACATCCCCGCCCTTGTAGATGATGCCGTCAATCATATCATTGCAAACAAGACCGGCGTCACGGAGATATGGATCGCCTCCGACATGCAGCTTGGCGACTGGCAGCCTGAAAACTCCAAGTGGCGTGAAGTCGAATCGAAGATCAAATCAATGTCCCAGCCGGTGAAGCTGAGAATACTCGCCCTGGATTCTAAGTCCGACGAGAACTTGTCCGTGAGGCTTGTAAAAATAAATCCCCCGAGACTGAACGACCCGCAGTCCGCTGAAATGATATTTGAAATCAACAGGACCGGCTCCAGTGAAGCAGTAATTCCGGTGACAATTGTAAAAGGCGAGAACAAAAAGCAGATCAACATCAAGCTTGGCGCGGCGTCAAACAAGCTGAGACAGAAAATATCCAGCGGAGCAAACTCCTCTGACAACAGCGGCTACATAGAAATCCCCGCCGACTGCAATCCGTGCGACAACAGGGCTTATTTCTCCTTTCCAGTCCAGAACGAGAGGAAAACCGTCATCGTCATCCAGGACAAAAATATTTCTTCCGAGATACTTTCCATAGCCTCGTGCCCTGATGAGAAAAAACAGTCCAACGTAAAATACCAGCAGCCAGTGTCTGCGGATTTGATTGACTTCAAGGACACATCTCTGATAATCTGGATGGCCTCGTTCCCTTCAGAGGAAACACAGAAGATCCTCAGGCAGTTCATTGCGGAAGGAGGAGCCGTGATCTTCTTCCCGCCGGAAAACGACGATCCGGCAAAACTGTTCTCCTCCATCACCTGGGAAAAATGCGAAGTCCGCAAGGAAGGCGGCCAGCTGTCGGTGAAGGACTGGGAAAAACGCTCAGGCCCGTTTGAGGACACTGCATCAGGGGAGAACCTGCCTCTTTCAGAGCTGAGGATTTCAAAGACAAGACAGCTCTCCGGATCGGGACTTAATCCGATTGCAACCTTTGGCGACGGCAAAATACTGCTTGCAAGGATGAAGATCATGGGAGGAGCAGCTTATTTCTGCACCACGCTCCCTGCTTCCGACTGGTCGAATCTTGGCGATGGACAGGTGCTTGTGCCAATGCTCCAGAGGATGCTCAGCGATGGCGGAGCCCGGCTTTCAAAGACAGTATTCTCCGACTGTGGAAATTCCGGACTGGAGACGGGGAACATGGAAATAAGGGATCTTGACGCGACTGAGCAGAAGAACCCCAGGATAAATTCAGGAGTCTACAAGTGCGGAGACAGGATTCTTGTGTTCAACAGGCCCTCCTCCGAGGACGTCCAGGAATACATAGGGACAGCTGAACTCGACGACATCCTCAAGGGAATTTCATTTTCAACGCTCCACGAAAAGAGTGGAAACGACTCCAGTATTTCAACGGAGATATGGAAGGCGTTCCTGATACTGATGCTCCTGTTCCTTGTCGCAGAAGCGTTCCTATGCATGCCGCCCCTGCCAAGATCCAAAAACAAGAAGGCGGTCATATGAAATATCGAAATCCTAGTATCGAACCAAATTTGACGCTGAAAGCGTCCAGTGATGAAGCCTATGGTTTCAACCATAGGTATTATAATCGAGGTGATTCCGTCCTGAAGGGACTGAGTAAGAAAAAGGACAAATCGGATCCGGGAATACCTCCGTCTCTTCAAGACGGATGGATTATCTATGATTTACCTGTGGTTGAAACCACAGGCTTCATTCCTCTATCCCTTCGGGATAAAGACTTATTGGAAACAAATAAAACATGCACTTGAGTCTTTCATACAGCCTTACGGTGATAATCATCGGCGTCCTGGCGCTGATGGCATCGGCTTATTTCAGCCACCGGCAGTGGAAGGCTATGAACCGCAGGCTGCCCATCCTTCTTCTTGAAGTTCTGAGGTTCGTAATCATCATCCTCATATTCTTCACGCTGCTGCGCCCGGAGATAGTAACGAAGATACGCCAAAAGACCGAACCCGAGATTGCAATACTACATGACCAGTCCGCAAGCATGGAGACAGTTGATATTGTCAAGGAAAACATATCGGAACCAGAATCCCGGAAGACATGCCTTCAGAAGCTCCTCGACTCGAAATTCCAGGCGCCTCTTGAGAAGAAATTCAAAGTCTCAGTACAGGGGTTCAGCCCGGTCCCTGATCCTTCCAAGCCTTCGGAAGGCGCTGATGTAATAGAAGGAACTGACATTGACGAGGCGTTGAACAAATCCATGTCGTCCGCGAAGAATCTGCGGGCAGTCATTCTGATGACCGATGGCAGCTGGAACAAAGGCGCATCTCCTGTCGGCGCGGCGGTAAAGCTGCATTCGCGCCAGGCTCTAATATATTCAGTGGTATTCGGCGGAAAGACATATCTGCCCGATATCGAGATGAAGAATATCAAGGCTCCTTCATACTGTCTCATGAACGAAAAGATATCAATCCCGTTCCAGGTTGAAAACCATATGTCCCATGATGTGAAGACCAAGGTGAAACTGAGTTCCGGCATTGGCATGGAGTCGGAGAAGGAGATAACCCTGCCGGCCGAATCAACGTACAGCGACTCGATAATCTGGCAGCCTCTGAAGGAAGGCAAGTTCAACCTGACCATTGAAGTGCCTGAAGAGAAGGAGGAGATAAACAAGACCAACAATTCAAAATCATTTGAGATCGCCGCCCGCAAGGAAAGCCTCAAGGTGCTGATCGTTGAAAGCCTCCCGAGATGGGAATACCGCTATCTGAGGAATGCAATAAGCAGAGATCCCGGGATGGAACTGAGCACACTCCTCTTCCTTCCCGACATTGGAATGGGCGGTGGCAAGAACTATATCGACAAGTTCCCGGCAAAGAACGAACTGTCGAAATACGACGTGATCTTCCTCGGTGATGTCGGCATAGCTGAAGGGCAGCTAAGCAAGGAGAATGCTGAGAATATAATGGGGCTTGTGAAACTCCAGGGCAGCGGACTCGTATTCCTGCCGGGTATCAAGGGAAAGGAAATGTCCTTGGTCGACAGCCCGCTTGGCGATTTGCTGCCAGTAGAACTCGACAGGAGCAAACCTGCCGGATTAGCATCGCCAGTTGAATCAAAGCTCGTCCTCACATCGACCGGCAAGGATCATTTCCTGACGATGCTGGCTGACAACCCGTCACAGAACTCGTACCTCTGGCGCGAGCTTCCGGGTTTCTACTGGAACACGGCAGTCCTTTCGGCGAAAGCAGGTTCGAACATACTGGCAGTTCACTCGGGCTTGAAATCAGGCGGTGGGAGGATGCCGCTTCTTGTCATAAAGGAATATGGCAGCGGCAATGTGCTGTTCATGGGAACCGACAGCGCCTGGCGCTGGAGAAAAGGTGTCGAAGACAAATATCACTACAGGTTCTGGGGACAGGTTGTCAGGTGGATGGCCCACAAGCGTCATCTTGCGCATGACGAAGGCATAAGGCTTTTCTACACACCGGAAAATCCGAAGGCGTCGCAGACCGTATTCCTAAACGCGACTCTTCACGACAGGACTGGCATGCCGATCGAAGACGCGGAGATAATCGTCAACGTCAAGGACAAGGCCGGGAAATCCGTGCAGCGCCTGAAGATGTTCCCCGACAAAGGCGGATGGGGATCATACAAAGGTGAATTCGTGCCTGAAAAAAGCGGCTCCTACACGTTGAACACCGAATGCGAGAAACAGTCGATTTCCATGAAGACTGACATAACCGTCACCCGTGAAAGCCGCGAGAAGACAGGTGAGCCGGCAAACTGGAACATCCTGAAGGAAGTCTCGCAGATAACCGACGGGGAACTCATCACGCCAGACGAAATCGGCAAGCTGATCACGAAAATCATGGCGCTGCCCAAATATGTCGACATCGAAAAACGCTACTTGTTATGGTGCCAATGGTGGTGGGGCCTAATAATACTGGTGCTTATTTCGTCATATTGGACAGGAAGGAAGCTGACGGGGTTGATTTGATGAATAGAAACTTGTAACTGAATACAATAAAGAATTTTATAATAATATGGAGCTAGTTTAGAATTAGACACAACTAAAGTTGTGAACTCCAACATTTGTCGGTATGCTGAGGTTGGAGTCCAAGCTTCAGCTTGTGTATTCATGATGGCCGAAGTGCTTAACTTGGGGAAGCCGGGGTCACATCCCCGCTATTGACTAGAGATAATTTGATAAAGCAATTTACATGTTATGTATTGGGAGCACGGGAAGCGAGTCGGTGACAAATTGTCACCTATTGAAATTCTAAAGACCAAGGGAAAGGAGATAAAACACAATGAATGAAACCGCATTAGCAGTTTTTGAAAACCATAAAATCCGTCGTCATTATGATGAAAATACAGAGACATGGTATTTTTCGGTTATTGATGTTGTCGCGGCTTTAACAGACAGCATCAACCCCCGTGATTACTGGTTTAGAATGAAAATGCGGGTTAAAAACGAGGATGGCCTTGAACTGTCGACAATTTGTCGACAGTTGAAAATGAAAGCATCTGACGGAAAAATGCGGGAAACCGATACTGCCAATGCAGAAGGGCTTTTAAGGATTATCCAGTCTATCCCCTCACCGAAAGCCGAACCATTCAAGCGATGGCTGGCAAAGGTAGGATACGAACGATTACAGGACATGAGCGACCCAGCACGTTCACTCGACCGTGCCCGTGAATACTGGCAGCAGCACGGTAGAAGCGAAAAGTGGATCCAGCAGCGGATGATGGGGCAGGAAACCCGTAATAAACTCACTGACTACTGGAAAGACCACGAAATAACTAAAGAAGACGAATATGCTGTTCTCACCAACATCATCCATCAGGAATGGAGCGGTGTTTCTGTCAAAAAGCATAAGGATATCAAGAAACTTAAAGCTCAGAATCTGCGCGATCACATGACCGAAGCGGAGTTGATTTTCACGGCACTTGCAGAACTTTCAACACGACAGATAGCTGAGAGTGTCGATGCCACGGGTATGCCCGAGAATGCCGAAGCCGGAAAAAGAGGTGGTAAAATTGCTAAAAATGCCAGGCTTGAATTGGAATCTAAAACCGGCAAGAGTGTTATCACAGGCGAGAACTATCTCCCACCAGTCCAGAAACAAAGGAAGATAAAACAGAATTGATCCCGGATTTGAAAAGTCGAATCGATAGGATTATCGTATGACAAAAAGGAGATCGATATGAATGCTGTAACTGTTTCCCCGAAATTCCAGGTCGTCATTCCAAAGGCGGTGAGGGAACGCGCCCATATCATGCCAGGAGAGAAACTCCAGATATTGAGTTTTGACGACAGGATTGAACTTGTCCGGATCCGTCCAATGCGTAAAGTGCTGGGGTTCCTGCGTGGACTGGACTCGAAATTCGTCCGCGAAAAGGAGGATCGCATATGAACCTTGTTGACACATCGGGGTGGCTCGAATATTTCTTTGATGAAGCCAATTCCGGTTATTTTTCAAGCCCCATCGAGGAAACGGATGCATTGCTTGTTCCGGTAATCTGCCTATACGAGGTGTTCAAGAAAGTCAATGCCGTAGCCGATGAGGCGCGTGCCCTTCAAGCCGTGGCACAGATGAAGCAAGGACTCATTGCGGACATTACCGAAGACGTGGCGCTCAGCGCGGCGCTGATCAGTCTTAAACACAAGCTGCCCATGGCGGACAGTCTGATCTACGCGACTGCACGTGCACACGGGGCAATCCTGTGGACGCAAGACGATCATTTTCGAAATCTGCCGGGAGTGAATTACAAAAAAGCCAAGACCGGATGAAGTTGCAGGTATAATCATGGAAAACTTAACATTGCCGGAATCGCTGAGTTCCCAGCTGAGGGGATTTCAGAGGAAGCTGCGCGCGATCGAAAGCGCGACTGCGGTCGCCATTGCTTTCTGCATCATGGCGGCGGCTTTCACGTTCCTGTACATATCCGACAGGGCCTGGGACACGCCCGTAATACTCCGGTTCATTCTGTTCCTCTGCGGTATTGTTCCTGTCATATATCTTGTCTTCTACACCATCTACCATGTGTTCATGAAACGCCGTGACTTCAAGACGCTTTCCATACTCGTCCAAAAACACCATAAGAGACTTGGGGACAGTCTGCTTGGCGTAGTTGAACTCTCGGAGAATAATGAGCTTTCCGAGAATGTTTCAAAGGAACTGTGCTCGGCGGCGATTGCGAACATCGCAGAAAGATCCAGGTCGATGGATTTCTGTGAGGCGATAAACAGGCGCGCACTCAGGCGGTTCATGGCGTGGTCGCTTGCTATGGCCGTGCTCATAACCTGCATCGTCATCTTCACAAAACCCGCATTCAGCAATGCTCTTTCGAGATGGCTCAATCCTTTTTCGTCAGTTGAAAGGTTCACATTCGTCAAGATCAACGGCATCCCGAAACAGATGACGGTTCCGCATGGCGAAGAATTCGAGATCAGATGCTCCCTCGACAAGGCATCATCGATAAAACCGCTGTCCATCAAATACAGATGCGGACAGGAGCCTGCGAGGCTTGCCGCACTGGGGCAGGACGTTACGGTGCTTAAAATCTCAGGACAGACAAAACCTGTCAATTTGAAAGTGTGGTCCGGCGATTTCAGCAGGAACGTGAGAATCAATCCTGTCCACCGTCCAGTGCTGTTAAGTCTCGAGGCTGATGTGAAGCTTCCGGAATATACAGGGAGGGCTCCTTTGAAGACCAAGGTCTCTGGAAAGACATTCAACGTTCTCGAGGGCAGCAGATACAGCTTTGAAGGAAAGGCCGACAGGGAACTGAAATCCGCAGAGCTTGCTGATTCCTCCGGAAAGACTGCAAGTCTGAAAGTCAAAGGCGCCACCTTCTCCACCGATGTCTTCAATGTCGCCTTTTCGGAAAAGAACCATATTATCTGGAAAGACACGAATGATCTTAAACCGCTCCATGATTTCGAGTACTCAGTCCTGCCGGAAAAGGATCAGGAGCCATTTACGGAATGTCCGAAGCTCCCGCTCTATTCCGCCATGCTTGCCGATGAGACTCTGATAATCCAGGCCTCCGCCGAGGACGACTATGGAGTATCTGAAATCGGCGCGTCGTATTCTTCCGCCGACCCCAGGAACGAAATGAAGATATATGCGACCGGAACGATGAAGCTCGCGAAAGGTGGTCCGGAAAAAACGAAGGTCGACGCTGAATTCATGTTCTGTCCGCGTCTCATGAGGATACCGGAACAGTCGCTTGTCACCATCTGCTCGACCGCGACGGATTATTTCCCTGACAGGAAGGAAGTGCTTTCGCGTCAGTACAAGATTTATGTCCTCAGCCTTCAGGAGCATGCGAAGCTGCTGGAGGAGGAGCTGGATTCCATAATGGGAAAATTCGAAGACCTCATCTGGCGCGAAGAGGAAAACCTCGAGAAGAACAAGAACATCAGCAAGCTGCCTGAAAATGAAATGAAGAAGGATGAGACCGGCGAGAAGATTTCAGAACAGAAAGAAGGGGAGAAGGCAAATTCGGAAGACCTCGAAAAACTTTCCGAGAAGGGAATGAAGCTCCTCGAGGAGGCGCTCCGCAACAAGGAGTTCCCCGCAAAATCCATAAAGGAATGGTCCAAGATGCTCTCGACCGCAAAGGAATTATCCCAGAAGGATATGAAGAATGTGGAAAAGAAGCTGGACAATGCATTGAACGAGGACAAACGCAGGGAAGAGATGGAGAAGGCTGTGAAGGAACAGCAGGAGCTGCTTGAGAAGCTGAAGGAGCTCATGAAGAAGATGGATGATTCGCTGAACAACCTCACAATGGAGAATTTCGTGACCAGGCTCAACAAGGAGGCCGAGAACGAGAGGAACATCGCCTCAAAGCTTGGAGATATAATGAAGACCTCGGTCGGTATGGAACAGAACTTGCTTCCTGAGAAAATCAAGAACGATATCACTGAACAGAAGATTAAGCAGGAACGGATAAAGAAGGCCGTGAAGAATATACAGGACAACATACTCGGGTTCTTCTCCCGGACACGGATAAAGAAGTACCAGGACGTATCGGAAGAAATGGAAAAAGAAAAGATCCAGAACAAACTTGAGGAGACTGTAGGCACAATAGCCAGGAACCAGACGGCGAAAGGCATATCCAACACGCAGGAGATAGCGAAGAAACTCGAAAAATGGGCCAAGGATCTTGGACAGAAAGGCAATGAAAAATCGTCTTCCGGCGAAGGTGAAGGCGAAATGAAACCGATCGATCCTGAAATCATGGTAGGTCTGCTCAGGCTGATACAGCAGGAACAGGAGCTTCGCGAACAGACAAGGACTCTTGATGAGAACAAGGCAGTCCTGCCCGACTACGGTGAGAAGGCCACCGGTCTTTCGGAAAAGCAGATGGGAATGCGCAAGGAACTTGGCGACCTGAAGGAAAAGGCAGCGGAATTCCAGAAACTTGCAGCCATGATGGCGGCTGCCCAGAAGGCGATGACGGATGCCGGGGCGTTCCTGTTCAAACCACAGACCGACCAGGAGACCATAGCGGCGGAGACGGAAGTCATAGAACTGCTCACATCGTCATTCCAGGAAGCTTCGGAGATGTCTGGAGAGGGCGGTGCCGGGATGATGTCCCTCATGCAGATGATGATGCAGGGACAGGGTACAAAGCCGGGCGGATTCAAGGGTTCGATCAGCAGCAATGCCGCCAACACGAAAACAGGAGGCCCTGACTTCAAGGGTCAAATGTCGGAAAAGAAATCCGACAGGACGGCAGGCAAGAATGCAAAGGCCCTGCCCGAGGAATACAAGGACGCGATCGAATCCTACTTCCGCCGCGTGAACAGTGTCGACAGGAACAACAACAGATAGGCAGTCACACGATGAAAAACAAAATGAGATTTATCTTGATGACATCATTCATCGGCTTATTATTTCTTCCGTGCGTCTACGGACAGAAGCTTTTCATAGGGAATCCCGAGGCAATACCTCCAGAGCTTGAGAGCATGTATGCCAAGGGGCTTTCCTACCTCCAGAAGACACAGAACCAGGACGGGGATTTCCAAGGACAATACGGAAACGATCCGGCGGTCATCGGGCTTTGCATAGTTGCAATGCTTGCACATGGCGACGATCCGAACAATGGTCCGTACAGCGCCAATATAAAGCGTGGGGTCGCCAGGATTCTCAAGTCGACCAACCAAAAGAACGGTTATATAGGGAACTCGATGTACAGCCATGGATTTGCGACTCTCGCACTTGCGGAAGCATACGGCGTTGTGAATGACGACAAGATAGGTCCGGCCCTCAAGAAGGCTGTTGACCTGATATTGAGCGCCCAGAAGAGGAATCCGCGCGGCGCCTGGAGGTACGGGCCTGAGAGCAATGATGCCGATACAACAGTGAGCGGCGCGAACTGCGTTGCGCTTTTCGCAGCGGCCAACGCCGGCATTCCCGTTCCGGACGAAGCAATCCAGAGAGCCCTGAAATTCTATGAGTCCTGCGCATGCGGCGACGGTGGATACGGATATACGCAGAAGGACTCCTCCAATTATCCGAGGACGGCAATAGGGGCGCTGGTTTTCGCGCTGGCAAAGAAAAAAGACTCAAACAGTTTCAAGGGGGCGCTCGGATACCTCCAGACGAGAAATGCAAATGAATCCGGAGGGCATTACTACCATTACGGACTATATTATGCATCACAGGCTTTTTTCCATACCGGCACTGAAGTGTGGGAGCAATGGAACGAGGTTAACATAAAGACACTCAAGGCGACACAGTCTGACAACGGCGCATGGGGCGGGCAGCAGGGACCAGCCTTTACTACGGCGGCCGCCCTCCTCTCGATGGCCCTCAACTTCAGATATCTCCCCATATATGAAAGGTGAAAAGATGCAGGAGCGCATCAAAGGGATTTTGTTCTTGTTCCTGTTTGTTTCAGGATTTTCCGCAATCTGCGGGGATGAGGCGAAGCCTGCGGACAAATCTTCCGTCATCATTCTGAAGAACAACGACATGCTTCATGGCGGCCTGCTCTCAGTGTCTCCCGTTGACGGAAAAGTCCTCTGGCAACATCCGGATTCAAAGACACCGTTCAGCTTCCTGCTGAAAAACCTCCGGCAGATCGACTCGTCGGGCATTGACCCGAAAATTTCCAAGGACAGTCCTCCGTTTGCCCTCGTCCTGACAAATGGTGACGTGCTGAGCGGCTCCATAATTTCCATGGATACTGCATATGTCATGTTGAAGACATGGTTTGCCGGCGATCTGAAAATTGACAGGCGGATGCTGAAGGAAATAATAAATACAGGTTCCTCGCAGCCCGTATTCAAGGGTCCCAACAGCCTTAATGAATGGCATGTGCAGAAAATGGATCCGGAAAACGCGATGGAATCAGACATGCCAGGCAAGGTTGAGTTCAAGGATGGATGCCTTGCCATGTCCGGCTACGAGGCATATGCCGACAAGAAGGATATCAAGATTCCGGAAATGGTCAAGATGGAATATACAACCACCCTTAACAATGACGGCTCCGGCGTCATATTCTTCACAGACGCGCCGATCACAAACAAGGATGGCAACTCGCTTGATTCCGAGATCTACAGGATGAAGGCATATGGCGTCTCCATCTCCAGGCATTCCATAAGCGCAGGCAGGTGCAGGAACGGTGAATGGCAGTCCGGAGGCGATTCAGCCGAGGCCAGGATAAGGAACCTGCTGGCCTCGTCGCCCAAGATCAAGGTGGATATCTATGCCAGCAGGAAGGCCGGGACTATAAATGTATTCCTCAACAACTCGCCGGCACTGAAGTACATTGACCAGGACAGTGATTTTCCAAAAGGCGGCGGATTATGCTTTGTGATGGTCGACAACTCTGAAAACGCACCGATACAAATAAGCAATATCAAAATTGGAGCCTGGGATGGCAAGCTCCCCTCGACGGGCTCCTCTGATGAACAGCTTGACAAGGACACTATCCTGTTTTCAAACAAGGACAAGACCACCGGAAGGCTCAGGTCGATAAACAACGGCTCTATACAGTTCGACACTGAATTCGCACAGCTGGCCGTTCCGCTCGAGAGGATCTCGTCAATTCTCACATCCGGCGAGAAAAGACGGCAGGCCAGGAGGGAGATCAATGATGTCAAGGCTTACTTCGACGGAGACGACTGCATTACGGTCAACATCTCGGATATTTCAGGCGGGAAGATAAAAGGAAGGAGCGAGAACTTCGGAGAGGTGACTCTCGACATGGACGCTTTCTCCAAGATATCATTCAACATATACGACGAAGACTGAAACAAAGGAAATTAAAATAATGAAAGGATATTCGAACATGAATAAATCATCAATCAGGAAACTGGCTCTAGCCGCATTGATGGCATCCGCCATCCTTCCGGAACTGCATGCCGAACTCGCCTTGCCGGCACCACAGCCAAACCAGGGCGGCGATAAGAAGCCAGCCGCCGCTGAAACTTCCGGCGTAGGGATTTCCGTCGACGGCGGCAAATATGACACCCTCCGTTTTTCCGGACGTGATTTCTTAAGCGGCAAGCTTGTTTCATTCATCCCCGGCAAGGCTCTCACCTGGACCCACCCCGACACCGACAAGCCGATCGAATTCAAAGTCGCCAATCTCAAGGAGATAACGTTCTCAGGGAAACAGCTCCCGGTCCCTGCGGGGACTTCGACCGTCAGGCTTACAAACGGCGATGTCTTCAAGGGAGGAATAGTGAAACTCGACAAGGACTATCTAGTAGTCAAGACCTGGTATGCCGGAGACATAAGGATATCCAGGAAAATGCTGAAGGAGATCCTGCCGGCCACTACAAGTTCGGCAATCTACGAGGGGCCGACTGACATAAAGGAATGGACGGTCGACAACCAGCGGGGCGGAGGAGACAACAAGAAGATAGAAGTCAGCAACAAGACACTGAGCATACCCGGGAACTGCACCGCCGGAAGGGACATGAAGCTCCCTGAAATGGCCAAGATCGAATTTGATCTGCTCTTCGCCCAGAACTCAAACGTTAACATCTTCCTCTACAGCGACCAGATTGCCAGGCACCAGGGGAATTCATATATCCTGAACATATCTTCCAACTACATATACCTGCAGAGATATTCCCGGAACGAAGGAAGCGACTCGCTCGGACAGGGTGAATGCCGGAGGATGATGGAAAAGAACGTTGCGCACTTCACGCTTCTCGTCAACAAGAAACAGAAGACATTCACGATCATGGTCAACGGGGGGATAGTCCAGCAGATCACAGACAACCGGGGCGAGTTCTGTGGAAAGGGCGGAATGATATCATTCTACAATTCGGGAGGTTATGGATCGCTGAAAATCAGGAACATCCTCATATCCAGGTGGGATGGAAGGATTCCGAACGCCGCGGCTGACACGGAGGAGAACGTCAAGGACAACATTGTCTTCAGCAACGAGGACAAGGTAACCGGCAAGCTGAAGACGATTGAAAACGGGCAGATCACGTTTGAGACCGAATTTGCCTCTCTGAACGTCCCGATTGAAAGGGCGAGAAGCATACGGTTCTCAAGGGAAGGCGCCCAGGTCGCAAAAAGAAACACCGATGACATAAAGGCATTCTTCGCGTCCGACGAATCAATCACCGTCGAGGTGCAGAAGATATCCGATGGAAAGATCAGCGGTAAAAGCGAAAACTTCGGCAATGCCGATTTCCTGCTGAACGCGTTCAAGAAGATCACTTTGAACATTTATGACGAACCGGCGGAGGACGAGAAGGAGGGAAGTTCGAATGCGGGCGGTGAAGACGCAGCGCTGCTGGAGTAATTGCAGCGGATTGAAGTAGGTACGCCCTTCAGGGTGTACCATTTTCATCTCTAAGAATGGTACAGCCTAAAAGCCTGTCTACTATACGCATTTTTTTGCTCTGTTTAGAATTCTTTATGATGAGTCCTCCAGACGGAGGACGAATCTTTGAAGTGCGCAGATCATTCTGCGCTTTGGATTCCACTGGAACCGTGGAGAAGATAACAGCTTTCGCTTTTGTTATGATGCTACGGCATGACGAATAGCTGTAAAAACAAAGCGGTGAATAATCACCGCAGTCCAAAGTCAGGCCGAAGCGCCTGACGTAAAGATGCAAAGACAGAAGAACCGGAGAACATGACGTGGACAGTACTGGAATATGCGTATAGTAGTCAGGGCTAAAGCCCGTCCCTACTTTTGCAGTTCACCCTTTGCCAAGATGCGCCATCAGCTTTTCAACAGCCAGTTCCTTGGCTTTCGCTTCGACGTCCAGCGTGAAATTTCCTTTTAATTTCCGCCAGTATCCGGGGAAATCTTCAGGATCTATGTAGTCTGCATGGGATTTTTTATTTCTGCCGGACCATCCTTCTTTCGGTGATGAAATATGGAAATACGGCTCCCTGTCCAAACGTTTCCATGTACCCAGGCACAGTTCTGTCGCCTCCTTGATGGAAAGCCCGTCGGGATTGCACCTGTGGTGATGTACGTCATAGACCATCGGCAGCGAAAGCTCCAGGCACAATCCATGCAGGTCTGAAGGAGTGTACGAGACGTCATCATTCTCAAGGGACAGTTTTTTTCTCACGCTTTCCGGCAGCTTCCCGAAATTGTTCCTGAACCTTTCAATTGCATCCTTCTTACAGCCGTATCTTCCACCGAGATGGATGTTTATCAGTTCCGCACCCGTCAGCTCCGCAAGCACCCCATGGTAGCAAAGCTCCCTTGCGGAATTCGCAACGACTTCCTCCCTTGGTGACGAAAGAACGACAAACTGATCCGGGTGGAAGCTGAGCCTGATGTCATTCTTCGAGGCGAAACGTCCGGCATCACGGAGAACATCCCGGATCCTGACCGCATCAGGAAGCTCGTTTATCGCATATCCGACGTCAGGATGAGTAAAAACCGGGAACAGTCCGGACGACATCCTGAATGATTTTATCTTCAGCCTTTCAAGCACAAGAAGAGAAGCTTTGACATTTACAGCATTCGCGAGGCAGATTGAGCTGAGTTTCTCAAGCCTCTTCCGGACAGGCAAAGCCTTCAGGGACGCAGCTGTTGTCGTCCTGAATTTGACGGGTTCATTGACGAAAAGACAGCATAGGCCGAATCTTATCATTCTGGCCCCCTGTCATACCGCATACGGGAATGGGAATCAGTTCTTGACATACTTGTTGAGCAGTTTCACAAGCAACTCCCTTGTGACAGGCTTTGCTATATGGTCGTCCATTCCGGCTTCGAAGCACATCTCCTTGTCGCCGCGCATCGCATAGGCCGTCATTGCAATTATGGGAGTACGCGCCTTCTTCTCCTCTGCCTCCTTGCTGCGCATGTTCCTCGTTGCGGCAAAACCGTCCATGACGGGCATTTCACAGTCCATGAAGATCACGCTGTACGCACCAGTGGAGAACTTCTTGAAAGCTTCTTCTCCGTTTACCGCAGTATCTACGGAGACGCCCAGCTTGGACATCAGCTTGAGGGCGACATTCCTGTTGACAGGGTCATCCTCTGCCACGAGCACCTTGAGTCCGGCAAGTCCTCTTGTATCAGACGACTCGGCCTTTTTCTTGATTTCCTCCATGGCCTTTCCCGACTCGGCAATTTCCATTGGCAGGCAGATTGTGAAGACGGTTCCCTTGTCCTTTTCGCTCTCAACTGATATTTTTCCGGACATCGCTTCGGTAAGATGCCTGCATACCGAAAGCCCGAGGCTGACAGATGCAAACTTCTTGGACTTGGAATACTCCTCATTTGTGAAATCAAATATTTCAGGAAGCTTCACGGCGGAAATTCCCAGGCCAGTGTCTGAAACCTTGAAGACCAGCTGGGCGGGCCTGGCATCCGGGGGCGTTGACAAAACGCTTATCTTCACTCCGCCCTTCTCGGTGAACACGATTGCGTTCTTCACCAGGACGGTCAGTATCTGCTTGATCCTCTCGGGATCTCCGACCAGGTACTTCGGAACATCATTGGATATTTCCAGCTCTATCCTGAGGTTTTTATCAGACGCCTGCTTGTTCACCATCAGTACGACCTCTTCAGACGTCCCGCGGAGATCAAACGGAACCTTCTCTATTGCGACTCCTCCGGATTCAATGTTCGCGAAATCATCAATGTCGCCGATGAGTTCAACAAGGGAATTGCCCGATATCTCGATCGCCTTCACATAATTCCTCTGCTCGTCCGTCAGCTTCGTGTCCAGGAGGAGCTGGGTCATGCCGACAACTCCGTTTGCGGGATTCCTGAACTGGTGGCTCATGCTGTTGAGGTAGGCGGACTTGATCTGGCTGCTCATCTCGGCCTTTATTGCGAGCTCCTTGACCCTTTTTATCAGCTCTTTGATCTGTGCAACCATGGCAGCTGCGGAGAAGCCTATGAACCTGAACTCATCATATTTGAAATCCTTATCCGCGAGCACTATGTCCTTCTTAAAACACTCCTTGAAATAATTGACGAGGAAGCCAATCTCCTTTTTCATGACGGAAGACACTGCTACTGAAATGAATACTGCCGTGCCAGTGACAAGCAGCGCCAGCATGAGTATGAATAGTATTTCGAGCGTCAGATCTATCTTCAGCCTTCCGGTATTCTCTCCGAAAGCATTTCTGACATCATCCTCGCGGATCTTTGAACATATTATCCATCCGAACTGTGGATAGGCCTGTCCATACACCCATGTCTGCAAGGGAACAGGGTTCATCGGATCAGGGCTGTCATAGCTTATGAATCTTCCAGCATTGAGAGCAGCTCCATTAAGGATCCAGGCAAGAACGTCATCACCCCCCGCTCCGATATCCTTTGAAAAATTCTTTCCGACAAGTTCCTGTTCTGGATGCATCAGCACGTTGCCCTTGTAATCCAGGATGAAAACATTGCCCGTCTTATTCCTGCCGAACTTAATATCCTTCAATTTCTGAAGAATTGCCTTTTTCGTTCCATTGTCAGAGAGCTTGTCCTTGGAGAGCGCGTTGGTTTCGGAATCCAGGAATCTGACGGCTCCGTCGACTTCACTGGCTATCAACTGCCTGCAATAATGCACAAAGCTTTTGCGCAGGGTGTCGGATGTCTTGTTGAAATCGAAGATCTTCTCATACACGAAAAAAACAGTGAAGAAACCGCTTATCAAGAAAATCGTTGCCAGCCAGCTGACAATATTTACCCTTGAAATACTTTTAAAGTCAAACATCCTCATCCTCCCTCATTATAAAAATATGATACACTCCGGTGCCAATAGCAATCGCACCAGCAGTGTTTATGAAAAATTTATTTTTTCTTGCCGCCGCCTGTGGTTGACAAATCAGGATATGGATCCAGGCTCCTTTCAATCCTCCCCCTGTCATCAAGCGTCCAATATTCCGACACTCCCTGGCCGGTATCGCAATGGATATCAGTTATATACACAATGTTGAACTTGTTGAAATGAGCCCTGTAATGCTTTTCAAAGAGGATTCGATCAGTTGTCTTTGCGTCTACAATGGCCTGGGTAACCGGACTGGGATTGCTTATGTCAAAATCATAATCATTGTTGCCGTGTCCGTTGTTATCATGTTTTTCAATATCCGTAGGACTCTGGTTTATATAGTAATCGGTACCGCCGCAGAGCTGCGACTGGGATGTGAGGGACGGTGTGTCAGTTGCGGGGCACACGAACACATCAAGCTTCCTGATGAAGGGATATGCGTCGGTAAAATCATCCAGCCATCTCTTGGTATTGGGCATTTCATTGTTATAGTCGTGCATATAGCATTTGAAGCCGAGCGCTATCTGCCTCATGTCGTTCATGCAGACAATTTTATATGCATGCTGCCTGGCCCTGGTAAAAGCAGGAAGTAGAATGGAGAAGAGCACGCCAAGAATTGCAATGACGACAAGCAGCTCGACAAATGTAAAATTCTTTCTCATCCTACGGCAGTTCCTTCGAATTTACGGAACATCAATTCAACCTATTATATTATCAACCCTCTACAATGTAAATTAGCATATTCCATGCCCGAAAACAGGATTTTCTACATCTTAAAGAATAATTTATCGTATTGCCGCTTGATCTGCTCGACGTTTTCAGGGGTCACCAGGATGTATCTATTCTCGAAAACCTTCTCAGGCGAAGAGGGAAGTATAGTAGTTTTGGCCTTGAATCCTGGTATGTAATGTACCGACGCCACCACGTATTTTCCTTTTATGGCGGATTCAAGATATTTCGTGCTGCTGTTCAGAAGCGCAATTTTGGGCCTTTCATAGTCTTTCATACCCCAGACCCGCATCTTTTCAATATCCTTTGGTACGCCTATTATCGAGACGACAACTTCACAATCACGGTGCTTGTTAAAGGCATAATCAAAATCCTCTGCAGTCATTATTTCCTCAATGTGCGGCGACTTACCCTTCTGGTAACGAGAAAGGTCGACAGCAATCTCCTCTATGGCTTCAAGCGTGATGCTGTCGCCAAATCCTTTGACGATACTGTCAACCAGCTCCTTCTGCCTGAAGTTCAACTCATAATCCGGCGGAACGATTATCATCGCCTTGCGGTCGGGATATTTTTCAGCCAGGTATTTGCCAAGCACAAACCCCTTGCAGAAATTGTATCTGGATTCAATCTGCAGCAACCTGTCGTTCGAATAGTTGCCGACAACATCGGTCCTGTAAAGGACTCCCAGCAGGCAGAAGGATATGACTGCGATAAGACCGAAAAGTGAAGCTATCTTCACGCTCGTATCCATTGAATCAGAGCGGAAGACCTTGTAGACAAAAAAAAGCGCCCCGAGCATTACTGCCCCGATTAGCGTCAAGCTCCCATAATTGCTTAATGCGCTCATAGTAGACCTAATGTATAACCTATACTGTTAACGCAGCAATTTCCAGACCCTGTAAAGTTCGGTTACGCCCCATGCCTGCGCATCGCATCCGCGCTGCCAGTGCGGTGAATCACCGTCAAGTATCTCCGGTATGTTGTGGACGCATCCGCTTTCAAGGAGGAGCTTTGAAGATGAGAGCAGGGCTTTGGCGGTTTTCCTGCCGGAATTGCCGAATGTCATGAAATAAGCTTCACAGTAGGACGGAAAAGTCCAGGTCCATGCAGTGCCATTGTGATATGCAGGCTTTCTTCTGGAGTCTTCATTGCCTTCATATCTCCCCCAGTATGGATTCACAGGATCATTTATGAGGCCCGCGTTAATTCCAAGAATTGGAAGCTGCCGGGTCACCGGCCTGTCCGCCAGCGAGCGGATTGCACCGGGTACCAGCAAAGAGGATGTAGCAAGAAGGATGTTGTTGCGTAAACGGGCGTCGTCGACAAGCCCGAGTGTCAGTGCGAACAGCTGGTTCGGCCTCAGCGCGTCGCCTTTTTCAGCTTTTGAAGCAGGCTGTCCGCGTTCAGCGTGCAGGCAGTCGGCCAGCCATCTCTCATTTTCCAGATAGAAGAGTTCCATGAAGGACTTCTTGACCTTCTCAGCCAGCCTGGGCCATCTTTTGTCAGAACTGTTTTCGGCCAGGAATGAAAGGGCCGCAAACCAGAGCGCCTGTATCTCCACGGGATATCCTTCCCGGGGAGTACCTGCGGGATAATTCGTGTCCATCCAGGTGAAATGCGAAGGGCTGAAGACCAGGCCTGAATCCGGGTCCGCCTTGATCCCGTTAGGGGTGCCTTCGATATATTTCCCAGCTATGTTTTCAAGAATCCCGATGAGCCTGCCCCTGCCCTCGACGAACGTATCCAGAAAAGCCCTGCCGCCAGTGCTGCCGCAGAAATCCCTGCAGGCTGTAAAAAGCCAGAGCGGAGCATCGCTCGTATCCCTGTTGCCTGCATGTGCACCATGTATCATGTTGGGCAGAGTTCCATTCTCCTCGAATTTCGCGAAGAGAAGAAGTATTTCGGACACTTCGTCGATCTTGCCGGCCGATATGAGCCCTCGCGCACAGATCAGAGTGTCCCTGCCCCAGTCGAGAAACCACGGATATCCTGCTATCACCGTCTTGAGCTTGTCCCTCCTCACTATGAAATGATCCATGGCCGACAGGAGCACCTTGTCAAAGGCAGTTTCAGCAGGCTCTTCACTGGCAGCGCCCGGTTTCAGGGCGATCTTCTTGTTCTCCCACGGCGTCAGCACCTGGCCTATGATCTGGTCGGACTCTCCGCCGGCAAGCATTATTTCAAAATATCCAGGGCTGAAAAGATCGCTGAAAGGCTCCAGCCCCCTGGACGCCTCGCCTTCATTGTATACAGAATACTGCCACTCGGGCTCACGCAGGAACTTCCCCTTGTATGCTGTTATCACAAGACTTCTCTGTCCGCCGGGCGAGAAAGTCATGGATCGGCTTGCAGCCTCGACAGATTTAGGGAACTGCTGCTCCGCGCCGTACATCGCCTTCGTCTCCTGATGGAAGTTCCTGTCCTCGATATCGGGCCGTATGATTATCTTGACAGGCATGTCGTCCGGAAGGTATTCCGTGTCGTTTTTCGCAACATGCCTAACAACATCCATCTTGACCGCATTCTCGTTTTTGAACATTGAAAGCGTCAGGCCAACATCGACAAACAGACCATTTCCCACAGGGATATGGAAGTTCCAGGTGCCGCTTCCTCCGCTGTTGAGAAGCATGAAGTTGTCTATGGTATCAAGCTCGAAAACCTCTTTTCTCCCATGGAAATCCACCCAGGCCCTGCAACGCCTCCACATTATATGCCTGTCCTCCGGGAAATCAGGGCTGAGGTTCGCCGCCAGGAAAGCATCATAACGGCTCCTGAGCTCGGACCATTTCAGAGACGGCCTCAGCATTGCGCCACGGCCGTTTGTCCCGAGGAAGACCATGTCGTTGGAACGTATGTCGTCATTGCTGAATAGCGATTTTATCTTCGTGTCATCCGGAGCCAGGAGAAGGAATTGGGATTCCTCCCTGAGCGATTTCCTTTCAGCATATACCGAGAGCCTGATATTCAGCTTCGTGTGCTGTTTCGGCGGAGGCATCGGAGTGAAGAGCGCGAAATAGACGCCGTTGTCGTCCTTCAGGCTGAACCTCTGCCTTATTATCCTGTTCTTATCGGTGATCCTGGCATGGAACCTTACCTTGGATTTCATCAGTATATGGTGTCCCGGGGGAACCATGACCATCCTCCTCATGTCAGAAGGCCAGTTCCAGACCACTACAGGTATCTCCCCGTCATCCTTGTAGAGGTTGCACATGAATTCATACGGTTCCTTCAGCAGCTGCAGCGAAAGCGCCAGGGGACTCTGCTCCAGCATTATGTTCGAACGGTTCTTCCAGCAGATGACATCCAGCGCGACGGCCTGCGCTGTCTGGCGGAGAATCTTGCCGGGCTTCCGGAACTCCTTTGTCTCGAAATTGGTTATCTGCTTGAGGTCGTCCATGTTTGAAGTGAGGCATAGCACCTGCCCCGGGGCGAGAAGAAGGGAATGGCTGCCTCCTGCCATCTCAGTCGGAATGAAATATTCCTCGCTGACGAGGTCGAGAAGAGATTTGCTTTCGAAAGGCACGTCCGCCACCTTCCATATGACATTAGACACCTTTTCACAGTCGAGATTTACAAGGATGAAAAGATTCCGCTCCCTGTTCTCGTCGCTTCTTATGAATGCCAGGGCATTTGGACTCCCTGAATCGAAGAACTTGATTTTTGCGAAATTATGAAAACCAGGATGGCAGAAAAGAATGGAATTCAGCCTGCGGATATGCGGTATCTGGTTCTCACTGGCGCCCCAGTTCAGGGCGTTCGCCTCATGGACATCGACTTTCTCCGTGGCAAACCATTCAACGCCGTTTGTAAAACCGAAGGCCCCGTTGCTCGAGGTCAGCGCGCATAGGGCCGTCCGCATCTGGGCATAGGCCGGGGAAACCGCCGCGAGCCTGAGGTTGTCATGGGTTTCAGCGTAATGCACCATCAGCCCGTCGGAAAGGCTTATCTCATGGGCGTATGGGACATAACCTTCGATCTGATGCCTGCTGTAGTTCTGGAAAAGTTCGGAGTAGGCCCAGTTCATGTTCGACTTGTCAAGGAGATGTTTCGTCACGGCGGGATCGCCTCCGAGGCCTTCAAGGAGGAAAATGGTGTCCGGATACTCATTCCTGACCCGTGCAATGATGAACTCCCATGCGTCGGCCGGGATCATGTAGCCCGCATCGCATCTGAATCCGTCGACTCCCCTGGCGCACCATGTTATGAATATTTCCGCTATGTATTTCCACAGGTCCAGCCTGTTATGGTTCAATTCAGTGAGATCGCCCCATACCACCCCCCAGGCGCCCGGACTGTGTATCGAGCCGTCATGCTCCCTCACAAGCCATTCAGGATGATCCTCATGGATCTTGGAGGCCCAGCCAGTGTGGTTTATCGCAATATCCACGAACAGCTTTCCATTCTTCCTGTGGATGGCATCGACAAGTTCGAGGAACTGGTCAAGAGGGGTCGCCTTCTTGTCGAATTCGGCCAGGGAAGGATCCACCGAGGTGAAGTCCAATGATGCGTACGGGCTTCCAAACCTGCCCATCCTCGCGAAGACCGTCGGCGTCGGATTTATCGGGAGCAGATGGATTATCCTGCACCTCATCCTGTCGATTATCACGTCCAGCTCCTTTATGAGGTTGCGGAACGTGCCGGATGGCGGAATGACGGAATATCCTTCCGTATCAAGACGGAAGACAAAGGAATTTATCTCGTCGCCGGAGGTGGTCTTCTTGTTTTTGTTCTGCCCGAACTGTCTTACAAACGCGCAGTATATGCTGTTGGCGCAGCAGTACTCCGCCGGCTCGACATTTATGTGTATGTTGTTCCCGTCGGCCCATATGGGTTCGTCCGAACTTTCAGGCAGGAAAAACAGCTTGGCCTCAAAGTGCCCTACCTCAAGAAGAGCAATCTTGACAGAGTAGATATCCTCGTCGGACTTTGACATGGGGACGTCATGCCAGTCCTGTCCGCTTCTCTGCCGCTTGGTTTCAACAGATTCGACTATCTCCTTGCGGCGGATGAATGCATTGCCCAGGTTAGTGCGGATGAAAGCCTTGCCCTTGACGGGATTTTCAATCTTCAGTTCAAAAGCGGCGATATCCCCCCTGAAATAAAGGGAATGTTTTCCGGCTGACGGATTCTGTATAAGCTTAATCAATCAACATGTCCTCGTGAAAATATGAATTTATCACGGATAATTTAATACCTGCTTCAGGCAAACGCAACAGGGGTTTGGGCCTGATTTCCGAACTTCGCGATTCGCGGGTAACACGTCAGCTTCTATTGCATGCGATGAATTCAGGTAGGGCGCTCTCGCCGAGAGCGCCGCGGACGCCTCGGCGAGGCGTCCCTACCTTTAGAAATAAAAACTGATGCACTACCTTCGCGGCAAGTACAAGGAAGCAATTTGAATTGTCCTTATTACCAGCATATGTTGCACCATTCCAACAATCCATTAATCCAGTCATCCATGGAGTCATTATGAAATACAGCCAGGCTAAACCAGGAAGAATATTCGTGATCCGTCTTGAAGACGGGGAGATACTGCATGAGTGTGTGGAAACATTCGCGGAAAACATGAAGATCAAATCAGCCGCGCTGATTGTACTCGGCGGCGCAGATAAGAACAGCAAACTGGTAGTCGGCCCTGCAAAAAGCCGGTCAAAGCCAATAGTTCCGATGGAAACACTGCTGGAAGACGCCCACGAGATATCCGGTGTAGGAACAATATTTCCAGATGCAAGAGGCAAGCCAATCCTCCACATGCATATTGCATCCGGAAGGAAGAAATCGACGATTACAGGATGTGTCCGGCGTGGCGTCAAAGTCTGGCATGTGATGGAACTGGTCGTCTGGGAGCTTAAAGGTTCCTCAGCCCGGCGTCTCAAGGATCCCGCCACTGGATTCGAACTCCTGCAGCCTTAAAATTCAAATTCCAAGCTTCAATAAGAAGCAACATGCCTTACGGCATTAACTACAAACTAATTAAATCCTTGTTTTGTTCGTAGTTAAGCCCGTGAGGGCTGTTCTTCTTCATACCTACTTCGCCTTCTCATCCTTCTTCGTCTTTTCAGCGTCTGCACCGGGAGTTTTTCCTGCAAGAATGTCATTGAGTTTCTCGTCGATTTTTGCCTGCAATCCCTTTTCAGCCTCGGCAAGTTTCTCCTTGGCTTCCACGACACTCTTCTCCATGTCTACAATGCGCTGCTTCTGGAACTCCAGCCTCTTCTTCATGCTTTCTTCCATCTTGGCCCTTAGGGCGGCCTTGTCGGCATCGCTCTTGGTCTCGCGGTACTTGTCGGCAAGCACCTTCATTTCATCCAGCTCCTTCTGGAACTTTTCCTTGAGCTGGGCCTTGACCGCTTCGACCTGTTTCTTGAACTCCTCGGGATTAGTTCCCTTCAACTTCTTGAGCTCCTCGTATTTTGCAGGATCCGTGGCTTTCAAGTAGTCGACGGCCATAGCCTTCTGGCGTTCTCTGAAATCCCTCGTCCTGTCGCCTCTTCCATCCTTGCCGCCTTCAGCCGCAGGTTTTCCCGCAGGTTCATCCGCAAGCAGGAACGCGCCCGACACAATCCCCAGCACAAGCATTACCATCAGCTTCTTCATATGACACCCCTGTATTAAATCATTTCTATTTTTGAGTATAACGCAGAAAGAAGGCCTTTTATTGTGCAAACAAGAAAAACATGTAATTTTAGAATTGTCTCAGCTGGATGTGGTGCAAGTGAATACCCCCCCGATGCGGTACGCTTCAATTATTCTTCTTATGATTTTTCTTGTCGCCTTTAATCTTCGTTGGGTCAATTCCCCGACCCTTGGGTCGGCTTTGATTTTCTTTCATTATAAAGAATCTCCGGCCCGCCCGAAGGGCGTGGGAGTCCGTCCGTAATACCCCGCTGCTGCGGGGATAGGATGGACGTCAGGAGATTGCTTATTGTCCATCCTATTCTGCCCCTGTAGGATCGGGGGCCAATTTGGGATTAGCGACATGTTATTGTTAATCTGAATGGCGCTAAGTTAAGGCTTTTTATGTTGGAGTTCACAGTCTGTTATGTAAACAGTCAAGCCGCCTCCGCCCCATTTCTTTTATTTTTCCATGTTTTTTTATTGACAGGAGGACAAAAATCCTCCTGTCCCATTTC
>MHBI01000083.1 GCA_001804815.1 Lentisphaerae bacterium GWF2_50_93
TCTCAATACGGGATCGGACCAGAATGTCGCTAAGATTAAGAGAAGACAAACTAAAGTTTGAACTCCAACATTAGTCGGTGTGCTGAGGTTGGAGTCCAAGCTTCAGCTTGTGTATTCGTGATGGCAGAAATGCTTAACTTAGCGCCATTCGGGACTGTCCCCTTTTCGTAATCTTTATAGCCGTAGGCTTTAGTTTGCAGGCAGATTCTAAAGTATAGATATGCAAATGCATAACTATCGCCCATATCGAACGGGATACTGTAGATAGGCCTTAGCGTTCCTTGCAGCTCTGCATCCTCATGCAGTCTGATAATCGTATAGCATCTTGAAATTGAGATCTCAGACGGTTAACAGCTTCCTGTACCTTCCGATGCTCGCATCATCCATTATTCCAGTATCGCGCCATTCTTCCGGAGCGTGCCGGTCAGCGCTGATGTATCAAGCGAACAGGCGGTCTGTCCGGTACTGACCGACTGCACGGCAGCGGTTCCTGCGGCCTGCCCCATCATTGCGGCCGCAGGCATCACCCTGATCGATCCGTGCACCTGCTCGTCGCTAGAATTGCAGCGGCCGGCAACCCAGAGATTCTTCCAGCCCTTGGGGACAAGTATCCTGTACGGGATTCCAAAACATTCTCCATACCCGAGTCTTCCGCTCTTGCTCATTTCCTCGCAGAACCTCTTGTACTCCTCTTCGGAATCATTCTTCACATGGATGTCCACGAACTTGTTGAATATCCCTATCTGGTCCGGGAACTGCCTGCGCGCAAGATAATCCTTGATGTTCAACTCGTATTCCCCGACTATGCGCCGTGACTCCCTTACTCCCATCAGGCTTGCAGTCGTCATGTGCTCCATATTCTCGAATCCAGGGACATATTTCCTGTAGAACGACATATACTCCTGTGCAAGCTGCCGCCCTTTCACCATTCCTGCGCTCAGGCTTCTATTATTCAGCGCATCCATCCCAAAGACATGTCCTCCGTTCAACATCGCTGAATGGGGACCTGTCTTGAACATCCCTGGAAGATGTTTGTCCTTGTGGGAGAAATGACCATCAAGAATGGCTTTTTCCATCATCTTCTGCTGGCTTTTACCTTCCTTTGAATCATATCTGTCCCAGTCGATGAAGGAGCATAGGGAACAGAGTGTGGGAGGCATCGGCGGAGCTGCTCCGTCATGCCCAGCCTCCCTGCAGTCCACTCCGCAGATCTTTGCAAGAACTGCATCTCCAGTAGCATCGATGAAAGTCTTTGCTGGAACAAAACTGTATCCTTCTATATTGTGTATTATCACACCTTTGACTGACCTGTCGGATGAATTGAAGTCCGCGTCAATCACCTTCGTGAAGAATCTGACTTCAACGCCGGCCTTTGCGGTATATTCATCAAGAATGAGCTTGAGACCTTCGGCGCTGTATGGAGTCCAGCAGTGGTATTTTTTCCTCCAGTAATCCGTCGTCACCTGCGGCGCCAGGAACCCGCGCGAATACATGGTCTCAACAACCTCCTGCATGAAGCCGCCTACCAGCGCCCTGTTCCCGTCGGCCATCGGATCAAATGCCGTCACCAGCCCTGAAGTCCCCATTCCACCGAGACACCCCATCGCCTCAAGAAGAAGCACCTTTGCGCCCAGTCTTGCCGCACATACCGCTGCCGCAGTTCCTCCGGGTCCT
The DNA here is from genome assembly GCA_001804815.1 of Lentisphaerae bacterium GWF2_50_93. Lineage (GTDB taxonomy): Bacteria > Verrucomicrobiota > Lentisphaeria > Victivallales > GWF2-50-93 > GWF2-50-93. Next base: position 1,675 of record MHBI01000083.1, read on the forward strand.
CCGCCGGCTACAATCAGGTCGTATTCATTCTCGGCTACAATCTCGCGCTTCAATGTGTAGGACTTCATGATATGCCTCCTTATTGTCTTTACGGTACATTTCTATATTCTTTAGCGATTTTGAAATTTGAAATTCGAAGCACGAAAACCGAAACAAACTCAAAACAGTGAAAATCTCAATTCTCAAACAGTTCTTAAAAAGTTTATAACTTTATCTATTGGCCAATTTGTTTCGTATTTTGATATTCGGATTTCGATATTTACCTACGGGCAAGTCCCGCTTTAAAAAGTGGATATTTCTTTTTTGCATGATAAATTATAGCATTAAATAGCTGGTGTATCTCGGTACTAATATGCTGTTTTTCTGGATAAATACGCTATGAAGTCGGTCAAAGATGTTTTTGCGGCGGAGGAATCAGGAAGGATCCTCGAACTTATTGAAAGTGCATCCCGCCTTTCCGGACTGCATGTCTGCTTCCATGACAGGATGAACCATCTCAGGCTGCCTGAGTCGCGCCGCACCCATTCCCATCCTTCATGCCAGAGGATAAAGAAGACAAGCGACTCGATATGTGTCCAGTTCGATTGTGTCGAGACGCACCGCGACCTAGCCGGTCTGCCGCGTGGACGGATCCATGTGTGCCCGTTCAGATTCACTGAGATAGCCGTGCCAGTATATGTAAACAGCATTTTCCGCGGGGTTATCTTTGCCGGCCCGTGCTGGAACGGACGTGGTACACTGCCAAGTCCGGAACTCGTCAAGGCTGCAAACTCTCAATGGATTGAAGACAGACTGCTCATGATGCAGGCGTTTGCTGAAAGGTTGTCGGCAATACTGGAAGGACGTTATTCGGAAGTCTCCGGTGGCAGACGCGCCTCCATCCTCGCATACTTGAACAAGAAATCGGAGGAGCATGTACCTCTCAGCGCCCTCGCCTCCCACCTGTGCCTTTCGGTTTCACGGACAGGACATCTTGTAAAGGAGGTTTTCGGAATACCGTTCCCTGAGCTGGTCCGCTCCTACAAGATGAGAAGGGCTGCGCAGATGCTGGTTTCAGATGATCTTCCTGTCGGCGAAATAGCCGCCAGCCTCGGATATGACGACCAGAACTACTTCACCAGGGTTTTCACCCGTCACTTCAAAGAAAGCCCCCGGTCGTTCCGGAAGAAAGGAAAGCTGACCGCATAAATTTAAATCTGCAGATTTAAATTTTTTGTTCGCTGCGGTTGATGATAAGTTCCTGCCAGTTTTTTGCGAGAGTCGCAAAACGCGCCGACCAGCCGGAGACACGCACCGAAAGATTGGGATATTTCTCAGGATGCTCCTGGGCGTCACGGAGCATCCTGGTGTCCACCGCGTCGATCTGCATGAATATCCCGCCGAGATGGACAAAAGTCTTCATCATTCCGACCAGCGCATTTATTCCTAATTCACCTTTAAGAGAAGAAGGAATAATTTTGATGTCAAGGGCCGTCCCGCATGGAAGCCTTGAAAAGTCGACGGAGCAATGCGACTTGATGATCGCCGTAGGGCCGCGCTTGTCTGTTCCGGGCGAAGGAGTGAAGTTCGATGCAAGTATGTCTCCCTTCACGGAACCTGAGGCCGAGGCCGTGCGGTCCGCAAGGAATGCGTCCATCTCCCGGCCGAAAGTGCTGATCCCAGCAGGACGGAGGATTCCATTCCTGCATCTGACCTTTCCAACCAGATCAGTATATGTGTCAAATACCTTCCTCATCATGCCATCAGACTCCTCGGAATCATTTCCAAAGAAGTCGAACCGCGAGCGTATCATCCTCCTCAGATCCTCATGACCCTGCCAGTTTCCGCGCAATATCTCCATGAATTCGGCAAGCGTGAACTTCTTCTCCTCGTAGACCAGCTTCCTGATCACCAGAAGACTGTTTGCTGCATCCGGCAACCCACCGGCGTGAGGCGATCTGACTGTATATTTCGGACCGAGATTATAATATGACCTCCCCTTCTCTATGCATCCTTCGACCAGAAGATCAATAAGAACTGTCGGTACCGAAGAGCTGGTCGGCTGGCTGTTTATGAGACCAGTTATGAAAGTTGCAAGCCTATGTTCGAAGTCGGAATAGAGTTCATCGAACGTCTTGAAATCCACCGTAGTTTTATTTACAGGTCCAAGACCAAGGGTCTCCTGGAGAATCTTGAGGGCATCAAACGGGTTATATCCGAATGAAGTCTTTCCGGGTATCAGCACTTCCCAGCATCCGTCGTTCGCAAAGTTCCTGGCCTCTTCTATGGGATAGCCGAACTTCACAAGGGATGGAATTATCCGGTCATCGTTGTAGACCGCTATGATCCCTCCGCCAAGGCGCTGGACCTCGGCAGTCCTGCGGAGAAGCTTTTCCGGCGAGTTTTTCGAGAGCCTGACTGCTATCGGAAAATCGCTTATATGCAGTTCCTCTACAACGTCAAGGACAAGATAAGTGACTTCATTCGTAATGTCGTTGCCGGATTCGTCGACTCCTGCAAGTACGATGTTCTGGTAGAACTGCGCATCGCCGCTGCCTTTACCTTCCGCGGTTATCCATTCGCATCCCTTGATCCAGAAATGTGCGATGAGCTCCCTTGCCTCGTCAATGCTGATCTCCCCTTCTGAAAGATCCCTCTTGAGATATGGTCCTAGCATCTTGTCAATTCGCCCAATCCCGCTCCAGTTCCCGCAGAGCCTCTGGAAATCCCAGAGCATCCAGAGGGACTGGACGGCCTCACGGAAATCAGAAGGCGGGTTTTCGGGGACATTTTTCAGCGACTTCAGTATCGCCTTGTAGTTCTTGCGGGATTCCCCCTTGGTTTTCGCGATAAGATCTTCCAAATGTCCAATATATCTCTGATGCCAGATCTTCGCGGAGTCCAAACATGAAAGCATACTTTTTAGCAGGTCCCTGCCTTCATCGTCCAATCCTTTCCTGTCCAGCCGCTCTTCAATTTCCTTCCTGATTCCACGATATCCGATCGACAGGGCCTTTTCGAAACCAATGGTCGTATGGCTGACTGAAGGCATGTTCAAGACCGGCACCGTATGGCACATTGCTGTTTTCAGAGTTGCCGCTCCGGCAAGCTTCTCACCCTGGATTATCCTGAGAGCCGCATTTTCCGCGATGATCCTGATAGCTTCCGAATAGAGCTGTGTCTGTGTTGGGGCTTTCCTGTAGAAGGCCGGAGGAATGGGCTGTATGTCGGACATCGACCTTCCGAATTCACCTGAAAGATATCTCGCTGCAAGCGCCCTTGTACCGTCGCTCAGTCGCTGCGGCACCTTATCTTCGATATGGAAGTTGAAGTTTACGGTAATTTCGTTCTTATCAGTATCTTGAGTTTTCATTTCTGAGCCCTCTATGTTCTTGATTTGCACTATTATAGCCAGCAGTATCGTTGCCAGCCATTAACAGTCTTATCAATTGCATATACAGGACTATTGAATTGTATTTTTATCATTTGTCTTAATGTTGGAGTTCATCCCGTGACCACGTTGACACGTGGAACGTGACTCACGTGGCAGCTTTAGCGTGTCTTCAACCAAATATAATTTCTAAGAACATGCCTTGCGGCATTGACTACAAACGAATTGCAAAAAAACGGGAACTTGTTAGTAGTTAAGCCCGCAAGGGCTGTTCTTGTTTAATTTTCCGCAAAACGGAAAATTAGTAGCATCTTATTTCAAACACGCGCGCGTTTTTGCCGCCTGCATGGATTTCTTCAACCACGAGCTTCACTGCGTCCGTCCTGCAGGCCTTGAATTCATGTATCTTGAATCTGGACCTGTTGTCATTACATGTGGCTGCTGTCACCCACTTGCCATCTTTCTTTACCGCCACAGAATATCTTTTAACAAGATAATCTATCGGCTGCGCGGCCGGATGATTCATGTCAAGATCCGTATCGAACACAATTCGCACTGACGAGATCTTCCTCTCTTTCTTCCAGGACATGACCAGCTCCTGAGGCATTTTCCCTGAAGGATCGGATATCCACAGATCAGGCATCAGATCCGAATGAGAGACTCCGCTCGCCACGTTTGCCGCGTTGTACGGCCGCTGGACAGGGATGATTCCGACAAATGGCAGAGGAGTATTATCACGGTTGCAGGAGCGACCAAGCTGGAGATCGCGGTGCTTGCGCAGTTTCTCCCATTCGACAGTCTCGGAGTTCTTCGTGACCAGTATCGGCTTGTGGATCGCGTAAAGATTATCTGTGTATCCAGGCTTCGGCGTGTAAAAGTGGTCGGGGACATATCTGCCGGTGAAACAGCCGTATGGTTCTATTTTCGAACGAAGCCATCCAATCGCACCTCCAGTGATCATCAACACTGAATAGAGTCCCGGAGCAAGCGATGAAAGTGAAAGATCCCAGGCAATCTCCTGATCTCCGGGTTTGAGGATGACGGTCTTTTCGGCCAGCGGATTCCGGTGGGAGAAGTGGTTAGGATGTTCGGAGGATGCGAAGTACAATTTCACTTCCGATGGAGCCTTCCCCGAATTCCTTAGAGGAAGAACTATCCTGTCTACACGCCCTTCGGTGACGGGAAACGACAGTGCCTTGCCTTTTTCGACCGGCAGATATTCCTTGGAACGTCTGAATGAAAGGACTTGCTCGCTCGTAGCTGCGATCTTCGCAGAAAGGGCATGGTCCTTCTCATCAGTGTTCTTCACGCCTGGAATGAAAGAGCCGTCCTTCAGTATCTCCTGCTGGACATCCTTGTAGTTCTCCTTTGCTGTTTCACGTGTGGATTTCCTGTTACGGTGCGCTATTGCAGCGGCAATGCCTATCGCATGCCCCATGGTTCCGATCGTCGCCTGCAGTCTCGTTGCACCTAGGGCCACATGCGATACGCTCATGTCGCGCCCGACCAGCCACAGGTTGTCCTTGTCCTTCGCATAGAGCGAACGCAGCGGAACATTGAATACCCATTGGAAATGCGCATGGATGTTGGGCTTCAGCCTCGACTTGAATCCCCCGGGGACGTGGATGTCTATGTTCCAGCCGGCATATGCGACTGAATCATGGAACGGTGTGCGCTCCACGATGTCGCGTTCGCTGAGGATGTAGTCACCGACAATGCGGCGGCTCTCGCGTTTCGCAGGAGATATGCTGACGTTGTCCAATGAATAGTATTCCATCTTGCGGGATGGATCTCTCTTCAGGAACGCCCAGACCCCGTACGTGCACTTGAGGAGATCCCTGCGGATGCTTTCGTATTCTCCGATGGGATCATTGTTGTCGCCGGCATATTCCACCCACCAGAAACCTATCTCCACCGGCCCCTTGTACATTGTCAGCCTGTACGGAAGATCATCCTCTTTTGTATATTCGTAGGCCCAGTATGGACGTTCAAATTTTGTAGGGATCTTCTTCTCGCTTGAGCGGAACAGCACTGATGCGCCCATGATCCCCATGTCCGGCTTGTCAGGTGCGAGAAGCTCTCCAAACTCGGATTTCCCCTCGCGGCCCGTGCGAAATTCGCAGCCTGCAAGAGCGGCAATGGTGCCATCGCCGGTGGCGTCGACGAACTGTTCGGCGACAAACTTGTAGCTGCGTTCGGTTCCTGACTGGGAACCGTATACCGCAGTCACCCTACGTCCTTTCGTATCCACCTCATTCAGGTTCAGCTCGGAGAAGACATCTACCTTTTCGCTTTCACACCAGAAGAGCATGGTGGAACTTCCCTGCGTGCTGCGGAAGAACGGATCGAGTGCGACCAGCTGTTCCTTAAGTTCTTCAACCGGACCACCCTCGCGCATGTTCGGGAAAAGACCGAAACAGACGGCCCCGTCGATCGACACACCGATCTCGGAACAGGCATTCCCGCCAAGTCCGGCCTTGTTGTCGACAAGGGCGACACGTAGGCCTTTCCTTGCCGCAGTCACAGCTGTTACAACTCCGCCGACTCCGCCGCCGGCGACTACAAGATCGTATGATTTCTCGATGTATTTCATGGATTCCTAAACTCCTTGGTTTCTTGAATCTCTATTTCTCAGATGATAAGTATATTTTATCTACCAAAAAAGTAGGGCGGTTTTTAAACCGCCAAACAAACGTCGGGTTAAAACCCGACATACTCTTATATTTTCCAGGCAGATTTCATCTGCCAGATATCCATGGATTTCAATTCTGCGGTTCCTCCATCGCTGAAAATGTCCAAACCAGTGTTCTCGGGATCCGCATTGAACGAACCGCTGCAGGTAAGGCCGTTTATGAACACCTCGAAACAGCCCTTGTCGAGGAACACATGAATCCTGATCTTCCCGTCTTTCTCAATTAGAAGCGGCCCCTTGCCCAGATCCTTGTATGGAGCACGTATATTGATGCCTCCTCCAACAGAAAATATCTTCTTTGTCATGTCACAGCAGATTCGCGTGAACTTCTTCCCGTCCTGCGAAATTCGCACTTTCAGTCCGAACTTTTTCGCAGAGCCAGGTTCGAAGTCGGCAATGATCTCAACCGCATCCCCCTTGATCTCCCTGAGAAGGTTTTTCATACCTGTCTCAATATAAATAGTCTTCGCGTTAATTTCATCAAGGTAGGGACGTCTCGCCGAGACGTCCGTTCCTGCACGGCGGTTTCGGCGAAACCGCCCTACCTGAAGAAAACAATCATCAATCGAATATTTCCTGCCACGCAGGCTCCTGGCTTCAGGAACCGGCTCCTGCTTCAGATATTCCCCTTCAAGAGTAAGTACACGCGGCAGTACATGTATACCGTTCCATGGGAGCGCCTCCACGTTTCCGCTGAGATAAAGATACATCGCATAGATTATCCTCCTCTGGGATCCACCGGGCCCCTTGCTGTCAACAGTCATCGGACTGAAGCAATGGAGAGGATTCAGATAGTCCAGGAGTTTTCCTTCATCATGATCCGGAATGAATTTCAAATCCTTCCTGTCGAACCGCCCGACCCAGTACATCACCGGATGCGTTCCCGTCATGAAGACATATTTATCGCCGAACGGAATAAGATATGGAAATTCGGTGAAGCCCCAGCGCTGATGATCGTCCATAGGCCTCTTGAACTTTTTTACGCGGAACAATTCTCCACGCTCTGTCCAGTTCTCAATATCGTTTGAGGAAAGGATTATGACCGAATCCCCTTTGTCCCCGGTTCCTTTCCCGAAGAATTGACGGGTTGTGATCGTATACCAGGTGTCACCGTCCTTCCATGTATGGCCGTCATGGTGGGTGATTCCTGTTATCACAGGCTCCTTGTCGTTGAATGAAAGCATATTGTCATGGCTGCGTGCCAGCACTCCGATCTTGCCGGCAGGCCCGTGAGCCGTGTAGAGCATACTAGGGACGCCTTTGTCGTCAATGAAATTGTTGGCGAGCCAGATTCCGTGCCTGTCCAGATCGGAATCCGCCCATACCCCGACCGGCATGTCCTTCCAGTGTATCATGTCATCGCTGACATAATGGTCCAGCGAATTGCATGTTAGCATGGAGAATATGTTCCTGTAGCTGTAGACATGGTACTTGCCCTTATAGCAGAAGGAGCCGGCTGGATCGAGGAGCCAACCTATCGGTGCTGTCAGATGGTATGTCGGCCTATGCGGATTCCGTGCCATGAACTTCCGCATCGCCAGTCCGAGTTTTTCACATTTCTTTATATCCTTGTCTACCGAGGCCTCATGGAACTCCTGATAATCCTTCAGGCATTTCCTCCATGCGGACTTCGCGATTTTCCTGTTCAGCTTCTTAACGGCGCTCAGCGAGCCGATTTCGGAATCAGTGATCGCGCGGTTCCATAATGCCACATGATCGATCAGACCGGTGAACAATGCGGAATAGATACCATCGACGGTGTCTTCCGGAAAAGCCTTGAACGAAAGGTCCAGTATCCTCCAGCCACCTATCATGATCGAACCTGTCGACACGGCACAAGGCTCCTGTCCGAGCCTGACGGAATCCATGAGCGAGCCGTTGGCGAATACTTCGAGCATGCCAGGTTTGAAGCGGAAAACGAGATCGTACCATTTGTTGAATTCAATTTTCCCGAACGGTATCTGCACATACCATTTTCTCTCGCCTATGCCCAGGCCGAGCCACCCTATGAGAAGTCCGCCATCGTGGATATTCAGGCTGAAGATGTTTGTACGGAAGACGCCTCCTGGCTTATCCGCCTTTATCCTGCAGGAGATGCTCATTCCTGTGCTGGAATTTTTTAATATGCTGCCGGAAATTTCATCGGTCGACAGCCAGCCGGTCCTTGCGAACTTCGCAGCGTGTCCATCCCCGCCCCGGGCCAGGGAAGCCTTGAGCTCCTTGCCAACAAGTTTCACGAATCTGCTAGGCTTGCGGACTGTCACGAGATCATGATTTCTCCCGGATGAATCCTTCAGATCTCCCAGCTGCCACGCAGCCACAGAGTCGGAGAAAGATGGTTTATGTCTTTTATCTTTCATCAGCATTTCCAATCCCATGAGAAGTTCCTGCCGGTCTGCAAGGCCTTGTTGATGATGCCTCGTTCCTGCTGGCTGCGCAGGACTTCTGAATGAACAATCTCCGGATTCCAGTCTTCAAGGACCTCCTTCTCCAGCTCGTCTGCGAGTTTCGCAAATTTCCTGACACCATGGAGGTTCTTTTTCTCAAGGGGATCCGCTTCAAGATCAAAAAGCAGGGAAGGCTGCCCGTATACGTGTACGAACTTGTATTTCCCCTTCCTGACAAACCGCAGTGGCGCCAGCGAGCCGTCGGCACAGTATTCACATAGGACCTTCCTGTCTTTTCCGAGCTTCTTCCCGTCCAGCGCAGGAGCAAAGCTCGAGCCGTCGAGCCGCGTATCCTTCGGAACTGCTATTTTTGCAAGATCGAGTATCGTCGGAAAGAGATCGATGAGTGAGACAATGTCTTTTGCATGTCGCGCCCTGGTTCCCGGACGGTGGATCAGCATAGGAACCCTGGTGGAGGGATCATAGAAAGTCCGTTTGAACCACATCCCGTGCTCCCCCAGCATCTCGCCGTGGTCGCTGGTGAAAATTATGAAGGTGTCGTCGGAGAGTCCGAGTTCCTTCAGCTCGGACATCCATTCGCCGATCTTGTCGTCCACATAGGAGATCATGCCGTAATAGGCCCGGCGTGAGCTCAGGATATGGCCGGCACCGGGCGTCCTCTCCTTCAGACCGTGATGAGTGTTCATCCATTCGTTGAAGGGATGCTCGGGATCGTCGGGCGGAACTGCCGGAAGACCAACCTCATCTTCGGAATAGCGGTTCCAATACTCTTCGGTGATCTCGAACGGCTGGTGCGGATGCGTATATGACATGCAGAGGAAGAATTTCCTGGAATCGCCGGAAATGCGATGTTCGCGCAGCCATCTTACAGCCTTGGAGTGGGCGTTGTCGTCATATTTCATATAGTCGGTTGTATTCGGACGGGATCCGGATTTCTCAAGTTTCCCCACATTCGATCCTGGGTTCACAATCAGCCCCCTACTCCAGTCAGGCGTCCAGCCCATGGATGCGGGAAAGATGTCAGGGGTCAGGCGCTCCTCGAATCCGTGCAGCTGGTCGGGGCCTATGAAGTGCATCTTACCTGAGAGCGCGGTACGATACCCGTTCAGGCGCAGGTGATGGATAAATGTCGGAACCGAAGCTGGGAGTTCGGCCCCATTGTCAAAGAGATTGTTACGGAAAGGAAGGAGTCCCGTACACATGGACGAGCGTGATGGGACGCAGAGAGGACTGTTGCAATAGCAGTTATCAAATACAATGCTTCGCCGGGCCAGAGCATCCAGATTCGGTGTCTTGGCCCCCGTGTATCCGTAGAAGCTCAGCGCGTTGACGGTTAGCTGGTCAGTCATCAGCATGAGAATGTTCATTTTATCTCCAATGCCTCTTCCTTCAGGAATTTTATGATCTTCTGGGCGGAGGCGGGATTATCCTGGATGATCTTTTTCCTGGTGCTGGCGCCGATGACGGCGACAATCCGTTTATTGTCGTTGAATACAGGAACTGCAACAGCAAACAGGCTGCTGTCATCGAACGGTTTTACGGCAACACCTTCATTCCTGATCCGAGAGAGATATTTTTCCAGTTCATCCATTGAAGTCCATAACTTTATGCCATCTTCGGAAAAAGGTGAGTTCTCCCTTATCCTTTCAAGAGTCTCATCATCAGAAAAAGCCTGGAATAGAAGTCCTGAGGCGGTCGCATAATACTGGAATGTCATTGAAGAAGGCTCCTGGACGTAGGACGGGCAGTCCGGGCTTATGAGGAGGCGTACGCAAATGTCACGGCCTGCAAGTTCGCTGAACACAAAAGTGAAGTCCGGAAATTTTCCCGCAAGCTCCTGCATCACTTTTTTGGCGCTGGTGATCAGGTGTCTTTTCAGATGGGCTCCGGCAAGTTCTACCAGGGCTGGACCAAGCTGGCACTTGGAATTCCGCTTTTCTACAAGACCTCTTGAGACAAGGGTCCTGATGAGGTTGTATGCAGCCGGAGGCTTGACTCCTATCTCGTCGGCGATCTCGTTCACCCGCCGTCCATCCTCGGATTCGGCGATGAAACGCAGGATGTCGATCCCGCGCGACAGGGATTGCACAAGATTGTCCTTCATAAATATTTTCCTTGAAAATATTTAAATATAATCCATAGCACAATAGATGCTATATATTTGTTCGTAGTTAACGCATTCTTGCGTGTTCTTGAAATAGGGACGGGCTTCAGCCTGTCCCATGCTCGAACATTAAGATGGTACATGCTAAAGCACGTACCTACTTACACCGCAAATATTCACTGCAAGCAGTATCCTCTTAAATCCACCCCATCCAAGATTCCAAGCCTCGAGCCAGGTGACTTCCTGCTCCTCGATCGGCAGATAGACTCCGGGGAAATGCTTTGCAAAATGCGGAGACGACTTGCGGTTCAGGCCGAAATGCGTCAGCTTGCACTTTCCAAGGTCGATATCGCACCATTCCATCTTGTGCCCTTCGACTTCAATTGACACGCTCTTGTCCTTCGGAAGCGCGCATCAACCTTGCCGATATTCCTGTCCTGAACCACGACATTTATCTTCATGGCATTTTCCTCCGCAGAGAATAATAGGAATCATGATTTCATAATAATCCTGTTATCCTGTCAATTTTCTTTATTTCTTCCGTATCTCGAACTTATGGGGCTTCGTCTGGTTCTTCGAATAGGCGCTTTCCCAGAAAGCTGCGGCCTCATCCTCGAACTTCTTCTGGTCCGGGGCGCATTTCATGTATGTCTCTATGAGCCCGGCAACATATTTATTATTGCTCTTCTTGCATTTGTCCAGTTCGGCTTCCAGAACCTTCTTCTCGGCTTCTACATCGCCTGGCTTCACCTTCGCATTGGCAAGTATTCCGTTCCTGATACAAACTATGGAACGGAGTTTTGAGGATTCGAGATTGTATTTCTTCCATACAGGATCCGACACCGCCCAAGCCTGCTTGTACTGAGGGGTCTTGGAATTATTCGCGATATTAATCCCCTTTGCAAGATCTTCCGCCGTGGCCTCCTGTACTTCCTGTCCGTCTATCAGGATCTTATAATCCCCGGCAGCAAGACCGGACACTGAAAGCATCTCGCGGTTCAGATCGTTTGTGAACGGGACAAGCGGTTCCAGCTTTTTAACCATCACGTCGGATATCGGGAACGGCAGCGCATTCTCCTTGCACGTGAACGACACTGTTCCGTTTTCAGCCTTCAGCTCCGTTATCTGGCAGTTGTCCTGCTTCACTACTGCGGATTTCGCGGCATCCACCGACATGTCCGACACTATCGACGGGCACTTCTGCGCCTTTAGAAAGGCATATGCCATCACGAAATGACCTTCCATGCCGGGATGGACGCGGTCTCCGCCGACAATCGTGAACGACGAATTCTTCTTCTGCTGTTCCTCGTTGATCCTGCTCATCAGCCCGTGGAAGTCGACAAGCCCACCGTTGAACTTCTCAGAAAGCCTGCGTCCTTCCTGAGCACATGTACCAAGAGCATCGTTCACCCCGAAATAATTATGCGAGCTCATGTTGCCGGTCTGATCGTATATGGAAGGAGTCAGATAGATGATCTTGCTCTTGTCGGCAGCAAGCATCTCCGAAAGCTTCGTCATATTCTTCATATATCCTTCCAAGGCCCACTTGTGCTTGTTGTCAAAGTCCGGTCCGGTCTTGTCCTTGCCGTAGTTGTCGCGGCCGACATCGTTCATTCCGAGCATTATGGTAGATACGGTAGGATTGTGCGGCTTGATATCCCAGTCATAGCGCTTGAGAACGCCGCCGGCATAGTCACCTGAAACCCCGCAGTTGTATGCCTCGAACTTGCGATCAGGAAAACGTGTAAGGTAATAGAGGAGAATTTGCACATGGTATTGTCCTCCATGCGTAATGCTGTCGCCGATGAAGCACACCCTGTCCCCGTTCTGGAACTGCGGCACCGCGGCTTCCTCGGCAAAAAGAATTGATGCTGCAAACATCGCCAGCATGAGAGCCATTGCCTTGAACGCTAAAATCTTTTTCCCAATCATATTTAAACCTTTCGTGTCATTCGTGTGTTTAGTGGTTAAAAATTATCTTTACTTGACTCCCAGCTTCTCGAAGAAACGGTTTTAAAACAACTTCAGATCCGCCAGGGTTTTGGAAATGACCCCGGCGAGTTTCGTGTGTGCCTGATCCGTGGGATGAACCTGATCTTTATTAAAAAGGGTCGTGTCAATGCCGCTGCCATCCGGGAGGAGAAGGGGAGTATAGAAGTCAACATAATAGACGTTCTTCCGGGTGGAGGCGATTTTGGCCAGCGCGGCGTTCCAGGCAGGAATCTCCGCGTAAACTTTCTTCAGGTACGAAGCCAGCCCCGGATTGGCGGAGGCTGGGATGCCTTTGGGAGTGACTCCACAAAGGATGACCGGAAGATCAGGGTTGGCCTTTTGGGCCAGATCGATGATGGCATTGATGTTGAAGAGGAAATCCGGAAGCTTCCCGTCGGCACTGTTGTCGTTTCCGCCGATCTCAAGGACGATGGCCTTTGGGTGCAGATCCAGGACATCCTGCTGCAGGCGGAAGAGAATGCCGCGCGTAACATCGCCGCCGACTCCCCGGTTGGCCACGGGTTTCCCAGGGAAATCCTCCTGCAGTTTTTTCCAACCGCCGATGATGGAATCCCCCACGAACACGATTTTACCCTGATCGGTCTCCCGCCGTCCCCAAAACGCCTTGCGCTCGCCAGCCATCCAGTCTCCAGTTTTGATAGGCCCTTTGCCCGGCCAGGCCGCAGTGTCGCCTTGAGAGGGATAAGGCGTCAGGCTGTTCACTTCCTTTTTGGGTTGGTCTGCCGCGGGCTGTGCCGCCTTTGGCTTCTCCACTGCCGCCGCGCCCGCACCCCCCTCATAACGGATGTTGTCCACGTAGATCGTCCGGGCATGATCCCCCTGGGTGACAAGCTCGATCTTAAACCATGTCGGACTGCCCGGCAGCTGCGACGTGAGCGAAGACGTATCCCATGACATCGTGACCTTGTCAAGCCCGGTCGTCCCCGGCGCGCGGTCAAGCAGCCACTTCGGCGACTCCGTCCGCGTCATTCCATCCCCATGGACCGCCAGCTTCGCCTGAAACCACATATCCGACTCCTCCGGCGGGACGGTGATGTCCACCTTGAGCACCGGATTCGCCTTAAGCTTCGCGGCCGCCGCCGTGTCCGTCACCAGCACCGGATTCTGCCACTTCCCCGTAGCCTGGACAGTCAGCTCATGCGCCGGCTTCGCAGCCGGTGCCGCATCTTCGGCGGACAAATTTCCGCCGGCGGCGAGACACACTGCCGCAGTCATCATCACAATTGCATTTTTCATATCAGTTCCCCTTCTGTTTTTCGTCTTGTTTATTTGTCTTTCCCTTTTCGCCGTTTGTTTTCCGCTTCCATATGCGGATATAGTCGATGGCATAGTCCCACTTTTTCTCATCCGCCACCATCTGCGTCAGCTTGTCCTTTGCGAACTCTATTCCGATGGTGTCCGCCACTATCAGGTGCGCTCCGGGTTCGGTCCATACGTAATGTGTCTGCTTGAGCGGCTTGCCGTCCACCAGCCAG
>MHBI01000084.1 GCA_001804815.1 Lentisphaerae bacterium GWF2_50_93
TCAGGCCAGTTGAATTTTGTTGGATCGCCCTGGAAGAGATGTCCGAGATAGAATCCATCACCGTTCAGCAGATACCATTCCCCGAGATTTCCGTTGATTGCCCAGAGAGTTCCTACAGGAGCTGGAAGATTCGCGATTCCAACCGGACCGAACGCTCCCCGTGTCAGACCGGGCACCGGAGTCGGGGCACGGTGCGAGCCATGCACCTGGAAATACGGGTTGGGATAAGTCCACAGGATCTTGTTCGTCTCCAGATTGAAGCACTGCCATTCGTTGGTATTCATATTAATCGTCAGGAGGCGCTTTCCGGTGGCGTCAGGAATCGCGCAGCTGTAGTTGGGCTGGTATCCTTCTGCATACTGCGGAGGAAGCACTTCGGCTCCTGCCAGGTCGTATTTAGGGGCGCCACAGGTGGAATATCCCTTCAACGGAAGACGGAGCAGACGTTTTTTGGCCGGATCATATCCGTAGAGAGTCTGGTCAAGTCCGAGGTTCAGCGACCAGTGGTTTGAACCTGTGAACATGACAACGAAATCTACCTTTGCGGCCTTGCTGAGATCCACCTTGCCGCTACCGTCCTCATCAGTCCAGAGATGCATTCCAACCGGCTTGGATTCCGCATCCTTTATAAGAAGGAATGCAGTGCGCAGGACATATTTCCCTTCGCCAATCCGCTCGTAGATCAAGTGATCGCAGGGTCCATAACCTTCACCTTTCGCCAGATGCAGATAAAGTTTCTTGTCGGCACCCTCGCGGAATGCCGCAAAGCCATGCAGGTCCTGTTCGACTGTTCCCGTACACTTCGCAAATCCTGTTGCCGGATCGATGCGCCATTCGCATCCCTCACCGAACACGACATTCGGATCCTGGGGATTGATAGAGGCCCCGGATGCGCCGTAGTGGGTCATGCCAAAGAATTCCTTGACCAGAGCTCCGGTATCCGTGTTCCAGACACTTACACGCTTCGGATGGAAATTTGATTCCATCACCCAGAGCTTGCCCTCATTGTCCACGGCCACTCCGAACGGCTTGTACATCCCTGAAGGCTCATATGCTCCGACAGCCGGACGGCCGCCTTTCCTGCCTATGGAGGAAATCTGTTTCCCTTCCTTGCTGAAGACCAGCACCTGCTGATCCGGTTCGGCGACGCCCACATACATTTTCCCATTCTTGTCCAGAGCCAGTGAACGCGCATTCTTCAATCCCTGTATGAACGGTGTCACCTTTCCCGTCGCGGGATCGATTGATACAACCGATGAGCCTCCGGCAGTATCCCCCTGCGACGCAATTCCTCCTGCAAGAACATATACGAGATTGTCATTTACGGCGCGTACGAATGATCCGCATTCGAGAGGCCACGTCCTGACAACCTTCCCGGTGCTTCCATCAAGTATGACAAACAGATTGGTGTTCAAGTTGCGGATGGATCCGCCCAGCGCAGCATCAACCTCCTTGCGTTTCGCCTGGGCTGCGGCCCCTGTGGCCTCCTTTGCGATCATTTCATTCAGCTTACCGACTACAGTATCCAGAGGATCTTTGTTGTCTGCGCGTTTTGGCTTGGGCTCCTTATCCTGCTGCCCGGCAAGCCATTCAGAAATGCTCTTCCTTGTTCTTTCGGAAAGTGAATTCACAATGCCGCCAAGAACTCCCCCTCCGGCCTGCATCTTGGTCAAGAAAGCCTTCATGTCGACGACATCCGCAGTACGGATGCGCGGATCGCTGCACGTCGCATAGAGCTTGCCGTTCTTCGCATCGAGGCCGTCGAAATGGTCAGGCATGCCTTCCGGCTTTTCCCAGGTTTCCTTGATTGGCATGACCGTGGAGTCGCGCCCCTTCCACCAGGAATAAGTTCCGTTCGAGGAATCCGCACGGGTCATCACCGGTGGAATGTCGGCATAGTATGCGTTCAGTATATAGACAGTCCCACCGTCGGCGGCTATGACATTCGGATCTCCGGCACCAGTCGTATTTTTCAAACCCCACTGGACAACGCCCTGTAGATCGGTTGACTGGACGTGCTTGCCTCCTTCAGCGCCGTTCCAAGCCATGATAATCCGCGTCCCGTCAAATACACATGCGGATGGCACACCATGATCACCGCCCCAGTCGTCAGTCGGACCATTTGTCCACGGAGCCTTTCCGCTGTGTGAAGCCCAGCCGCGCAAAGTCACGCCAAATCCCTTGGTGGCGATCGCCTTCCATGTATATTTCCCTGCGGGAACAACTGTTCCGGGCTGGCGGTGCGAAGGAGAACTCAGTCCGTCCCAGTCTGCCGCCTGTTTTCCTTTTTGAAAATAATTTTCCGTAAGAAGCTGCCTGGCGACAACACCGTCGGATCCGATGAGGTTCATCGAGACATATCCGTCAAACGGCATGTCAAACTCGATCTTCTTGAATCCGGGCCAGAGCTGCGAGACGATGAGGCCCGTCCAGTCGACTGTCAGGTTCCCATCCTTCATAACCACCGGAAAATATCTGTCGTCAGAAAGCCGCACAGGCGCGAGTTCTGCCTTTCCCTTGGATTCCAAAGTGCCGGTCCCCCAGTGCTTGTAGGCACGGAACGTGAAGACTCTGTCGGGAACTATTCCAGAACGGAAAATATCCTTGATCGTAATGCGTCCGGCAAGTCCTGCGGTAAAATTCGGTTCGACAGCCATCACCATGTTGTCGCCGGCCTTGAGAGGATTCCCGTCAGCCGTGATCAGCTTCCACGGAATTGCGATTTCCTGTACATACCCCTTCTGATCCGCATTCATCTGGAACGCCTGCATCGCGCCCTTCTCCTTCGCGTTGCGGACAGAGCCTCCATTGAAATCACGTCCATATGCTATGTCCATCACATCGAGCCCTTCGCGGTCGCGCCAGCACGTCCAGTGGCTCACCTTTTCACCAGGTTTTTCATATCCAGTGATGAAACGGATCTGCAGGCAGTCCCCGTTGAATCCGTGGTCACCCTTTGTCGATCCTGGATTGTTGGCGGGAGTCGGATCATTCCAGCGCGCAAGCACATACAGGAAATCCTTGTCGTACATCATGTGCACCCAGACGCTGTATATGTCGCGGTTGGTCTCGACTCCGCTGCATGTGAAGATGCCTCCCGACAGATCCCAGTCGTCATATTTTCCATCAACCACCACTTTTCCCGCCGGCAGGATCCGGATTCCATTGTTCTCGGTCTCAATGGCGGAAACAGACCCGCACAGCAGAGCTGCTGCAAGAAACATGAACACCAGTAATTTTGTCTTCATCTTTAGTTTCTCCTATTATTATTAATTTTATACGTCTATACAAATCAAAAACGGCCTCATGCCGTGCTCAATTATTGAACGGGCCGATAATTGTGACATTATTAGTATTGTTCCCATCAGGATCGGCATATGGCCAGACACCTGATGAAGGATTGACCACAGGACTGCCCAGATATCCCGTCTGCGGAGAACACCAAGATTCCGCCGCCCATGTTCCCCTGACCACCGGCTTGATATCATATAAGGAAACGTGTCCGTCCACATGGACTACATTTGAATTATCAAGCCAGGCAGCGGCTTCGAGTTCAGAACTGACATCAACTGGAGCACCGGACTTCTTGTGGTTTGAATATAGATAGCGGTTGTTGTTCTGGCCAGGAACCCCTTTGTCCGATGTGTCCCCGAATAACGCCGCAATCCCTCCCAGATCACGTCCTGAGGAATCCTGGAAGGACTTCAGCAGATTCTGCGATATTGAACAGGTCATTTTCCTGTCATAGGCGCTGCCGTTGTAATAGCCATAGCCCATGCCGTCGACATATGTCTTCCTTCCCTGGCTTGCATCCCCGGCAGGCGCAGAAAGAGCGGGCCTGAAAGGACAATTCACCACCTCCGAAGAATAAAAACAAAGGGCAAGGTAATTGTTGTTCCCAGGATTGGAGTTGTAGGACGGATCCCCTTTTGCAGTGCGGGCTCCAAGATATTCCTGGGTCAGCGCACCAAACGCCATCTGGATTCCCAGGTCATTTACCACATATCCCCTGCGTGCACTGTTATAGTTCCCTACTGGCATTAGCGATCCAAAGTCCAGGTCATAGCCAATCGACGCAAGACCTATCTGCTTGAGATTGCTCTTGCATGTGGCATCCTTTGCGACACGCTTCGCCCTCTGCAGGGCCGGCAGCAGCAAAGATGCGAGTATCGCAATTATCGCTATGACCACGAGTAGTTCGATAAGTGTGAATTTATTCTTCATATCAACTCCTCTCTTATTTGGACTGCGGCGGTTCGGCCGACAGTTTCAACGGCCAGAGCCTGTCGGGAGATCCCTTGAGGACAAGACCGGCGCGGGACGGAGAATATCCGAACCCATAGCCGCGGAACATGATCTGGTTCCAGCCCTCGCGCAGCTTGAGTGTCTTTGTAGCCACCTGGCAATGATCATGGAAAGGTGCAGCATCCACATATTTGCCGACATCGATCTTTTCACCATTTAAAAACCATTTCAGCGGAGTCATGGGATGACCCTGGAATTCGAATTCCAGTTCAGTCGCAGCCGGTGCGTTGATCCATGCGGCTCCGAACCAGACCTGTCCTCCGCCTCCGAGAATTACGCGGGTGTCCAGATCCACCGAGTTCGCTGTTTTCCACCGTACTTCGCCAGGATCATTCCAGTATCCTTTTATGATTTCTCCTTTATAGACGGCCTTAGTATCAACTTTTCCGTCATCGGGCGGATACTTCTGGGCTTCGCAGAATTCTATTGTCGCATCCTTCCAGTTTTTCTCAGTGCCGGGCATTTTTCCGTTTGGATCCCAGGTAAGTTTCTCCGCGCCGGGACCGCCGAAAGGTCCGCATATAAGCCATTTCCTTATGGCAACCCCGCCTTCAAGCCCCTTGAACTGCACCGGCGCCCATGATCCGGGATAGAGGCGCGCTTCACTGGGTTCGTCGTAGGTTTCCTTGCTTGCGCTTGCATCGCTGTTCGCCCACCAGAATTTATTGTGCCCGCCGAAGTTAGCGCTGAAATTCACGAGCGTACGGAGCTTGCTGCTGAACGGCGTCTTCAATGCTGGAATAGACGAACGCGGAATGGAGACTGCCAGCACGTAGCCTTTCTTGTCATCATCGATCACGTATCCATATTTTGCGCCTTCGATTGCTGCGATATTCGCAAATGAAACTTCTCCAACAGGCGTACGATACGTCTGCGGGCTTGCCTTGCCTTTCCCATTCCATGTCGGGTACATGCCGATACCGACGGGTTCCGTCTTGTCGCCATTTTTGAAGATTCCAAAAACAAAGCGCACATCTCCCGGACGGCCATTTGTGGAACCGGGTTTGGCTTCAGGATCTCCCTGGAAATAGAAGTCGAGGGTGTTGGAAAGCTGATCATGGGTGAAGATTCGCGGCAGCGGTGGGAGCGGCTTCAGTTCAAAGACATTGCTGAACCTGGCATGCCAGCGCAGGTAGAGGTGTTCGCCGTCGTAGAGGCAGCGCACTTCCACGGTCTGGTCCTTGTCGGATTTATATTGCACGGGTTCACAGGTCTCCCATCCGGACAAGGAGCCATCCAGCGCTGCTCCTCCCAGTGCCGGAGAGAACCGGGCCAGATTTGCCGTACCTGCACCACCGCGGATGCTCAAGGCAATTTCCGGAGGCGATGCGATCTGGGATGAGGCCAGCGTCACCGTCTTCTGGACTGATAGCAGGGGTTTTACAGGATTTTCCTTCAGGGACCATCCTTCAGCTTCAAAAATCAACGGCGTGTATTTGCCAAGGCAGAAATAAATCTTCCCATTGTCCTTATTGGGAAATACAGATCCTACGAAAAATTCGCCTGGAAGCAGATATAAGCCACCTTTTTCAACCGAGACGCGCTTGCCGTCAGGGAAGAGAGTGTCAACATAAAGTCCGTCCTGGGTGTAGAGGAGGACGCCGCAGCGCGACTGGTCGATTACGCTTATGAGCCCGTTGATCGGACGGTGGATGCGCATGGCCCCGTAGATTTCGCCGCGCCGCGCAGTCCACTGGAGCGCTGTTCTTCCGACACGCCATTTCTGTTTGAAGCTTCCATCTTTTTCCGGTGTGTAGTATGAGAGCTTGTGCTGTGAACCTGTGTTGGCGTCAAAAGAGTATCCACTTCTTGCCTGCACGTAGAAACCATCCTTCAGCGAGCCGTCCGCCTGCATCCAGTCGCTGCTGAAGTTGTCACCGGATTCATTCCCGCCGTATATGGCGTCGACTACGCCTTTAGCCCTTGCTTCGAATGTTGGATCCGTCAGCACTTTCTTCCATTCCTTGAAGATGGGGTTGCCGTGCTTGTCGAAACCGTCGGGTGTCAGGCGCCAGACGTCGCGGCTGTTCTGTCCAATGGCTATAAAGGAAAGGTCCTCGAGCCAGTTCTGTCCATGATATGTCATCAGGTTTCCCGGCATCTGGGTGGCGGTCATCTCATCATCGTCGGCGATTCCATTTCCATTGGAGTCGTGCCAGAGGAAATAAGCGGGTTTCTTGTCCACTTCCTTCCGGATGATCCCGGCGGACAGCAGCCAGCGGTCGCCTGCAAGACGGTAGATGTTGCCGCTCTGGGATCCCGCAATATAGAGATTGCCATTGGTACTGATCACGACTCCCTTGTTTATGCCGGAAACATCCGGCCACACGGCGTCTATTGTCCATGTATGTTTCTTGAAGTCAACCTTGAACCGGGTCAGCCAGTCCTGCTGTCCGGCGATGTAGAGGTGCTCGGGATGCTCCGGATCAAGTCCGTGGAAACCACCGTTGGCAAGGCTCTGGAAGGAAGTGAAATCCCTGAGCATCACGGCTTTTTCCGTGCTCCATTCGCTGACGCGGTTGGGGCCTGCGACTTCAACGATTATGAGACGGTCTTCGCCTTTCTCGTCTTTCCATATTGCAAGTTTTTCCGGTGACATGAAGGTTTCAGGATCGTAGCTGCCAGATTTCTGGACTGGAAGCCTGCCATATGTGAGGAGGATCTTGCCCTTGGCATCCAGCTGATACACTTTGTTAGCCTTGGAATCGCTGAGATAGAAACGGCCCTTGCTGTCTGTCTCCATATCGAACGGCTTTATGATGGCCGGAACTTTGAAGCTTGCCTGCAGCTTGCCTTCTGGAAGTCCATTCTGGATTTTCATGGAACTGACAGCTAGATCTTTTCCATCTGCGTGAAGGATGTACAGGCGTCCGTTCTGCACCGACAATCCCTGGGGTTTTACGACCTGGACAGTTGCGATTATTTTCCCGTCGTCGCCGTCATGGACGGTGATCTTGTTTATGAATTCATTTTCACTTTCGGCGTGATCCGTCCAGTTCTGAAATTTTTTCTCAACTATTTTCCCTCGCTGTGCAATATAGACAAAGGATTTTTTCGCGGCTTCATCCCTGTACGCGGCCATGGCCGTGACCCAGCCTTCGGGAGGATATGAATTGGCGCGGTTGCATCCCGGGCTGTTGCCGAAGGATTTGCCATCCGGCCGATACACGAACTTCGGACCGCCATCGGTGCTGAACGCCCAGATTGTCTCACCGTCAGTCGCCGCACAATTGCCGCCTGCCGCCCCTCCGCTCGGAAATGCCTTTATGAATTGTTCCGGACCAATAGGTTTCCTGAGATCGAACATCGGAGTGCCAAGACCGTTCTCCAGATATTGATAATGGAATACTGCGATGCCGTTGGGACCGACGGCGACATCCCTGATAGGCTGCCCGCATGTATCTCCTCCAAAAAGACTCTTCGGAACTTTCTGGTCTGGGGAGGGACGCCAGGCGGACAGCTCCTCCGCGAATTTCGGGGTAATGGCGTGCCAGTCCTCGTCAATCTCCCATTTCCTGGCGGGCGAATAAATACCCTTTACACCATATTCCCCGGGAGGCACAGGCATGTAGTTTTCGTCAAGACCATCCCATGTCTCGATGAACTTGCCCTTGTTCTCCTCGGTCACGGTCCGGGGTTCGCCGGCCACGAAAGTGCTGATGATCCAGTCGGTATTTTTCGGATCCACTATGGCAAGAGTTACAAGATATGTCTTTGGCAGAGGGCCGTCGGCAGGAAGTTCATAGGAGACCTGCGCCATCTCTTTCTGTACGGCTCCGTCCTTTGGGGCATCCGGCGCCGACAATACCCGGAACTGCATGACCAGCAGGGCCACTAGGCAGAAGATTGAAATTATGGGCCGGTGGAGCTTTCTGTTTGTCATAGCTGGTATTCCTTTCCAATTGATTTTACTTTTCGCTGCCGATGCTTCTCCATGAGCTTCGCGGTATTACGATGGGGCGGACCATGAGGATGGCCCTCTCCCCGATTTCGGTGCTGCCCGACATCCTCGTCTGCGCGAGGGAGATGAAGGACGATACGATCTTCTCTTCCGGAACAAGAACCGTCGTCAACTCGTTCTGCACCGATTCCCGTGGCAGATTGTCGTAGCCTGATACGGAGATATCGCGAGGAACATCCGTGCCGGCAGACCTCAGGTCTGAAATTACATTTTCTGCGAGCAGGTCGTTTGCACAGACCACGGCGGTGTATCCGCGCAGTTTCTTGATGGCGTCCTTGACATCGGAGCAGTCATCGAAGAGGTATATGCTCCCGGACGAAGCCTTCTCCCCCATTTCATTTATTCCATCCTTCCATCCCTTGATCCGCTGGTCCACCCAACCGAAACCGCGTCCTTTTGGATCCAGTCCGACAAAGGCAATTTTCCTGTGCCCCATTTTAACCAATCTCTTTGATATCTCCTTGAACGCCCATCCGTCGTCCACGCAGATCGTATCGCATTCATCATTGCATACCCCGCTGCCGTTGAATGCAATGCAATGCAATCCTTCCTTCTCAAGGCGGGAATTAATAATTTTAATTTCCAATGGATTCCCGGCAAGAAGGAAAAACACCCTGCAGGAAGTTTTCAATGCCGCCTGGATCAATTCCTCCACTTTGCCGGAGCGGAGGATGAGACGGCTTATAGATCCTCCGCTGTCATATATCCTGGAAGTCAATATCCTCTCGATCGACACCAATGGCGGAAAAGTATAATCATCCCCTTCGCTCCACCCCACGATCAATCCGATGTTCATAACCTGCCTATTTTTTCCAGCACTTTTCGCCTCCGCGGAAATTCGGCTGTTTTCCTGCCAGTCGTTGATGACGATGCAGCCATGCCTTCCATTTGACCTGATATATCCGTCCTGCTGGAGCTTGGCGAAGGCCCTCTGCGCGGTAAGGGTGGAGACATTGCAGGACTTCGCGAATTCCCGTATGCTCGGAAGCCTGTCGCCCGATGGAAGCTCCCCCTTCAATATCCGTTCCCTGCATATGTTGTATATGTCGATGTAGCCCGTCGCCTGATACATGATTATATCTCCTCAATTATTTGTAATACATTATTAGTATATCTATGTACTACAATAAGTCAAGCAAGGTTCCGATCATTATTTTATCTTTTTATTTCAATCAGGCAGGTCCTGCAGGAAGCAGGTGGTCGGAGAAAAAGGCAGGATCTTTTTCAAATGTTCACAGCACACGTAAAATGTAATGGGTGAAGGCGAATTTTATCATCGGCATTCAGATTTAAGCTGACTGAAAATTTAAGACACGCTGAAGCTGTGAACTCCAACAAAAGTTATCCTATCGACCTCATAATCGTTTCCGCGGCTGATGCGGTGACCAACTGCGACAGGATGGTTTAGCCCGTTTGCGGGCATCGCATTTGTGTCTACACCTCTTTCGGAAAGCTTCTGCCATTCGGCATAGACGCCTGCGATATTCGGATTGTCGCGGGCGGGCACGATCGCGGATCCCGCCTATATATAGCCCAGTTTGAACTGGGGAAGCTCCATCAGTCTTACAATGGACTCCTTGAAGTCCTTCAGGCAGTTCTCCTGGTTGAGATTCGTGTAGCTGCCCTTCACCAGGGAGTCTATGAATTTTTCAGCGCTGGCGAGAAGAAGTGAGGAATTCATGATGTAGTTCTCATTTCCGCCTTTGAACTTCGGCTGTGGCAGTTCCTTGGGCTTAGTAATCCTCTCTTCAGTGAAACAGACGAGATACTTGTTCACGGATTCGCTGGTGAACATTCCAGCCGGATCCAATCCCATGAATGCCGGCTTTCCGATGGTCGTCTTGAAATCATCATGGGCTGAATACGCCTCTTCCAGTTCGCCGTCCGCCTTGCTCTTCCTGCTGTAGAGAAAATCGTAGAGAAGCCTGAACTTGACAGCCACCGCCGTGTGTATGACATCGTTAGACTCAACACGGCTCTGCCCCTTGTAGCACCTGTTCTTTCCGAGGATCTCAATCAGATAGGCCAGATTGAGCATTTCATAAATCACCTGTTTCAGAATTTCAGAATTGTTGGCCTTCTTGATTGCAGTCATTTAAAATTCCTCTTTTTTTGGCAGGATTGACGAGTGAGAACTTTTATTTAAATATCTGATAATCAATATAATACGTAAAATTGGAATTACCAGCCATCATTGAAGAAGAACCTCTGGAAACAGCATATTGAGCACAAAAGTAAATTCACTATAGTCCCATGGATGATTGGATTGCTGGATTATATGGATTATTGCAAATCAAAAAGGCATGGAAGAACATCACATGGAAAAAATCCAAAATGCCTATTTTGAAATCTTACTTAAAATCCGGCATCTTTGCTTTCCTCTGAACTCGGACCCAGTCATCCATCTATCCAACAATCCACTCATCCGTCATCCCGTGGGATGACTCTGCCCTATTTGTCTCTCAAGGCAATGGCCGCGTCATTGAACTCATAGAATGTCGGAGGTTCGTATGTCCAGCCGCTTGCAAGCCGTTTCTCCTCCCTGCCGATGGCGCCGTAGATATAGAACCCCATGAGCGGGGCCAGGATTCTGGCCTTCAGCCCGAATTCCGCATAGATCTCCCTGAGGAGGTCGTCCATGATCTTGACAATCCTGGGATCATCCTGGTACTTCCTGCGGAGGGCCCATATGGCGCCGGCATGGATGGAGCCGAGAGCCTTCGCATCACGCCTGATCCTCCTCCTGATGCGTTCGTCGGGATGGTTCTTGTGCTTCATATATCCGTCAAATGTCGTCCTTATCATGCGCGAAATGCTGGGGCCGTTGACGTTGAAGTCACGGTTGAAGGCGTCGATGAGGTAGCCCTCCTCCTTGCCTTTCTCGATGAACTGGTGCTTGTAGTTGAGCTTGTACTGGCCGTTGGCGTCGGACAGGGCGCATTCCGATTCTGGGAGCAGCAGACCCTTCTCCTTCATCTCCTCGTAGAAAGGAGTTCCCTGGGTGGGAGTATAGAGCATGAACTGGTGGAAGACGGAATTATGGGCCACGGCATGATCAATGACCTCGCTGATGTTGTCGGCGCTGTGGGTTTCAAGTCCTATGATGGATGAACCCAGCACCCTTATGCCGTTGTCCTGCAGATTCTTGATGAGCCCCTTGGTATCGATGCCATGCAGTTTCTCATATGTGCTGTTCTTCCCCTCGATCCCCATCCACACCCATGAGATGCCGAGTCCGAGAAGCTCTTCCATGGTATAATGCTTCAATATCTGCGCTGAAGTGAATATGAATATGGCCCAGCTCTTGTTGTGCTTCTTCATGAGCTCAAGAAGGCGCATGGATCTGTTCTTGTGGAGCAGGAAATTCTCGTCGAGGGCGAAAAATGAACTGACGCCGAGTTCCTTCTCGATACCGACCATCGCTTCGAAAAGCTCGTCTCCAGTATCATAGAAATGTATGGATTTGCCCTTGCCTCCGAAGAGGGCCGAGGTCGCACAGAAGTTGCATCCCATGGGACATCCGACAGAAGGAATGAGGATGGCGGCGGTGTCCTCCGGCTTGTTCGACAGGTTGATGCCCATTATCCTCGCGCCGAAACCCGACAGCACGGCAGGATGCTTTATCGGCGCATTCTCGTCCTGTCCAAGGAACTTCCTGAACCAGCGTACTCCTTCGCCCTTTACAATATAGTCGGTGTCGACGCGCTCATTGAGGTTGCCGATGTTCGCGATATGTCCGCCTACCACGATTGTCGCCTCCGGCTGGATCTCCCTTACCAGCCTGCACATTTCCTTCAGCTTCGGGAAATTCGGTATTATCGAGCTTATTCCGATGATGTCATATTTCTTCGTCTTCAGCTCCTCTATGAACCTGTCGCGCGTCGGGAAATCCAAAAGGGTCGTCGGCGCATCTATGTTCTTCTGGATCAGCATGAGTCCGAAGGAGCGGTGGAACATCCTGAGCGACATCGCACCCTGCGTACGGGTCACCTGGTTGTGGTATAGCTCAATGGAATTCGACTCCATGCTGCCATAGTCGTCCTTCTTGGAATACGGACCGAATACGCTTGTCAGAAGTATCTTGGCATTTGTCTTCAATTTGTGGACAGGATGCACTTCATTCATAATAATTCCCTAAGATTAAGCGCCTGCAAAGTAATGTTTCATTGTGAGAGCATCGGAAGATCAGGTCGGAAGGCGCTATCAGCGACAAGCTCAATGATGCAACCAGCTAATATAGACGTGGATTCATTGATTTCAACCGCACCTGCCAATATACGTTGAATGTTGTACGGGACCGGCATGTCCTTCCAGTGGCATGGGCGCCGAAAAGCTGATATTTTAAAATATTATATTGACAGTAACTATAATATTAGTATAGTATATGGCAATGAAATCAACTGATGTCAAAAATATTGAGAAATGGGCCTCGGAACTCGACGGTGTAATAACCATGCCGGATCTGAAGATCCTTTTCGGCGGGCAGAGCGAGGCTGCGCTTTTCAAGAAACTCGAGTCAGCGGTGAAGGACAAGGTGCTGATCAAGGTCAAGCGCGGAATCTACGCCCTGCCTGGAGCTCCACTCGAGATTATAAGCACACGTATCAATCCTGATTCATACATCTCGACAGGGACGGTGCTGGCATCCGAAGCCATCATTGGTTCTGTTCCAGAACGCAGGATCCAGGCGGTTAAAATCGGAAGACCGAGGGTTTATGAATGTGAGACAGGCATAATCGAGCACCTCAGCATAAGTCCGGACCTGTTTTTCGGGTTCGAGACCGTCAAAGGAATAAAATATGCCACGGTTGAAAAGGCTTTCCTGGATGTCTGCTATTTCTATTATAAGGGAAGAAGATTTTCGTTCGATCCGGAAAGCGATGTAAATATCAACGGACTTAATGCTGCTGTCATTTCCGGCTATCTCCGGAAATATGACCGGCGTTTTGTCTCATTCTTCAGGAGGATATGGGAAATATGATAAAGGAAGAAGCACTGCTTTTAAGGGTAATGGACCTGTTTGCCAGGAAATTTGACAGGAAGGCCGTCCTGCGCGGCGGGATGGGCCTGAGAATTCTCGGCTGTGAGCGCCTGACAAACGATCTGGACTATGTATTCGTGCCGTTCAAGTCGAAGAAGGACATTGTTGAAGATGTCCTTTCGGCCCTAAAGGAAATAGAAGGTGCGAAAATTGAATACTCCCTTAATTCAAAATGCCTGCGGGTAGCCTTGAAAGTTGATGGCACCTCCATCCAAATCGAAGCGAAGGTCGCCATGGATGTGGCAGTACAAATAATTTCAAACAAGGAGCTGGCGCTGAAATTCAACCTTCAGCCACGACTTATCCCTGTTGTCGACTATTCTGTCGCCTTTGCAAACAAGATGGCCGCCTGGAATGAACGACGGCTCATAAGGGATGTCTACGATATCTGGTTTTACCTGACCATGGGCTTAAAACCGGACATCAGGACTTTGAGGGAACGCCTCAAGAAACCGGTTTATTCGAAGCTTGTCCGCAAAGAGGATTATTTCAAAGGTTCAGAAGTCGAGGAGTTCTTTGATTTCCTTAGGATGAATATCCGGGACATTTCCGACAAGGATATCGAGAACTCCCTGGGTGATTACCTTAAAAAGGATGACATTGCAGGTCTATCCATGAAATTCCGAGCGGAACTCTCCAAGCTGAAATAAAAGGACCGCCGTGATGATTTTTCCGGCATACCGTATATAATATATTTTTTGAGGACAAAAAATATAAATAGGATTCAATAATGCATAATATCGAACTGGATAAAATACTCAGGACCATCGCAAACGCCCGCATCGGAATAATCGGCGACTTCTGCCTCGACGTCTACTGGAACATCGACAAGGACAAGTCCGAGATCTCCGTGGAGACGAAACTCCCGACAAAACCCGTCAAATCCCAGCTCTACAGCCTCGGTGGTGCAGGCAATGTCGCAAACAACCTCAGGGCCATGGGAGTTAAAAAGGTCTCGGTCTTCGGCGTTACCGGACAGGATCCCTTCGGCTACCAGATGCGGTCCCTCATGAAGGCCAACGGCATCAAGCATGACTGCCTCCTCGAACAGGACGACAAGTGGAACACACACGTCTACATCAAGCCCATCGAGAACGGTGTCGAAGGTAGCCGCATCGATTTCGGCAACTACAACAAGCTCTCCGACGCCGTCGCCACAAAACTCCTTTCATGCCTGTCCAAGGAAATCAGGAATCTCGATGCCGTCATAGTCAACCAGCAGGTTTCCGACGGGATCCATCTTTCAAAGACACTTCAGAAAGGCCTGCAGAAGATTGTTTCTGAAAACAAGAAGAAACTTTTCTTCCTCGACAGCCGCAGCTGCAGCGATCTCTACCAGGGCACGATCAGGAAGCTCAACGCATACGAAGCCTCAAAGCTCTGCGGAATGGACTGCGAACTCGACCAGGTGATCTCCGAGGAAGATGCGAAATCCGCAGGATTGAAGCTGTCCAGGAGATGGAAGGAGACAGTATTTGTCACAAGAGGCGACAGAGGATGCCTGGTTGTCGAGCATAAGAATATCACCGTTGTCCCCGGACTCCATATCATTGAAAAGACAGATCCTGTTGGCGCAGGCGACAGCATGCTCTCCGGAATTTCCGCCGCTATGGCAAGTGGAGCAGACGCCGTGACCGCAGCCATGTTCGGAAATTTCGTCGCCGGTGTAACCGTCCAGAAGCTCTATCAGACAGGCACCGCGTCTCCTGCTGAGATCAGGAATATCGGGACTGACACCGACTACATCTTCACTCCTGAAAAGGCCGACGACATCCGTTCGGCGAAATATTACAGGAATTCCGAAATCGAGATCGTCCGTGAACCAATACGCATCGAGAAGATCTCACATGCAATCTTCGATCATGATGGTACGATCTCCGTCCTCCGCGAAGGATGGGAGAAGATCATGGAACCTATGATGATGAAGGCAATCCTCGGTCCTGTATACGACAAGGCAGACGAGTCCACATACCATAAGGTTTTGAACCGTGCCAGGAAATTCATCGACAGCACCACCGGAGTCCAGACGCTTGTCCAGATGCAGGGTCTCGTGAAGCTCGTGAAGGAATTCGGTTTCGTCTCGGAAAAGGATGTATTGGACGAGTTCGGATACAAGAAGATCTACAATGAAGGACTTCTTGAACTTGTGACAAAGAGAATAGAAAAGCTGAAACGCGGCGAACTCAATATCGATGACTTCGCGATCAAGGGAGTCGTACCGTTTTTGAACAAGCTCCATGATTCCGGAATAAAGCTCTACATGGCGAGCGGTTCGGACGAGAACGACGTGATCGAAGAGGCCAAGGCGCTCGGATACGCAAACCTCTTCGAGAACAGGATCTACGGCGCGGTCGGCGACGTTACCAAGGAAGCCAAGAAGATTGTAATGGACAGAATAGTCAAGGACATTGGGCCGAAGAACGCGAAGCAGATCGTGGCGTTCGGGGACGGACCGGTAGAGATCCGCGAGATCAACAAGCGCGGCGGACTGGCGATCGGTATCGCGAGCGACGAAGTGCGCAGGTTCGGACTGAACGAACAGAAACGCAGCCGCCTGATCCGCGCCGGCGCCGATATCATCATACCGGACTATTCACAATCCGAACTCCTGTATGAACTACTGAAGATATAAGTTCCAAACAGATACAAGGGACAAAGAAAATATAAGAACAGCCCTTACGGGCTTAACTACAAACAATTTCAGAATTACATTCGAATTCGTTCGTAGTTAATGCCGTAAGGCATGTTTAATAGTTAAATATAGATTTTTGCCTCATAAGTATGTCGGGATTAATCCCGACATACTTTAAAGAAAGCGAGTACATATCATGCCATTTCCACAAATAGACAGGGACAATCTCAAGATCAAATCCTTGAAGGACAGATACAGCAAGGTCAACATCGAGAGGGACCACCTCACTGTCAATTCAAAGGTCAAAAACTTCAAAGGAGCCGATGCAAAGCTCCTGAAGGATACTGCCGGCCGGATCAAAAAGGCCAGGAAGAACAAGAAGTCCGTGATGCTGACTTTCGGTGCGCACTCGATCAAGAATGGCCTTTCTCCAGTGCTTATAAAGTTGATCGAGGACGGCTGGGTCACTCATCTCGCTACAAACGGCGCTGGCATAATCCATGACTGGGAATCTGCATACCAAAGCAACACCAGCGAAGACGTCGGCACAAATGTGAAAAAAGGCGAATTCGGAATCTGGCAGGAAACCGGATTTTTCATAAACCTCGCTATCGTCGTCGGAGCCTATGAAGGTCTCGGATATGGTGAGTCCGTAGGCAAGATGATCCAGAATGAATGTCTTAATATTCCTGACAGCAGGGAACTTAAAGATGCTGTCAGGAATATTAAAAATCTTGAGAAGTCGGCTGCCGCAGCAGACTTGCTCTTTACTATTAATAAATTTTCATTGGCCTCCGGGCCAATGAAAATTTATCACCCTTACAAGAAGTACAGCGTCCAGGCGGCGGCATATAGACTGGGAGTCTCCTTCACCGGTCACCCGATGTTCGGACACGACATCATCTACAATCATCCAATGAACCATGGGGCGGCGATTGGTCGGACGGCGCTCCGTGATTTCCTGGTCTTCGCAAAACAGGTCAGCAATCTTGACGGTGGAGTCTATATGTCGGTTGGTTCGGCAGTGATGTCACCGATGATCTTCGAGAAATCCCTTTCGATGTCGCAGAACCTTTTCATCCAGAAGGGCAGGCATATCGACAACCATTACATGCTTGTGGTCGATCTCGCAAAGAGCACCTGGGACTGGAGCAAGTCCGGCGAACCGCCGATGGACAACCCCGCGTATTATCTGCGCTACTGCAAGACTTTCAGCCGCATGGGCGGGACGATGAGATACCTTTCCGCCGACAACCGCGACTTTTTGATCAATCTGTATAAAGAGTTAAACAAGAAATAGAAAAAATGAAAAAAAGCGAAATTCGCAAAAAGATAAGAAACTTGTTCAAGACACAGAATCTGGGAATACTCGCCACCCTAGGAAAGACTTTCCCGTATCAGAGCATCGTGGCTTTTGCCGCCAGCCCCGACTTGAAGAACATCATGTTCACGACCAACCGCATGACCTCAAAATACAGGAACCTGAAAAACTCCACCAAGGTGTCCATGTTCATCGACAACCGGACAAACAAGGAGGAAGATTTCCAGGGTGCCATTGGCCTGACCGCCCTGGGCAACGCAAACGAACTGCAGGGTTCGCAACGCAAGAAGGCAATGTCCCAGTTCATAAGACGCCATCCCGGACTCAAGGAATTCGTTGCCTCTCCCGAAAGCTCCATCTTCATTGTCAAGGTAAATATCTATTCCATGGTCATGCACTTCCAGGAAGTCATAAAAGTCCGCCCGGACTCTTGGGAATAGGAGCGCTGGCGTCTCGCCGGCAATTGTTAAGTATGTCGGGTTTTAACCCGACGGTTAATTGGCGGTTTAAAAACCGCCATAGTTATATTGACAGGATAACAGGATTTTCTCTATATCCCGGAGGGATAAGGTAATATAGCCTGTGGTTTCAACCACAGGTAGATCATGCAGACCCAATCCGTCTTGAAGAGACGGAGTTGTTTTTAAGGAACAAACCTAGAAACATGGATATACTCCGTCCCTTCAGGACGCAATCATCATGATTATAGTCCCTATGGTTGAAACCATAGGCTTTATTACTGTACGCTTTCAGCGTTAAATTTAACACAAACATTAAAATACAATTCCCTATACAATCAAGGTATTATGAGGCTAAATCTGGCAATAAGACGATCTAGAATAAATTGCATCAGGGAACAGTATTGATTATGATAATTTCGAGGCTAGATTTTAGGCTGGGGCCGAGAATGAGTCATATCTCATTGGCACATCAGAAGAATTATTATCCTTTGCAAACTCTATACTCGCTGCTGTCAAATCTGCAAAACCTGATGAATTCCTTGGGGAAAAAGCCTTAGTTCATCATTTCGAACATAGTGTATTAGATAGCAAAGGAGAGATCGGCATTGATGAAATAGTTGTGGTAGATTCAGACAAGATAAAAGATAAGATTTTTTACAAGATATACAATTCATAATAAAATAATCTTTGGACATAGGGAGTTATAACGAATACCGATTCACCTAACGGCGGAACGCTGTAGGAGATATTTTTGCGTTCACAAAAAGGAAATTAAAGTGATACCGACTCTCGAAACTGAACGATTGCTCCTTCGCGCAGAGGTTCTTTGAGCATTTCTTAAAGTAGGGACGGGCTTTCTTGTCCTGAGCTTGTCGAAGGAAGCCTGTCCCATCTTAATTCCTAAGAATGGTACAGCCTTCGATGAAGGCGGCACTTGCTGGATGCAGGATGGGTGGATGATTGGGGATCTGGAGTAGCGCAGACATTCCTGTCTGCGATTGAAAATTAAGATGGTACATGCTAAAGCACGTACCTACTCAAGCAAATGAGTCTATCAGCAGCTTGATGTTCAGGACTGTCAGGATGATGGCGATCGAATAAAGTATTATGCTGCCGAGCATGTCGTTCTTGAACTTGCCCATGACTTTTTTTGAGGATGTGAGATAGATCAGGGTGAAGACCGTGATTGGCAGCTGGATGCTTAGGAGCATCTGGGAGATGAGGAGCCCCTTGAAAGGGTTCGAAATGAAAAATATCGCCACGGTTCCTCCGATCAGAGTGATCCCCGCCCCTATCCGCGAATGCTTGTCGGCGATGTCATAGGGCTCTCCGAGAATTCCCGCGAATATGGACGCACCGGCGATGCCCGCAGTAAGGGATGATGCGATTCCCGCCAGCAGGAGGGCGACGGCAAAGACCACCGCCGAAGTCGAACCGAGAAGAGGTTCGAGGGTCTTCTTCGCCTGTTCGAGCTCGGTCACCGGAATGGAATTTGTGAAGAACACCGCAGCTGCGATCACGATCATGGCGCTGTTGATCGCCCAGCCCACCCCCATGGAGAAGAGCGTGTCAAGGAATTCAAATTTGAGCCTGTCCTTGATGAACTCCTCTTTTTCGTTCTGCCATTGGCGGCTCTGGATGATCTCGGAATGGAGGAAGAGGTTGTGGGGCATCACTACGGCGCCAAGGACGCTCATGATGATCACCATGCTACCGAGCGGGAACAGCGGGACTACGGTGCCTGCCGCCGCGACCGTCCAGTCGACTTTGACAAGAAGGATCTCTACGATGAAGGCGATTCCTATCAGCGAGACAAACCCTATTATGATCTTTTCAATTTTCCTGTATGCGTTCGTATAGAGCATCCACGACACAAAGATCAGGGCGAGGACAGAACCGATCTTCAAGGGGAGGTTGAAGAGCATCTTCAGGGCTATGGCCGCGCCTAGGATTTCAGCGAGGGCGGTTGATACGCATGCGAGCATTGCGGATATGAGGATTGTCCGTGACACGGTCGGTCTGAGATGTTTTGTGGCGGCTTCCGAGATGCATAATCCCGTTGAAATGCCCAGATGAGCGGCATTGTGCTGAAGGAAGATCAGCATTATCGTCGAAAGCGTGACTATCCACAGCAGAGTATATCCGAACTGCGAACCTGCCGCCATGTTCGAGGCCCAGTTGCCGGGATCGATGAATCCGACGGTGACAAGAAGTCCTGGCCCGATGTATTTCAGTATCTCAAGGCCCGTGATCCGCGCGGGAGTCGCATCCTTGAACAGTTCACGGATTTTTGCTAAAAAACCTGACATGATCTAATAAATCGCCTTTCACTGAAGAAGAGAACATACATGAAAACGGCCAGATACTTTATTAAGCTTATTATCATATACTTAAGAATAATTATGTCAAACTGAATTGACAGCCCGGCCATACCGTATTATAATATGTCATTATGTGATAACACAATAACGCACAATAAGGCATAGCGCTATGAAAAATATCTTAAAAATAGAGAGGAACAACCAGGTCTCCATAGTGGAGCAGATATGCAACCACTATCGGCAGAGGGTCCTTGCCGGCGACTTGATGGTCGGCGAAAAGCTTCCAACCCTGAAGCAGCTTGAGAAATCGACCGGCATATGCATCAGTTCCATCCGCCAGTCATTCAGGCTACTTGAAAAGGAGGGCATCATCGTCAAGCGGCCGCGCCTCGGCACATTCATCCAGTCAAGCGGATCAGCGCAGGAGCCGTCCAGATCCCACCACACCGGCATAGATCTTGCAAGACTCAGGGACATGGTGGCTGGGATCATGGTCGGCGGAAATCTTGACAGGGGATGGATGAACCAGATAGAGGCGTTCCAAGCCGCGCTCAGCGTATACGGCTGCAAGAGCGTCTTAATAGATACAGGGAAGATCAACGGAGGAATTGACGCGGCCCTCCGCAGGATAAACGCGATATTCTATCTTGAAAGGTTCGAGCACGGCGATGATTTTGTGAAGAAGCTCCTGGATTCAGGGCTTCCGATCGTCGCGAGCAACTACAACGGAAACCTGAAGATCTCATCCGTGCGCGAGGACTGGGGCTGGGCAGTCAGCGAGATATTGAAGCATCTCATATCCCTAGGCCACGGAAAAATCGCCATGGTCTCATATCCGGAGAAGCTTCCAGCCGGGAAATTCTACAAATGGGTCGTGGAAAGGGAGGAGGCGTTCCTGGAATTCGGCGCCCTCGACGGGCTGCCGGTTTCACGCGATGACATTTTCAGGCCTGACTTTTTCGACGTATCCAATCCATACAAGATGGGAAGGAACGTCGGCGACAGGATGTTCAGGAATTTCAAACATGACTATTCTGCGATCATCGCAACAAACGACTTCGTCGCAGCGGGCCTGTATGATTCGGCGCTAGAGCACGGCCTGAAGATCCCTGAGGATTTCTCGCTGGTAGGATTCGACAACAGATCCGACGCGGTCGAGCGCCAGATCACGACCGTGATCCACAGGGATGCCGACGACGGCAGGATGGCGGCCGAAATGCTCGTCGATCTCTATCTTGATCAAAGGAAGGACCAGATGGTGAGCAAGGTGAACAAACCAATACTTCTGATAAGGGACAGCACGGGACCGGTCGGAAAGAAAGCCTGATTAATTTGGGAGGCGGTCATGAAAAATTTAAAATTCACATTGATTGAATTGCTTGTCGTTATTGCGATCATCGCAATCCTGGCGGCGCTGCTCCTTCCCGCGCTGCAGAACGCCAAGGACATGGCAAAGAAGGCCATATGCCTGAGCAATGAGAAGCAGATTGGGCTTGCGATCCTGCTTTATGCTACTGATAACAACGAGCAATTTCCCCCATGGAAGGTCAGCGGATTGCTTCCCTCAGGACTTGCCGCTGGAAGTATTGACTATATAGATCTCATATGTGGACAGCTTGGATGGGATATGTCGGACACAGACAAGGCACGAGTAGCTTTCAATAAATATTCCATAGGAGCCCATATTAATACCGCAAATCTTTTTGTATGTCCGGTCGATGAGGACCGTTTCCCAAACATTTATGGATATCTGAAAAACACATATTCCTTCAACCACCACAAGAAGAATCTGGTGAACCGGGGGCAGTTGGAATGTGCGATAGGCTGGGCCGTAGACGATGGTACGACGGCATTTGGAATGACAAGGAAGATTA
>MHBI01000085.1 GCA_001804815.1 Lentisphaerae bacterium GWF2_50_93
TGGAGAGCCGGATGCGGGAAATCCGCCAGTCCGGTTCGGAGGGAGGGGAAGCGCAAATCAATGCGCTTTCCCTACCCCTATCAAAGATTCGTCCTCCGTCTGGAGGACTCATCATAAAGAATTCTAAACAGAGCAAAAAAATGCGTATAGTAAACAGGGCTAAAGCCCGTACCTACTAGGAAATCACTTCGGCTCCAGCGTCACCTGGTCGATAAGGAGAGGCGATTTGAATTCCCCGGCGGTCCTGATTGAGAATCCGGAGAATGAATCGAATTCCTCCTTGGAATCTTCCAGGAAGTCGGACAGCGGAATCCTCACTTCCTGCCAGTCAGAAACACTACCGTCCAGTTTTACCTTCAGCGGCACTTCCTTCGTCTTGATCTCCTCGTTCATGTTCAGTGCTCTTATCTTAAGCTCATTGTAGTTCTGTCCGGCGGCGCCCTTGATTCCCAACTGCAGCACCCATTTTGCCTTTTCACGTGAATTAAGATCCACCACGGCTTCACGCCTCTTGGTCTGGTAGCCGGCGCCTCCGGCGCCTTTTGATGTCAATGCAAGACAGGAAGAGGATTCCTTTCCGGCATCCTTGACTATCTGCATGTCACAGCCTTTCCATCCTGACATATACCAGCCGGATGGATTCTTATCCTTGAAAAGCATGATCGATGCTGCCGGGAGCCTTTTGCCATCCAGCGTGATCAGCGGCTGTTTCTTGCGGCCGAATTCCAGGAGATTTTCATTCTTCCAGCAGGAATTGTATCCTTTTGACGGACCTAACTCGACGCTGTCGAACGATTTACCCACATCGAAGAGTTTCCTGCCTTGCTCCGGATTTGCATATCCCGGAGCCTCTCCGGCACGTCCGCCCGGAGCCCATATCACGGAATTCACATTGTCGAGCCTGGCGATTGTATCTTTCTGGCTGTCGGAAAAAGTCGCGATGCAGTCTTCGAGCAGGACCTTCATGTTCTTTTCCTGTTCCGGAGTGACATGCCAGTTGTTGAACACGATAGAGTATGGATTGTCGACAAAGCTGCACTTGTAGGCGAAGACCTTGCCCGTGGTCCAGAGTCCGGTTTCCTCACTGTTTCCGCCACGCTTGAAAGCATATGCGCCAAGGCAGCGGACCATGACCGTGCCAGGCTCTGCGCTCCAGAAACGGAAGTCCTTCTTGTTCCGGAGAGCGACGCATCCGATAAGGAGCGGATTCAACGTCTTCAGATCCCATCCGCCGTCCGTATTGTCAAAGGCGCTGCATCCGATATAGGTCAGATTATAAGAATTCCTTTCTGCGCAGAAACCGTCGGCGTTCCAATATCCTTCACCGGCATCCCAGTAATTATTGCGGGCTTCGCAGTTGATGAATGTGATGTCATGGTCGCTTACGCCTTCGCTTCCGCCCTGTGACGAGAACCCCATATGGAAGGCTTCAGTGGCCCATTCTTTTCCTCCGGCGTCGGCGTAGCAGTTCTCGACGGTGATATTGTAGCATCCGTCCTTGAAGCGGAATCCTCGTTTGGTGTACTTCTCAACGCGGCAGTTGCGGATCAGGATGTCATGGGAGCCGATCTCGGGATTCAGCACGGTCGCGCCGCCGGTTATGATGACGCCCTCGCGCATTTCCTTCATGCTGATGTTTTCAATCCGGCCGAATGACACGTTTCCGGGATTTTCGATTTCAACGCCGATCTTGCACTTAACTATTTCGAAATTCTCTATGGCCCACCAGGTCGATCCCTTTGCGATCTTGAATACTGTGAAACCTTTATCCTTGTCATTTTTACCCCAGTCCCCGGTGAATACCGGCAGTTTTCCGTCCTTCGCCTTCCCGCTGATCTTCCGGAGTTCCTTCTCATTCTTCCCATCGGCTTTCACGATGAGCTGCTTCGCAGGATATTCTCCGCCATCGAGGAAAAGGGTGCTTCCAGGAGCCAGCGAATCCCAGGCCTTCTGCAATGACGCCTCATCGCCTTTGAACGACAAGGAATTTTCCAGACTCGATCCGTCCTTGCTCCCGGCGCCATCCAGCGACATGTATACATCCGCTCCGTTCACGGCAGCAATGCCCGAAAAGAGTATCACCGCCAGGGCGCTCTTCATGAGAATCTTCATTTTAAAAAGTCCTTTCCTTATGTTTTCAAAGGAGCGCGGGTTTTCCAACCCGCGTCTTGGCGGACAGGAATGTCCGCCCTCCTTTATTTTTGGCTCTCTATTTGTTTCTGCTGAATATTTCCGTCTGCTGGAACCTGGACCTCCTCCGCCGGCTTAGACGCTTCTTCATTCTCCTTTGCCAGAGTTATCGCCTTTGCAGGTTCAGGGAAATTTGGCCATGTGGCGGGTTTGGGATCCTTTGAATTGGTCTCAACCGCGCCCGTGTCAGGTCCTTTGCCAGCAAAATTGTCATTGAAATTCGGGATGCGAAGAGCCGTATCGTGTCCGGCCGAGCCTGGTTTCAGCCAGAGCTGTCCGTCCGGAGCACGTTCATATTCAGGTTCAGCCTTGATGGCATGCGATTCGCTGCCTTCCTTTGCTATCACCTTTCCGTTGTGCATGTCGTAGTCGAAATCATTTGACGTTGTGCCGCGGTAGTCTATGACGGCCTTCTCGTCGTTTATGCGCAGATGGAAGATATTGTTGCGGGTGATGATGTTCTCATGGTGCTTCTTGTCGCTGGTAAATGTTATTCCGGCCTGTGCCCCGCTTGGGGCGCCGTGCCCAGCATATGGAGGAGGCTGGAGGGAGGTATTGTGGAAGACATACATCCTGCCCATGCACCATTTCTGATTTTCGTTCCCGAGCTTGAAGTAGCAGTGCCCGCGGTAGCCGCTGGCGTCGGTCTTCGGCCCGGCACGCGACACCGCATAGATGTTCCGCCAGAAGTAGGAAGGTCCGAGCACGGTGGTCGCCGCGCCGATGCCGTCCCAGGTTACGTCGATATAGTTGTTCCATATCCTGACGTTCATGTTCGCACCTTCGATCTCGAGGCCGTCGTCCCAGCAGTGTGAGACGAAGTTGTCGTTGATGTCGCTGTCGCGGTTCGGGAAACCGTCGTAGCTGAAGTTGTGGACCTCCCCCATTGCGTCATTGAACATGTGGTCGAGATCGGAATAGATTTTGTTGTTACGGATCACATACTGACCCTGTCCGCCCAGGAAGCTGATGCCCTGAGGGCCGCGCGGATGGCTGCTGCCGCTGGCCAGCTTCTCCCTCCAGCTGTTCGAGTCGCTGCGCGGATGGTGCAGGCTGCAGCGCTGGACGACGATCTGGCTGAGCTGTTTGGATTTGCTGTATATGGCCGACTGAAGGTTGAAGCCGAATCCGTCTTTAGGGTCGTTCTGCCCCCATCCGCTTATGTCGCAGTCCTCTATCACCACGTGGTTCACGTCGCCAAGCTCGATGCCATGCTCTTTTGCATTGGACAAGGTGAGTCCTCTGATTATGACCCAGGATGCATCCACTTTGATGTTGGATTTCGCCTCGTTCCCGCCGTCCCATGCCGCCTTGACGCCTGCCGGAGGAGCATATAGCACGTATCCCTTTTCCGGACTTCCGCCTTCGGTTATGACAAAGGTTTGGCTGTTCTTTTCAGGAACTTCCACGCGGCGCACTATCGGGAAATCCTCGTTCCAGGTCTGGACTTCAAGAGTTTTCTTCACTCCGATCTTTTCAATTGAAAGCTCAATCTCATATTTCGTATTTGGATCCAGGTGCACGATGCTGCCACGGTATTCCATGGAATGTTCCGCCATGCCTTCGTGCATGGTCTGGTCGAACCAGAGATCCAGTGCCTCGCGCCATTCGTTTCCGCCGGCCTTGCGGAATTTCACCGTGCAACGGCGCTCCGGTCCGCCGCCGGCCGGCTTCCAGTAGATGCCTATGCTGTTGAAGGTCGGCACTGCCGCAGGTGCGGCTTCTGCGCCCTCGTAGACCAGCTCACCGCGCTCCTCCAGGATGGGATTGGCGAACCATGCAGTCTTTCCAACAGAGGATTCTCCCATGTTGAAGCGGCAGATCACCTGGACGGACACGATGTCCTTCGGCGTAGTGAAATCCGTCGAGACAGACTCCCATTTTGACGCCTCCCTGTTGTTTCCAGTCCCAAGACGCCGCAGTTCCTTTTTGTCTGGCCCTATTAGCTTGATCTGGTACAATGCCATTCCCCTCGCACTTGCCTTCAAGTCGCCATTGAAACGATATGCCGTATCTGGCTTGGCCTTGACTTCCTGTATGATCTGACCGAGGTTTTTTCCGCCATCCTTCTCTATGTCGACACGGAGCGAGGACTTTTTATCAGGATGGTCTGAATCGGGGTCTGAAGAGATTTTTTGCTTTGTGGAAGTCCAATCTTTCCATCCTTCGGACAGGGATCCGTCCTTAAGTTCGAAACCTGGATTCTGCAGCAGGTTCTCTGCTGAGTAGCCTGAGAATGCTGCAAGAAGAATTGCCGAACAGATAATCGCAGTTGGTTTCATTTTTTCCCTTATATTATAGGCAATTGCCATTGTTTGTCATCTATACCAGTAGCCCCATATAGATAATGCTGAATTTATATCGGTCTGCAGGAGATATGTTCTCGAACAGTTTTCCGCATGCAGATCGAAAAAGGCGACATTTGAACTTGCCCTGGGCCCGTGGGTAGGCCTGTTGAAATGACGGTATGCAGTGGCTCCATATTTGCTATTGTCGGAAGGATTGTCATCGTCAATATAAATGTTGCGTGAATTCATTTCAGCCTCGCTTCCGGCCATGGCATCCATGTCGAGGGGATGCTTGGATGGGCTTTTGACCTTGGTCTCGAGGATATAGACCGAGTTGTACGGTGCATATTCAGAGCGTCTGGAGTTCTCCCTGTTCTTTCCGTAGCTGCTGCCCATGCCTGCCCAGTTTGAAGTAGCTTTAATAACTGCATTTGAAACCGGGCACAGCATGTCTATAGGAAAGGAGGTAATGCCGTCCGGAGCATTCATGTATTCCCTGAAATCATCACGCTCAGTCCATTTGATGGTATCGGGGGAAGTGCCTATCTGCCAGGGCATGTAATATGAGGAATTGTCAACAAGGTAGCAGCCGTCTGCGACACCGATCTGCTTCAGGTTGCCCAGGCACTTTATTGACTTCGCCATTTCCTTTGCGCTCTGCAGCGCAGGCAGCAGCAGGGCGGCCAGGATTGCGATGATCGCGATGACCACCAACAGTTCGATCAATGTAAATCTATTTTTTCTTTCCGGAACCGGAAAGAAAAAATTAATTTTATGTTTTATACTCATCACTTCCACCAGTACAGCCAGACGCGCTGTGTTTCAGTCGCCCAGTCCATGTATTTGCCGGTAAGGTAGTCACGGGAAGTCCTTTCAACATGCATGTCGAAGTAGAGCACGTTCGCGCTGGATGCCGAACTGCGGACAGGAGTGTTG
Source organism: Lentisphaerae bacterium GWF2_50_93 (assembly GCA_001804815.1). Classification (GTDB taxonomy): domain Bacteria; phylum Verrucomicrobiota; class Lentisphaeria; order Victivallales; family GWF2-50-93; genus GWF2-50-93. Next base: position 5,415 of record MHBI01000085.1, read on the forward strand.
AAATGACGGTATGCCGTGGCTCCGTATTTTGCCGATCCCGAAGGATTCTCCTCGTCGATGTATGCACCGCTGTCGTTCATCGTGGTCTCGCCGCCTGCCATCGCATCCATGTCGAGGGGATGTATTGAAGGGCTGTTGACCTTGTTCACCGAGATATATACCGATCTGTAGTCTCCGTATTCAGGACGCCTGGTGTTCTCGTGGTTCCGTCCGTAGCTCCTGCCCATTCCGGCGAAATTCGATGTTGCATGTTTTACCGCATACGAGTTCGGACATAGGATTCCGAGAGGGAAATTCAAACTGTCCTTTGGCGCGTTCATGGCATCCCTGAAGACTTCATTTTCATGCCATGCAACTCCATCAGTGCTGTAAGGGAGGATATACGGGCTGAAATCGACCATGTATATGCTTTCCGCGATCCCGATCTGCCTCATGTTGCCTGCGCAGGCAATCCATTTTGCGACTTCCTTAGCCCTCTGCAGCGCCGGCAGGAGGAGCGCTGCGAGGATTGAAATTATCGCAATAACCACGAGGAGCTCAATCAGCGTGAAAGGCATGCTTCTCTTTTTCATACCAATCCATTTCCTTTTTATATTTTTTGCACCGCAAAAAATATGTTCATCCTGCAGATTCGCGTCTTATGAACTCCATATGGACTATGCGGCGTTCCGGATTTCCTCCGGGATTCTTGATTCTTTTCATCAGGAGATCCTCGACATGCTGCGCCAGTTCATGCGGCTTCCTGTCACCGCTGGCGAGGGCGGGGCGCCACAGTTTTCCAATGACATTGTCGTTGAAACCGACGACTGCGACATCTTCAGGTATCCTTATGCCGCGGTCCTGCAGTTCGCGCATCACATGGAAGGCCCCGATATCGTTGAAACAGAAAATCGCGTCTACGTCCATCTTCCCCGGGAAGAAGCGCCGGACCGCCTCCGTGTGCATATTGCCGATATAGTCAGGATTCATGGGGCGTTCCAGCCTGATGATCATGTTGGGATGATCTTCGATTCCAAGACGGAGGCACTGGTCGCGGAACGCCTTGAATTTCGGAGGGTTGGATTCCTCGTTGATGTCCAGCATCATGGCCGGCCTTTTCCGTCCTGTCCCCGCAAAATGCCTCGCAACCTGTTCTATCGCCAGATTGCGGTCATGCACTACCATGTCGCCAGGGAAGAGCTCAACGTCTTCACGGCATACGGCGACTATTGCCGGCGCCGACTCGATAAGGCTTATCAGTTTCGGATTCGTCAGATGCGAGGGAAGGGCCCTCATCACTATGGCATCCACGTTCCTGGACAGCATTTCATTTATATGGCGGCACATTACATCGGCATCGGGATCAAACTGGAACTGGTATACCGTGTAATCACACCCCTGCAGGCGTTCAAGCAGGTCCATGGCGATCATTGTGTCTCCTGCCCAGAGATCCACGAAGTCCCATATTATCCCAATCGTCCTGGTGGTCGACCCGCGGAGTCCGGACGCCAGCCTGTTCGGACGGTAGTCATATTTCCTTGCGGTCTCAAGAACCTTCCTGCGGACTTCCTCGCTGATCCTCCCTTCACTTCCAAAGGCAACTGAAACAGTATACTGGCTCACGTTCAGGAGCTTTGCTATTTCTCTTTGATTGATGGCCATTTCCGTATCCTCTTATATATTGCCAAAACGAATTGGCATCTATAAATTATATTTTGTTAACTGCTTATACTTTAATATACTTATACTTATATCATAATTGCCAATACGATTTGGCTTATGGCTGAGATTATACCATAGTCGTCTGACATTGTCAAGCTGGAAAAATAAAATTATTAAGAAAAAAATTCAGTACTGTATTATTGTTCGTAGTTAACGCATTCTTGCGTGTTCTTCTACTTTTTTAAACCCACAGCCAAGAATGGCTTGACTACAAACAATTTTGAAAAACAAACCTCGGCGAGGCGCATAGAAATATTCATTGTAGGATTAATAAAATAAAACACAATAGAGACTGGAAATCAAGGTTTCAGACTCGAAAATACGGAATCCATGATTGTATTAATGAAGAATCTACGAGGTGGATGATGGATTTCTAGTAAGATTTTTAAAAGGCATTTTAGATTTTTCTCATGTGATTTGTTTTGCATAAATCTTTGCCTTGCAACAATCCATTAATCCAGCAATCCAATCATCCATGGGACGGCAGTGTAACCTTTTCCTGGATTTGGTGTATAATTATTTCATATATATGGGACGTCAGCCCAGTCATTAATAAAGGAGTTGAACAGATCAAATGAAAAATTTAAAAGTACTGCTTTCCTTCCTGCTCGCTGCAACCTTTGCTGTCGTCCTCGATGCCGCCGACAAGGGCAATTCCTCGAAGCCTTCCAGGGACCAGCTCCTGAAGGCCGCACTCGACGGAGTCAAGGTCCAGAAAAATATTGAATACGCGAAAGTCCAAGGAAAACCAATCTTGCTTGATCTTTTCATCCCTGCGGACGTAAAAGGAAAACTGCCTCTGATAGTATGGATCCACGGCGGAGGCTGGGTTGAAGGCAACAAGGAGAACTGTCCCGCGCTCCTATTTGTTAAAAAAGGGTATGCGGTCGCAAGCATCAACTACCGCCTCGCGCAGCAGGCCATTTTCCCGGCGCAGATCCAGGACTGCAAGGCATCGATCAGGTTCCTACGCGCAAAGGCCCCAGAATACAATATCGATCCCGACCGCATCGGAGTCTGGGGCGGTTCGGCCGGCGGACATCTCGTCGCGCTCATGGGCGTCAGCGACGGCGTCAAGGAACTGGAAGGCGATGGCGGCAATGCAGGCGTATCCAGCAGGGTCCAGGCCGTCTGCGACTTCTTCGGCCCGACCGATTTCACGACGATAAAGGATTTGAGGATGTCGGACGATCCTTCGGTCCAGAAGAAGCTCAAGGATTTCAACCTGACTGACGACAACAACGTCGTGACCAGGCTCCTCGGCGGTCCGGTCGACCAGAAAAAGGAGCTGGCGGAACAGGCCAGCCCGATGCACTACGTCAAGAACATCAAGGTCGACAAGAAGAACTTCCCGCCCTTCCTCATCATGCATGGCGAAAAGGATCCGGTCGTGCCGGTCGAGCAGAGCGTCGACTTCCAAGATGCGCTGAAAGCCGCCGGACTCGATTCAATCCTGCGTGTATACAAGGGCAAAAGTCACGGTGATCTCGGTGGCGACAGCATGAAAGTGGTCGAGGACTTCTTCGAAAAGAACCTGAAGAAACTGAAGACCGACAGCAAATAGACGCGATCAGAACGCCTGTATCTCCTTGTTCGGTCTATTTTGTAGAAAAATTGGAGATAGATACAATGCCGCCTAACTCTCATATTATTAAAATGTTACTCTTAAGTTAACGGCATTGACACAGTACTTGACTTATCATTCTGTCCGAGTAACTTATCACGGAATTTCTGTACTCTGAATAACAAACAGGAGATTTTTAAGTGAAAAACATGCGCATTAGTGTATTAGGTACCACAGTCATTACCGCAATTGCAATAGGAACTCTCGGTTTCATGAGTGGCTGCAAAAGCCCGGAAGTTTTAAAGGACAGGCCCTTCATTCCCCCACCTTCCAACCAGGTACCTGCAGCTCCGGCAGTAGAGGCTCCTGTCCTTATAGCGCCTCCTGCCGCTCCTGAGGTAAAAATCATCCCCGCGCAAGATGTCGTTCCTAAGTAATAAAGCCCAACATGCTCCCCCCCTGCCAGCTTGTCTGGCAGGAGGGGAAAGATTGGATGGCTAATGATCCTCCTTTAGCCAAGACGATCTTCATCTCCTGCGACACGAGGTCGCAGGGGTATTTTAAAAGTAGGTACGTGCTTTAGCATGTACCATCTTAATTTCTAGAATGGGACAGGCTGAAGTCCGTCCCTACTCCGGCTCAGTCCGCCTCGTGGGCGACCCTGGCGCCGGGCTTGGGAACCTGGGGATTTCCATCAACATTGTTCCAGTCGACGCTCCACTCCGGCCTTCTCCTGAAAGGCTTCTTGAACTGGTTGGTGATGACCTTGCGAGCCTCAAGCGACATCATGCATGCGCGTGAACAGCCACGGGCGCCGCAGACGGCCTGACCGGTATTGTAGAGGTTCCTGGGTTTCTTGTAGAACGGAGTGTTCGATCCCCTCTGGATCTGCTTCCCCTGCATCGGTTCCATGTATTCCTCTTCCTGGGAGAGAGGATGGTCGGCTACTTCGCCGCCCCTGAACGCGAGGTCGCATGCCTTGCAGTCGATGTCCATCCATTCCACCTCTTTTCCGGCAAGATTTACCTTCACGGTCTTCTTGGGATCAAATGCTTTTCCCGGACACGCTTTCACGCATGCCAGGCACCTGTTGCAGAGTTTTGGACCGTTGTAGATGGGATCGGGTTCGAGATCAAGTTCGGTCAGTATTATGCCGACACGCTGGCGTGGTCCGAGTTTCGGGGAAAGAAACATCTTTGAAAAACCGATCTCGCCGAGTCCGCAGAGATAAGCGGCAATCCTCAGCTGTATCATCACATCCGGAGCGGCGCGCCCTTCGGCCACCGGAACACTGTAATTCTTGCGGGGTTCGCCTTCGTTTCCAATTGCCCGCCAGTCGCTCTGGTGTCCGATCGGTATGGCCTCGTAGCCCTCGTCCTCGATCTGCTTGCAGATATTGATAACGGTCATTGGAATGTAGAGATATGTCAGGCCGCCGTATCCCATCGCGGGATAGTTGGAGAAAAAAGTACCTTCCTCGATTCCTCTCAGGCTTCCCCTCATCACGCGGAAAGTCATGCCGATCACCGATCTGCATTCCGGCATTATCTGCCTGGGATCCATCTGCAGCGGCGCTCCTTCCCATCTTTCAATGTTTCCAATCCCGACTTCATCCGCGCCAAAGGACTTGGCAATCCTCTTGATGTCCTGTGAGTTCATACGATCTCCTTATGTTAGTCTCTGTTAATTTGAGCATCCAAGGTAGGGACGGTTCGCCGAACCGTCCGTTCTTGAGGCGGCGCTCTCGGCGAGAGGCGCCCTACCTTCTGAATTAATTCCAATATACTTTTCACTGAGTAGGACGGGTTTCAACCCGTCTATTGTCGGGATTAATCCCGACATACTCTTCAATATTTACTAGAACCTTCTTCATTACTTCCGCGCAATATCCGCACTCCTCGCAGTTCCGCCTGCAATGGTAGGGACGGTTCGCCGAACCGTCCGTTCTTGAGGCGGCGCTCTCGGCGAGAGGCGCCCTACCTTCTGAATTAATTCCAATATACTTTTCACTGAGTAGGACGGGTTTCAACCCGTCTATTGTCGGGATTAATCCCGACATACTTTTCCGTATTGACTAGAACCTTCTTCATTACTTCCGCGCAATATCCGCACTCCTCGCAGTTCCGCCTGCAGGTGCTTGTACGTTCAAACCAGTCCGAAGGGAATTTCGTGTTGTCTATCACGTTCGGAGCCAGCGCCGCGGAGAACGTCGGCTCGAAAAGATCTGCGAGGTTGCCCCTGAACTTTCCGCTGGCGTATGCGTTGACCACCATGTAGGGCTTCTCGTGTATTCTCGTCGCAAGCTTCACGGTCTCGAAAAGCCCCTCATAGTTGTGGAGGTCTTCAGGACGTATCCAGCTTGCCTTCAGGATAGAAGACCAGTTGCGAGCTTCGCGCAGGAAATTCCAGCAGGTGTACGGCATGAAGTCATTCATGTTTTCCTTCCTGGAAACTTCCTTCTCGTGGGCGACAAGGTTGTCATGGAAGATCTGCCCCGAGCAGTTGTGCAGGCATCCGCTGTTCGCAAGCAGATAGAGCTTCTTTCCGTTGGCGTCCGCCCATTTCTTCAGTTCCCTGAGATATCCTATGTCCCTGTTGTGCTCGCGCTGCACATAATATCCGTCGAACAGGTGCGCCAGGTATGCCATCCCCTCGATGGTTCCAATCTTCATGTTCACCGAGGATCTTGTCTCAAGCTCCGGAAAATGCTTTTTGAGGATGTGGGCGATCGCCGGAGACGTGGTTGTAGCCGAATCCACGCCGGCAATCCTGATGGCATGGCTGACTGTGCTGACAATATCCTTTTCCAGTTTCCGGCTCATGCCCTCCGCGCCATAGCAGTTCGCATTGAACAGAATGTTCAGCCTGATGCCCATGTCTCTGATCTCCCCCAGGTCGCGCTCAAGCATCTTACGCGCTGAAGATCTGCTTCTGCCATCGGCACCGATGGGCGAACGTCCGCTTGCCTGCCCGACCCACGGGAAATACGCTTCGGCGATGTCCTTGCGGAATTCGCGGACGGTCTCCATGAACGAGCCGTCTTCCGCCTGCCGGTATCCTATCGAGAACTTCATCGGGCATCTCCAATTTTCTTGTTGATGGTTAAATATAGCACGGAGGATTTTTCCGTAAATGGAAGAATTTGCTGAAAACTTGCACTATATTGCTATTTATGATAAGATTGATAAAGAATCTCCTGTCAGAAGACAGGATATTCTTTATAACGGTAAATCCATCCTAGGAAGACTATAAGATGAGCAGGAACATGGGTATTGATGCGCAGGGAATATCTTCAGCGATTGAAAAGACCATACTGGATACCGAACGGCTCCTGGGCCTGAACATAACCCTGCATGACATCGGGGGGATATTTCATGACGGTCTGGGGAATCCTCTTCTTGGAAAGCTCAGGCAGAACCACCATCGGCTTCCAATATGCGCCCTCGCGGATCGAAACAGATGCGTCGAATACTGCAGGAAAGGCATGAACGCGAAGGCCGGATCGGCGCATGAAACATATTTCATCGGCACATGCCGCATCGGACTGATTGAAATAGTGATTCCTCTGAAAAAGGACAACATCCATCTTGCAACAATCTTCGCAGGGATCTGGCGGAAGCCAGGCCCTCCGAAGAAGAACGGCGAATTCAAGTATACCAAGGAACTGCTGAGGACATATTCATCATTGCCGGTGTCAGACGGCGGGTATTTTGAATCAGTTGCGAGGCTGCTGCTGGCGGTCGGGCAGGGACTGCTGAAGAACCTGGAGGAGATTCAGAGGATCGATATGCCGCACCCGACCAGGAAGGATGAAATACAGAAGTTCCTGATCCTAAATGCCCAGAGGGATATCAGTCTTGCGGATCTCGCAAAAAGACTTTGCCTTTCCCCGTCAAGGACTTGCCATCTCGTCAAGAGCCTGTTTGGGAAGTCTTTCGTTGAGCTTCTCACGGCCGAGAGGATCAACCGGGCGAAGACGTTCCTGTTGTCCACCGACTATCCGGTAAAGGAGATAGCGGAAACTGTCGGCATAGGGAACGAATATTATTTCAACAGGACCTTTAAAAAGCTTACGGGCCTGCCTCCCGGAAAATACAGGAGCAGCAGGTCCGGACATGCATGATTAATTGTAAAACCGGCATATTGAACTATTATTAATTCCTTATGAACGAAAACAATGACAGTACTGAACTGAAACTCAGGGACGCTCCTCCGAAGCCGATAGGGCTCAAGAAGATGGAGGAGGAACCTGAACTGAAGATGAAGGACTCTGTTCCAGTCAGGCCGGAGCCTCTGGCCAAGACGGAAAAGTCGCTGCCTCTGCTTGTCGTCAGGAAGGAAGCTCCTACAATCGAGCCGGAGGTTCCTGAAGAGAAGCCTCTTGAAGAGGAGCGTGTCAACAAACTCCAGGTACTGATTGCCCTTGTCGCTGTCGCCGCAATCATCGTTGCCGGTTATTTCATATTTAAGAACTTGAGCGGGGACGCCCCTGCAAAACCTGCTGTCGCAAAAGCAGCGGCCAAGGCCGCCGCCCCGGCTCAGAATGCAAAAACAAAAACGGATGCCTCAAAGAACCAGAAGAAGACCGACAAGGCACCGGCCCAGAAAGCCGCCGATCCCAAGAAGGATGCGAAGAAGACAATCAAGATTGATGCGAACGCGGCATCAAAGGAAGACATCGTAAAAACCTTCGCCGAACTCAAGGTTGCCCAGGAAGACGCCTTCAAGATGGCCGACGAAATCATAGCCGGACGTCCATATAAGAGTTTTGACGATCTGAAGAACAAATACAAGGACGACAAGAACGCGGCCGGTATCATAGGCAAGGCCTTCAACGCATTTGGAAACAAGCCTCCCAAACCCGCAGCTCCGAAGACTGACAAGAATGCCAAGCCGGCGGCCGCAAAAACTCCGGCCCCTGCAAAGACCGGCGAGACCGAACCTGCGAAAAAAGAAGAGGCTGCACCTCAGAAACCTGCCGATCCAGAACCTGCAAAAACAGCCCCCGATGCCGAACAGGCCCCGGAAGCACAGAAGTAGGTACGTGCTTCAGCATGTACCATCTTAATCTAGGAATGGGACAGGCTAAAGCCCGTACCTACTTTAATAACACGCAAACATGCGCTACTACCAACGAAATCATTCTAAGCTAAACTCATTGTAAATCATACAAATCTGGATTTATTCTGGCTCCTGAATTCCGACTGCTTTTGCAATTCCATCATTTCATTATGACCACTGCAATCTTCCCGTCGGAGAAATATCTGATCGCGAAAGTTCTTTTCGATGAAGCCAGCGGCTCGCAGAGCGTTTCATCTGAAACGTAGGATGCAAGATTTGTCGTTTTCATGTCGTTCATCATTATCTTCCTCTCATTTGCGATGTCGAGACTGCCCTTGCTTTCGGTTTTTCCCGGGGCGCCTACGTATAGGGTGTTGCCTTTTGAATCTATCAGATTCGTCTTCCAGAAACGGATGCAGTGAGTCTTCGGACGTTCATTAGGATTCGTCTTCTCAAATGCGAAGTCGTTCGACTGGTTCAACCAGAAGACCGGAGCCACCGGGGCGGTATCGTATGATTTGCCTTCTGCGGTCCTGATCCCCATCCTGAGGATGTTTTTTATTGAAGGCTGATCCGGGATCTTCCATCCGGCCTTGATAAATGCGTCGACCATTGACTGTTCATCCCTGGCCCAGAACATGAAAGACAGAGGTTCGCGCTTCCTGCCTGAAACACCGGTGGTGAATTTTGTCCACTTGTTGAAGGAAAATATTTCCTGCGGAGCTATTTTAGCGGTCAGCAGGGCGGTGTTTTCAAGCTCCCTTCCCATGATCTTCTGGGGCTTGTATGCGAAAGTCCCGTAGAAAATAAGGAAGCAGAACGGAATTGAAACAATAAGCGAGGTCAGGAGCTTTTTCTGTTTGAATTCCACATGGAACTCCTCGGTATTCATTCCACGGCTCTTCAGCACCCATTCGAACAGGGTGATGCCTGTCAGGAGGCATATCCCCCCTATCAGATATCCGCCGATGACGTCGCTGAAGTAATGTGCTCCAAGATAAAGGCGGCTGAAGCCTATGAACGCCACCAGCACCAGCGTCACGAATATCGTCCATATCGACAGCCTCGGACGGTCCCTGAGGAGGATGCGCACTATGAAGTAGGACATGAAGCCGTAGAACAGCACTGCCAGCGCCGCATGCTCGCTCGGGAATGAATGGGTCTTTTCAAGATATGCTGGAATCACTCCTGTCGGCCTTGGCCTGGTGAAGGATTCCCGTATGAACATGATCACCCCTTCGCACAGGACCAGCATTCCAATATAGGGGAGTATCATGTGCCCTCTCTTCCAGATGATCATGACCAATATGAAAGACAGTGAAGCCACCATGATGACCTGGAATTTTCCAAGCAGCGATATCCATATCAGGGATTTGAGCAGAAGGGCGTCCCTGAAGAAGACAAGGAAAAGTGCTGCGCGCTGGTCCAGATCCGTGATGGGATCTGCATCAAGTATGCCGTCGGCCAGCATGGTGAATAGGATTATGAAGACAATGGCCGTCGACATCATCAGGGTAAGAGGAAGGCCAGAGAATTTGATCCGTTCAAAGCGGCTGCCGATAAAAGAGGAAGCTATCGGAAATTTTTTTGTCAGGATCCGTATCGGATAAGTTCCCAGGACTGCATCGACGATGGAGCTCGAGATCCTGAAGATGAACATGGCCGTTGGAGTGAAGGCCTTTGCGAGGAGCCAGAATAAAATTACAAGTGCTATGAGGATGAGGAAAAGAACCGAGACCCTGGTGGACCACGCTTCGATCATCTTGAACGCCCCGCCGAAGAAATATCCGAGGTATATGTGCGAGACTCCCCATACTACGCCGCTGAACACGTTCCAGAACAGGAAAACCTTGTAGTTCATCCTGGAAATTCCTGCGGCGAACGGGATCATGGGCCGGATTATGCCGACGAACCGTCCAAGGAAGATGCTCTTGTTGCCGTGCTTGTCGAAGAACTTCTGCCCCATGTCCAGATGCCTGGCCTTAAGGAACCTGTTCTCCTTTTTGAAGAACTGGGTCCCCTTGGTGCCCAGCCAGTAGCTCGCGCTGTCTCCAAGCACCGCCCCGAGCACAGTCACGGCCATCAGGACATATATGTTCAGGTAGCCGCGGTAGCACATGAACCCGAGCATCACTATCGCCGTCGTGCCGGGAATGAACCCGCCGACAATCGCCAGGGATTCCAGGAACGCCAGCAGGAAGGCTATGAGATAGCCCCAGAACCCGAAGTTCTCCGTGAACTTCACTATGTGATGCGCAATATCCATCTGCCATCTTTTTGTTTATACGGACATATGTAAATTCGAAGCACGAAATTCGAAATCCGAAACAATCTCGAAATAAAGAAATCTCAATTCTAAAACAGTGTTTGAAACATTTGAAATATACTTAATGTCCAATTTGTTTCGAATTTCGATATTCGAATTTCGATATTTGTTATCACGGTATTTTCAGCATCCTGCGGATTTCGCAGACTATCTGGTAATGCACCGCGTTCTTCGAATAGAGGTTCTTCGTCAGCCCGAGCGCGAACCTGTATTTCGGATCCGCGAATCCCGCAGATCCGCCATAGCCGCCATGCCCGAACGCCGTGCGGCGTTTCCCCTGGATGGAACCCTTGTCGCCGAGACCATAACCGAGTCCGCGGTTGAAGAAGGTCTTGTCCTTCAGCTGCTGGCGCTTTGTCGCGATCCGCATCTGTTTCGGGGATACGAGTTCGACACCGTCGATTCCGCCTGGAACCAGGGCCGCGTAATGGCGTGCCAATGCCCTCGCGCTCATGATCCCGCTGCTGGCGGGAACGCAGGCGCGCCTGCCTTCGGGCTTGTTCATCCATTCGTGCAGAGGACATATCCAGCCGGGGATAGGGCTTGTAGCAGGAGACTTCAGCATGTCGGGATTGACTTCGCTCTCCTCAAGTGTGGCGACACGCGATTCGACACTGCCGGGAATTCCAACGTAGAGATCCTTGATCTTGAGCGGACGGCATATCTTGTCCTCCATTATCTTAGAGAAAGTTTTCCCCTCGACACGGCATGCAATCTCGCCGACCAGCCAGCTGTAGGTTATAGCGTGGTATTCGGATTTCGTGCCAGGCGCCCATATCGGCTTCTCCTTGGCCATCCTCGCGCACATCTTGTCCCAGTCGAGAAGATCGCGCCAGTCTATACCGGCAGGCATGTTAGGAAGTCCGGCGCTGTGGTTCATCACCTGCCTGACAGTTATATCCTTCTTGCCGTTGACGCCGAACTCCGGCCAGTATTCTGCGACTTTCGCATCGTAGTCGATCTTCCCCTCGTCGGCAAGGATGTGTATCATGGTCGCCGCAATACCTTTTGTAGTGGAGAAGACGGGGAACAAGGTATCGGCCTTTACAGTTTTCTTCATTTTCGGATCGGCAAAACCGCCCCAGGCGTCTACGACAAGTTCGCCTTCGAAATATGCCGTGACCTGCAGTCCGCGTTCCTTCCCGGAATCAACCGCCGAGTCTATCATCTTCTGGATTTTCTTCTGGACGTCTTTCATGCAGGAGTTCCTTTTAAGTATGTCGGGTTTTAACCCGACGCTTGAATTGTCGGTTTAAAAACCGACATACTCTCATGGAGTTAAGACAACAAGGAGGTATCTATACACCCAAAAACATCATTTTTCCGCAGTAAGGTGTGATTTTGTGCAATTTAAAATCAACAAGAAAATCCAAGAACGCGCAAACATGCGCTACGACAAACGGAAGACTCCTGTATTTGCTCGGAATGGCACTAAGTTAAGGAATTTTTAAGAGGGGGACAGCCTAAAGGCCGGACTCCAAAATTTGGAGTTCATACTTCAGTGTGTGCCTTAACTTAGCGGCATTCGCATTTGTTCGTAGTAGCGCATGTTTGCGCGTTCCTAAGTATGATAGGCTTCAGCCTGTCATTGGTTTGGATTGCAGAAGTAAAGCGGACATTCCTGTCTGCTTCCCTTTTTCCCATGCCTTGCGGCCTATCTACCATACCCATATTTGCATATAAAAAACATCGCTACAGTCCTCAGTCCCAGAGGGACGAAATGGAAATAGGCAGGGGCTTCAGCCCCTGTTTATTGCAGTAATTGTGTTTGCGTGCCATAGGTACGCGATGTTAATATCTCGGTTTTACGGTTTTCACGGCGTACCTACGGCACGCCCAATTACATATAATCCATTCAACAGGGGCTGAAGCCCCTGCCTATTCTCATCCTGTCCCAGCCGGGACAGTGAACACACATCAAATCATGGTATTCCAAAATGCGTATATTAGACATGCCTTGCGGTATGGGCTGCAATATCCCGCACGCTGCGCGGACTTTAGAATGAAAACCCTCGCAGAGGGTGAGATGATGTAGCCACATGGCGCAAGCCTGTGGGTAAATGAAAAGATAAAATACATCAAGCCTTCGCAGGATGGCGACATATTGATTTCCCCGCTTGAGCTAGGATATTAATCGCTTGTAATGCGTATGCAGAAATGTATCTTTACAGCAAATACAGGGTTGAATGCCTATGGACAAGGAAATTAGCGATTTGATATACTCTGACAGGTTTAAGCTTGTTAAGAAGTTATTCTGGCTTGCTATTTTAGGACTTTTGCTTTTAGCGTCTTTCTTTGTTTTTGACAGGATAATTAAGAATAATATAAATGGGCTTGCCAATATTTTTGCTGTCTTAGGTATTCTCTTGATTTTACCTCTACTGGTTTACTCTCAATTTCTTGCATTTGTCCATTGGAAGGAACGTTACCGTGGTGACAACAGTGATGGTTGGGTGATTTTATTCGTAATATTTAGCGGCAATCTATGGTTTGCGGTAGCTGTTTTTTACTATTTCATGCATGTATTTCCTGATATGAAGAAAAAAGGGATATACAAGGAGTAGAGGAATTGCAATTAATGAGTATAAACCCTCGCCGAAAATTAAATCTTGATTTGAGTCCGTAGTCGGACTCTTTGGACTGCGGTACTCCCGTACCGCTTTTCTTAATCCAAAGCGGCAGAGGGCTGCCGCAGTCCAAAGATTCACTTCGTTCATCAAATGAATTACATAAAATCACAGCCAAAAATGGCTTGACTACGAAAGAATATTGGAAAATATAGGAGCGCCGGCGTCTCGCCGGCAATTATAGCCAGCGGGACGCTGGCGCTCCGGATCTCACCCTGCCGTCAACACGATCTCATCACTCCCGGGGAGGGAGTCGAACTGGGCGATCCCGTCTTTCACGTCGACGGTTGTTGTCTTGTCCTTCTGCTGGATCTTGCATTTCGTCCAGGCCTTCGGAACAGCCGTCCTCAGGGTCAGGGGAGAATCGTAGAGTTCAGGGTTTGCCTGTGAAGTCAGCTTCAGCCGTATCTTTGAATTGTCAGCGGCAATCGTCTCCACTTTGCCTTGCTGCCTTTCCTTTTCGTATTTGTGATAGGAGATATGGTCGGTGATCCAGAGGTCGCCTCGGTCCCTGCGTTCTGCGAGTCCGTCGAGCACAGCCTTGAACTGATCCTGTTTCCAGGCCCAGAAATCCTGGTAACCCCAGTTCATGTCCGGACCGCGTTCCACGCCGTGCGCGATGATATATTCCATTCCGCCGTCCTTTATCGCCTTGTCTGCAAGTGCGAACATCTGGTCTGCTGTCTTCAGATGGTATACGACGCCGTGATTGTCGAATGTCGGACGGTCGATGAGATAGTTCCTTTCGAGAATGGCTTTCGTCTCCTCCTTCGAGATGTTCCAGTCCTTCACTCCCGGACGACCCCACGAGATCAGACGAGGATTCTTGCCGGGGATGAGATCCAGAATGATCTTGTTGCACTCCTGGATCTCCCATTCGGCATCCTTCAGGTTCTGCATGCCGTCATGCGACATCGTGTGGTTTCCGTATGCCATACCGCTTTTCCAAACAGCCTTTTCTCCTTCCCAGTCTGCCTTCTTCGCCTTGTACTCGCCTTTGCCGGGATTGATGTAGAAGGTCGCGGTCATCTTGCGTTTCACAAGCTCGGGAACTGCGACCTGGTAGTGGCTCGGCCAGCTGTCGTCGAACATGATCATGAAACAGGCCTTGCTGTTGTCCTTCCATTTCGCGATCTCTGTCGTGCCGACGGCTGGATTGTCGGCCAATAATGAAATAGAGACTGCAAAAATTGCATAAGTTGTCAGAAAAGAAAATATTTTATTCAAAATGCATCCTTCCTGATATAATTTATTGCGTAGCAAGAAATTATTTCCCCACCTTCGCCTTCATATACTTGTCGGATTTTATATAGGCCTCGTTTGTCCCGGTGCCATAAGTCATCTGCAGCGTGCGTCCTGCGCCTTTCCGTCCGAAATCTAGTTGGAACTCGATTCCGAATTCACCTTCGGGAAGACTCTTGAAGCCGAGCGCATCCCAGGGTATGAACGCTTCAACCAAATATCCGTCGTCCAGTTTGGCGCGTCCAATCTGGATCCCGGGATCACTGGCGGATGGACGGTCCAGGTTCGCGCGCCTGTATGCCAGGAAAAGCTGTTTTGTAGGCTTGCCACCCTTGTTCTCGACATCGGTGAAAAGTTCGACGCAGTCGCCGCCATACCAGTCGGCTTTTTCCGTCACTACTTCCGGTTTCCCATTCTGGACTTCTGCGATGATCGCAAGGCCCGCCTTTGTCGCAAGCAGCCAGAAGTTGCCACCTTCCTCGTTCAAGCGTTTTCCATCGACCACATGGCTGCCGAAGAAATGCCATGAAGGCACCTTGTTCTCGTCCATCGCAATCCCGAGTGATTTCTTCCAGGCTTCCTCGTCGACGGCACCGTCGCACTTGATGACAGCATCAGCCTGATATGGAATTACTATGCTTGGCGATTTTGGACTCCCGGCTTCAGGCAGGTTCTTCTTGAAATCACCACCGGACTGGGCTTCGCCTTCAGCAGTTTTGGCAAGCGAGAAATAGAATTTTCCGAAGAGTCCGACCGACTGCTGGTCCATGAGCGGTCCGACGCAGTTGTAGTCGAACCTCGTCACGCTCTTCCAGTCAGGTGTCTCAGGCAGCGACTTCGCGGCGTCAGGATTCTTCTTTGCGTATTCCGCATCGAGCTTGAAGTCAGCGCCCGTGAGCAGGACATCCTGCCATGAATCGCTCTCGAAGAGTTTGTTGATGTTCTTGGTGCGGTATGATGCGCCGCCCTGCATCTTCAGCGTGAGATATGATTCACGGGGCAGGGTGCCGTCACCCTTGAACGTGAATCCGAATCCCAGGCAGTCCTCGGGCTTTACGGAAGGGGCGGAGATATTCGACCAGAATCCTCCGTGCCAGTCCTTGTTGACCTTGCCGAACTGCGCCCTGAGCACCTGCTCCTTGTCGGGATTGGGTACAACCTCAATCTTTATGTTGCCATAGCTCAGGCAGTTCTTGTCCTGGGAGAAATCCTTTGCGACGAAGAGCGTGGATTTCTCTTCTCCTGCGGATTTCGCGGCGACAGCCTTTTTCTTGCCGTTGGCGCTGACAAGGAATTCCTTGAAAGGAACAAGGACGGGTGCAGGGAACGCGGCGGTCCTGGGTTTTTCCTCCAATGGCCACTGGGCTGCCTTTGCATCCGGACCCGCGACATTCGCAGCAGAAACCTCAAACCAGACAGTGCCCCATTTAGGAGTAAGCGAGAAGCTCAGGGCACCATCCCTCACGGTTGTTTCGACCTTGCCAAGCCTGCGACCTTCGCAATCAAGGGCATAGACGGCAAGATCCGGCTGCATGCCGACAAGGCTCACCTGTCCGCGCAACGCCTCGACCAGGATAGGGGATTTGCCGGTCTTCACAAAATTCAAGAAACCATTTTTGTCCTTGCCGAGTTCCTGTCCGCTGTTCTGGTTGCGCCCTGCGGCTACAAGCAGCATCCGTTTTGATTCGGAGACAGGTTTTCCGTCGGCACTGGTGATCAGCACGTTTGCGTATGGATTATCGGTCTTGCATTTCAGGTTCTTCGTCGAGTTCTCGCCGCGCCATCCGACGAGGCCGGAGAAGCCCTGTGTCTTCGGAGTGTCGATGATCATTGTCCCAAACGCCCAGTCAACAGTCATTTCCTTTGTATCCGAACGGTAGAAGGTCGTGCCTGCGGCATTGTCGCCCAGATCTATCTTCCAGCGCTTGCATGCGGCGACGTAGAGCCTGTAGAGCCACTGGAAGTCGCCGATCTGGCTCTGGAACGCGCGACCGTTCGGTATCACCAGAAAACGGTCGTCGAGCCAGCCAAGTGTGTATTTCCCATCTTCGCTTTTTCCGATGGGAAGTGCATTCGCAGGAATCGATGCGAGCTCGACGGCGCCTTCAAGCTTGTCGAATGACAAGGTCTTTTCAGCTTCCCAGGGAGCGGAAACCTTGAAGCTGACTGGAGTTGACAGCGTAACGACTTTCACGTTCGGATTGACCGCCTTTGCCGGAACTCCGATGTCGCGTTTCTTGTGGTAGCGGTCGCAGTATGGGTTGTCACCGATGACGACGGCATGCTTTGCCTTGCTGTAGTCGCCGCTGGCGCTTCGTCCGGTCATGAATACGACATCTGCATCGCCTTCATACGCCTTGTCGAAGAATACACATTCGACTTCGTGGAGGAGTGGCAGGAAGAGTGCCGCATTTCCGATCGTGCCGCTGCCTCCGCTCAGGCCGAGGGCATGGAGGTTCTGTTCATAGAGATCTTCTGCGGAATACGCAATGTTCGCCTTGTAGCGGGGTTTGGCAAAATCGCTGCGGACGAAGAGAGGTGCGCAGATCCTGTTGACCGCCATCCAGGGGACATTATGCGAATAGCTGTAGGTATGGGCGAACTCTTTCCTGTAAGCCAGGTAGTCGTAGCGCGTATCATAGTTCGGCATCTGGACTCCGGTCCAGCGGTGCGAGAACGAGAAATGCAGGCTCTGGGTGACGCCCTGGAAGGATGTTATTGCGGCAACTGCGAGATTGACGTCTGCGCATGTGGTGAGGGAGCCGCCGGTCCATTCCCCGTTGATTCCTGGCACTCCTTTGACCTTAACACGCGGAATGTTTGAGAACCAGTTGGTCGTTTTCACATCAACGCCTTCAACTGTCGCACCCTTGCTGTTAGGCCTGGCGTTCCAGGCGGTGTATCCGGGAGCATAGAGATGCGCCGCAAGTGCGCCGGTGCCCTGGACTTCCGCATACTGGTTGATTGCCCCCTGAAGTTCGTGTGAACCGACTATGACGCCCTTGAATCCGAGGCTGCGGATCTGCTTCGAAGCCTGCTGGTAGAACGAGATGGATGACTCCGCAAGATGAGCATAATAGTCGTTTATACGTGCCGCACCACGCGTCTTGGAGCGATATGGGCGGTCCCATTCGAGCAGTGGTATGATTCGCGGACGGAACACATTGCCCTTTGCAGGATCTTCATCTTCAAACAGACCCTTTTTACCATCGGCATCAGTCCAGGCGGTGTCAAGCTTCTCACGGGTTCCGTATTTCTCAAGAAGCCACCTGTTCCACTCGCCATCATGCCACTTCTGCATCCTGTCGGTGAGCTTGAAGTTCCAGTCCCAGAACTGCCCGTTTTCATTTATGATCTCGACGGTGGCAAGACCGGGCTCCTCGCCCCAGGTCCGGCCGGTATATGGATTCTTGTGGTTCAGGAATTCGGTGGCCGAGCGTTTCCAGGCATCGACGATCTTTGGGTGGGGGAAAACGCCTTTCCATCCGGAATTCCCAAGCTTGTTCAAGGCTTCCCAGTCCTCAAGTCCATCCTCAGACATGAAGGAGCGGGAGTCGACGAAATCCATGTAGACGTAGATGCCGCGCTTGTACAGTTCTGCCGCGAGCTTGTCCAGCCGGTCCATTCCCTTCGGATCGAGAAGCGTGTTGCTCTTGGGGCTTGCCTGGAGGAATCCGAGACCGTTGGAGGCTATGTCGTTGTGGTGGAACCTCACGAGATTGTATCCGCAGGCCGCGATTGAATCCGCCATCTTCACTATCTCTTCAGGCTTTTCAGGGAAAGTCATCCCGTAGACGGTGGTGGTGCCCCAGAACTTTGCAGGTGTCTTGTCGGCGAAATATAATTTGCCATCCGGCCCGGACTGCACTACGCCATGCTTTCCAGCAGGTGCATCAAAGAGCCAGCTGCCGACGTTCACAACTGAATCCGCTGCGAATTCAGTATACGCCTTCTCCGGCCATGGCACCAGATCCGAAGCGTCGGGAAGTGATTCCGCAGGAGTGGCCGTAGGAATCTGAAGCGCAGCTGCCGTTGCCGGATCCGCAGCGTTCAAGTTCAGTGAGATTCCAAGTAGCAATGATACTGACAGTGAAATTCCGGCCATCCGCAGCTTGTGCATGATATGATCTCCTTGTAATGATAATTGACAGAGATATAGAAGTACTATCGATAGCATTATTATAGTTTCAGGAAGGGGAATGTCAAAGGAAGGAAATGAAATATCTTGATATTTGGAAGTTGGAGCTTGAACTATAACGGATAGCGTTATACCATATTCGCATGATAAAGAGCTTCAAGGACAGGGAAACGGAGAAAATATTCAAACTTGAGTTTTCAAGGAGGATGCCAACGGAAATCCAGCGGATAGCGGCCAGGAAACTCAAGATTGTCCATAGCGTGGGAACAGTCGAATCATTGAACGTTCCTCCCGGAAACCGCCTTGAGGCGTTGAAGGGATCGAGATCTGGACAATACAGCATCAGGATAAACCAGCAATGGCGGATCTGCTTCAAATGGCATGGCAGCGACGCATATGATGTGGAAATTACAGATTATCATTAAAGGAAGGACAAGCAAAATGAGCACAAAAA
The DNA here is from genome assembly GCA_001804815.1 of Lentisphaerae bacterium GWF2_50_93. GTDB lineage: Bacteria > Verrucomicrobiota > Lentisphaeria > Victivallales > GWF2-50-93 > GWF2-50-93. The sequence continues at coordinate 24,528 of MHBI01000085.1, forward strand.
AGATGAAACCCATACACCCCGGTGAAATACTTGTAGAGGAATTCATGAAGCCAATGGGGATAAGCCAGAACAGGCTTGCCCGCGACATCGGAGTCCCTCCTAGGAGGATTAATGAAATATGCCTTGAAAAGAGGGGTGTCACCGCGGACACATCCCTTCGCCTCGGAATATATTTCAAGATGGGCCCCGAGTTCTGGATCAATCTCCAGAAAAACTACGAAATGGACTGCGTGAGACAGAAGGAAGAGAAGGAGCTGAAACATTTAATCAAGCCGTGCCCCAACTTGAATCCCACACCAGTATTTGCCTGATATCTGAAGCCGACGGGAATTATAGATAAGCTTTTGGTATTGCCTCATTTTTAAAACAAATACAAGAATTTATCTTATTGCTTTTACGTCAGGCGCTCCGGCCTGACCTTGGAGAATGGCATCTTTACCATAACCATGGTATTCCTTGAAAGGATTGATAAAAGGTAATCTTCTTCATTTAGAAGCTTTGATTCTGGAGAATGCATCCCTGAGGACATCTTTGGCGGGTCTTGATTTCATTCTTCCCACACGATATTCAGCATAACGCCTGTCTGCTTCGTCAAGCCATTTTACTTCATGTTCAGAATCCAGGTTGGAAATGATGTGGTCTGCAAGCACGGCCCTTTTTCCAGCCGGAAGCTTGAAGATCTCGGTTTCTATCTGTGTAAGTGTCATCGACATATTTTCATCCTATATAAAAAATAGTCTTTCCAATAGGAATTTCAAAGACGGGAAAAGCAGAATTATTGCCGGCAGGATGCCAGCGCTCCTATATTGCGATATTCACAAAAATGCAAACAGACAGGAATGTCTGTAAGTAGGTACGTGCTTTAGCATGTACCATGAATTCAAGGATGGTACACCCTGAAGGGCGTACCTACTTCAAGAACGCGCAAACATGCGCTACTACGAACAAAAAACACCCGGATATTGCGGAATTCGCAACAATTGGGGTCAAGTCCGAATGGCGCTAAGTTAAGCACTTCTGCCATCATGAATACACAAGCTGAAGCTTGGACTCCAACCTCAGCACACCGACAAATGTTGGAGTTCAAACTGTTATGTAAACAGTCAAGCCGCCTCCGCCCCATTTCTTTTATTTTTCCATGTTTTTTTATTGACAGGAGGACAAAAATCCT
>MHBI01000086.1 GCA_001804815.1 Lentisphaerae bacterium GWF2_50_93
GCCAGAAGAGAAAGCTCGACAAGTCGAGAGCTGAAGCCTACAGGAACAGATTGGTTCCAGTAGATAAAAGCAAACTCAACATGGGCAATTCATATGAAGCCCCTCCGGATTATTACAGGGATATAGCTTTTACCTGTGTTGACTGCGGCTCAAAGGAAACCTGGTTGGCGGAGCAGCAGAAGTGGTGGCATGAAGAAGCTGGAGGCTACTATTTCAGTACGGCAATCCGATGTAGGAAATGCCGCGAAATAGAAAAGGAAAGAAAAGCTGAAGCGAGAAAAGTTCATCTTGATGGGATAAAGATGCGGAAAAGATTAAAAATGCAATAAGGGCTTTCCTGGAAAAGCGCAATTCAAGAATCTCCGCCGTGACGGCGGACACTACATCAGGAGAATCACAGGCAAGTCTGCTCGTGCTGTTAAAAAAAGAACCCTTTTCTGAGGTTGTCTGGACAAAACAGGCATGCTCTTCAAAAAACCTTGAAAAATGGCTTGTTTTTGTTGCAAGCTATGTTAGAATAAGCGCCGCTACGTATAAAAATACTCCGACATAGCTCAGCGGTAGAGTAGGTGGCTGTTAACCACTTGGTCGCAGGTTCGAATCCTGCTGTCGGAGCCAATTTTACATTTTCTGAACTTTAATAATCTACCATAGTCTTTATTGCCGTAGGTTTTGCAAATATAATGTTTAAGCACTATTTTCATTGCCAGCATGAAAATATTTGTCAAAATCCTATTGTTCATAGCAATCATTGTATCCGGGGGCTTGGCACTTCTTGGGATGAAGTTTGGGATATTAGGACTTGCTTTTCTTACTGTCCCATTTGGGCTTACCTGCGGACTTCTACTGGGAAAAGAAGTCATCGGGCCCTATGTCGGCAATTCTTTGGCCAATCAGGTATATACCCCTAAGAATATCAAGCCCATGCCTCCTGAATTCCCGCAGATCCGTGCGAAGATTGCAAACGAGAAGTATGGCGAAGCCGTAGCAGACCTAAAAGCACTCCTGGAAAAAGATCCGGGGAACTATCATATAATTGAGCTGCTGATCGAGATCTTTGTCAACAAGACAAACGATCATGAGAACGCCATAGGCCTCATAAGCGCCTACCTGAAAAAGGATGGCCGTTGCGCGCAGGATGTCCCGATTGTCATGAAACTTGTGGATGTCTATCTCGAGGAGGATGCATTGGATGAAGCTATTGGCCTGCTTGAGGACGAGATGGAGCGGAAGTATCCCGACAAGGAATTGAAATACATCAAGGCAAGGCTGGAGGGGATAGATCGGAAAGACTGAAACTGCGTAACGGAGAACCGGTGAATCGGAGATGGGGAGTAGAGAAGAACATTCAACATCGAACGTCCAACTTCGAATGATGGAGAGAAATAGAGAGGACAGAGGTCGGTAACCGATTACGGATCCCGGATTTCTGATTACCGATTGCAGAACCCTTGAAATTCCCTGTTTCCGCCCGTATTCTTACCCTTCAGCAAAATAACATTAAGAACGGTGCCGCATATGATCAACGACCTTCTTTCCAAAATGATGTCCCTCGGGGCTTCAGACCTTTTTGTTTCCGCCGGAAAAGTTCCGTATGCCAGGATAAATACTTCAATGAGGCCGCTCGATGCGCCGGTTGTCACGGCGGATGAAATTGAGAGTTTCAGGACAAGCATCCTGGTAACTGAAGTTGAGAACAAATACCAGCAGACCGGGAGCGTCGACACCGGATTCTCATTCGGCGGTTCCCGATACAGGATAAATTTCCTCCTGCAGCAGGCGCAGCCGGGATTTGTCGCCAGGCTTGTTCCGTCAGGAGCTCTTGAGTTCAGTGCGCTCAATCTGCCGAAGGTGCTTTCCGAACTTGCTGAACGTCCGAGGGGTCTTGTTCTCATTGTTGGTGCGGCCGGCAGCGGGAAATCCACCACGATGGCGGCGATGCTCAATCACATTAACGAGACTTTCAACAAGCATATTGTCACGATTGAAGATCCGATAGAGTTTGTGCACCGCGACAAGAAGTGCCTTGTCACGCAGCGCGAGATAGGTTCCGACACTGCGGATTTCGCAGAGGCGCTGAAGAACGTAGTCAGGGAGAGCCCGGACGTGATATTCATCGGCGAGATGCGCGATCTCGAGACGATGCAGATTGCGATTTCCGCAGCCTTGACCGGACATCTTGTGATTTCAACTGTGCACACGGCGAATGTAATCCAGTCCATTGAACGAATAGTCAATAATTTCCCTGAGCATCTGCGTGAACAGGCGTCTGCGGATCTCGCACTTGCCTTGGAGGGGATAGTCGCACAGAGGCTTGTACCGAGGGCTGATGGAGGAGGCATGGTTCCCGCAGTTGAAATTTTGAAGGCGACACCACTGGTGAAGAGGGTAATCGAAGCCAGGAACTACTCCGATCTGGAAGACCTGATAAAGCGCGGATACGAGGAGGGGATGCAGACTTTCGCACGCGCCCTGGCCGACCTGTGCAAGGCTGGCAAGATAACGCTGGCTTCAGGTTCCGCAGCATCGACGAACCACGAGGAGTTTGTGCTGCTGGTCCAGGGGATGGAGAGCGGAGTTGACATGTTCCGTGATACTCTCGAAGGCGAAACACAGGATGAGAAGACGATCAACATGAAGCGTCTCCTCCACAGCGCTGTTTCCAACGGTGCAAGCGACCTCATAATCACAGCTGGACACAGTCCATGCCTCCGAATCAATGGCGAGCTCAATCCTCTTGCGACCGAACCGCTCAGTCCTTCAGACACTAAGCGCCTCCTGTTCAGCGTGCTCAATGCAAAGCAGAGGGAGATATTCGAGGAAAGGCGCGAGGTCGATTTCGCATTGAGCGTGAACGTCATGAAGAAGAACGAGGACGGCACGGTCGATTCATCGCCTTTCCGTTTCAGGGTGAACGGATTCTACCAGAGGGGCAGCGTCGCCTCGGCGATCAGGGTGATCCCGAAGAGGATTCCACCGCCAGAGGAGCTGGGACTCCCGAAAACACTGGTGAACATGATGGACAAGCATCAGGGGCTGATTCTTATCACAGGCCCCACCGGACATGGAAAGAGCACGACCATGGCGAGCCTCATCAACAGGATAAACGAGACCCGCGCATGCCATATCATCACAGTCGAGGATCCGATCGAATATGTGCACGGCAACAAGAAGGCGGTCATCGAGCAGCGTGAGGTCTATGCTGATACTCTCAGCTTTGCGAATGCGCTCAAATACGTCCTGCGCCAGGATCCTGACGTCATACTTGTCGGTGAGATGCGCGATACTGAAACCATCGGCGCGGCGCTGACCGCGGCTGAAACCGGACATCTTGTCCTTGCCACGCTGCATACGAACGATGCGGCGCAGAGCATAGACCGTATAATAGACTCGTTCCCGGCGCACCAGCAGAACCAGATAAGGCTCCAGCTTTCCGGAACAGTGCTCGGAATTGTCGCGCAGAGGCTCCTTCCCAGACGCGACGGCAAAGGGCGCGTCGCCGCCTTTGAAGTACTGGTTGGGACTCCTGCGATAAGGGCGACGATCCGTGAAGGCAAGAGCCATCTCATCGCATCAATCATTGAGACCATGTCCAAGGATGGGATGATCACGATGGACAAGGCTCTCAAGGAGCTCTACACCTCGAACCAGGTCAGAAGGCAGGACGCCGCAAGCCTGATGGCGACGCAGGCCAACTGAAGATTGGGTGATTTGGAGATTGGGTGATTTAGAGATTGAAGGATTTGGAGATTTGATAGTTGTAACTGGAAACTTGCAATTGGAAATACAATTAGGAGCGCTGGCGTCCCGCCGGCAATATATTTGATATTTTGAATTGGTAATTGTTTATTACTTCCTGCAACTGACGAGAATGGCGCTAAGATAAGACAAACTAAAGTTTGAACTCCAACATTTGTCGGTGTGCTGAGGTTGGAGTCCAAGCTTCAGCTTGCAGTTTGTGTAGGAGTAGGTATGCCCTTTAGGATGTACCATTCTAAAATTCATGGTACAGGCTGAAGCCCGTACCTGCTTAAAGACGGCATGTCCTTAAAAATCGACATGATGGTTGCACTTTTCCATAGAAACATCATATTTCCACTTCCAAAACTAAATTAATCGGAACAAGATGAATCCTGAACTTTTATTGGACAGGCAGAAGAGGACGGACCGCGCGGTCTCTACAGGGCTCTTCTCCAACATATTGCTTGCGGCAGTCAAGGTGGTCGCCGGAATATTCGGACACAGCCAGGCTCTTCTTGCAGATGGGATAAATTCAACATCGGATGTTGCATATTACATAGCCGTGAAGATTTTCTTCAAGCTGGCGCGTAAACCCGCCGACAGGGAGCACCCATATGGACACCATCAGATGGAAAGCATCGCCGCCCTCATGGTCGGGGCGTTTGTCCTGACGACGGCAGTCGCAGTCTTCTGGGATTCGGTCAACAAGGTCTATGATCTGTTCGCGGTCAACGGGCAGAATCAGCCGATAGCATTTTACGCCCTTTGGATAGCGCTGGCGACAGTTGGCATTAAGATATGGCTTTTCATATATACCAGGAATATTGGGCGTGAAATCAAGAATGCAGGAGTCCTCGCCCTGGCCTACGATCATAGGAACGACATATTTTCCGCTGTTGGCGCATCCATCGGAATAACCATGGGGCTCCTAGGATACTCATGGGTCGACCCGCTTGCTGGCGCCGTGGTGGCCGTGGTCATCCTCAGGACGGGGATTGAGATCGTAAAGGAATCCTCCGACGACCTCATGGACACTGTTCCTGCGGCAGCCCTGGAGGAGCAGATCAAAAGTGTAGTCAAGGAAATTCCTGATGTGTGCGATGTTGAGGACGTGCACGCCCACCGGTTCGGTCCTTTCCTGGTGCTGAACATCACAGTTGGAATTGACGGTTCGTTGACAGTTGCTAAAGGAGACGAAATTGCGACCAGGATAGAGGACAGGCTCTGCGCCGAGATGGAGCTTGTAAAAAAAGTATATGTCCATTATCACCCCGCAGGCTGTAGACGCCCGCGCTGAATCCTTGGGTTCTGCCAGTTATTCAAGATCATATTCTTTTTAATCCCGCTAATATGGGCTATATTTGATTTTTACTTGTCTGCAGTCATGGGAGGTTGAATTTAATGCGCATTGGTGGAAAGAAGATTGAAAAAGTCAGGGTTTACGGGGATCCGTTCCTTGGAAAGAAGGCCGAGTCCGTCAAAAACATTGATGATAAGCTGTTGAAATTTTCGGAAGTCCTGACAAATACGATGAGGGAATTCGATGGAGTCGGACTTGCCGCGACCCAGGTCGGGGCCGGCATCCGTGTCATTTCCCTTGGTGTTCCAATCCCCAGGGATGAGAACGAGGTGCAGATCATTTCATCGCCCGGCGAGGCTCTTCTGCTCAACAGGATGCCCCTCGTGCTTGTGAACCCTGAGATAGTGTCATATGGGCCGGATATCTGCGTGAAGGAGGAGGGGTGCCTGAGCGTTCCGGACATCTATGCGCCTGTCGCAAGGCCCTCGAAGGTGGTCGTGAGCGCGCAGATCCTTGGAGGCGAGAGTTTTACGGTTGAATGCGGAGGGCTTCTCGCGAGGGCGTTCCAGCACGAGATAGACCATCTCGACGGGATACTTTTCGTGGACAGGCTGAGCAAGGAGGCCTATGAGAGGATCGAACCGGCGCTTGGCAAGCTCAAAAGGAGATATGCGAGGTTGAAGTTCCTCAGGAAACTCATCAGGAAGGACAATGAATAGCACCAAGAATTTCTTTACGACGGTCATATCGATATGCAGTGGCACGGATGTTTTCCTTTCCCTGCTGAAAACATCGTGGCGCAAGGCGGTGTTTTATTTCCTACTGCTGGCATTCCTGTGTTCTCTCCTTGCAGTGGGCATGCAGTCGTTCCCTGTCAAAGCCCTGATCTCCAGATATTGCGGGGCGCTGTATTCCCAGTTCGGCGAGGCGAAGTTCACCGACAAGGGGCTCCTCCCCTCGCTCAGCCCTGAAAAGGCGAGGTTCATGAGGATTGACGAGAACAGGGTTGATTTCATCCCCGACGGGAAGGACAGCCCGATATTCAATCCCGACGACGGCACTTCGTACAGGGGAGTGCTATGGCTTCCGACATCGGTGGTCCTTTGGATGAAGGCGAACAGCGAGTTCTATGTGTTCCCTCTTTTCTTCTCATTCGCAAAAATGCCGGAACGCGGCAAGATCACCGAGAATCCTGGAAAGGGAATAATGGCATATGCCGAGAAGAACGCGTTCCAGCCGTCGAAATATATTTCTGAAACGCCTCTGAATTTCAGCACGCTGCACACATCCCTCCTGATTGTAATGCTCATGCTTCTCTTTGCGAACATCTTCATCACCATGCTCTTCTTCATACCGCTGTCGGCAATTTTCTTCTCCTCTCTTTTCTTCCTGACAGGCAAGGGCGATCTGCCGGACGAAATATCATTCTCCAGTCTCTTCACGATCGCCATTTATGCGAGCTTTCCGGGGATGATCATAGCGACCGTCTACTACGGGCTCAACCTTCCATTCCTCGATTTCCAGACAGTGTGCCTCATCTGCTTCATGGTCTATCTTATGCTCGTCCTCACCAGGATAAAGAAGATGAACAGGCCCGAACCGGAGGAAGATTCCGGACTCGACGACGATTTCTGAGATAATCCAGTAATCCATGGGTGATGGTGAATACGCCATGAAAGAAAAAAACTCATATTCTTCTGCCGTGGAAATAGTGCGTCAGCTCCAGTCACGCGGATTCATTGCGTATTTCGCAGGCGGCGCGGTGCGCGACATGCTTCTAGGAAAGGCTTCCGAAGACATAGATATTGCGACTTCCGCAAAGCCGGAGGACGTCATCAGTATTTTTCCGAGGAGCTATGAGATCGGAGCGGCGTTCGGGATCATCAATGTCGTCTTCGACGGCCACCCGTTTGAGATCGCCACATTCCGCGAGGAGAGGGGTTATCTGGATGGACGGCATCCTGGCGAAGTGAAATATACGGACAGTCCCGGGACCGACGCCCGCAGGAGGGATTTCACGGTCAATGGAATGTTCCATGATCCTGCCGCTGGCAGGATCTTCGATTTTGTCGGAGGCAAATCCGATCTTTCCAGCGGAATCCTGAGGACCATTGGAAGTCCGGAGGAGCGCTTTTCCGAGGATTATCTGCGGATGATGAGGGCGGTCAGGTTCTGCGTGAGATTCGGCTTCGAACTTTCTGATGACATCGCGCCTGCGATCAGGAAATATTCTGGAAGGCTGAAGATGCTTTCTGCCGAGAGGTTGCGCGACGAGCTGAACAAGATGCTGATGGGGCCGGATCCGGAACGCGCCTTCCGCCTGATGAATGAGCTTGGGATCCTCAGGGAGGTGCTTCCCGAAATAGCGGATCTGTGCGGAGTCACCCAGCATCATGAATATCATCCGGAAGGCGATGTCTTCGAGCATACGATGCTCATGCTTTCGCATATGGCATATCCCGATATCGAACTGGCATGGTCGATCCTGCTGCATGATGTCGGAAAGCCTGCCACCAAGTCTCTCGGGGAAGACGGCATTGAGCATTTCTATACGCATGAGCACAAGAGCGCGGAAATGGCTGCGGATATCCTGAAAAGGCTGAAGATGCCTTCGAAGAGCATCGACAACATCGTGCATGCCGTCAGGAACCACATGCGCTTTGCGCACGTCATGGAAATGCGTCCGGCGAAATGGCGGCGTCTGATTGCGGAGGATACGTTCCCGGTCGAGAACGAACTCCACCGGATCGACTGCATGTCGAGCCATGGCAAGACGGACTGCTTCATCTTTCTCCTTGACAGGATGAACGAGCTGGCCAATGAGATCAAGCTTCCACCGCCGCTGCTCACAGGCGCGGACCTGATAGCGCTGGGCATGAAGCCGGGGCCTGAATTCAAGGAAATACTCAGCAAGGCCTCTGACCTGCAGCTTGAGGGCAGGATTGGCACCAGGGAGGAAGCCCTGGAATGGGTTAAGAACAGGTCAGAAGATTGTTAGGATTGCATTAGGCCCTTGAATATCTGGGGATTAGGCGCGACAATAAGGACGGACATAAATTATTCTAACAGGATATTCTGGATGAGCAAAGGCAACATATTCGTAGTGGACGACGAGGAGGATATCCTCGAACTGATTCGCATGAACCTTGAGCGCGAAGGTTACAAGGTAACATGTATCGATGCCGGCGAGGAGTGCGTCAAAAAGGCACGGGAGAAGATTCCCGACCTTGTCCTTCTCGACCTGATGCTTCCCGGCATCGACGGCCTCGATGTATGCAAGATCCTGAAGAACGATTCGAAGACCCGCCATATACCGATCGTCATGCTGACTGCAAAAGGCGAGGAGAGCGATATCGTGACGGGTCTTGAGCTCGGGGCGGACGACTATATAACCAAGCCTTTCAACCTGAAAGTCCTCATTGCCAGGATCAAGGCTGTGCTGAGGAAAGGCTCGGTCTCCCAGGAATCAGGTTCAGCTGAAGTCATCAAGAGGAAGAATTTGGTGATAGATCCCGGCCGCCGTGAGGTTACTGCAGGCGGGAAAAAGATTGATCTTACATTCACTGAGTTTGAGATCCTCGCATTTCTCGCAAGAAGGCCTGGATGGGTATTCACCAGGAACCAGATTGTAAATGGTGTCAAGGGCGGAGGATATCCTGTCACTGAAAGGGCGGTGGACGTCCAGATTGTCGGCATCAGGAAGAAACTCGGCGCCGCCGCGGAAATGATCGACACGATACGGGGGGTCGGCTATAGGTTCAATGACTGAGCAACCTTGGTGAGAAAACATGGCGAGAAAAACAATATTCTTTCATATATTTCCCTACTATCTCCTGATAATAGCTCTCTTCCTGTGCGCATCTGCCTGGTACACGACCATCCTCCTGAAGGATTTCTATTTCAAGCATGTCAAGGAGGAGCTTGAAATCAGATGCTCGTTGGTTGAAAAGGACGTGTCCGATCTTGCCAATGCATCGGATTACAAGGGGCTGGATGTCTTCTGCAAGAAGTTTTTCAAGGCGAACAAATCAAGGCTGACAGTGATAGCCAATGATGGCAAGGTTCTCGCCGATTCCCTGGAGGATCCCTCGAAGATGGAGAATCATTCAGGACGCGTCGAGATAACCGATGCACTGAACGGAAGAACGGGCCGTTCTATGAGATACAGCCCGACTTTGCACCAGAACATGATGTACGTTGCAATGCCTCTGGCGATCAAAGGGAGACCGGCCGTACTCAGGATATCGGTGTCGGTAGGTCTTATTGACCAGACGCTCTATGATATCTACAAGAAAATCATAATTGCCGGACTCGTCATTGCCGCGCTCTCGATATTGATAGCCGTCCTTGTCTCCCGCCGGATATCCAGGCCGATCCTTGAACTTGACAGGGGTGCTGCGAATTTCGCAAAGGGCAATTTCAGCAAGAAGCTTGTCGTTTCCGAGATAGATGAGATAGGGGAGCTTGCTGGTTCAATGAATTACATGGCCGACGAGCTGAACAGGAGGATGAGGGAGATACTCGAACAGCACAGCCGCCTTGATGGCATCCTGTCAAGCATGGTGGAGGGAGTTGTCGCGGTCGATGCCGAAGGGCGCCTCATAAGCATGAACCGTTCCGCCATTGCATTACTGAAAACACAGGGGGCATATGAAGGCAAGCTCTTCCATGAGATGATCAGGAATGCCGCGCTCCAGGGGTTCATAGACGCAGTCCTGGCTGAAAAGAAGACAATTGAAAAGGAGCTCAGTTTTTTTGACGAGGAGCACCGGCATCTCTATGTGAGAGGAACAGTGCTTCATAATCCCGAAGGGGGCTGTATTGGAGCTCTTCTTGTGATGAACGACATAACACGGCTGAAGAAGCTGGAGAACATGAGAAGCGAATTCGTCTCGAATGTCTCGCATGAGATAAAGACACCCATCACAGCGATAAAGGCTTCCGTGGAAACGCTTCTTGACAATGGCCTGAAAAAGGAGGAGATCGACATCCTTCTCAAGATCATAGGAAGGCATACCGACAGGCTTGCCTCGATTGTAGACGACATCCTCAGCCTTTCGAAGCTTGAACAGGAGAAAGGCTCGGATGAGACGAAGCTATCTGAAACACTGCTTGAGAACGTGATAGAGTCCGCAGTAGCCGACTGCAGGGAGAAGGCCGACTTGAAGGGTATAAGCTTCATTATAAACTGCAACAACAGCATCGTCGGAGTGATGAACAGCTCCCTCATGGAGCAGGCCCTTGTCAATCTGATAGACAACGCGATAAAATACAGCGACGAGAACCGTTCGGTGGAAATTGAGACGTTCAAGGACGATGGACATATAGTTATCAGCGTCAGAGACCACGGGTGTGGAATCCCGCAGGAGCACCTGCCGAGGATATTCGAAAGGTTCTACCGTGTCGACAAGGCCCGCAGCAGGAAGGTCGGCGGTACAGGCCTTGGGCTTTCCATAGTCAAGCACATTGCCAATGTCCACGGAGGGAAGGTCGAAGTCGAAAGCACTGTCGGCAAAGGCAGCAAATTCACAATAATACTACCAGGAAAAAAATGACCGTTGATTTGAATTATTTGATCCGGATTGAAGATGACCGAACGTATGAAGAAGACAATTTGACCATGGCGGACTGCATCAGGCTGCGAAAGCCGCATGCAGTAATATCAGGCGATTTCAATATCGACATCCGTCCGCGCAATCCCGAAACCCCAATCCTTTTCATTTCCTACACCTCCAATGCTTGAATGATGATTAATCCGTATTCTCCCAAGGCTTACGCCTTTAACAGAAAACTAACAAATGCCTAATGGCCGCCTAATCGTCGTCTGATATTATGATAACAAATGAAATACAAGACTCTATTTATCAGCGACGTGCATCTCGGGACAACCGTTTCGCAGACCGGACGGCTTCTGAAGTTCCTGAAGGAAAACGAATTTGAGAAGCTGTATCTTGTCGGGGATATTGTCGACATGACCGCCATCAGGCGCCGTTATTTCTACTGGGATGAAAACCATAACACGATCCTCCAGAAAATCCTCCGTATGGCGAGAAAAGGCGTGCAGGTGGAATATATCGTCGGAAACCATGACGTGTTCCTCGAGTTCTTCATCCAGGAGCATTTCGGAAACATCAACCTCAAGGAAAGGGATGTCCATGTTACAGCGGACGGCAGGAAATGCCTTGTGATGCACGGACATCAGTTTGACGGTGTGATCAAGGAACTGCCATGGCTCTACTGGCTCGGGGACACCATGTATGATTTCGCCCTTTTCATAAATACCTGGTTCAACAGGGCGAGATATCTGCTCGGCAAGGACTACTGGTCATTGTCGCTTTACCTGAAGACAAAAGTGAAGAACGTCATCAAGTTCGTCAATAACTATGAGCAGCTCGTGATCCATGAAGTAAAAAAAGACAAGACCTTCGATACTGTGATCGTCGGACACATCCATATGTCCGCCGACAAGGAGATTTCCGGAATACGGTATATGAACTGCGGCTGCTGGACGGAATACTGTTCTGCAGTAGTGGAGCATGAGGATGGAAGGCTCGAGTTAATCACGGTTGATTAAGAGATTCCCCAGGCGTTCAGGCCGTGCAAATATCTTGTTTCCCCTGCCGCCGTTTTTAATCCAACATTATTCCATCCCTAACAATTCCCTAACACGCCTCCTGTAAAATAAAAAAATAATAAAAAGAATAATTTTTATATCAACACTAGAACAGGAGGAGAAGAAAGATGAAGCTGAAAAGAAAAATGAACCTGAGGAAGAAAGTCCTTGTGTTCGGAACTGCAGTAATTATCTGCACATGTTCCGCGTTTGCCCAGGAGACAAGGGAAATCCGTGTGACAGAAGACCGTGATCAGGCCTATTTTACATCGAAGGTCTATGAGCTCAAGAACACGCTGGCGACCGACATAACTCCGTTTGTCATTGGCGCGGTGCAGCGCTATGACAAGTTTTCAAGTGTCGAAAGAATGAACGACAAGGCCAATAAGAAACAGCTACTTTCTGTGAATATGCCTGTGGCTATGGTTCCATACATCGACGATATGATTGCAAAGATCGACCGTCCTGGAACAAAAGATGGGCAGAATTCCGTCATACAGAGCACCGGCATCACAAAGTTCGTGTATTATCCAGAGCACAGGGCTTCGTTGGATTTTCTTCCGATAGGTCCCGCAGTAGGAAGCTCCGATGGTTCATATTTCTTTGATCCTGCGAACAACATGTTCTACTGGAAGGACGTAAGGTCGAAGGGTGAGGGCGCACTTAAGTACTACCAGGCTTTCGACCGTCCGGTCCCGCAGGTCGAGCTGACGCTGAATGTCTACGAGATCAATGACAACGACGTGAAGGAGCTCGGCATAGACTACGTGAGCTGGAAGAACGGACCCGGGGCGAACATCTTCAATACGGGCTGGGATTTCCTGAACATGAAGACCTTCACGAATACCTCAACTGTAGTTAACGCGACCGATATCATGGGCAAAGCCGCGCACGGCTGGGGTGGATTCATGGTCGCCCCCAACATCGATATGACATTCATCAGGCTTCTCGCACAGAAGGGAAAAGCGAAGATCGCGACGTCCGGAGCCCTGACGCTTGTAAACGACTACACCAACGATCCCGGCCCAAATGCCTTTTCAAAGGCCAAGTACAGGCTCAAGTTTACACCGGACTACCAGAACATCCAGAAGGACGACAAGCAGAACGCCAGCGTGAAGCAGACAAAGGGCGACTTCTATTTCTACCTGAGGAGGCCATGCATCAACTTCAACGGGGAGACAGGAGATAAAGCCATGATGGTGGAATTCGGCTATGAGATGAACATAGTCGACACTGTGGAGCTGACGAACAAGGGGAATCCCGTCCAGAACGTGAGCAACTTCAAATCCTGGCTGACAGTGGCGGCAGGGACTGAAAAGCTGCTCGGCACATTTGACAGGGAGCAGGATGTGAGCCAGTACAACGGCATGCCGTTCCTGGGAGACATTCCGGTGCTGAAATACATTTTTGGCGCTGTGGCGCACTCCAAGTCCTCGACAAAAGTTTTCGTGACTGTTTCAGCTAAGGCGATTACTCCGACCGACAATCTGTCCGAATGGTCTGGCAAGGCCGTCACTATCGGGGAAATGCTTGCAGCAAAGAAAATCGAAGAACAAGCCAAATAAATATAAGATAAAGGAAAAATAATGATGAAGAATAGAATTGCAAAGATTTTGTTTTTAGGCTCTGTGGCGTCGTTGCCGTTGTGCATGAACGCTGATGAGGATGTGAGCGGCGTCGCAACTCCTAGGGCTGCGCCGAACGGAAGCCAGATCCAGACACAGCTCTGGATCCAGGTTAAGGATGACACGAAAAACGTCAAGCTGATATCCACTAATACCAACCCCAACGTGATCACTAAGACGTATGTGCTCAAGAATGCGGATCCGTATGAATTACTGCCTTATTTCCAGACGGCTGTGAAGGCCCAGAGGACCTCGAACAACACCTCGAAGGTGGAATGCATGAAGTTCAACGACGGGACAGGGGTATTGATTGTTTCGGCTGAAGCTTACAGGTTCGGGAAGCAGGCGCAGGGGATGGGCTTCGATGAGATACTTGAGGCTCTTGACAGGCCCGGAGTGACGGCTTCGTCAGGCACCGTCGGATACGCGTATTTTCCTAAGTATGTCAGCGCCGACTGGCTTTCCGCAGCATTGCACAATGTCGGGATGAACCAGAGCGGAAGCAAGGAGCTTCAGGGAGGAAAAGACAAGATAATCGTTGACAAGTCGCTCAATGCCTTGTTCGTCTATGTTCCCTCTTACCAGGTTAAGAACATAAACGAGATGATAAAGCAGTACGATACGCCTGTTTCAGAAGTGAACGTGAAATACACGGTGTATGAGCTTGATTCGGAGATTGACGGAAGCATCGGCGTCGACTTCCAGGCATGGAAGAACGGACCGGGCGCTGAATTCCTCAACATTGCGGGCCGTTATGGACAGCAGTGGGATTTCGCCAAGAACATCGTGAATTATCCGACGACCGGCAGGTCGCACACGCAGTTCATAAATTTCAGCCCGAAATGGAACTCGAAATACCTTGATTTCCTGATGGCGAAAAGCAAGGCCAGCATTGTCACGTCCGGCAACATGAGCATCATGAACAACCAGGACGCGAAGATAGAGGCCACCACCAGGATGGCGGAGTTCCGCGACGGGTTCAAGTATGCGAACATCGATGTGATAAGCTATATCAGGCTGCAGGATCAGAGGGTGTACGATTTCAATGTGTCAAGCACTGTGAATCCTGATGCCACCGGTGGCTTGGCCGGCAGATATCGTTTGACGGCCTATACTGAGAAGGGTGTTCCAATCGCCCTGACATCCTATACTGGCACAACCAATAATTTTTCCAATGGCGCCCAGCCGTCTGCCGTCACCCCGTACCGCGGCGACCTGCAGATCACGAGGATGTTTGACGGTTCAAGATACTACTATTACCTGGAACTCAATGAAAACGAGGCAGCCAACCAGCAGGCCCAGTTTGTAGCGGTTACTGCGGAAAGGCAGTCGAACGGGAACCTGTTCCTTGGCGCCGCACCTGCAAACATCGGTGCCAACGGCAACGGTCTCGGATACAAGACCCAGGCCTACGACGTGAAGCTTGAAAAGCTGACCGCCACTCCCGCAGGCGTGGGCGGCGGGGTGGCAGTCGCAGGCACGCAGGAGGTCTTCAATTACGCATGGGTGAACTATGCGACCTGGGATTCCTCCGAGAATTTCCAGATCCAGAGGGATGTGAGCCGCGACACGGTGATAGACGGCTATGGATTCGTAATGAACCTCAGGCCGGTCACATGCGAGAAGTCGAGCACCCTTGACATCAGCATGGCGAACACGAGCCTCATCGGATTCCAGGACACCGGGGCGCCCAGGACTTCAAAGAGCGAGATGAGCACCAAGGTGATGGTCAACAACAACGGCAGCCAGTTCGTGATTGGCGGACTTGAAAAGAAATCGATTGTCACGAGCGTGAGCAAGCTTCCGTGGCTCGGGGACATTCCGGGGCTCGGATGGCTGCTTGGCAGCGAATCGCCGACGACGAAGAAGTCGCAGCTTGTCGTGGTGCTCGAATGCACGCCCGTCATGCCTGAAACCAGGGTCATGGAAGCTGTAAGGAAGGAAATTGACGAGATGACTGAAAAGGTCGTATCAGCGGGCGAGAAATGGAAGATGAACGAGGTCGGATTCGACCAGTACCTGCTCGACGGCGAGAAGAAGGGGATTGATCCTCTGCCGTAATAGAATGACCTTTCCAGTCCCTGTCGGAATATCAATGATGATTGTTTGGCAGGGGGCTTTTCATGGAGAAGGAGTTTTGATTAGCACAGAACTAATCCCATCCTAACACAAACCTAACAATCGTGAATGAAGTTATAAATAAAAGAAGGAGATGAACATGAATGTAAGAAGAATAGCAGTAGGCATAGGTGGAGCGATCTGCCTGGCAATTACCGGGAACCTGCATGCCGGAAACCTCAATGGAGCCGGCGCCACTTTTCCGGCGCCTCTATACCAGCAGTGGATATCAGAATATTCAAAGGTCAGCGGTGGAGTCAAGATCAATTATCAGGCCGTGGGTTCTGGAGCAGGCATTGCCCAGATAAGGGCGAAGACGGTCGATTTCGGAGCGTCAGACGAACCTCTGAAGAAGGAGGAACTCGACAAGGATGGCCTGATCCAGTTCCCCTTGGCAATGGGTGCGATTGTTCCGGTAGTGAACTTATCGGATATAAAGCCCGGAGAAATGAAGCTTTCAGGCACTGTCCTTGCAAAAATATTCATGGGCCAGATCACCTCCTGGAACGATCCTGAAATCGTGAAAATGAATGAGGGATTGAAACTGCCAGGCATGAAGATCACCGTGGTCCACAGGGCCGACGGTTCAGGGACGACCTGGAATTTCACCAACTATCT
Organism: Lentisphaerae bacterium GWF2_50_93; assembly: GCA_001804815.1. Lineage (GTDB taxonomy): Bacteria > Verrucomicrobiota > Lentisphaeria > Victivallales > GWF2-50-93 > GWF2-50-93. The sequence goes on from MHBI01000086.1 coordinate 16,016, forward strand.
CTCAAAGGTTTCAGGGGAATGGTCAAAGAAACATGGTTGTGCAAAGGAAATAGCCTGGGTCGAGGGATCAATCGGAGGGCGGGGGAACTCGGGTGTCGCAGCAATGGTCAAGAAAATAAAAGGCGCGATTGGATACGTGGAGTCGGCGTATGCGTTCGAGAGCAAGATGACATACACCCAGATGATGAACAAGGCAGGAAAGATTGTCCAGCCTGACAACGATTCATTCCAGGCGGCCGCTGAAAACGCCGACTGGAAAAATGCTCCTGGATTCTACATGGTGCTTACGGATCAGCCAGGAGAGAAGAGCTGGCCCATCATGGCTTCAACATATATCCTGGTCTACAAGAGCCAGGCCGACAAGGAGAAGATTGACAGCCTTCTGAAGTATTTCGCATGGACATATGACAGCGGAGCTGAAATAGCTAAAAAGCTCAACTATGTCCCGATGCCGAAGAATGTGGCTGGTCTTGTCAAGGAAACGTGGAAGAACGAGATAACGAAATAACTTTATTTAACATAGAAAGAGGAATTAACATGAGAACAATGATTGCAGTATTGATGATCGCATTTTTCATGGCCTCCGCCGCGGACGCCCGGATTGGAGAGAGTTTCGACCAGTGCTCGAAAAGATATGGAACCCCTGTGTCATCGAATGCGAAACTTCTTGATCAGCGGACGGGCCTGGAGATCAAGCAGTTCAAGAAGGAAGGTGTGATGGTGAGCGTCATCTTCAATAGCGACAAGGCTGTCTATGTCGAATATGACTACAGCGCATTGAAGCTGGAGACAGGAGAAAAGTCTTCTGAAATAATCAAACATCTTCTCGACGCCAATGGGAAGGATTGGAAGGCTGACAGCACAACCAATGACCGCGACTGGCTCCTAGAGATCAACGACGATGAAGGTGTCATCGCAAGCGACAAGATCGAGCCGGGCATCGCCAAGGACAGGTGGATCACCGGAGGCGGACCGGAAAAAGGAGGCCTTATCGCCGTCAAATCCAGGATTTCCGGTACTTTGATCATTGTCAACTCCGAGTACATGGGACTAGTGCAGAAGCACCAGCCGAAATATTTCAAGGATAGGGAAGCCAAGGTCAGGAAAGCCCTGGAAAACTTTTAGGTCTGGAAAAATGTATTTCATACTTTAATGAGCTAAATGGCGGAATTAAGAAAAAAGTCCAAGAACAGCCAGTCATTACCTGACAGGATATTCAAGGCGCTGACTTTTGCCAGCGCCTTGATTATCATTGTCCTGATGGCAGGGCTTTTCCTCCAGCTGGTATGGCATTCGATGCCGACGATCAGGAAGTTCGGATTTGAGTTCTTCCTGTCAAAACAGTGGGATCCTGTCAATCTCCAGTTCGGCGCGCTCAGCAGCATATATGGCACCATTGTGACTTCCGTGATCGCGATGATCATCGCTGTTCCCCTGAGTTTTGTCATTGCGCTTTTCCTGGTTGAGATTGCCGGCCCGAAAGTCAGGGTCGTGGTCAGCCAGGCCCTTGATCTTCTTGCGGCGATTCCGAGCATAATCTATGGGATGTGGGGCCTGTTCATATTCGCCCCGTTCATGCAGGATCATATCCAGCCGTTCCTGGGCAAGTATTTCAGTTTCCTCCCCTTCTTCAAAGGGACGCCCATGGGCATAGGAATGTTCACGTCGGGATTGATCCTTGCACTGATGATACTTCCGTTCATAAGCGCTGTGATGCGCGACGTCTTCCAGATGGTGCCTCCAGTTGTCAAGGAATCCGCCTATGGTGTAGGCTCTACCACATGGGAGGTCTCATATCATGTGACGATGAAATACGGCATGCAGGGAATGCTTGGCGCAGTTTTCCTCGGACTGGGGAGGGCGATAGGTGAGACAATGGCCGTGACATTCGTGATAGGCAACGCCTATACCGTATCAGCTTCTCTCTTTGATCCGGCCACAACGATAGCATCTACCCTGGCCAGCCAGTTCTCCGAAGCTGTTTCACAGCCTGTATTCAAAAGCACGCTGATGGAGCTTGGACTGGTGCTTTTCATCGTGACTTTCGGCATCCAGGTGGCGGCGCAGTGGTGGTTGAACAAGATAAGGCGTAGTTCCGGGGGAGGGTTGTGAGGAGATGAAAAAAAGACCAGTATTCATGAGGAAGTTCACCGATAGGCTCGTGAAGGTGGCGTCCGTCATTGCCGCACTTGTCGGAATATTCTTTCTTTTCTGGATACTTCTTGTCGTTGTCACGAAAGGGCTTTCCGCGTTCAACCTGAAGTTTTTCACTGACATAAGCCTCGATGGCGAGAAGGGCGGAATAGCCAATGCGATCGTCGGAACAATCGTCATAACGTTCACTGCGGTCATCCTCGGCGTCCCGGCCGGGCTTCTAGGCGGGGTTTTCCTTTCTGAATACGGGAGGAGCAGCAGGATCGGCAGCATAATAAGATTCTCCTCGAATGTCATGATGGGGATGCCTTCAATCATCATCGGACTCTTTGTGTATTCGATAATTGTATATAACACCGGTACGTTCTCGGGATTTTCCGGAGCGTTTGCGCTTGCAATAATAATGCTTCCAGTCGTGCTGAGGACGACAGAGGACATGCTCTCCCTTGTGCCGAACGCACTGCGTGAAGCGGCGATGGCGCTGGGCGCTCCGAGATGGAAGGTTACGCTGCATGTCCTGTTCAGGGCGGCCAAGACCGGACTGATAACGGGAGTACTGCTGGCGACCGCCAGGGTCAGCGGTGAGACCGCGCCTCTGCTTTTCACTTCACTCAACAGCTATTACTGGCCTGCAGAACCAGGCTGGCATTTCTGGCAGTTCTTCAATTCTCCGACGGCAAACCTTACAGTCACAATAAATGATTATGCAATGTCGCCGTATGCCGGTCTTAACAGCATTGCCTGGGGTGCGGCCCTGATGATTACCGCCGGAGTCCTTGCATTGAACATAACCGCTAGAATATTTTTCAGGGAGGCTAAAAAATGAAGAATGATATAAAGGGAGATATTAAGATATCCGTAAGAGGGTTGAACTTCTTCTACGGTTCCCATCAGGCGCTTATAGGCAACGATATTGACATCCTGACCAACAGGGTCACGGCAGTCATAGGCCCGTCCGGGTGTGGAAAGTCAACTCATCTGAGAGTCTACAACAGGATCTTCGAACTCTACAGGGAGCAGAAGGCCTCAGGGACTGTGATGCTAGACGGTGAAAACATACTTTCCGCCGATGTGGACATCCTGGAGCTCCGCAGGAAAGTAGGAATGATCTTCCAGAAGCCTACGCCGTTCCCGATGTCCGTCTATGAGAACATCGCCTATGGGCTCAGGCTCCATTACAAGCTAGGCAAGGGCGAGATCATGGACAAGGTCGAGAAGGCTTTGAAATCAGCCGCGTTATGGGAGGAAGTGAAGGACAAGCTGGACAGGCCGGGCATGGCCCTTTCCGGCGGGCAGCAGCAGCGTCTCTGCATCGCCAGGGCGATAGCGGTGGAGCCTGAAGTGATACTGATGGATGAACCTACGTCGGCGATAGATCCTATCGGAACAGCCAAGATTGAGGAGCTTGTCGGAGAGCTTGAAAAAAAGTTCACCATAGTGATTGTAACACACAACATGCAGCAGGCCGCCAGGATTTCGGACTATACCGCCTTCTTCTTCGAAGGCAGGATAATTGAATATGGCGAAACAGAACAGATCTTTACAAAGCCTGCCAATAAGAAGACTGAGGATTATATAACCGGAAGGTTTGGATAAGCTGGTAGTTTATAAAGGAAAATCAAATACGGAGGTATGGAATGTCAGTACTTTTAAGCAAGGAAATAACAAGACTTAAGAAGAAGATACTCCAGATGACGGCCATCGTCGAAGAGAGCGTCAGAAAAGCCGTCAGCGCGGTGAGGTACAAGAATGAGGCGCTTGCGGATGAGGTCATCCAGAATGACAACGGGATAGATCTGATGGAGAACGAGCTCGAGGAGGAATGCCTGAAGATACTTGCGCTGCACCAGCCTGTGGCGATTGATCTGCGTTATGTCGTCGTCTGCATGAAGATAAACAACGACCTTGAGCGCATCGGCGATCTTGCCGTGAATATCGCCGACAGGGCGAAGGCGATATCCAGGGAGAAGGATGATTTCATTCCTGATTCGATTTCGGCGATGATTGAAAAGGCGATTTCAATGCTGAAGAAGAGCCTGGACGCGTTTATCGAGATGGATCTGAAGATGGCCCGTGAAGTTTCGCTCATGGATGATGAAGTCGACGAGCTCAACAGGAACATGTACCAGGAAGTCAGGAAGATGATCATGGAAGACCCGGACCGGACCGGCTATCTCCTGCATGTGCTTGGCGTATCAAGACAGCTGGAACGCATAGGCGACTATGCTACGAATATCTCCGAAGACGTGATCTACATGATCGAGGGTAAGATTGTAAGGCACAGCGGCAGTAAATGAAAATGCCGCTCATTTGATGTTCAGCACCAGTTGCATGAACTCGTCGCCCTTGAGATGGCCGAGGCTTCCCCGGGGTGCCAGTGTTTCAGAATAGGCTTTCATGGAATCCGGGCTGATATGTTTTCCGCAGATCGCGAAAGGCACAGGTGTGCGCGTGTGTTTCCGGAGCCTGATCGGCACTGGATGATCTGGAATTACCGCAAAAGTCACGTCCTTCCCTTTCAACGCCTCCATCACAGGTCCGACAATCCTGGAGTCGAAATCCTTTATTGCCTGCATCTTCAGCCTGAGGTCGCCCATATGCGAGCATTCATCGATCGCCTCGACATGGAGATAGATGAAATCATGGTCGTCCAGCGCTCTGACTGCGGCATCAGCCTTGCCTTTGTAGTTCGTGTCAATGAAGCCGGTTGCGCCCGGGACGCGGATTATGTCCATCTTCGCGCAGACGGCAAGTCCGAATATCACATCGACGGCGCTGATCACGGCGCCTTTAAAATTTGGATATTTGTCGGAGAAGGGCTGGAGGTTTGGTTTGCGCCCGGGACTCCACGGCCAGATCATGTTGGCTGGATGTTCGACATTCCTGTTCAGCTCGTGCTTCCCGAGGAAGGAGGATGTCTGTTCGATCAGATTGTCCAGGAATTCGACAGTGCGGGATGCTTCCCTGGAGTCGTCCCCTGGTGTCAATACAAGATCGGAGAGTTTTTCTCCCTGTGATGAATCAGGCTTGTGGAACATTACTTTCTCCGAGAACTCCTTCCCGTGCAGGACAAGAAGGTTCCTGTAGCTGACTCCGGCATGGAAGGAAACTTTTCCAGAACCGAATTTCTCCTGGAGGTCGGCGATGATCTTCCTGGATCTTCCAGTTTCTATGTGGCCTGCGGAATAGTCCTGCAGGATTCCGTCAGACACCTCGACAAGATTGCAGCGGAATGCAATGTCGCTGGCTCCTACTGGAATTCCCATGCTCGCGGCTTCAAGCGGGCCCCTGCCGGTATAGCATTTCGAGAGATCGTATCCCAGTACTGACATGTTGGCGACGTCCGATGATGTCGGAAATCCCTCCGGAAGCGTGAGGAAAGTACCGCTGGCCCCTTTTTCGGCGATTGAATCCATGAAGGGGGTGTCGACCGCTTCGAGCGGAGTTCTGCCTCCGAGTTCCGCAAGCGGTTCATCGGCCATCCCATCGGCTAGAAATACTATTGATTTAGACATTCTGCAACTTTGAATATTATCCTAGGTTTCCGCTTTCAGATGAAAGGAAATTAAGTTCGAGGATTGTTTTGTTCTCTTCGGTGTTCGACTGCGAGTTCACTGTGCCCTTGTTGACTTCGATAAGGTTTTTGACTACTGAAAACGCCAGCCCCGTACCGACATTGGCCAGAGGAAGCGCGAACGGCTCGAATATGGAATCCTGTATTTCCCTGGCCACCGAGAAACCGGCGATCGTTATGGTGCATTTGACGTTTATGCCTTCAATCCTGGCGCTTACATTGAACGAGACGGGGTTGACGGCGGATGAAATGATTTCGTTGAATATCATGTGGAATATCTCACGGGCATGATCCTGGTCGCACAGGAAGGTCATCTTGTCAGGAATATTCTTCTGGAGCCTGATCGGCTGGGTTTTTGACGCCCTGTCCTGCATGAGAAGGTTCTCGAATATCTCATCGATGAGCGTGCTGAGGTTGTTCTCGGTTATTTCAGGGTTGTTGTCTTCGGTGAAACCCCTGTTGGAAAGGCGCAGGAACTGTCTGAGCATGGTTTTCTGGCGCTCAAGGCTTTTCTTCAGGTCGGAAAGGGCTTCCTTGGCGATAGGATTCACCCCGTTGCCGAGAAGCGACTCGATGAGCAGAAGGTTCCCGATGGAAACACCTATCAGGTTGCTGAAGTTGTGCGATATGCCTCCTGCGATCCTCGCAACAACGGCGTTTCTCCTCTCCTCCATCGCGATCCGCAGCATCTTCTCCTTTTCGTTCATCGCCCTGGAAAGGCTTACCTGCGTCCTGACACGGGCGGACATTTCCTTGTGGTTGAACGGCTTCGTTATGAAGTCGGCGGCGCCAATATCGAATCCTTTCAGCTTGTCTTCGATGGTATCGACGGCGGTAAGGAATATTATCGGTATATGGCTCAGCCTGGGATTGGATTTTATCCTCCTGCAGACTGAATAGCCGTCCTCGTCCGGCATCATGATGTCCAGGAGGATGACCTCGGGATTCTTGTCCTTGATTGCGTTTACACCTTCCTCTCCGTTCTTTGTGACAGTCACATCGAAGTCCCTCGACTTGAGGGCGCTGGAGATGAACTGCCTGTTGAGGGAAGAATCGTCTATGACGAGAATCCTCGCCGGAGGGTTGAATATGACTTTTTCCTGTTCTTCTGCCATGTTCTGCTGATAATTGTTTTTTGTTTGTCAAGCCCGCAAGGTCTGTGCGTTGTTTTCACGCAAACCTCTCAAAAATAATGTCTTATCTCCTAATTTCAACTCCTAGTACTGTTTATTGGGCTCTCCAATTCGGCTGAGTATCTCATATAGTTATTTTATAACCTACTGCAGATTATGTAAAATTGTAACCGGCAAACAACAACTGAATCGCTTTCGTTTGGTAGTAGCGCATGTTTGCGCGTCAAGAGTAGGGACGGCCTTCAGGCTGTCCCATGAATTCAAGAATGGTACACCCTGAAGGGCGTACCTACTTTGAGAATGCCTCGTATATGGAACAATTTCCATAAAAAAGGGATGGCGTTTCCGCCATCCCTTTGTAATGTCAGTCAATCTGGCCTGTCAGCCACCGTAGACTGCGAGGCCGCCGAGCTCTTCCTCGATCCTCAGGAGCTGGTTGTACTTGCAGATACGGTCTGTCCTGCTTGCCGAACCTGTCTTGATCTGGCCTGAGTTCGTGGCAACCGAGATGTCTGCGATCGTCGCATCTTCAGTCTCGCCTGAACGATGGCTTACGACCGCCGTCCATCCGGCCCTGTGCGCCATTTCGATGGCGTCGAGGGTTTCCGTGAGGGAACCGATCTGGTTTACCTTGATCAGGATTGAATTCGCTGATTTCTCCTTGATTCCCCTGGAGAGATATTCGACGTTCGTAACGAAAAGATCATCTCCTACAAGCTGGGTCTTGTGCCCGATCGTCGCGGTGAGCAGGTTCCATCCCTTCCAGTCGCTTTCTGCCATGCCGTCCTCGATGGAGTCGATAGGATAGTCCGAAGTGAGTTTGGCGTAGTACTTCACCATTTCCTCGGAAGTCTTCACCATTCCCTTGCCGGCTTTCTTGAAGTTGTATTTCCCGTCGATGAAGAATTCGCTTGATGCAGGATCAAGGGCTATGCAGACGTCGCCCCTGTCTGATTTCCTGCCGGGCTTGTAGCCGGCGACCTTGATTGCCTCCATGATGACGTCGAGGGCGTCTTCAATTCCCTTGAGGTTCGGTGCGAAACCGCCTTCATCGCCGACTGCGGTGCTGAGACCGCGCTTCTTGAGGACGGACTTGAGGGCGTGGAATACTTCCGTGCCCATCCTGAGGCCTTCGTGGAAGCTTTTTGCTCCGACAGGGCGGATCATGAATTCCTGGAAGTCGATCGGGGCGTCTGAATGCGCGCCGCCGTTGATGATGTTCATCATCGGGACAGGAAGTACTTTCGCGTTTGTTCCGCCGATGTAGCGGTAGAGCGGTACGTCAAGGCAGTTTGCGGCGGCCTTTGCGCAGGCGATGGAGACGCCGAGGATTGCGTTGGCGCCAAGGTTCTTCTTTGTGCTTGTGCCGTCGAGCTTGATCATCGTCTTGTCGATCTGGGCCTGTCCGAGTACGCACATCCCCTTGATTTTCGGACCGATCTTCTTGTTTACGTTTTCAACGGCCTTGAGGACGCCCTTGCCGAGATAGCGTTTCTTGTCGCCATCCCTCAGCTCAACCGCCTCATGTTCGCCTGTCGAAGCACCCGATGGGACAGCTGCCCTTCCGGTTGTTCCGCATTCAAGCGTGACGTCAACTTCAACTGTAGGGTTTCCACGTGAGTCGAGGATTTCACGCGCATGCACATTGCAAATTGCTGACATCTTTAACTTTCTCCTTGGTTAAAATAAAAGAACGGTTTTAATTCTTGCTTTTACACCTTAAATTAAAGCTTCGAAAATTATAACAAGTAAGGGGAAGATGCAACCAAGCATGAAAGAAATATCTGCAAAAAACGGGTTGAAACTCAGCTATCTTCAGCCGGCATCCGATTTCACGGAGGCCCTGCCTCTGGGAAACGGGAAAATGGGTGCGATGGTTTTCGGAGGAATTGAAGAGGAATTGATACAGCTCAATGAAGATACCCTCTGGGCCGGCATGCCGGGCAAATATGATGTGCCTGAAGCCAAAACCGCCCTTCCTATGATAAGAGAAGCGCTGTTCAACGAAGATTATCACAAGGCGAACGAACTCTGCAAGAAGCTGCAGGGCCCATTCTCACAGGCGTATATGCCGATGGGAAATCTGAGGATCAAATTCAGCGACCAGCCCGGTCCTGAAGACTATCTCCGCGAACTCGATATTTCCCATGCCGTCTCAAAAGTCTGCTACGAGGCCGGGAAGACAAGATATGAAAGGACGTGTTTCACAAGCTTTCCTGACAAGGCGCTGATCATGAAGATTTCCACTAAAGGCAAGGGGCGTCTGAACTTTACTGCATCGCTGGACAGTCTCCTGCGAAATTCGCAGGCGAGGATTGACGCCCGCACGATTGCCATGTCGGGCAGGGCGCCGGTGCATATGGATCCTGGATACTACAAGAGGGACCTGGTCACCTATGATGATAACGAGGGGGTTTCATTTGATGTCAAGATACGCGTGGTCGCCGAAGGCGGACGCGTGACTTCAACTGATAAGGCCATCGAAGTCAGGAACGCAAGCTCGGTAGTCTTGTTCCTGGTTTCGGCGACAAGCTTCAACGGATTTGACAAGCTTCCAGGGAAAGAGGGGGTGGATCCGGCGGATATCACATCTTCAATTCTGGGCACTGTCTCCAGGAAGAATTTCGACGAGCTGAGGAAAATGCACGTCAAGGATCATAGGAAGCTCTTCGACAGATGTTCGATCTATCTTGGAGGAGATGATAAAAGCGATCTGCCGACCGATGAAAGGCTCAAGGCGTACGACGGAAAGAACGATCCTCAGCTTGCGGCTCTTCTTTTCCAGTACGGGCGCTACCTGATGATTGCCTCCTCGCGGCCGGGGACGCAGGCGACTAATCTGCAGGGTATCTGGAACGATCTGCTGCGCCCGCCCTGGAGCTCCAACTACACGATCAACATCAACACCCAGATGAACTACTGGCCTGCTGAAACGGCAAACCTTTCGGAATGCCATGAGCCCATGTTTGATCTTATTGAAAAGCTTTCTGTAACCGGTGAAAAGGTCGCTTCGGAAAATTATGGATGTAAAGGCTGGGTTGCGCATCACAATTCGGATCTGTGGGGGCATGCATGTGCAGTCGGTGACTATGGGAATGGCAATCCCCAGTGGTCCTGCTGGCAGATGGGGGGAGGATGGCTCGCAACCCATCTGTGGGAGCATTTCGCATTCACGCAGGACAGGAAGTTCCTCAAGGAGAAGGCATATCCCCTGCTTAAGAAATCGGCGGAATTTTATCTCGACTGGCTTGTCACCCACAAAATTGACGGCACGGAATATCTTGTGACTGCGCCGGCGACATCTCCGGAAAACACATTTATCGCGCCCGACGGAAAACCTGAATGCGTGAGTATCGCGAGCACGATGGACATGGGGATCATCCGTGAGCTTTTCACAGATTGCTCCATGGCCGCGGAAATTCTCGATGTGGACAAGGAATTCAGCGACAAAATTAAAAAGGCCCTGGACAAGCTTCTGCCATATAAGATAGGCAGGAATGGACGTCTGCAGGAATGGTACAAGGATTTTGATGATGGTGAACCGCATCACCGTCATGTATCCCATCTTTTTGCCCTGCATCCGGGCAGCCAGATAACTTGCGATGGCTCCCCGGAACTTTTCAATGCCTCGAAAAGGACGTTGGAGATCAGGGGTGATGAAGGCACAGGCTGGTCCCTCGCCTGGAAAATAAATTTCTGGGCCCGCCTTCTCGATGGCGGCCGCTGCCTCGGGCTTATCAGCCGCATGCTGCGCGTAATCGACGCCAAGGATATCAAAATGAGCGGCGGGGGTGTCTACATCAATCTCTTCGACGCGCATCCGCCGTTCCAGATTGACGGAAATTTCGGAGTGACCGCCGGGATATGCGAGATGCTGCTGCAGAGCCATGAGAGAAAGGCCGGTTGCAGACCGCCGATTGCCGGCATTAAAAACGGGAAGAATATTTCTGGAATTGGAAATTTCATCATCCGCCTTATCCCGGCACTGCCGGCTCAGTGGAAGAATGGTTCGGTGAAAGGTCTTGTAGCAAGAGGTGGCTTCACGGTCGATATTGAATGGAAGGACGGGGCGCTGGTAAAAGCTCTACTGCGTTCAATCAACGGAAATATATGCAGGATACGGTCTGCTGTGAAATTGAATGTTTCAACAAAAGACAGGGATCTTGTTTCATCGTTTGATGGAAACCTCATTGAATTCCCCACAGTGAAAGGGCATGCCTACGAAATTGCCCCTGAGCAAGTGGTGTAAAAATGCAGGCCGGGAAAAACAGTTTTGAAAAATTCTTGCGCGAAGCCAAGGATACCCTCGGTTTCTGCGCGGTTTCCGCTCTGTCAATGAATAGCGATACATATCCCCGCCTCCTGGAAAGATTAAAGGAAGCATACGTTGCCGATGGGAAAGTGACTCATGACTGGCCGGGGTATATGCAAAGGACTTCCGGCAAACGGGCGGATCCGAGAACTGTTTTCCCCTGGGCGAAAAGTCTTGCGGTCATCTCCATGCCATTCAATGGCATTCCGATTAATAATAATTTTCTCCCTGAAGCCGCGGAAGATTGCATTGCCGGGCTTGTTGCAGGCTATGCCGGCAGAATAGACTATCATACATTTCTACAGGATAATATTTATATTTTTTCAGCAGCGCTGAAAAAATATCTTGGTAAAGATTTCAGGAGTGAAATTTTTGTCGACACCAAGCCTGTTGCCGAGAAATCTCTGGCGGCATTCTCAGGACTGGGAGCCATTGGCCTTAACTCGTGCCTCCTCTGCAAGGGGGAGGGGAGCGGGACTTGTCTTGGGATACTTGCCATGGACATCGATCTTCCGGAAACTGAGCCTGTTGATTTTGACGCACCATGTACCACTTGCGGTAAATGCGTTGAGAGGTGTCCGACCGGCGCCATAACTGGCAAACCAGGTGTTTTCATCTATAAGAAGTGCAGGAGCTATCTTACGATGGAGAAGAAAGGTGTTCTTGAAAAGGATGAAGCTGTTCTCCTCGGCGATTGGATATTCGGATGCGACATCTGCACATCGCTTTGTCCTGGATCACATCCTATGACCCCCATCAAGGCCGATCTTGAATGGCTGCTTCTTGAGAAGGATTCGATTGTGAAAGATGTGATAAAGAGCACAGCTCTGGAATATCCCGGTCTGAAGCTTCTCAGGAGAAACGCGCTGGCTGTGCTGGAGAACAGGGATTCCAGTGAATCTCATGAGCTGGCGAGGAAATTCAGTTCAATAGGGTAATGATGGAAAAAATCTGCCGCGTCGGTGAAATCTTCTACTGCTGGCTGTCTTTGTCTTTCTGGCAGGCAGCCAGTGCCGCGCCGCAGTCCTTGCAGAAACAGGCGGATGACAGATGTCCTTCGCTTAGGCATTTGTGGCAGGTTCGAGCAGTTGGCGGCTGACGCTCCCGGAGTGCCACGAACTCCGCGCTGACAATACCGGTTGGCACGGCCAATGTCCCCCAGCCAATAAGCATCATGAACGATGCAATCAACCGCCCCAGATCGGTATGGGGGGTGATATCGCCGAATCCTACCGTGGTAACTGTGGTAATAGCCCAGTAAATTGACATCGGCACGCTGGTGAAGCCGTTGGCAGGGCCTTCGACCACATACATCAGGGTGCCCATTACAATGACAACCATCATCACAAAGCTCATGAATACGGCGATTTTACGCCGGCTGGCCAGCAAGGCGTTTCCAAGATACCTGAACTCAGCGACATAGGCGCCCATTTTAAGAATGCGGAAAATGCGCAGCAGCCGCAATACGCGTACATCGATCAGCGCATGAAGTCCGGGGAAGAACATGGCTAGGTAAGTTGGGGCGACGGCGAGCAGATCGATAATTCCGAAGACGCTTGTAGCATAGCGCATTGGACGGCGTACGCAGACCATGCGCAGCAAATATTCAATAGAAAAAATGACGGTGAAAAACCATTCAAGAACATTGAAAAGGCCGCCCCATTGGTTGCGGACGGCTTCGAGACTGTCCAGCATTACAACAGCTACACTGAGCATGATGACGCTTATCAAGAGCATGTCGAAGATGCGCCCGGCACGCGTATCTGCCTCGAAAATGATGGTGTATAGACGCAGACGCCAGCCATGGTCCGGAGCTCCAAACCGATTGTCCTGGTCGATGTTGATAGGGATTTTAATTTCCATGTTGCACAGATTGAAACAGAGACGTGGTCGCTTGATTAATGTTGAAAATGGTGCGCCCGATGCGATTCGAACGCATGGCCTTTTGCTTCGGAGGCAAACGCTCTATCCAGCTGAGCTACGGGCGCAAAAAAGTTTGTGTAACCTATCGACTAACACTCAAAAATCAAAGAATCCAGTTCCAAGAACCCATGGCCTCCCCGAGACCCGCCGTGCGGCGTGCTCGGGGCGCTCTATCCAGCTGAGCTACGGGCGCGTGGTATTTTTTAAGAATACAGGTTCAACCGGATATTTCAAATCTACTGAAGTGCATTGCTCACGGTTTTGAGGGGGAGTCTTTGTCCGACGAGAAATTGAGCCGTGGATAATAGAGGGGGAATCTTTCAGTTTTTGAGAAGAAGCTTTCCTCGGTGCCGTCTGGGTTTCTGAGCTGGAAGTAGAATGCAAGGTCCCCCCTGTTGTTCCTGTTCTTGAGTTTCGTCAGGGAGCCGAGATTGAAATGGAATATGTTCTTGACGGGTATCAGCATCTCGAAGAAGCAGAAATCGCCGCTCGGGGACATTGAATAATTGAATTTGAATTTTGTTCCAGATTTGTCCCCGCAGTTGGCTGTGAATCCTGCGGCCTGGAAATTGTCCGTCCTGAAACAGGCTAGGCTGCCAGGGATGAAGGTGAAGGTGATCCTGTCGTCAAGGCCCCTCGCGCCTATTTTTTCCAGCAGCTTTTCATCCTTCAGGATACCTGCGAAGACAAAGTCGGCGGAAGGGTCTACGTTGCCGTTTTTCTCTGTTTTAGTGTAGAATGAATAGAACATGTTCTTTCCTGCCGGAAAGAACTTCTGCAGATCCCATTCGTCAGGATATCCGTCGAAACTGCAGGCCGCGGAAGAGTTCAGTTTTGCGGTGTAGAACGTGGAGAGCTTGTCGGAAAGCTTCAGGAACTCATCCTTGGAAAAGAGCTTGAGGCCGTTGTCGAAGAGGAAAAGTATGTTTCCGCCAAGAGCCAGGGCGTCATAGCATTGGCGGTATCCCGGGAACGCCTTTACATCAAACTGTTTCTTGGACAGATTCTGGATTACGACCGCGTTCTCGTCCGATTCCGATGTCTCCCATGCATTTTTCGACATGCTGAAGACATGGTATGCACTGCCGTCCATGGTGAAACTCATGTCCCTTCGGGCATTTGAGTTCTGAGGGAATACTTTTCCCAGATCAACTGGTTCCTGGTAGAGCTCCTTTTCCGACTTGATATCAATGCAGGTTGCCGTGAATGCATTCCCCTTTGCCTTGGTCTTGGAAAAGCTGGTTATCAATTTGCCGGCAATGAAGGGTTCGGACGTGAACTTTATGGCTTTCGAGACGGCGCTTTTCTTCTCCAGATCGAATATGGTCCAATAGTCGGCGTGCAGTTTGGCTGTAATGAAGTTGCCGTAGATTTTCAAAGGGGTGCTTTTCCATTGCCAGAAATGTGCTCCGCCCGCCTGAGGAGAGGAGTCGATCCGGGTGATGCCGGAACTCTCCACCAGAATGCAGTAATAAGGATGTACAAGCGCTATCCTTTCAGAATCAATCCTGCTGACGTGATGATCGTTGAACTGGGCGCTCATCTTGATGGTGTTGCCTGTCTTCGAATAGACGGAATCCGCGTTCGCCTTGAACTGCACTATGTTCCTGTCCTCGATGGTTATGAGCGTCTTTCCGTTGTCGAAGATTGCCAGGACATTCGGATTCCAGGGCAATGGATTCAAGGTCTTGACTCCTGATTCATCCATCTGCATCAGGAATGTCTTGCCGGTAGATTTGGGTTCGGCGACGAAAAGGATTTTGCCTTTTGAGATGGCAGGTGCTGAAATGTCCACCGGTTCGGTGCCAGGATCGGGGTAGCACCGGAGCAGTGAGCCGTCATTCGAAGAAAGCTCATAGATATAGCTTGAAGTGGATAGAGCCACCGTCTTTGCGAGATGCACGACGGATGTATTCCGGTCCAGCTTCACCGGAAATGCCCATTCGGGTTCGGCCTTGTCGGAAAGCTTGATGATGTAGTTGCTCGTGAAGACATAGTATTTCCCCTGGAAATTCCTTATCGAAGGGTTGTCCAGCGCTGAGATATTCTTCTCCGTGGCCTGGAATGGGATGGCACTCTTTTTCTCGGATGAGGGAGGCACAAGGGTTCCAGCCGCATTTATCGCAGCACCCTTCTGGAAACCTATGCAGGAGGTCTTTGAAATGGCCTTGAGGATGAAATTCTGAGGCAGCGGTATTTTCTTCAACAGCTTTCCACTGTCAGACCAGAGCTCCGCGCCTGAGCTTTCAGCGAGGACGAATCCGTCCTTCAGCGAGTCGACATAGCAATATCCCTGCCCTGGAAGACTGGCTGTGGAAATGAGACCCTCAAGAGAATATATCGCAGCCTTCTGCATGTCATCAATGATAAGCGCTGAATCCGGACCTGCCCGCCTTACATCGGACCAGTTGATGTTCTTTTCCATCACGATTCTTCCGGTATCCTTGTTCATCAGGAGAAGCGCGGATGAGTCTATCGGGGCGAAAAGCACGTTCTGTCTGCCTGGCACAGCTCCCGCGAGCCTTCTTTTGAGGAGGATGTTGGTGACATCCTTGCTGAGTGCGAATGGAAGCCTGGGATATTTCTTCGCCCATAGGATGTAGTTGCCGGCCACGTCGACACAATAGACGATTCCAAAGTTGGTTGTGATGAACGCCTTTCCTTGATTGTCGACGGCAGGTGGAGGCATGAGGAAGTCGCAAAGCACGGTGTCCTTGAAGACTCCCATGGTTTCATCTCCTGAGAACAGGAACATCTCATCTTCCAGCGCTCCGTTTTCCTGGTTGATGAAAAGCAGATAGTAGCGTGGTATGGCATCTATTTTCTTGGCAAGTACGATGAGCTGTCCTGCATAAGGTGTAGCATCCGAACATAAGGTGCAGTCCTGGGATTTGAAGGTCCATACGGTCCTGCCGGTGGCGTTCTCAATCGCCTGCAGCGTGAATTTGCCATCGACAAGCATCCTTGGAAAGGTCATTTTTCCATTTGACGCCGGATTGAAATAACCTGTCAGCAGATCAGATCTGATGCCTCCCTTCGCTGATGGCGTGGCGATTTCAGGAGTGCTGTTTTCCACCATGGTATTCCATGCGCATGCGCCGTCCTTGACCGCGATCATCTGCCTGCTGTTCTGTGCGAAGATGAGATTCTGGTACGTGTTGAATGAGACAGGAGGCAGGGATGCGAGGCGGTTCAATGAGTACTGGCTGGATTGTTCCATATACTCAAACGTTCCGGGATTGATGTTGAAAATAGGCTGGAATATGAATTTCGACGAGTCGGGGATGTTTATTTCAGAGGAGGAATATTTAAGGACCGGCGGAACTTCGAATTTCTGGGAGGTGCCGGAGAGCGTCAGAAGATTTTTCCTCTTCGCTATTTGCGCCTGGGAGTATTCGGACTTGTCTTTCAGCAGATTGATATAGACATCGACGCTTGGAGCATACATTTTTTCATATTTGGAGAAAGTCTCCTTGTACTTTGCCGCTGCGCCCCTGAGCATGGAGCCATCGCCGGTCTCGGTGAGCGAATTGGCTTTTGCAAGGAGGGTGGCTCGGATGAGGTTGATAAGTTTTGCCGAACTGTTTTCGGATTCGCATTTGTTGGCCTTTTCAACCACGGAATCGTATTCCCAGTCCATGTCGACCTGCACGGCGCCGGTCTTCGTGCCGACGACTGTCTTCTTCAGTGAAAGGAAATCCTTCCTTCCCTTGAGCTCGGGAATGTCCTCGTAGAGTTTTATTGATTTCGAGGCGTTTTCATGATCCCCTTTCTGGATCAGCCCGCGGATTTCAAACATCAGACGGTCGTAGGAGATGATCTCCTTCAGCTGGTCGTTGTTGTCGGCGAGGAATTTCAGCACTTCACTGGGTTCGTTCCTCTTGAGCATCAGCTCAAGCATATAGGTTACAGCCAGCGCCCTGATCTGCGTGTCAAACTTGTCGGACATGAATATCCGTCTGAAGAAGCTCTTTGTCTCGCCTGCCGCCTTGTTGTTGTCGCTGAAAGTCTTGTAGTAGTCCTCGAGCATTTTCTTGAGCAGATAGGAGTCAATCTTGGATTTCAGCTGGTTGTCAACCCAGAAGTACATGTTGGCATAGTCGCCAAGCGACTTGTAGCCGTTGATGATTTTACCGGTGAAGGTGGACAGGGACTTCTGGTTGTCGGCGGGAATGCCCTTGATTATCTCTGTAATTATCCGTATGTCCGCGCGCACATTGTCGGCGGCCTTGTTCTTATCCACGCTGGCCTTGTATGAATCCTCCGGGGTCTTCTCCTTGGAGACGGTGACCTTCACGGTATCCCACCACTGCGGTTTCACGGCATAATCCTGGGCCTGGGCCGCCGCCGCAGTCATAAGGAGAACCAAAGTGATTTGGAAAAACAGACGCATTGGATTAAGCTAATTTAGTTTGACCGAAATGTCGAATTTTCCAGAGAAGAAAACCGTAAGATTTCCTTCATGGGGAATGATATGTGCATCCTTGGAAGAGGCCGGGTATTTCAGTACTTCGGAACATTCTTCAGGAGTTCGTCTATCACGTTGTCCGTATTTATGCCTTCAGCCCTGGCAGTATAGTTCACTGCAAGCCTGTGGCGCATGACCGGATGGGCGACCCTGGCGACATCATCGCAGGATGCGTATCCCGCATTGCGGAGTGCGGCTCTTGCCTTTGCACCGGCGATCAGCGCGATCGATGCACGCGGTCCGCAGCCCCACGCGACCCACTTGTTGATGAAGTCCGGAGTTCCGGGCTGGCCGATTCGCGTAGCCCTTACGAGTCTTGTGGCGAAATCTATCACGGTGTCGGCCACGGGAATCCTTGTGACGAGGTTCTGGGCTGTCATGATGTCTTCAGTGCTCAGTACGGGGTTGATTTCCTTGAAGAGCTTTCCTGTAACCCTGTGGATGATGAGTTTTTCCTCTTCCTCGGAAGGATAGCCTACGAATATCTTGAACAGGAAACGGTCCTGCTGGGCTTCGGGGAGGGGGTATGTTCCTTCCTGTTCGAGGGGGTTCTGGGTTGCGAGGACGAAGAACGGCTTCGGCAGGTCGTGTATCTTTCCGCCGACAGAGGTCTGTTTCTCCTGCATGGCCTCGAGCATTGCGGCCTGTGTTTTCGGAGGGGTGCGGTTGATTTCATCCGCAAGGACTATGTTCGCGAAAATAGGTCCGCGCAGGAAGTGGAACTCGCGTTTTCCGGTCTCGGGATTGTCCTGGATGATGTCGGTGCCGGTTATGTCGGACGGCATGAGGTCGGGCGTGAACTGTATTCTCTTGAAGGAGAGTGAAAGCGCCTTCGACAGCGATGATATGAGAAGTGTCTTCGCCAGTCCTGGTACTCCTTCGAGGAGGCAGTGGCCGTTTGCGAGGATCGCAACGACGATTTCCTCGATGACGTCCTTCTGTCCGACGATGACCTTGTCGATTTCCTGCTGGAGCACGGCGTACGCCTTGTTGACCTTTTCGAGGGCGACGATATCGCCTTCGCTCAGGGTGATATTGGGTTTCTCCTGTGCGGGGGCCTTTTCCTTTGGAGCAGAAGCAGGAGCCGGGGGAGGGGTTGCAGGAGCCGCAGGAGCCTGTGCCGGCTCAGATGTTTCAGTCGCAGCCGCCTTGAGGTCTCCGCCGCATGAAGGGCATTTGAGGATGTCGATTTCATTTTCATAGGCGTGGTATTCGCCCTGGCATTTCACGCAGATGACATTAACTTTTTTACTCATGGTCATTCCTCTGTTTTATATTTTCCTACAGGTTTATTTCTTTTATCGCCTTTATGGGAACATCGATTTTCTTGTCTCCGAAGGTGACAGACATTGATTCACCCTTGAATTCCCTTGTGAGATTAATTATGTCTCCGTTCCGCAGAATCACCGAGGGTGAGGGCTTGAATGCGGAATAGTAGATGATCGACAGTTCCTCAATCGGAATCTTCTTGAGCCCTTCGGAGGTCTTGACTCCGGCGGACTTCGTGTCGGACCACATTATCTTTCCGGCATATACGACGCCTTTCTTATCGATCACCAGGGGCGCTGCAAGGTTCTTGTCGGACGCCAGCTTGCCGAGGAATTCAGAATCATAGAAGAAGGCGGAGACGTCTTCGTTCTTGAGCTTGAGGGGCCCGAGCGTCGTCGAACGGAAGATCTGTCCATCCGGTGAATCCCTGAAGACTCCGGTGAGTTTTGTGCCGTCCTTGAGGAAGACGCCGGCATCCTTTGC
The DNA here is from genome assembly GCA_001804815.1 of Lentisphaerae bacterium GWF2_50_93. Taxonomy (GTDB): domain Bacteria; phylum Verrucomicrobiota; class Lentisphaeria; order Victivallales; family GWF2-50-93; genus GWF2-50-93. The sequence goes on from MHBI01000086.1 coordinate 35,332, forward strand.
CGCCACGGCGAATCCGTCAAACTCTACCTTCCTGACTTTTGCCAGGGGCAGGGTTTTGCCCTCCTTCATCTTGATTTCAGCGGCCGTGACGCTCTGGACAGTTCCCTTGGCGTTTTCTTCGCCGGTCACCGAATCTGCTCCAGCGCCAGGGTTGAGCAGGACCATGCATGCGGCTGCCAGGCAGATTGGCCGTGCTGAAACCGCTTTTATTGATTTTATTCCCATCTGACATTCTCCTTATGAACATCGAACATCCAACTTCGAACTTCCAACATTGAATGAAGGCAGAATCAAAATTGAATTGCCATCATACCCTATTAAACATCCATCCCATCCAATCATCCAATCATCCAATCATCCAGTCATCCAGTCATCCAGTCATCCAGTCATCCATGGCTTTATCTACCTCTGATAAATCGGGAGATACCGGTACGGGACGCCGAGTATGAGAATCTGCCATGATGTCTCAAGCAGATCGCCGGCATGTCCTGACTTCTCCCAGTTCTTGAGGATTATATCCTTTACTTTCGGGTAGTAGGTCTTCCACGGATCACCTCCGTAATGGTAGAGGCCGACCGAGCTGTAATAATGTCCGTACCACATCCATTCGACTTTGCCGGCGAATGCATTATCCATGAGGTATTTCACTGCGTTCGGTATTATGGGATCACTGTGGAGCCCGAGCCCCTGCAGGCATACAAGTCCGGCGCCAGTTCTTGCGAAACCCGCAGGCCCGCCGCCCTTCATGTATGCAAATCCCTTCTCCTTCTCATTGTAGCATCCCTTGATGAAGGCGATGGCCTTCTTTATGGTTTCGTCAGGCACGTAGATCCCGGATTCCGCCGCCGCCCTCAAAGCCATGACCTGCATCACCGACGCGGAGATGTCGCCGGCGGACGGATGAGGCTGGTAGCGCCATCCGCCCTCATTGTGCTGGACTTCGACTATGAGATTGACGGCGTTGATGAGTGCCGTGCGGATTCTCGGGTTCTCTGTCATGCCGTATATTTCAGCAAGACAGATTGTGGCGAGGGCATGCTGGTACATCGGCGCCGAAGAGTCGGAACTCGCCACTATCAGGCCGGATTCCTTCTGTGCGTTGAGCAGGAACTGGAGTCCTCTGCCGACCTCCTTGCCATACGGGCCTTCGCCGGGGACTGAACCGTTGACCATGAGGCACATGGTGGCGAAGGCGATCACCCCGGTGTTGTTCCTGCCATGGGGCGTGTTCCAGGAACCGTCCGGGAGCTGTGTCTCCGCAACCCATTTCTGGGCCCGTTTGACAGCCCTTTCAGCGCTCTCGTCAAGCTTGACATACGCATCGAACAGGAATGCGTCCTCAGCTTTGGCATTTACGCCTGTCAGAAAGGCGGAAACGAAAGCCATGAGCAGTATTCCCGCCGATATTTTCGAGCGCTCCAGTTTCATCATTCCACCTTTATTTTGCCAGTTCAACGAAATAGCGTTTCACGGACTCTTCCATCTTCAGGGTGTATTTTGCCTTTCTTGCTGCAAGAAGGGCGTCTCTTTCCTTTTCAGGAAGCTTGGCGCGCCATTCATCCTCATGCGCGGCATTGTTCTTCTGCACTTCCTCCAGCTGCCCCTGCGCTGTATGCTCCTTGCTGTCCTGTGCCTGTTTTTCCTGTTCTTTCGCCATCGGGGGCGGCGGTCCGGGAGGTCCGGGAGGTCCGGGAGGGCCTGGCTTAGGTTGTCCAGGAGGCCCGGCTTTAGCCTCCGCCATCGCCTTCTGGAGACCGTCCATCGCCTTCTTTACGTCCTCCAGAGCACCCTTGTCATCTTTGGCAAGGGCTTCTTCAGTGGCCTTGTTCATGTCCTTCTGGCCTTCCTCCATTCCGTCCTGCTTCATCTGCTCTGCGACAGCATCCATCTTCATCGCCATGTCCTGCCTCTGCTGGTCGGTCATAGCCTGCTGCTGCTGCGGAGTCTGAGGCGACTGCTGGTTCTGCGGCTGGTTCTGGAGTTCCTGCTGGATGTCCGACAACTGATCCATCATCTGCTGCATGTCGGTCATCTGCTGGGCGTTCTGGGCGTTTTCATTCTGGGTCTCGTCATTGATCTTCTTTTCAAGGTCCTTTACGATGTCCTGCTGTGCCTGCTCGGCTTTCGGCAGATCCATGTTCTTGAGGGCTTCAGTCGCCTTTTCCATCTTGTTCTTGAGCTCCTCCGGGGCCTGGTTCTTCATGTTCTCCTGCTTCTCCGCCGACTCAGCCATCTTGTCGATGTCCTTGTCCGTCATCTTGTCCTTGTTCTTCATGTCGTTCTTCAACCCCTGCGTCTCTTTCAGGAGCTCCTTCTGCTTCTCAAGCAGTTCCCGGGCCTCCATGAGCTCCTCAAGTTTCTTCGAAGCTATCTTCTCAAGGATGTCGATTGATTCCTGATATCCTTTCCTGGCGCTGGTGTACATGCCCTTCCTGGCTTCATCGCTGATCCCGTTTGCAACGGTCTTCTCGAGGGAGTCTATCACCTTCTTGAGCTTTTCATTCTTGACCATGTCGATGTCTTCGGAATTCTTCTTGGTGGAGTCGATCTCCTTGGTTGAATATATGTTGCTTTCCACCTGCTTCTCATTTATCTCCTTGATCCTGGTGGAGACTTCGCCTAGGGTCTTGTCCTCTACGACCGCCTCCTTCATCAGCATGTCTGAGGAATACGCGACGGCCGCACAAAGAGCCACGAACGTGATCACATAAGCCTTTCCTGCAGTCTTCATAATCAATTTCCTCCCCTGTTTATTTAGTTAATCTTATTTTTTCTTGTCCATCATTTCAAGGACCCTTATCTGGTGCTTCATGTCGTCCTTGATGTCGTTGACCATCTTGTTGAGCCCGATCCGCTCCTCGTCGATTATTATCCTCAGTTCCTCGGGCGTGACGATATTGACAGTGCTGATCGAGGATTTGCCCATGTCGTCCTTGCCGCGGAAGTCGCACACATCCTTTGCAAGGGCCTGGAATGTGACGATCATCCCAGGCGACAGCTTGAGATCAATCAGGTTGACCGTACTGGAGAACGCGGCATCCTTGGAACCCTTTGTCACGGAACCTGTCTCAATATCGCCTTCCTTCACCTTCTTCTCGTCGCCCTTGTCGTTCTTCACTGTGACAACGTAGTGGAGCGAGGCCGAAGCCAGTCCGTAATCATCTGATACCTTGAAGCCCCAGTTCATCCTGCTGACCGGAGCGTAATATGTGCCATGCATGGGCCTGTCGAGCTTGACTATCGGCAGGCGGTCGGAAATCACTGATGCCGAATAATATATCCTGTCTTCATTTTCAATGCCATTTTCATCGGCCAGTTTTATGGAATAAGACTTTGAGCCCTTGAGAGGTATGTTGTCGCTTGAAAATCCCTTCTGCGCGGCCGCCATCGGAAATTCCTTCGTCGACAAATCGGTCCTGTCCTTCAATTCAAGCACGCAGGACTTGACCTTCCTGTCGGTGACAACACTTATGGAGAGGCCGCTGTTTTCAAGCGCCTCGAAATTCCCCAGCGGGAATTTCTTCACGGCCTGTCCGGTATATTTTGGCGGAGTGACCGTTATCGCCGATTCCACGACATATGGCGCGCGGTTGATCTTCACATACAGCTTCCTGCTTTCCGCATCGCCCAGCCGTACCTTGAAGTTGAAGCTCTTGTCGGGTTCCTTGACCTCTGCTTCGAAGGAATTCAGAAGCTCGCCTTTGACAAGCGGGACGCTGAACGATGATTCACCTTCGTATGTGACAGCTATCTTGCCCTCGCTGGGGACCTTGCCGTCGGCCTGGACCACTATCTTGACGGTTTTGTGCTGGGCTCCGAAGTCAGGATAGACCACCCTGACGATCTTTGTCCTGGTGGGATACTGCAGCGGCAGGCCTATCGCCCTCCCGAAGAAGATCCCCATTGACTTGTGGCTGACCAGGCCCCATGAGGTGTATATGAGCACGAAACCGAGGAGCAGCTTCAGGGAGAGTTTTACGAGCTTCCTGTCATGCAGGACAAGCTTGGACGGGCTGTATGCATCGGAATGCGCCTGCTGGACCGCCCTGTGCTTGAGGGCCTCGGAACCATAGACGATATTGCATTCCGCGAATTCGACGGCGGATACGAGCAGTGAGTTGAAGCCGCCTTTCATCTGCTTGTCGGCTGAAAGTTCGACCTGCCTCGCCATCTGCACGATGTCGGTCACGCGGTGGAAATACGCCTTGTTCTTCCTGGGCAGCCAATAAGTGAAATATCCCAGTATGCCCAATGTGAGGAGTATTCTGACCGGCCACGGGAAATCCGTGACGTAGTCCAGCAGGAAATACGCGAAGAATGAAACGAATATCCCGGTAATCACCGATGACAGGAACGCAGTCCGTTCAATCCTGTTCTTCTTCCTGATCGACGAGACCAGCGATTTCCTTATGCCTGTTATGTCGTATTGCGCCATGAGCATCAATCCAGATAATATATTTTCCTGAAATACCATTCAGCCGAGAAGAGCATCAGGGTCAGGAGAAGCAGAAGCATCGAATCCCAGAGGGAGATCTTCACGCTTATCGGAACCTTGTGCCTGTTCTTATATAGATCGGACATGATCTGTCCGGCCTGTTCCTGCGTATAATATGAACCTCCCGTACCCTTCGTGATCTTGTCGAGCAGGGGCTTGTTCAAGCCTGAATTGTGGAATTCCAGCTGCGGCTTTATGATCCGCAGGTCCACGGGCCTGGCGGAATACTGCGCGGGCAGCGAGAGCTTGAGCATGCCGGGAAGTTCAGGCATGTATTCAGCCTTGTATATGCCGGGCCTGTTGGTCACGGAATGCATGTCGACCTGCTTGTCGATGCCGTTCTCGTTGATGGTCACCTTGATGAGCTCGGCTATCACCGGCGAATAGTCGGGGTTGCATACCTTGGCCCGGATGCCGACCTTCTCGCCGGAGTAGCATGTCTCCTTGCCGATGAAGATCGTCGACTGCGCGGACTCGTTCAGGAGATGCGGCAGCCCCAGGAACTGCACTGCCTTGCTCCAGAAGTCTCGGAAATACCTGTCGCCGAATTCCTTCCTCCATCTCCAGGTGGAGTCGAAACCCATGAACAGCACCGTGCCCTTGCCATATGAGTGGAACACCACCGCGGGATATTTCTGCCGGCCCGAGGACAATGTCACCAGGTTGATCGCGGAAGGTTTCAGCCTGCCGGAGGTGTAGCAGTTGTATATCGGAGGAAGTCCCGCCCATGTCTTCTTGTTCTCATCCTTGTTGCCTGAGAAGGCCACCAGCTGGTGGGACGTGCCTTCATCGGTCACCTCGAAACGCAGTTCGTCCTTGAGTATGTCGAACATCTCGTTCTTGTAGGAACGGCCCGACCTGTCGGTGATGGTGAGGGGCATGAGCTCCTCGAGAGGCGTGCCCTTGAAGGAGTAGGGGATGGAGACCATGTCGGCGATGATCGCGAGCGAACCACCCTGTTCCTCGACGAATTTCTTCAGCGACTGCTGGAATTCGGGAGGAAGCGCAATCGCATCAAGCTTTGAAATGAATATGATGTCGTACGACTTTCCGAGATCCTTCTTGTCGGGCAGGCTTGAAAGCAGGGACAGCCTGTCGGAACCTTTCCTGAAAAGGCGCTTGTCGGCGCCGACCAGCCATGCCTTCACGTCAACCCTCTTGTCACGTTCGAACGCGCCCATCAGATAGCGGTATTCCCAGGAGGGCGTTCCGAAGAGCATGAGGATCTTTATCTTCTCGTCGATGACTCGGACATTCTTGATATAGGTGTTGTTTTCAACCGTCACCTCGCCGGGCATGGCAGGGACTTCGACTTTCAGCTGGAACGTGCCCTTGGTGCGCGGTATGTATTCGACCGGGACGCTTATTTCCCCGTCCTTGTCTAGTTTGTGCCTTCCAGTATAGACCGACTTGTCGCCGAGAAGGAGTTTCAGCTCCGTGTCCTCGCCGGTGTATCCGTTCTGGTTCAGGTTGACATATATTTTCGCCTTTTCGTTCAGGAAAACCACATCTTCGCCGAGGATGTATTCCGCCGATATGTCCTTTGACTTCTCCTTGCCGAATCCGCAGGCGTATACTGGAATTCCAAGCTTCTGGAAAAGCTTTATGGCGTTCTCGGGGTCTTCAGTGCTGTTGTGGGCGCCGTCGCTGAGGAGGATTACGCCCGGACAGTATTCGCCCTTCTGCCGGTCAATCCCCTTTTCAAGCATCTGGTTGAGCGATGTGTAATCCCCGTCAGGGGCAAGCTTGTCGGTGTTCTCTATTACCGTGAAGTCCTTCCCGGCCGCAAAGGCTTCGGTCTTGAGCTCCTTCTTGTACTTCTTGTCGCCGCCCAGGACCTTGTAGGTTTCAACTGCGCCGGAAAACCTCGTCTTCTCATTGTTGTCCTTGATCTGCATGCTCTCGGAGGCGTCGATGACGATCGGCACCGTCCCGGGCAGGGCGCCTTCCCCTTCGATGAGAAGCTTGGGGAAGGAAAGTATCAGGAGCAGCGATATGTAGGCGAGGGATCTGAGCGTGATGAGGATGGCCTTCTGTTTCCTGCTCAAAGACTTCTCCCTGGAATAGTGGTAGAAGCACAGGCCCACGATGGCGGCAGCTATGAACGGCAGCAGCCATGTGCTGAGCCAGCTCTCAATCGTCACGTGATGGAAATAGCTGATATACCGGGCATTGCCGGCATCCAGGAAATCCATGAGCATCTTAAAGAAAAACATATTCTATACCTATTTGCCCTTTCTCCAGAAATGGGCGTAGTTTTCAAACATCAGCGCGAGCAGCAGCAGGATCAGTCCCGCCGTCATGTATTCCTTCCGGCTCTTCATGTTCGAGAAGTCGCGCTTCTCATCGAACACAAGGCCTTCCTTGATCGCTTCGCCGTAGTCGCTCCTGTGGGCCGGCTCGATCTCGGACTCCTCCCTCGAAACGCTGTAGCCCAGCGTCATCACAGGATCGCCCCCGGCATAGACCGTGAAGAAATCATTGGCTGTCATGGGCGCCGTGCCGAGTTTTGCAGAGGCGCCGGAGCCCTTCATATCGAGCTTTGTCGAAGAGCCTGAATCGCCGGTGAGCACATATTTCAAGTCGGCGTCGATGCTGTCCAGGCTTATGTTTTCAATTTCCTTGCCGACATATGAGTTGAAGACATGCTTCGGATAGACGTCCCATATCATCCGCATGGTGAACTGGACATAGTTCGGATTGTAGAAGATGTCGGTGAATCCCGGATATGGCATGAAGCCCGCGGCAAGCACCTTCCCGCCGTTCACTTCACGGAAGATCATGAGAGGGTCGGCGGAGCCGTCCACATACAGCCTGCCGCCCGTGGCGCCGGGATTCTTCATGGTGGCGTATTTGAAGAAGCTTACTGAAAGAGGATCGAGATCCCCTTCGCCCATGAATGCAAGATATGTGCCCTTGAGCTGTTTCGCATCGGGCTTCACCATCTCCTTCTTCACATCATCCATTTCAACTCCGATGCCCTTGAGCGTGTAGGTGTCGCTGCAGTCGGAATAACATATGAGGCTCTTCCTCTTGCCGAGGAAATTCCTGATCGCCGTCGCGGTCATGCTGTTCTCCGGAATCGGAATCCCGAAGAGGATGACTATGTCGTAGTTGTCCAGGTTCTCCTCGGAAAGCTGCGTGATGTACGTCCTCTTGTATTTCAGGAACTCCGGCGTGCAGAACGACTGGAGCGCGCCAACCATGAAGACATCGTATTCAAAGGGGTTCTCACCCTTGTCCTTCACGACTCCAAGCACGTTGAGCTCCTTGCCGGGGCTTATCACGAAATTCAGCACGTTGTCGGGCCCGAAGTGGTCCGGAGGAAGGGTCAGGCTCGCCTTGCAGTCCTTCGGTTCAAGCGCTGAGACGCTGAGATTGACCACGCTTTCCGTCTTGGGCTTGAGCGATACGATGGTCCTGTCCTGCTTCTTCCCGTCGATCGTGAGCGTCAAGGGCAGCGCATCGATGGGTTCAGAGGAATAGTTCCTGATCTTCACCATGATTTCATTTTCGCAGCCCGGGAAATATCCTTCGGGTTCAGGCGAGAACGATACTATGCCCGCGTTGAGAAGGCCTGTCCTGGTGTCGACGGGTACAAACACGATGTTCTTGCCCTTTCCAATCCTCTCGATCGCATCCTTCGTGGCCTTGGCGTCCGCGAAATAGCATTTCTGGAAGTCGCTGATGAAATAAATGTTCTGCGTGCTCTTGGATTCGGGAAGCGATGACAGTGCGCTGACCAGCTCGTTCAACCCCGCGGAGTTCGGAGAGACGTCCAGCCCTTTCAGCGCGTCGGGCGAAAGGCCCTGTCCGGCTCCGACCTTGGCGATTGTGCTGATAGTGCCGTCGAACGAGCATATGATCGTAGCCGCATCAGGCGTCGACATGATCTTCTGGACAATGTCCTTCGCCACGTCGATCCTTTTCTTCTCATCGATTTCCGCCGACATGCTGAATGTGGTATCCACGATGATCAGCCTGGTGCCCTTGCTTCCCGTGGACATCGCGCAGCGTGCGAGGAAGAGTACCAGGAAGAGGATCAGCAGCAGCTTTGCGATAAGCTTGAGGATCTCGGTGATCTTGACATTCTTCCGTTTGACTACATGGGCGTTCCTCAGCCATTCATAGGCGGCCCAGTAGATGACGATCTTCTTGCGGTTCACGAAGAACTGCAGTATTATCGGCACTGCCAGGAAGGCCAGGGCGCCAAGTATCAATGGATTGATGAAACTCATTTATGTAATTGCCGGCGAGACGCCGGCGCTCCTATCAGATTTCCAGTTTTCTACCTTCTACTTTCTACTTTCTATATTTCCTCGCGCTCAGGTACTCGGCGAGATGGAAGCCGAACGGCCTGCTCATGTCGCAGAGGATGTAGTCGATTCCGAGCATCCTCGCCTTTTTCTTGAAATTGGCTAGGAACTCATTGAAGTTCTTCTCGTAAAGATCCTTTATGCTTGCACCTGTGACCTCGAGCCGTCCGGTGCCTTCAAGCTCTATCAGTTCCACCCTGCCCATGAGGTCGAAATTGAGCTCAAGCGGATCGACGATCTGCAGGAGGACTACTTCATGCTTGTCGTCGAGCAGGCGCTTTATCCCTGTGAACGTGTCCTCGATGTCGCCGAAGAAGTCGCTTATCACGAATACGATCCTGCGCCTGTTGATCTGCTCGGCTATAAGGCTGAGGACTTTTCCAATGGCCGAAGGATTCTTAAGTTCCGTACCCCTGAACTCGCTTGCGATCTTCGCAATTATCTCCTCGCTGCCGCTGGCCTTGATCATGGAAAGTATGCGGTTGTCGAAGAAGAACGCGCCGACGCTGTCGGACTGGTTTACAATCACGTTGCTCATGGCTGTCGCCATGTGCGCGGCATAATCGATCTTCGAGCCGTGCTTGTATTCGAATTTCATGCTTTCGCTGACATCGATTACGATATGGGAGATGAAGTTGGTTTCCTGGGCATACTGCTTGATGAGGTATTTGCCGACCTTGTAGTAGGCTTTCCAGTCGATGTGCTTGACATCGTCCCCCGGCACATATCCCCTGTGGCCTGCGAATTCGATCGCGAAGCCGTGGAAGGGGGATTTATGGTCGCCGACAAGGTTTCCCTCGACCATTCCAGAAGGCTTGATCCCGATATGGGACAGCTTCGTGACAGTGTCTGCGTCAAAATATTTAAGCCAGATTTTTTCTGCTTCAGCCACAAATACGTTCTCCCCGTAAATGTAATCAACCTAACTTATCATGTTTCCATAATAATAGAAACAAACATTTGCTTTTTTCTTAATTTTAACTGTTTTGTTATATTTACGCTGAAAACAAGCGCCCTGAAAAGTCAAGAATCCACCAAATTGTCAAAAACAATACAATTTATGATATGTATTGAAGCAATGTATCTTTGCCCGATAAATACGCAAGCCGGTTTTGAATATTATGATTTATATTTAAATTCTCGTCCGAAAATTTAAATGGACATAAAATGTCCAACCCGTATAGTTAAGCTCATTGCCAGGCGAATATCATTATGGATTTTCTGTTTTCTCCGGTTCAACAGGAGAAAAATCATACTAAGTGGTATAGTGTTTAATATCTTCTTGGAAAACATAGGGGGTGCTGGCTCGTGAAATATTATGCTCACAGTCTTGAAGGCAAGCCACAGGAAACCTGGCAGCCGCTTGACGAGCATCTTGCGAATGTCGCAAAACTAGCCGCGAAGTTCGCGGAAGGTTTCGATTCAGAGGATTGGGCTCATAATGCCGCATGGCTTCACGATCTTGGCAAGGCGGATTCGGCCTTCCAAGGCTATCTGATGCGTGAAAATGAGCTTGATGATTCCGATTATGATTCTGGCAGAATTAATCATTCCTCGGCGGGCGCAGCTTTCGCAAAAGAAAATCTAGGCAATTGCGCAGGACTCGTCCTCGCATATCTGACAGCCGGACATCACGCAGGTCTTCCTGACTGGTTTTCATCCGACAGCGGAAACGCAGCCCTCTCCGTCCGTCTCGTAGAAGGAGGAATCAATCTCGCTAAAATCAAACAATATGTTGAATTCGTTTCTGAAAAACTCCTCCCCTGTACTACCCCTGCTAAGTTTGTAAAATCCGAAAACCTCCATTTTTGGATGAGAATACTTTATTCCTGCCTTGTTGATGCCGATTTCCTTGACACCGAATCATTCATGGATTCAAAACAGTCTGGATATCGTGCGAAATTCGCAAAACTTTCCGAAGTGAAAACAAAATTCGATCTATACATGGACTCTTTTGCGAATTCCGCAGAAAAAACACAAGTGAACTCAATTCGTCAGAAAATCCTCTTTGCATGCAGATCTGCCGCGAATAATCCAGCCGGGCTCTTTTCCCTCACCGTCCCAACAGGCGGCGGCAAAACCCTCTCAAGCGTTGCCTTCGCGCTTGACCATGCGGAAAAGCATGGCAAATCCCGAATAATTTATGTGATTCCATACACCAGCATCATCGAGCAGACCGCAAAAACTCTCGGTGATATTTTCGGCACTGAAAATATCGTTGAGCACCACAGCAATCTCGATGCGGATAAGGAAACGCAACAAACACAGCTTGCCTCCGAAAACTGGGATGCTCCAATCATCGTCACAACAAACGTACAATTCTTCGAATCACTTTATGCCGCTAAATCCAGCCGTTGCCGAAAACTCCATAATCTCGTAAATAGCGTTGTCATTCTTGATGAAGCACAACTGCTTCCTCCGGGACTTCTTGATCCGTGCGTAAAAGCAATCAACGAGCTTGCGACAAACTATGGCATCACTCTTGTTCTCGCCACTGCTACACAACCTGCATTACCTAAACTTCTAAAAACACATGAAATAATCCCGCAGGAATACAAACTTTACGAACATCTCAAGCGGACAAACATTGAGTTTCCGGAAAACCTGCATACTCCTTCTTCCTGGAATGATATTGCAGAAAAAATGAAACAGCATGAACAAGTTCTTTGCATTGTGAATACTAGAAAAGACTGTCATGACCTGCACGCTCTAATGCCTGAAGATACGATTCATCTTTCCGCCCTTATGTGCGGGGAGCACAGATCTAAGCTGATAGCCGAAATTAAAGCCAGTCTGAAAGAAGATAAACCGATCCGAGTTGTCAGCACGCAGCTTGTCGAAGCCGGAGTTGACATAGATTTCCCAGTTGTCTATCGCGCGCTTGCCGGACTTGATTCCATCGCACAGGCTGCAGGCAGGTGCAATCGCGAAGGGAAAAATAAATTACTTGGAAAAGTGCATGTTTTCGTTCCGCCTAAATCCGCACCTCCAGGACTTCTTCGAAAAGGCGTTGATAAAACCATGGAACTTGCAAGTCTTCCGGATTTTGTGCCAGATAATCCGGAAACTTTTACCAGATATTTCAGGCTGTTTTATAATTCAGTGAATGATACCGGTGGAAAAACACTTCACGAACAGCTTGTCAAAGATGTGAATCCTTACATCCACCTTCAATTCAGAAGCTATGCAATGGAATTTAAGCTGATCGATGACCAGGCGCAACGACCAGTAATCGTCCGCTATAGCAAAAGCGAAGAACTTATCAAACAAGTCCAGATTATTGGTCCGACCCGTGAGAATATGCGCAAGCTCCAAAGATACACAGTCAATCTGTCCGTCTGGAAGATAGACAAAATGAAAAGCGATGGTTTGATTGAGGAAACACGTGATGGCATCTTAATTCAGACAATGCCAAATTTATACAGCGATAAAATTGGATTTGACATTTATAAGGAAACTCTTCCCGTCGAGGATCTAATACAATAAATGAGGTGACATATGAGAGGTTTCTGCTTGGAGGTGGCTGGCGAATATGCCTGTTTCACACGGCCTGAAATGAAAGTCGAGCGTGTAAGCTATGATGTAATTACGCCATCGGCGGCGCGCGCTATTTTTGACGCAATTCTTTGGAAACCTGCGATTTTCTGGCATATAAAGAAAATTGAGGTACTTGCGCCGATACGATGGATTTCAGTCCGAAGGAATGAAGTCGGTAAAGTCGCGTCTCCTCGCTCGGAAGGGATTTTCATAGAGGATGATCGTCAGCAACGAGCTGGCCTTTTCCTGCGTGATGTCAAATATCGTCTTTATGCGGAATTCGCATTCATCCCACCAGATAAACGTGGCAAGATCCATAATCCAGTTCCGGAATGGCTGATTGATTCTGAAGAATCTGAATCCCTCAAAAAGCCTGATGTCCATCCAGATGAAACCGAAGCTAAATATGCTGCCATGTTCGAACGCCGTGCAAAGAAAGGTCAGTGTTTCAACCAACCTTATCTCGGATGTCGTGAATTCTCATGCGGATTCCGATTAGTCGATCCTATTACGGAACCTGCAGCTCCTATTCCTGAAACTCGCGATCTTGGCTGGATGCTCTACGATTTGGATTTCTCCGACCCGAAAGACACCAAAGCGATGTTTTTCCATGCAAAGCTGGAAAATGGAGTAGTAATTGTCCCCGACCGCAATTCCGAGGAGGTAAAAAAATGATTCTCCAGGCACTGAAAGAATACTATGACAGGAAAGCCGCCGATCCAGAGAGCGGCATCGCACCGCCCGGTTGGGAACGTAAGGCGATCCCATTTTTGCTCGTCATTACGAAGGATGGCAAGTTCGTCAATTTTCAAGACACCAGGGAAGCTTACGAGAACAAATTGCTTGCCAAGGTTTTTCTGGTTCCTTCATTGGGAGAGAAGAAGGGAAATGGGATCAAGTCTAATTTATTTTGGGAAAATTTGGAATATGCACTGGGCATACCAGTAGTGTCTGAAAAAAGAAACCCCGATCCGGAACGTGTAGTGGAACAACATGCCGCATTCAAACAACGAATTTCGCAACTACAAGGAGAATGCACCGCATTGACGGCCGTCAAGAGTTTTCTTGTTAAAATCAACGTTGCGGAAATACAGAGAGATCCTCTTTGGCAAGAGGTTTATGAATTGAATCAATCCATTCTTTTCGCAATCTCAGGATACGGACCGATAACTGACGATTCGGAAATAAAAGCACTGATCCATTCGGATATGAAGTCATCGCCACGCAGTAAAGCCTGCTGTCTTGTCACCGGGGAATCCGACGAAATAGTTTCCCTGGAGCCCCCAGTTAAAGGTATCAGGGGCGCCCCACCCACCGGTGCCTGCTTGGTCGGATTCCAGAAAAATTCCGGTTATGACTCCTTTGGCAAAGAGCAAGGCGGCAATGCGCCAATCGGCAAAACCGCATCCTTCTCCTACACCACCGCCCTCAACCATCTGCTCAAGGACTCAGCGCAACGCATCCAAGTTGGTGATGCTACCACTGTTTTCTGGTCCGAGAAAAAGACTTTATTTGAATCTGATGCTTTATTTTTCTTTTCCGAACCTTTTAAAGACAATCCAGATCAAAATACAGAAGCTGTAAAAGCACTCTATTCATCCATCTGGAATGGCACATATATTATTTCTGATGATGACACACGTTTCTATATTCTTGGTTTGTCGCCAAATTCAGCACGGGTTTCCGTTCGTTTTTGGCATGTTGGAACTGTCAAGGAAATAGGACAGCGCCTTCAACAGCATATTGATGACCTTTCAATCGTATGTGGCAAAGATGATCGATCCTTGCCTTTGCGAAAACTTCTACGCTCAATCGCCGCTCAAGAAGAAGATAAGAATATTCCTCCAAATCTTGCAGGTGACACCATGCGCTCAATCCTTGAAGGTCTGCCATATCCTGAAACATTGCTTCAAGCTACTGTTAGGAGAATCAAAGCCGAACAAGCCAAGAAGGATAATAAATCAGGGAAGTCATTGCCAAATGTAAGTTATCCACGCGCCGCTCTCATAAAAGCCTGCATTAACAGAAAAACAAGATATAAAAATCCAAATATAAAGGAGGAACTCAAAATGAGCCTCGATCCAACGAACACAAAAATCGGTTATCGACTCGGGCGCTTGTTTGCCACGCTCGAAAAAATTCAGACGGAGGCAAGCCCTGGGCTGAATGCGACAATCCGCGACAAATTCTACGGTGCCGCTTCCAGCACACCTGCAACCGTATTCGGAAACCTCATGCGCTTGTCAAACCATCATCTCTCAAAGCTTGAAAAGGAAAAGACAGGACTATTTAAAGTTCGAAAGAAGTTACTCGGTGAAATTATTGATGGTGTTGAATCTAAAATATCGTTCCCTCCTCATTTAAATCTCGAAGATCAAGGCAGATTTGCCATCGGTTACTACCATCAGACGCAAGACTTTTACACGAAAAAAGAAAACAAATAATATAAAAGGAGAGAATAAAATGAACTCAGTAATCAAAAATCGCTATGACTTCGTCCTTGTCTTTGATGTTCAAGATGGGAATCCCAACGGTGATCCCGATGCAGGCAACCTTCCGCGAATTGATCCTGAAACCGGTAAAGGTCTCGTAACAGATGTCTGCTTGAAACGCAAAGTGAGAAATTTTATTCAGTTGACCGAGCATCTTGCGGTTCCGTATGATATTTATGTAAAAGAAAAAGCTGTTCTTGGGGATGCTCATTTTGCAGCATTTAAAAAACTAAACATCAGTACAGGGGAGGAATCAAAAAAAGCTGTGCCATCAATATTGAATGAAGCATTTGAATCTCTTTCCTTGCCGGAAGGATTGACTTTCGAAGTTGAAGAAGAAGGAAAAGACGGAGTTCTTACTGTTTCTCCAGATGCAGACAAAAAAGTCATCAACACATGGCTTAAAGAAGAGAAACCGCAAAAAGAGATTGTTACACTAATTAAAGCTGCTTTGAAAGATGCGAAGCCTCGAAAGCCAACAGCGGAAGAAACGGAAAAAGGACGGGATCAAATGTGCAAAGATTTTTACGATATTCGCACATTCGGAGCTGTTCTTTCATTGAAATCAGCTCCGAATTGCGGACAAGTTCGTGGTCCTGTACAGATGACTTTTGGCCGTTCTGTAGATCAAGTGGTTACGCTTGAGCATTCCATCACCCGCATGGCTGTTGCAACTCAGGCCGAGGCAGATAAACAAGGTGGTGACAATCGCACGATGGGGCGAAAAAACACAATCCCATACGGCTTATATGTTTCTCATGGGTTTATTTCTGCGAATCTCGCAAACCAAACAGGATTTTCCGACGAAGACCTTTCTCTTCTCTGGAAGGCTCTGTCTGAAATGTTTGAGCATGATCGCTCCGCTGCTAGAGGAATGATGTCCACAAGAAAGCTGATTGTTTTCAAGCACGATTCCGCTCTTGGTTCTGCACCTGCACACAAGCTCTTCGATCTCGTCAAGATCGAGCGTAAATCCGCCCCTACCACACCGGCGCGGGAGTTTTCAGACTATGAAGTCAAGATAGACAAGGCAAATCTCCCGAAGGGCGTGGAGTTGATTGAGATGGTTTGAAAGTAAAGTTTCCCCCCGAGGTGTTTGCTCCGGGGAATCTTTACATATGAGAGGAGGGTACAATGGAAAACACGAAAATTGCATTGTTTAAGGGGAAGCAGGTAAGAAAGATAATCCATGAGGATGAATGGTGGCTTTCTGTTATTGATGTCGTATCTATTTTGACCGACAGCGACAATCCCAGAGACTACTGGTACAAAATGAAGGTCCGTGTTAAAAACGAGGATGGAACTGAGTTGTCGACAATTTGTCGACAACTGAAACTTGTCTCCACAGATGGAAAAAAATATGAAACAGACTGTGCCAATACCGAGGGCATATTCCGGCTTATCCAGTCCATCCCATCACCCAAGGCGGAACCGTTCAAACGCTGGCTGGCGAAGGTCGGCTATGAAAGGGTGCAGGAGATAGAGAATCCCGAACTTGCCGCGAAACGTACCCGTATGATATACAAGCTCAAAGGCTATCCCGACGATTGGATAGAGAAAAGGATGCGCGGCATCACCATCCGTCAGGAACTGACAGACGAATGGGACAACAGGGGCGCTGAAAAAGACAGGGATTACGAAATCCTTACGGCTGAAATCTCAAAGGCGTCGTTCGGCGTCACTCCTAGTGAATACAAGAACCTCAAAGGGCTGAAAAGAGAAAACCTCCGCGACCACATGGACGACTTCGAGCTCATATTCACGATGCTCGGTGAAAGATCAACCACTGAAATTCACCGTACCGAGGATTCCAAAGGCATGGAGAAGCTCAAGGATGATGCCAAGGCAGGAGGTGACATTGCAGGCAATGCCCGGAAGGAACTCGAGAAAAAGCTTGGCAGAACAGTGGTTTCTAAAAACAATTACCTGAAAAAGCCAGGAAGTGAAAAGAGATTGCCATAAGTGGAAGATAAAGAGGACAATTTTATTCCGCTCTCAGCACTGCAGCACTTCCTTTACTGTGAAAGGCAGTGCGCGCTGATACATGTCGAGCGGGTCTGGCAGGAGAACAGATTCACTCTCGAAGGCGAATTCATGCACGAAAAAGTAGATGACCAGAAGGTCAGAGCGCAGGGAGCAGATGTCAGGATCGAATATGGGTTGATGATGAGATCCCTGAAACTCGGTATCACAGGAAAAGCCGACGTGGTTGAATTCCATAAGAATACAGCAGGGGAATGGATTCCGTATCCTGTGGAATACAAGCGCGGGAAACCAAAGGAGAACAGATGCGACGAGGTGCAGCCATGCGCACAGGCCCTGTGCCTCGAGGAAATGATGGGAGTGTCAATCCCGGAAGGCTCGCTCTACTATGGAAAAACAAGGCATAGGCATGATGTGTCCTTTGATGAAGAACTGAGGAATCTGACGATTGAAACAATAGATCGTCTCCATAAGTTGATTGATGAAAGAAAGACTCCTGCTCCGGTCTATGAAAAGGAAAAGTGCGACAACTGCTCGTTGCAGGAACTCTGCATGCCGAAAGCGATGAGAAAGAATGTCGAAAAGTATATTGCCGATGAAATAAGTAAGTGAATAAGGAAGCTGCAGACAGGAATGTCTGCGCTACTCAAGATGAAAAAGTTGCTCAATACTTTATTTGTCACGACACAGGGAGCGTATCTCTCGAAAGAGGGAGAGTGCATCCTTGTGAACGTGGAACGGGAAGTCAAGCTCCGCCTTCCCATCCACACTATCGGGGGGATTGTCTGTTTCGGACAAATCTCGATGAGTCCGTATCTCATGGGATTCTGCGCCGAAAAGAATGTGCTGGTGTCTTTCCTGAGCGAGAACGGTAAGTTTTTCGCAAGAGTGTATGGTCCTGTATCTGGAAACGTGCTTCTGCGAAAGGCGCAGTACAGGATGTCGGAAGACAATTTTGATTCCGCGAATGTCGCAAAAAACATATTGGCGGGGAAGTTGTGCAACTGCAGGACTGTCCTCAATAGATTCATAAGGGACCATGGAGATGAGACCGGCGAAACAGAGGCCGTTTCGAGGAGGATTGACCAGCAGTTGGAAAGGATTAGGACTGTTCAAGGACTTGAAGAACTGCGCGGGATAGAGGGAGATTCTGCAAGATCTTACTTCTCCGTCTTTGACAATCTGATTACCGTACAAAAGGAAGATTTCAAATTCCAGGGCAGGAACAAACGCCCTCCGTTGGACAATACCAATGCTCTTCTCTCTTTCGTCTACACCTTGCTTGCCCACGACGTGCAGTCCGCGCTTGAGACTGTCGGGCTTGACCCGGCGGTCGGATTCCTGCACAGGGACAGGCCGGGCAGGGCAGGGTTGGCACTTGATCTAATGGAGGAGCTGAGACCGTTTTTCGCTGATAGGCTTGTCCTGTCCCTGATCAATCTCCAGAGGGTGAACGGCAAAGGATTCAGGCAGATGGAAGGTGGAGCAGTAGTCATGAATGACACCACCCGCAAGGAAGTTCTCATAGCCTATCAGGAGAGGAAAAAGGACGAACTGACACATCCGTTCATCGACGAAAAGATAAACGTCGGACTTGTCCCATATGTACAGGCGATGCTTTTTGCCAGATTCATCCGAGGCGATCTCGATGCCTATCCGCCTTTCATTTGGAAATAAATAATGTAGGACAGGCATCCTGCCTGTTCAGGAAAGGACTTTTATGCTCGTACTCGTCAGCTATGATGTCAAGACTTCTTCCGTTGACGGACAGAAACGGCTGAGAAGAGTCGCGAAGGTATGCATGGATTATGGACAGAGGGTTCAGAACTCAGTTTTTGAATGCCTGGTGGACCAGACACAGTTTACGATGTTGAAGAAGAGATTGCTAGATGAAATTGATGTAGAGCTTGACAGTCTTAGATTTTATTTTCTGGGAAACAACTGGCATGGAAGAGTTGAACATGTCGGGGCAAAGCCTACAGTAGATCTTGAAGGTTCGCTGATAATATGAGCTGATTGCAAAATACACAGAACGGTTGTGTCGGAAATATACTCGTTGGAGTTCACAACTGTTAGTGTGTCTTGATATTTTAGAGGATACACACGCTGAAGCCGTGA
Organism: Lentisphaerae bacterium GWF2_50_93; assembly: GCA_001804815.1. GTDB lineage: Bacteria > Verrucomicrobiota > Lentisphaeria > Victivallales > GWF2-50-93 > GWF2-50-93. The sequence continues at coordinate 54,273 of MHBI01000086.1, forward strand.
ACACCAACTTTAGCAATCAGCTCAAAAGAGGCAATTGCATAATTGCCTCTATATAAATAAAATTGCGAACCTTAAGAGATCTACTACTGCCAGTAGGCTTCGCAAAATTTATAACTACATTGCTATTAACATGATACAGCAAGAAGTATAAATGGCCTGTTCCTATGTCAAAATTTTCTTGCGAAGTTCGCGAAAATATACGATTTGCTCTTTGATAATTAAAGAGTTATAATTTGACCGTCGCTCCCCGCGTGGGGGGCGTGGATTGAAACACTGATCCTATTTCAACGGAATACCTGTTCCAGGTCGCTCCCCGCGTGGGGGGCGTGGATTGAAACAGGGACAATTCTACGGAAAGCCTCCTTGAATATTGGGTCGCTCCCCGCGTGGGGGGCGTGGATTGAAACCAGAAGTGCAGTGGGCAGCGAAAGCATGGGTTGGTCGCTCCCCGCGTGGGGGGCGTGGATTGAAACTTGAACCTGCTGGGCAGTTTCTTCTCCCAGCCGGTCGCTCCCCGCGTGGGGGGCGTGGATTGAAACCGGCCTCAACGGGATCGAGATACAGCCCGCCGAACGTCGCTCCCCGCGTGGGGGGCGTGGATTGAAACTTATGAATCGAAGCATCAACGGCATCAGGCTCAAGTCGCTCCCCGCGTGGGGGGCGTGGATTGAAACAAAGTTCCTTGCGCCTGGTATGCCCTGAATGCAAACGTCGCTCCCCGCGTGGGGGGCGTGGATTGAAACAGGCGATGAGTTCAAAGCCGCGATGAATCTCCCTAAGTCGCTCCCCGCGTGGGGGGCGTGGATTGAAACTCTCTGTTCTGTTGTCATTTCTTAACCTCCGGCTGTCGCTCCCCGCGTGGGGGGCGTGGATTGAAACAATCCGCAATCAAGGAGCGGTGTCTCGGGGCAGGGGGTCGCTCCCCGCGTGGGGGGCGTGGATTGAAACAGATTGATACTACCGTTTCCGGGGCGGTTATCAAGTCGCTCCCCGCGTGGGGGGCGTGGATTGAAACCACGGACAAGGCAACGGGAATTATAGATGTTCTCGTCGCTCCCCGCGTGGGGGGCGTGGATTGAAACCTGTCGTGATTTGGAAATACGACGGCGCGGGCGGTCGCTCCCCGCGTGGGGGGCGTGGATTGAAACTTCTTGATACCGTGAACTCTCCCTTTGTGTCCGGCGTCGCTCCCCGCGTGGGGGGCGTGGATTGAAACAAAAGGAATGGAAGAAAGTCCAGGGAACCATATCGTCGCTCCCCGCGTGGGGGGCGTGGATTGAAACAGCAGATAGCGCAGACCGTCAGGAAATGGCGATGTCGCTCCCCGCGTGGGGGGCGTGGATTGAAACAGCAGATAGCGCAGACCGTCAGGAAATGGCGATAGTCGCTCCCCGCGTGGGGGGCGTGGATTGAAACACGATAAAGGAGAAATAGAATCATATAGGAAAAGTCGCTCCCCGCGTGGGGGGCGTGGATTGAAACCCGGCTTGCATAAGCGGATATGCAATATATTATAGTCGCTCCCCGCGTGGGGGGCGTGGATTGAAACCCGCCCCGCAGGATGCCGCAATGCCCTATCTCCGTCGCTCCCCGCGTGGGGGGCGTGGATTGAAACCTGATCAAGGCATCGGCAACCGCCGACGGATCCAGTCGCTCCCCGCGTGGGGGGCGTGGATTGAAACTCCTTTCGGGGAACGCTCTAAAATCAACCTGACGTCGCTCCCCGCGTGGGGGGCGTGGATTGAAACAACAAGGCCGTCTTTCTATTCTAATTACACGTCTGTCGCTCCCCGCGTGGGGGGCGTGGATTGAAACAGGCCGTGACTGGGGTGATCAGTATAATTGGCCTGTCGCTCCCCGCGTGGGGGGCGTGGATTGAAACAACGAGACCGATACTTTCGATATTGCCGTCGATAGTCGCTCCCCGCGTGGGGGGCGTGGATTGAAACATGCTTATCAAGACTGATACCGATGCCTGGGATGTCGCTCCCCGCGTGGGGGGCGTGGATTGAAACCATCCGAATAAAATTGATTTTGCTGTTCTTAAAGTTACTCCCTGCTAGGAGGGTATGTATTTTCCGCTGTATCTTCTATCTGAGTTTTGGTGTTAATGCTTACTCCAGTATCAGATCACCGACAAGATTGACTTCCTTCAGATGGACTCCGCTGAACCAGCCCATGAAGGCGGAGCGGCCCGGGCCGTCGTCCTCGTTAATGATCATCGACATCCCCAGGTTCATCCCGGCTGACGGCTTGAAAGGAGCTATCCGCGCCCAGGGGATCGCAACTTCGTAGACGATGTTTCCACTGTTCTCGTCAAGCCTCTTCAGTGCGATTTTCATATCTGTGATCTCGCCCGTATGCGTTCCTGCATCTGCGGAAAGATGGCACCACGCCTGCGGCCCCTTCTGTCCTAGCCCCATTGAATAGTCGTAGCGACCCTTCTTCTCCTCCTCCTTGCGGTACGGATCGAAGAGGAACTGCAGTCCGTCCTGGTTCCACATCTGGCTGTCGCTCTTCGGATTCACAAACTTGTCGTCCGCGACCTCGACCGCGACATAAAGATATTTCTCATCCCAGAGCATCCTTAGTGTGCCTGAAAGATTCCCGGGGCCGGTCCACTTGTATTTTTCAGGAAATACCAGGCAGACCTGCCGTTCTTCATTTAGAGAGAGGGTGCCTGCACCCTTCCAGTCGGCCTCGTCGAGGTTCCCGTCAATCTTGATTTCCGATTTCGCCTTTGCGACTTTCGCAAATCCGCCGAAGGATCTTGTCTTGACAGCCATGTTTCCGGAACTGTCATATACCGTAGTCTTAACCCTGTAGATCGTCAGCCTGTCGGTATTCTCCAGGGGAAGGACAATCTTCTTTTTCTCGCCGGGCTCCAATGAAACCGTTCCATCCGCCGAATCCTTGAAATAGGCGTTGGACGGAGATGCGGCCTGCAAGTCGAAAGAACCTTTTGACATCGGAATCTCATCGGATATTTCCAGCGAATATTTCATGGTCTCGGGTTTAGGTGAATTGTTGCTGAGGGTCAGCTCTACAGCCGGTTTGCCGTTTGATGCGGCGACAGGATTAAGTTCGAAGGAAACTCTGCTTTTCACCGGTATTCTGATGAGCATCTCGGTCGCCCCGCAATCCTTGTTCCCTTCCAGGGATGCCCTGAACGCCACCGCCTGCGCATTGCACGATTCCGGAGTCTTGACTTTATAGGAGATCTCATTCATTCCATCCCCGAGTTTCTTCTTTTCTCCAGGGGAGATATCAAACTGGAACGGACCGGCGAGGGCAGGTATTCTCTCCTCGGCGGCATCCGTCTTGATGACTATTTGCGAATTCGCTCCCTGCACCAGGTAATCAGGAAGCGCTGCGATTTTCGCAGACGGATTCAGATTGATCTTGTCATGCATGATTTCCCCGCTATCGAAAAGCACAAGCACAGGATCCTCTCCGACTCTGATATTCACGCCTTTTCCAGCCGCATTGATCTTGATATTCCTTCCATCGAGATATTTTATCTGGACATCATTTACATCAGGAAGATCGAGGCAGATGTCCGCTGTGCCTTTCGTATTCCAGAGCACGGCCAGGCAATTGCCCTTTTTATTTTTAAAAAGAAATTCCGAGACACCGGAGGTATCCTGGATTTCTTTTACGAACTTCTTGTCGCACATGGAATTTATCAGATGGTAATACGCCACTGCGTCGATCCGGGGAAGGTGCATGTTGTATTTTGCCGCGAAAAGATCCATCGAGTCGGAATATGTCCCCGTGCGTTTGCCGTCCGGATCCGGCATTCCGCCAGTAGCGAACCATGTGAAATATTCGCCGCCGTCCGCGAAGAAGCATACCGCCTTCCTGACGATGTCCTTGGCGATCTCATGACGCGTCAAGCCCTGGCTCTTGGAGCCTATCTCGGTCGACCATATCGGCTTTTTGCCGCCGTACTTCGCGAAGAGCTCCCTGTATCTTGCCATTGCGCTGCGGAGTTCGCCGAGATCGCTGTATGCATGGACATTATACACGTCCTGGTATGCCTGGAATCCCGCCTTGAAGAACTCCTCGCTCGGGCCGATGGCCGAACCGATTGCGACGACTGTCGGATCGACCTTCTTTATTTCCTCGTAGACAATCCTGTAGGTGTTCACGTCATCCTTGACTTTTTCCAGGTCCCAGAACGGCGGTTCGTTGCCGATCTGGAACGCCCAGAGCCCCTTCGAACGGTATTTCTCGATGCTTTTCCTTACGCCAATCCTCAGCGCCTCCTCGCTGTACGGGGAAACCTTGTAGTGCTCGTTGTCCATTGCCGGATACAATGCCCCGTAAGGCAGCATCCCGAACTTCTTCGGCCAGCCAAGACGGGAATCGTAGGCATAGCCTTCGTCGTACTTCGGTTCGTAGGGCGCTTCCTTCGGATACATCCAGAAGGTCAGACAGCGTCTCAGGCCGAGTCTTGCTGAGAGCGGGAAATATTCGTAGACGGTAGCGTTCCAGGTATGTGCGCCGAACGGAATGTCCATGGGATCGTATTTGAATGTTTCGGCTTCCGGAAGGACCGCGAACGACATCTTCTCCTTCAGCATCTTGCCGTCGCCCATGGGAATTGACATCCTTATCTCGTAGTACGGACCGATCTTCGGGGAAAGAGCCTTGAGATCGAGTGTCGCTGAATAGATGTTCCTGCCCTTGGCGTTTTTTCCTCCGGAGGCCAGCTTGCCGGACTGGGCCTGGCAGAAAGTCTCGCCCCAGTAGTCGCAGAGCTCCCATGTGAAATCCATTGATGTTCCAGGAAGCGGCTCCTCGGATTCCACGTTCATCTGGATGACTGGCGCCTCATCAGGAAGGAACATGAATCCGAGATTGGATGATTTGAAGACGATCCTGCAGGAACTGTCTGACGATGCCTTGCCAAGGTAAGAGAGCTTCAAATTGTCCAGCCAGACCGAGCCGTGTGTCTTGTTTATGTCGAGTATAAGTCTGGCTTTGACGGCCTTGTCGGGGCACGGCACCCGCTCCTTGAAAATCTTCCATGCGTTCTTTCCGCAGAGGTAGGTGACAGTCTTTTTTTCGATTTCCTTGGAATTGGAATCAAGGAACGCGATCGAGAGCATGGCATTGAATGAGGCGTCCTGCGCATAGAGATCGCCCTTCATCGCTCCGGAGATCTCATAGATCCCCTTTTCAACCTTGAACTTCTCGCTGGTTGCCTGGGTATCAGGAAGAGTCACCGGATCCCTTGTGAGTTTCAGGGACTGCTTTCCATCGATTTTCTCCTCCTGGTCGAGGACCGCGACACCTTTTATCTGCCATGAAGCCGGAAGTTCCCCACCGCTCTCGAATGACGGGTTGGCTATTGGGACATCAGCTCCTAGCAGGGTTAAAGACGACATCAGGCAGGCGAATCCAGCAGCAAGTATTTTCATGTTTATCTCCTGAGCCAATTGCAAAACCCTGAATTTATCAGAGTTCCGAAGCTGGCATTCTCCTTGTTATTATAAAATTTATTCGTAAAACCGATTTATTTACTGGAAAACTCTCTTTTTGACTATAAGCCTGCTTTTACCTTTTCCTTAATGTGGTCTGGACAGAGGCAGTTATTGAACAGGTTCCAATATGACTCTCCTGATATCAGGCATCTTGATTGCCTCCTATTTTTTCAGGGTCTTTATCATCAGATCATAATTTGTCGCATCATATTCCGTGCTCTTGAACGGCGATATGCAGATGTCGATCAGGGCTCCTTCTGCAAGATCCGTTTCGACATTAAGATCAATTTTTTCCGGTTCGCTTCCACCGAAGTGCTTCCTGAATATTTCCTTTCCATTGTTCAGTAATATAAGCTCTGCTCCGTCTCCTTTTTTGCCTATGCTGCATGTTCCCGAAACTACAGCCTTTCCCGTATATGTGCTTTTCCAGCGATGGACCGCCCACACGTTGTTCTCCGGATGCGCGCCACCCAGATTGATTCCGAGATATTTCTGCGGACCTCCCCAGTTTTCGCCCCACATCGTCTCAACGACTTTCATCTCCTTGAAATCGGACGGATTGCCGTCCTTCACCTCGAAATACCCATAATACCAGTTGTTCAGTCCCTGCGTCTTGCCGTAGTCGTCAACTGAAGAGGCGATAATCTTTTCTTCGGGTTCGATTTCTTTCACGCCCTGGATTTCGCCCTTGAGATAGACCACGTCGCCTGTCAGGTCGAACACAATCTTTCCTGCATCAGGATTGACTGTCCTCTCCTCTCCAACCATGTTCACGACAGTCACCGGCTTTGATGTCGCGATCTCTATCTTGCTCGGGAAGGTCGCCCAGCAGACGCGGACATCCTCATTTTTCTCGTTCCTGAATTTCATCACATAGGCACGGGTGTATTTGCTGGAAGCCTCGCGCCCTGCGAATTTCGCACCGTCAAGCTGGCGGATAAGCGTCGCATAGGTTACAAATGACGGACAGACCGCGTATCTTCCCATCTTGTCGTTAGCCTTCCTGAGAAGCCCCATGCTGACGAAATCCATGTGATCGGTCGCCAGATACCAGTATATCTTGGCGACATTTTGCGAAAGCAGAAGCGTGTATTGCCTTGGAAGATAGACGGCTCCCAGTTGTCTACCCATTTCGTACATTTTCTTGTCCTTCTCCCAGTCGAATTCAACCTGCCCATGCCTTCCGGTCTCGGTTACCCATATCTCCTTCTCCTTGCCTCCGTTGTATTTTTTCATCAGCTCACGGAGTTCGGCGACCTCCTTGTCGACGCCTTCGGGCTTGCCTCTGTATGGATGTATGACAACGGCGTCCATATAGTCCAGGCCACCGAGCTTGAAAATACCCTCGATGTAGGGAATGGGGATCAGGACGCACGCGCCACCCAGGACTTTTACATCAGGCCGTACGGCTTTTATTTTCTCGTAGGCCACCTTGAGCATGCCTGTATAGGTCGTGTATCGGTTCTCCCCGCTCTGTTTGGCCACGGGTGGTGCCCAGGAGCCGTTGTATTCGTTCCAGATCTCAAGCCACTTGATCTGTTTGCCGTATTCATTCAGGATGGCCTGCCCGTAGTTTCCGTAACCGGCGAAGCCTTCCGGCGTATTCGGACCGCCCACGTGGTCGTAGAGCTTGTTGCCAAATGTCATAGCTATCAGGGGATCAAGTCCATTCTCCTTGCAGGCCTCCATATAGCGCCCGGATCTTTCGGGAAAGGAATATTCCCCTTTCTTTGTCTCAACATTTGACCAGTAGTGCTCGTCGCGGATCGACACAATTCCCGCCTTCACCAGAAGCGGCAGGATGTCGACGTCCATCCCCTGCGCGAAATGCGTCATGGCGCCCCACTGCGCATTCGCAGGATCCTTTACCTTGTACGGTGGAATGACACAGTAGCTCGTCCATTTCTCTGAAATGCTCTTCCCATCCTTCCGCGCCTCGATGCGCATCAGGAAATATCCGTTTTTCTTCGGCGGCTGTATCGAAGCTTCGCCATCTTTCACAGGCGATGTTCCCTTGCCCACTTCCTTGTGTCCGATGTCCCAGACGGTCCAGATGACTGTGTCGCCCTTCGTCTCGATGTTGAGTGCCGGTGTTTCAGTCGTAAGGAAGATGTTGCCGAGGGCAGTCTGCTCGATGCCGAGATCCTGTGCTATCCTGACGGGGTTGAGTTCTGCCGATATGTCGTCGATGAGCACGGCTCCATCCTGGCCGAGCATGAATGTCACCCGCATGGCGGGAGGTGTCCACTTCTTTGCGTTTCCCTTCCCCTTTTCCGGTTCCTGCTCGAACTTCGAAATTGTGATCTGCTGCCATTCGCCATTCGGCTCCAGCTGGATCTTGTGCACGAATCCCTGGCTGGCCGAGTCCTGGAAGCTGACGGCAATCGTCTTCACTTCGCTTGTCTTGCTCCAGAAGGTGAATCCGGTGAAATCGTTTTTCAGCTTTGGAAGCTGTTTCGCGGCAGACACGGGCTTCTTGTCCGGACCCTTTGCGAATTTCGCACATGAACCGCCGTTCCGCCCTTCCTTGACGATGACAAACGTCCCGGGAAACCCGTCCCCGCCGTTCTCGAAATCCCCGATTTTCAAGGTCTCGGCAGATGTATGGATGCAGGCCAGTGAGAAGGCAACCATGATCGCAGGAATAAATTTATTTTTCATAATTTCCCTTACGTTTGTTTTTTTCAGCTTCGCCGCGATATCATCTATAAATACCGCGCCATCCTGCTTAAGGATAAAAGTTATGCTCTTCGCCGAGGATGCCACTTCTTGTCATCCGCACCCTATCATTATTGTAATCTTGAAATCACCTCGGACAAATTTAGATAAACTGTTTTACCCCAGTTTCCCCAGTTGAGACAGGAATGCCTCTGGAAGCCGGCCTTCACCGCTGATCGGCACGTCCCACGTGACGACGCCCTCCTGGAGGTTTATGTAGCGTGTGTAGCCGGCTACCAGTTCATCGGGGAATCGCGGTTCTCCTTGGCCCCACCAGTCACCAAGGAAATTCAAGACGTGGTACTGCGCGCCGTCAACGAAACGCTGGATTGGACCGTAGGGCCACTTTCCTTCTCCCCCGCACGTGCCCAGTGGCAGGTCGCCGGTCAGTTCGCCAGCCGTATAGTCATCGTACTCGCAGTGCCGGATTACCGGAATTTTTACGCCTGGATTGAAGGCGACGATCGAATCCGGGTTGCCAGCCTTCAGCGCTCCCGCGAAGCTGCCCCAGTTGGGTGCTTCGACGTGGCGGTACATGGCGTCCGCATGGTAACAGCCGTCGATCCAATAGCCGCTGACTTTGGATCCCCAGCGCAACGACCATTCGCGTATCACGGCTTCCCATTTGCGCTGGAACTCCACGTTGCGGTAGTTGCCCAGCTTCTGTTCAAGGCGTTCTACGGCGAGAGCATCTTGTTGTGGCGCGCTGTTGCTCAGATAGGCCATCAGGCGGATGCCTTTGGGCGCCAGAGCCGCGTGGAGGTCGAGGATCAGGTCGCGCTTCGAGCAGAGACTTGGATGCCGTCCGACGATGGAGTCGTATGTGGAATTGGGTGCGCAGTAGTGGCCGGAGTTCTGGCCGAGCGTGATGAAGTAGTATCGCGCGCCGACTGACTCCAGTTGTCCGGCGAACGCCTTGACATCGAACGAGTCCACGCGGCGGTTCCAGGTATCCGCATCGGTTGGCGATGGTTTGGAGTGGCTGGCCGGTGAGTCCAGGTAGTGTGTGAAAACGCCCCACTTGGCGTCACGGAACCAGTCAGTGCATGCAGTCATGGAAAATTCCTTTCCAAGTTTTGAAATTATCTGCTTATTTATTGTTTGATTTGCATAAGAAGTTTATTTTCGCGGTGGCATATTTAAAATTACTCCATGCTGCGTCATGCTCGGAACAAGTTCCGAGCAGTCGCCGTCCGTATCGACCGAAACAGCCCTGACATTGTGTGATTTTGCGAAGTCCGCAATCCTGTCATAGCATGGCATCATGAATTCCTGCCTTGTCTTTTGTATATTTGTTATTTTTTTGTCTGCAGAAAAATATGGGCAATTAATTCATCTGCATCTGGATCAGGTTTCCGATTTTGCCGGCCCACCATCTGGTATAACCGAGTCTGACAAGGTCTCCTGTTGTGGCGCTGTCAACGTGGATGTCCCAGAACAGGACGTTTGCATTTCTGTTGTGCAGGGCATGGATTCCGCTTGAATTTGTCGTTGTCCAACTGCCGGCCTGGTTGAGATTCGGCCTGGCGCTGTTGCAGTGGTAGAGGTTCGGGGCGGTGGTCGGCCCCTGCATCGAATCGGACAGCATGACCATCTTATCCTGGTTCGGGGCAGTATAGTAATTGAAACATCTTATCGACCTGTCGACCCTCTGGGCTGAAGGATTCGGCTCAATGCTCCTGTCCCACCAGAAAGTAGCGTATTTATTAATGCCTCTCGGACGCATTGCCGCATTTCCACTATTTGGGTCGCAATAGTCAGAATCCTCGTCGCGTGTCGCATAGGTCTCGGAAAAAAACCAGCTGTTCGGGAATTTCTCCGTCCTCTTCCTGTTTTTAGCTGGGCAATAGAAGACCTCCGTTCCCTTTGATGTTATGTAGTCCCCGCCTTCGAATATCTGTCCCTGTCCCGAAACCATCCTCGCCCACGAGCTTCCCAGGTTGGTGCCACCGACGTTGACAGTGCCGGTGCAGTCCGCCCATGTACCGTTGTTGTCCACGGCATAGGTGGCTATGGCGATGCCAGACTGCTTCTGGTTGTTCTTGCAGACGACCGCCCATGCCGCCTCCTTGGCGGCTTGAAGCGCCGGCAGCAGGAGCGCGGCGAGGATTGCAATGATGGCAATTACGATCAGCAGTTCGATGAGGGTGAAGGCGTTTTCGATTTTCGATTTTCGATTTGGCCGCCGTAGCCCACTGGAAAGTGAAGGAGGATTTGCAGTTTTGTCTTCAAAACTCAAATTGGAAGTTGGCAATCGGCAGGACTGCTCCTGCATCAGGGACTTGATCTTTTCCTTTTTCCCCTTGGTTCTATCCGCTGTACCGGCTGTGACCAGCTCGGGCTTCATGAGTATTTTCAGAGGTCCAGGGGTAAGTTCGCCTGCGGCCCTTGCAAAAAGAAGTTCCGCCATCTTCAGCCCTGATTCTGGAAGGAGCTTGTCAACTGTCGCGACCGGGTTTGAAGATTCAAGACTGTAGTCGGGAACTTCGTCGAAGTAATTGTCATATCCGGCAAGTACGATGTCCCTGTCCGGTTCTTTTCCCAGCAGTCTGCACGCCATTGAATATACTGGCAATTCGCTGTCAGATGAAACCAGCAGCGCATCAGGTGCGTCAGGGCCGAGGAGCAGGGGGGCTATGCATCCCGCCTCAAACCTTGCCCTGTTCTTGAACATTTCAGCATCGGAAAGAGGGGATGATGGATCATGCGGAAATGATCTCTGGATATGGGGGGGGAGATATTCAAGTCCGGCTTCAGCGACTGCCTTTTTCAACCCTTCGATCTTCTCCAGCGTCCAGTAGGCTTCCTTGAATTGCTCTAGAACCGTAATAAGCAGTCTGCGTTTTCCGAGGCCGATCAGGAATTTTGCGAGATCATAGACACCGCTCGTGTGATCTGCGGTTACTCGGTCAAAGTCCTGTATTTCCGGGAAATTTCCGTAGAATACTGCCGGTGTTCCAGATTTCTTTATTTTCAGCAATGCCTCCATGGAAGGAGGAGTGCCAGGTATTTCCGAGAAAAGGATGCCCGCAGGTTTTTGGAAGAGATATCTGTCGATTTCTGTTTCCAGCTTCTCCCTGGTTATGATCAGTGTGCTGTATCCTTTGTCCTGGATGGCGCCGAGCATGGATATGTAGCTGTAGTACACCCAGCCTGTTCTTTTGGTTTGCGGCGGCATGTCCTTGGAATTTCTGGAGTTCACGATGATGACAGTATTTTTCAGCCCCGGTTCGTCAAATTGTATTTTTCTTTCAATTACAATGCGGACCTTCGGGCTTTTCCTGAAGATGAGCTTCTCTTTTTCAAGCTCCAGTACCGCCCTGTGCGTGGACATTAGGCTGGAGCCTAGTTTCACGGAGAGATCCCTTACCGGAGGGAACTGGCTTCCGGGAGGAAAAATTCCTTCCTCGATCCATCTGTAAAGTGTCTGATATGATCTTTCCTTCTGGAAGCAGCTTCTCATAAAGACCTCCGCTTATTTGTATATACATTATTGCTTGAAAGATGGCTGTCAAGTGAAGATATTATTAATTATATCAAATATGTACCACATCGTAATATATTAATAATAAAGATAATAAGATAGTATAGGATAAAAATAAATTATATATGAAAGATTGATTGTACCAGTATGTATTTAAGATGTTGCTCTTTCTAAAGTTCTTTTTTTATCTGCCATTAAAACACCGGTCAAATGATTCTTCCAGACCTTATAGGCAAGGCAATTTTATAATACTATTGCATATATGGATATAATAAATAACGAGGAGTGGACTGCCCGAGCCGGCATTGATGAACCCGCAGGGCTGCAGAAGGAACGCGCCCAGTTCCTCAAAAAGGAATTCGTCGAAATCCATTCATCCGCCATCCTGTGGGATGACCATGAAGAAGACCCAGAGCTTGTCTTCCTTGTCTTTCTTCCTGCCGTTGTCGGGCTTTGATAGCTTGACTCCGTCAACACCGGCAACATAGTTGTATCCGGCCTGTTTGCAGACTGCCTGCAGGACAGCCGCGAGGTTCACGTTGTCCTTGGTGAAGATTATGGGCTCGATCTTTTTGAGCATTACCGGGTCGCCGGGATCCTTTTTCTCTTCTTTCTTCTGATCCTTCTTCTGATCCTTCTTGTCGGTCTTGGTAGTCTTGCCATTTTCATCTTTTACCGAGACTCCGCCTGAGACCGACAGGGTGAAGAGCGTGGCGACCAGCAGGATCAGCAGCTTCATCATCTTCGTGTTCATTTTAACCTAAATTTTGTGTTTAAGGCAGCAAAATTTACCGAGAGGCCGATGTTTTCGAGGCGAAAGCCTCGAAAAACCAGCTTGTCCCGAGGCCGAAAGGCGCGGGAGGGTTAACCCCGAGACACGAAGGTGTGCTCGGCCTTGGCGGCATAATCCTATGCCACCAAGGTAGATATTGCTGAACTCAACAATCAAATGCAATATCTAGAGGTATTTATTTCGTCTTCTTTACAGCAGGCTTTGGCTTTGGCTTGGGTTTTGGCTTGGGTTTGGGGGGAGGATTGAGCATCTTGAGGGTCTTCTGCCATTGCATTCCTATTCTCTTCATGGTCTCAGGGGCAACAAGCTTTTCCTCGGGTTTCGACTCCAGATCCTTCCACAGGGCCTGGACATCGCCGAGATCGTATCTGCAAGCCCTGGCAGCGAGCTGGAGACCATTGAAAAGAGCATCTTCAGCATCGTCCTTGTCGAAGTTGGCAAGCTGGGAAGCATACCATTGCTTCATCCCCGGAGCATTCCAGTCGAGCAAGGCCTCGTGGATGCGTTCGATGGAGACTATGACATCCCTGCGGTCGCGGCCTTTGGTCAGCTGGTCGCCCGCAAGCGACTGCAGGAACGCCTGCACTTCACGGAGGTTCTTGACATCAGCTTCAGGCAATCCAGCCATGCCACCGCTCCCCGAGGTGAGCTTCAGTTCATTCCCAAGCAGGGGTGCGATGGGATCCTTGATGTCGTCCTCCGTGCCGGCCTTGCCGTCGGGACCGTTCGGGCCGAGGCTTGCAAACCTGTAGAAATCCTCCATGTCCGCGTCATAACCCCGCACTGAATGGGCTCCAATCCTGATCATGTCCAGGGCGGCGGGTGAGAAATCGTCGCATGAGGCCCTTCTTGCGCCATCAATGAAATACTGCATGGCCTTCCTGGGGTGGCCGGTATAGATCTGCATGAGCCCCCTGTGGCGTGACGCCGCGGAATTGTCGCCGCATTCAGCTGTCGTCCTGGCAAATGATTTTTCACGTTCGGCATATGAGGGATAATTGACAGCTGACAGAGGATTCTTCAGGTCGTCATCCGTACCGGCCTTCTTGTCTTCTCCATCGGGCCCCTGGTCCTGGAATTCAATGAACTGCTGGGCCCTGGTATCGTTGCCGTCCAATTGCTTGAAGAGATCGGCAACGACCCTGCATGAGTGCTCCCTCTTCCACTGATCGTCGGAGGCGTCGAACATGATCCTGGCAGCACTGAGCGCCTCATTGAACTTCTTCTCCCTGGCGAAGGCGTCAACTATCATCTGCTGGGCTGAATACCAGTTGTTCGAAATCGCGGGATGATCCACGAATACCTTCTCGCACTGCCTGATGATTTCGTCCGAAGACGCTTTCTTTTCGGCAAGGCAGTCGGCAATCATCTTGCACCAGTTCTGGCGCTGGTCGGGCGGATGGTTTTCAACTATCTTCTCGGACTCGGTACAGTATCTTATGGTCTCATCCAGCTTGCCGGCCTTCCTGAGGCAGTTGGCGTATCTCATCCGGATGCCGTAGTGCTCCCACTGGTTTCTCGCCTTCAGATACTTGTCATCCTTCAGCTTCGTCACCATCTCAAGCTCCTTTTCAGGTTTCTTGGCCTGCGCTGCGGCATCCATTGCAATGACCAGGGCTTCCGCCATCAGCTTGTCGTTGTCCTTTATCTGTGCAATCGCCTTTTCAACCTCGCCCAGACTGCCCGCGAAATCCTTCTTCCTGGACAGATATGAGGCGAGTTTGACCCTGACCTCCGCGCTGCTCCTGGCATCCGGAAATTCCTTCAGGAACGTGTTCGCGTTTTCGATCGCCCTGTCGAACTGCTGGGCGCTGGCATACATGTTTATGATCGCAAGAAGAGTTATCTGCCTCACCTCAGGATTGCCGGGGAGGGACTCGCATATCTTTGCCGCGGCCGCGGCCGCGTCGGAATACTTCTTGTTGCGCGCATGCATGTCGAAGATGATGTTGAAGGCGTTTATCTTCTGCTGCACGCTCGCGGCCTTGCCTGTGATTATCGTGTCAAGCTTGGTCACGACCTCGTAAGTCTTGGCGTTGTTCCGGGAATCCCCTGCGAGCTTCGCAAGCTCCTGGTCGATCTTCTCCGGCGACTGGGCGGATGCCGCCGCCGCAAAAAGGAGAACTGCGAAGTTCGCAGCCATGCCCTTTGTTAAAAATATTTTATGCAATAAAAAATTTTTCATCTCTTCCTCTTCTTGATGCCGGTTGTCTTGACCTTGCCGATCTCATTCTGGTTCACGTGGAATATCACCTCGCTGATCCAGTATGTGACCGGGGCCGTGCAGCTGCCGGAGAATATGATTGAGCCAAGCTCGGTCGATCTGAAATCCGGCGAACCGTTCAGTATCGACGAAAGCGGGATCACCACCCTCTGCCAGTCCGACAGCACCATTCCACTTTCAATATAGGCCGGATCAGATATTCCTTCCGCTTCGGTAGCTGCTGGATCCATATACATCGGACTGTCGCGCATCTGGAGGAGCACGTCGTCCGAGCTGTCGGTGCTGCTCTTGATCCAGAATGAGAGGGCGTAATATCCGGTTATGTCGGAAAGACCTCCCCCGCCGATTGTCGCCTGCCATGCCCCGGGCTTCACCTCCAGCTTGAAGCACTCCTCGGGCTTTGCATGGGCCTCGCCTGCAGGAACCGCCGTTATCCCGGTGGCATTGCCCGACGTTTCAAGCCTCATGTTGCTGCGCGACCTGTAGAATTCAAAGGCCTCTGGCATGGAATAGATGTCTATCGGCGCCACTGCGGAATAGGCGGCCCCGTCATTGCCCTCGGCATTCAATGTCAGCCCTATCTGGCCGGGCCAGCGCTTGATCATCTTGTCGTCGTTCCTCAGCCGCCAGGGATCGACCCTGAACGTCGTACCGAAAATCCCGTCATCAGCCTTCCCGTCGGAATGCTTCCCGTCATCATGCATCACTGTTTTCATGCCCCCGCCGATCGCGCGGAGATCTATCGTGACCGCCTTTGGCCTCCCCCCATGGGCGGTAACCTGTGCCGTGACCGAATACTGTCCGGCGGTCATCGCCTCTTTCATGCCGTCTATGTCCAGCTTCAGCGCCGCGGCTGCGGCGACTGCCGACTTCGACTGCGGAAATCTGGAGATATTCTGCTTGAGGATGGTCACCTTCGCCCTATACATCGTACCTGCGAACTCAAATACCGAAGGGGTGGTCTTGACAGATGAGATCGATACTGATGCGCCTTTTTGATTCTGTTTTCCGACATACAGGTTGCCGTTCGCCACGGCATAGAACACCGATCCATTGGAATTCGCCCTGATATGGGCGCCTTCTTTTGTGAAATCACCCGTATAGAGACCGCTGCTCTGGGTCGTCCAGGTCTTGTATGCGTCAAGGGATGCGACCATCCCCAGTTTCTTCGGATCATACGAATACATCAGCTGTTCCTCTGCGGTACGGCCCCACGTGACTCCTACGGATGTAAAGCCTGCATCTTTCGGGCCGACCCTGTTCAAGTCGCTCTTCGACACGAACACCATCCCCTGGTCAAGGGTGGAGAATAGCGGATGGGCCTTGAAAAGCGGAAGCGCGCTTCCCGTAGGGACAACGTCCTTCATCGCGTCATACCAGTAGTCGTCAATTGAAATTCCATAGCATATCGACTTGATCTCCGGGGAATCCTTCTTCGACGCCACGATCAGCGCGTCATAGCATCCGAAATCCCTGAACTGTATCGACGATACATGATAATCGGTCGCAAAGAAACCCCATGTCTCGCCCTTGTTGACCGAACGTGAAATGCCGGCGGCCGCATCCCCGTGCACAGCTATCAGTGTCTGGAAGAGCTGGTCTCCCGGGAATACATAGAATCCCGAGATGGAGTCCGACGCCATGCCCTTCGAGGCTGTGCCGATCTGCTTGAACGTCTTGCCGCAGTCCTCGGTCAGCCAGACTCCCTTGCCAGCGGTCCCGGCGTAGAATGAATCCTCCTTGTCCGGCACGAATGCCATGCAGGTGATCCTACCTATCTTGCCGAGATCGGCCGCGGGAAGCTTCTGCCATTCCTGTCCTCCGTTCTCTGAAATAATAAGTCCGCCATCTGTTACAAGGAGTACGCGCTGGGTCATCGACGGATGGGGATAAGCAGCGACGACATGCCCGGAAATCCTGGTGTCAATCGTCCATGCGATGCTCAGTTCCTGGAGCGGTGCGGAAGGAGCAGGCGTATCGGGAGCCGCGCCCCATACTGGCATCGCCCCGCAGAAAACTGCGAATATCGCAATCAAAATCGCAGCGTTGAATATATGTAATAGGAATTTTGATTTCATGGTGGTGCTAAGATAGTCTGGGAATTGGGAGGAATCAAGGCTTGTTGGATGGCTTCAGGTCTTTTTCCGGTTCCGGATGCGGCCTCCGGAACAACGGGATTAGCTTCCTCTTAAGTTAACGGCATTGGAATGGCTCCAAATGTTTCTATTTCCACATCAACGTGAGGAGTTTTTTTAAGAGCCTGCTCGAAAAGGTAATCACAAAATGAAATTTGTCTTAAAAAGTAACACAGACATTCCTGTCTATGGGTTCAAATTTAATTTTCCGTCACAGACAAGAATGTCTGTGCTACCCCTTTTCGAGCAGCGTCGAATTAAACAGGTAATACCCTTATTCAGGGAGTTATTCCCCTTATATAGCCATCGCGCACCCGGCCCTTTCCCATGACAGGATGCCTTGCCATCCGATTTCAGATCAGCCGGCAGGCGTGGCAGCAGCAAGTCGCGCGTCCGGCGAAGGTTTTGGATTTTTCGGGCTAAACATACAACCTCCAACTCCATTGGAGTAGCCAAACGTTCATATTCCATGGTGGTGCGTTCGTCTGACGCGATAATCTTCATCTCTTTTAGGTGGATTGGGCCGGCACCGTTCTCCATACATCTACTACCCCCACCCCCTAAGTTGATAGTGCAGGGTTTGACCCAGTTCACAGTTCTTTGAAGGAAGACGGGGCGCGCTCTTGCTATGGGCCCAGGAAGAGGTTGGAAGTTTAAACTCGAGCAGCCATTGTTGAAGCCGGAAGCGGACTGTGTTATCTTCAGTTCGGGTATTATGAGAGCCTGGAATAAAGTGCGGCTGTTTTTCCAATAAAGTATGTCGGGTTTTAACCCGGCACTTAGTTGGCGGTTTAAAAACCGCCCTACGTGTGAGGCTAAAAGAGCAACTTAACGGTTACCCATTAATCTAAGCGTTAAGCTGGGTGAAGTGAGGCTGTTTTTCCAAGAAAGTATGTCGGGTTTTAACCCGACACTTAGTTGGCGGTTTAAAAACCGCCCTACGTGTGAGGCTAAAAGAGCAACTTAACGGTTACCCATTAATCTAAGCGTTAAGCTGGGTGAAGTGAGGCTGTTTTTCCAAGAAAGTATGTCGGGTTTTAACCCGACACTTAGTTGGCGGTTTAAAAACCGCCCTACGTGTGAGGCTAAAAGACCAGCTTAACGCTTACCCATTTTAGGGACGTTTTACCCATTTTAGGGACGTTCCCACTTAATATGTTTATATACAATACTAAGCATATTTACCCATTTTAGGGACGTTCCCACTTAATATGTTTATATACAATACTAAGCATATAATAAACAGGCAAATAAAGGCATTAAATCAAAA
>MHBI01000087.1 GCA_001804815.1 Lentisphaerae bacterium GWF2_50_93
AATAGAGGCATAAAAATATCAAACAAAGGCCATTAAAGACGTTTTATTATTCATAATATGCTTATGTATAAATAGATAAGTGGGAACGTCCCCATATTACCAGGATTTTCAGCGATACAATGGCCGGCGACTATCGACCGGCGACCGTCCTGGGCATCATACGCATCAGTCGCATAATCGCCCTAATGTTAAGCCACTTTGAGGCTAGACCACAGCCAGTTTTAAAACTGTGAAAATCGCCAGCCTCAACATGTCAACGGAGCACAAGTCCTGGAACAGGCTCAATGCAGCATATGCGTACCCTCATCCCCCTTGCCGAGGCGTAGCCCTGTCCGGGCGAAGACTGGTCACTTCGCCTTCCCGTCATCGGGGGCTGGAAGGGGGGCGGGGCTAGTAACCCACATTTATTAAAATCCCATTATGCATTTCAATTTTAATACTCGACTTTCCTTGTTCAATATAGTAAAACCACCAGCCATCATTATTAATAGAATCAGGGTTACCTAGAAGTTGCAGTACTGCTTTTTCAGGAAGAATAAAAGGATTTTTAGAGAAATTATCCGCTCTATACATATTGAACTGGAATAAAAAATCTCTGATATTACCAGCATACTTTACACGTTCATTACGATTTTCCCTGAATTTCCTAAACATTTCAATATATTCTTTACTAAGTCCATCCGATGTCATAATAACCTTGCAAGAATCCTGAGCAGGAGGTTTGCAAGAGGTTAAAACAAACAACATAATTAACAGCATTAATAGGCGTATCATTTTTTACCTCTCCGTTTTATTTTGCTACCCATTTATCAGTAATATCATTATCCTGACCAAACATATTTACAAATCCTTTGTCTAATCCTATTCTAGTTGGGTCTGTAGGGAATGTTCTCGTAAAACGGGTTGGGGAGTAATAACTGCGAGTTCCTAGATTAGCCAATGTTATAGATGTGTCAATGTAATCCTTGCTGGTAGAGCAATTGGTAAACGCACTGGTGATTTCATTCATTTCAGCTGCAGTAAAAGGCCCCGAAGAATTATTTTTAATTATTCTATCTACAACTTTTTTGACACAAGGAATAACCTTTTGCCAGAATGCATTTGCGTGCCCTTTTTCGTGATTAATAACTGACCCAATTGGTTCAAACCCAACACCACCCCCAAGAAAATGACTACCCTCTGGGTAATGTTGAAGATAATAATACGTTTCACCTGATTTAACCTGGGGCCCTTGTGCATAAATATCTACCAAAATATTAGCACGACAAATGCCTCCAGTTTCAAGGACTAATTTCCCCTTGTTCCATAATACAGGTTTGTTATCTGTTCCATCATCAAAATATAAACCAGGCCCAGTATTAGAATCTGGTCCAAGATATCCGTTGGAAATATTAGAAGCACTCGTTCTAAGATTTATTTCGTTAACAGAATTAATTTCCTTAACAGGTCTCATATCTTTAGAAGAGGCATCTGTCGATGTAACAATTCTAAAACTCTTTGCTCCCAATAAATCAAAATTATTAACAGCATTATTCCCGACCATCCCATACAGGTTCACTCCTCCACCTTCTTCTACTGAATCCCTCCCCAGCCACCTCCCCGTATCCGCATTGTAGTACCTGTAGCCGTAGTAGTAGTAGTCGCCAGTCTCCGTATCCAGCCACTTCGTGCTGAACCTATACGCCATATCATCCGCCTTCACGCCAGCCTTCACAATAGTCCTGCCGAATGCGTCATATTCGTATTCAGCTACTTTCGCAGAATTTGAACTATCAACGTAGGAAACAATGTTCCCATTCCCGTCATATGCTGGAATGTATGTGCCTGATGAACCTGACACCGCCAACAGACCACCAACACCACCAGCGCCCTGCAATGAACCTGAAAGGTCTTCGCCCCACAGGTAGCTTTCCTGAAGCGCATTTGAAGCGTTGAATTTGGCTATCAGGTTCCAGCCATCATAAGCATACTTCTCAGCCTTGCTCACCTGCCAAGCGTTGTTCACCCAGCTGTAGACGGTCTTTGAAACACGCCTGCCCATGTAGTCGTAGGCGAACGCCAATTTCACTCGGGCAGGAATGCCCAAGTTACTTTCAATGCCAACCAACCTATTCTCCCCGTCCCATGTGTAGGTGAATCTGCCATCGGAGAGGAGGTTGCCGTCTGGGTCGTATGTATAAAGCTCTGGGGGCTTCGCAAGGAACATCTTCTCAATTGATTCCTGCTGGAGCCTGACTTCCGCAGTCTCATCCCCGCTTCCAGAGACGGAGACGGTTCCAGGCACTGTGCGCTGGAGATATCCGCCCTCGCATAGAAGCTTCGGCGCGACAGGTTGATTCAGAGAACTGGAGAAGGAAACGCGGGCAGGAATGCCCACGCTACTTTCGTCGTACTTGTAGATCCAGTAGGAGTCATCGGAGAGAGTCAATCTGGATCTTTGATCGGAATTATTGTAAGTGTATGAATAAGACATTGCCGGCGACCCCGAGCCATTCGGCTGGGCAAGGACGCCGGCGGTCCAGACGGAAGACAGGCGGGACATTGCATCGTAGGTATAAGCGGACGCGGCAAGCGCAGACCCTACATTTTGAAGACTCATTGATGTCCTCCTGCCAAGATTGTCATAGTCGTAGACCATACCGTGGTTCAATATATACGGGATCTTCTCGGATGCAAGCGTCATGTCGTTGTTATATGTGATAGTTATGGAGCCGTTGCCGTCGGTAAGCGTTTTCATGCGGCCAATGCCGTCGTAGGAATATTTCACCGGACAGGTATTGGCGCCATTGGCGCCAGGATGTTCATCATGCCGCTGCTGGCGATATTCGCCGCATCCTATGCCGGACAGGCCTCGCCACAATGCGCAAGTGGTCGAATCCTGGTGCTTTGCTCTAAATGCACTTTATTGTGCTTGTTTTTGCAGGAAGTCAGAATAAATTAATGACTCTAAGCGCATAAAATCATATAAGGAGAACGCATATGAACGTAGCAATCGGACAGCTGATGGACCATGTAGAAGAGCATATGATGAAGACAGTCGAACACATGCATACGGACTTTGCGGCTGTCCGGACGGGAAAAGCTTCTCCTTCCCTGGTCGAGAACATCATGGTCGACTATTATGGAAATCCTACCAGGCTCAAGGAACTTGCGGGAATCACCGCTCCCGAGGCGCGTCTTCTTGTCATCCAGCCCTGGGATCCATCCTCCATGGCCGCAGTTGAAAAGGGGATAATCGCGGCAAATATCGGAATCTCCCCTGTGAGCGATGGACGCGTGATCCGTCTCCCGATCCCCGAGCTCAGCGAGGAAAGGCGTACTGCGCTGGCCAAGAAGGTCAAGTCGCGTGCTGAAGAGGCGAGGGTCGCTGTCAGGAACGTGCGCCGCGATGGAAATGAAGCCGCCAAGAAGGCGCAGAAGGACAGCGAGATCACGGAAGACGATCTTAAGGAGAAGCTCGACGCCATCCAGAAGCTTACCGACACCTATATCAAGGAAGTCGACGATGTCCTGCTCAAGAAAGAAAAAGAGCTGATGAGCATGTGATATTTTTTCCGATGCCGGAAAAGATATAAAGGGAACCTCGAAAAATTGACAAGAAAATATTTCTATATCCTGCTCCTAGTCCTTGCCTCTGCAGGATTCCTCCTACGCCTGCAGGTGTGCAGGGAACTCCTTGCGAACGACGTGCAGGTGTCGCGTCCCTCGGGATATACCGACATGGCGACATACAAGGATCTTTCCGAGAAGATAATGCGAGGCGAATTCCACGAAGCGTTTTATTACCAGCCTTTATACTATGCGGTATTCCTGCCGGTCGTCCATAAGATCCTGGGTAATGGGATTTGGCCGGTGATGATCGCACAGGCTTTCCTTTCTGCGCTGACGATATTCTTTGCTGCAATGTGCTCGGCGATGCTATGGGGC
The DNA here is from genome assembly GCA_001804815.1 of Lentisphaerae bacterium GWF2_50_93. Classification (GTDB taxonomy): domain Bacteria; phylum Verrucomicrobiota; class Lentisphaeria; order Victivallales; family GWF2-50-93; genus GWF2-50-93. Next base: position 3,928 of record MHBI01000087.1, read on the forward strand.
AGAAGGGCAGGGGTGCTGACCGCCTTCCTTACGGCATTTTCGGCGGTGCTGATCCTGTACGTGCCCTACCATCTCATAGAAACGCTTCAGGCGTTCTGGATCACGATGATTCTCTATGCTGCGATCATCGCATGGAGAAGCGGCAGGATAATTCATTGGGGCATCGTCGGTTTCCTTGTCTCGCTTTCAATCCTCACACGCGGAAATGTCTGGTTCTGCGTCCCGGGCCTGATGCTTGCGGCATTTTTCTCGGTCCGGATCAAGCCGGGAGACAAGCCGTCCTGGAATTTCAAGAACTTTGTCATGAGACTTCTGCCGGTGGCGGTTTTCATCCTGATGGTCATCCTGCCCCAGGTTCCGTTCTCGATCAGGAACACTAAGATCACAGGGAAGTTCTGCGGACCTTCCACTGCCGCGGGAGCGGTGCTCGCACTTGGCAACACGCCTGAAGCACCTCCTGGCGGCCGTAATCCCGACACCGGACCGGGACCGATGGAATACCCTGAGACATTCTGGGCATGGGCCGACACGGCTGAAAAGATTCCAGTTTCAACCAGGATGTTCCAATGGTTCAAGGATGAGCCGCTTGCATTCGTGGAACTGCAATTCAGGAAAATGCTCCTCTTCTGGGACCGGCATGAGATCCCGAACAACATTGCGTTTGATTACCAGGGAAAGAGAAGCAGAACCTTCCAATATCTTGCATTCATTCCGACTGCAATCATAATGGCGATGGCGCTGGGCTGGCTCCTATATTATTTCATCTCGCATGCGAGGGCGGGATTCAGGAGGATCACCAGGCATCCTGAACCTCTTATTCTTTTCTATATCATTACAAGCCTGTTCCTCGCCACTTCTGCCTTCTACATATTGGCGAGATTCAGGCTGGCAGTCGTGCCGCTTATGGCGGTTGGGGCAGGAGGCCTAGCCGGAGTCCTGTTTGTCAATCTCAAGAGGCGAAACTGGAAGAAACTGCTGAACAGATCGCTGCTGCCATTCCTTGCGGCATGCCTGATCGTTATGTTTGGATATGATTTCTACAGGTATTACTATGAATCATCAATAATGAAAGTTGTCCGTCCAAACGGGATAAGATCTGAAATCCGCGAGGGCAAGATACTTTATATGGACAATGGCCCTCTGTCATTTGGATCCTGGAAGCGGATTGACATCAAGGAAGGGGATGTGGTATGCAAGAAATTTGTTTTAAGGGATTCATTGGACGGACGGATTGCAGAGCTCGCCATCCCATTCTGGTGTGATGTTCCTGGGAAAATGAAGATTGAGATTAATGGGAAGCCTTTTCAAGTTGAACTGAAGCAGGATATGAACGAACAGCTTTTCCAGATTCCTTTTTCGGCGTCGAATCCACAGGTAGAAATCAAATTCATCTTTATCGACTGCAAGGCTTATCCGATATTTGATTTCCAGAGGAATTATGGCAGGACGGAATTGAACGGTAATAACCCCTACGCCGAACTTGTCTCCAAGCTTTATCTTGCACCCCGGAAAGAGACGAAGGAGTAGGCAGAACAATCGAACAGCCGAATTACGAACAATCGAATCTCGAAGTAGGCGTGGAGCGCCGACCTCCAGGTCGGCAAGAAGCCGGTCTGGCCTGTCGCACCGAAGTTTCTTAGCGATGGAGGAAGACCGGAGCTCCTTTGGAAAAATAAAGAACGCGCAAACATGCGCTACTACGAACAAATCCAGCCATTCCTGAACTCATTTGTAACTCCGACAAGCTCCAGAGGCGGGGAAACATCCCGCTGGCAATTCCCTAATAATGTAGCACAGACATACTTCGACTATGCTCAGTACAGGTCCCGCCTGTGATTTTTTTGATTCAGTCTTCGCCGTCCCGGCGAAGATCCTTGTCCGAGACGGACAACTCTACATCTATCAGGTAAAAACAATTTCCAGGCTCACATGATTTTGCCGGCAGGATGCCAGCGTTCCTTTGCAACCTCCAAATTCCCAGCCCCGTCTTTTATTTTTGCCCTCGGGATCCCTCAGTCTCCGTCAGTAGCGGCAGGCACAGAGGCACAGAGGCACAGAGGCACAGAGGCACAGAGGCACAGAGGCACAGAGGCACAGAGGCACAGAGAAAGAACATAACAAAAAATCAAAGAATTTTGGTTTTTCAGCTTGACTCTTGGAATAAAATGGACTAACTTGGAACAAAACGGAACGAATCGGGTGAAAACATGTTATCTTTCTGTGGACAGGATAAGTGCTCGATAGATGCCAACGGACGAATAAAATTCAGTCCGCGCTTCCTCTCCGATTTCATGGAGCATGCCGGAGGGGACATCGTCGTACATTGCCTGCCCGAGGGCGCCCTGGCCATTTATCCGGAGGATATCTACCTCCAGATGAGGAAGGCCGAGCCGAAGCCGGCTGAAAAGGCTGCTTCAAGCATGGTATTCAGAAGGGTCATGCGGCGTTTCGGAGCCATGACGCAGTCCGATAAGATTACAACGCAGGGCAGGATAACCATCCCGCAGATGTACAGGGATTATGCAGAGCTCCATCCGGGCACCGAAGTGATAGTGCTCGGAACTGAAATCGGCGTTGAAATATGGAATGCCGAGAAGTGGAAGGAAGAATTCGTGAAGATCAACGGACATCTCCGCGAGAAGGGCGAGAGGGAGATGGCGGCTGATCTGCTGTTCAGCAAAGATGGCAAGGAAGAAATTTAACATAGGAATTTTCAAGGGGGCAACATTATGAAACTCATGATTACATCGATAAGCAGGAAATGCCAGGAAGCGCACAGGCATTATCACCATACCAGCAGCGCCAAGTGCTCTATCTGCCTGGCTACTGTCCTGACAGCAGGGGAGTCGCAGCCGGACAGCGAGATCGCAGGCATTGACGAGAAGACGGGCATTCTCATCTGCAGGCACTGCGTAGAGACATATATGTCCGAAAGCCGCATGACAGCATGATTTGAAATTCATATATTAAGGAAAGCATAAAATGGAAGAAGCAATTGTTTATTCGGTCAAGAACAGAAGCAAGGCTACTCTCTTTGTCTTTCTTTTTCTCTTGTCGGTCCTCCTGCTTGGAGCCCTGAAGGTTACTGCCGGCCTTTCTGAAAGGAAGATCAGCAGCACAAATGAGAAGGAGATGTGGACGGAAGCCGTCCTCAAGCTTTCCAGCGAAGTGCCTGTCGAGAACAGCGCTGAATGGAAGGAGCTTGCGATGAAGGATCCCCAGCTCATGCTGATGGTCAACACAAGCAGCTTCGATTTTATTGAACCTTCCAGGAAGAATTGATAAACCTCCTTGTCAAGGTGGTCCGTCGCCGGGCTGCAAGGTTTCGCCGGCGGGCCTCCTTTTCATCCCGGGGACGTAAAGGAGAATTGATCCCATGTATGTAACGTATTTGCTTTTTCTGCTGCTTGCCTTGTTCCTTGCAAATGATAAGATATCCGTCGGCGAATGAATCCATTAATCCAATCATCACCGGGATGGCGTCATGCTTAAAAACCGCAACAGGATAATAATAGCAGTTTTCCTCCTCTGGGCCCTCCTGATAACATGCCGCCTGTTCTATTATACCGTATACAGCCGCGACCACTACCTTGAGGAGGGGAACAAGCATGCCTGGCGCAGCGGCGTGATCCCTGCGGCGAGAGGCAGGATTATTGACAAGAACGGACAGCCCCTCGCGTGGACCCAGCGCTATTATGACCTGGTCATTGAGATTTATCCCGACCTGTGCCGCGCCAATACGAAGCTCATCGGCGAAGTCCGCGAGAAGATTAGCGGTCTCACCCCGGACGACAAGAGGGAGAAATATACAAGGAAGAACCTGACCCCCTCCGAGATCCTCGTCCTGAAGGATTACCTCACGAAATATCAGGGCGTGAAGATAGTTCCGAGAATGGAACGGCAATATGTTGACTATCCGGAGGCAAGGAAGCTGGTTGGTTCGGTCGACACGTCCGAGGGATGCTTTTTCGGAGTCAAAGGCGCGGAAAAGGAGCATGAGCATGAACTCAAGGGGATCGACGGGGTTTACATGGTGATGCTTGACAGGAACAGGAACTGGATACCCGGAACCTGGAAACTCAAGACAGAAATGCAGCATGGAAGCGATGTCAAACTGGAATATTCCCTTGAAGAGATTATCAGTATGAACAAGAATGAACAAGGAAAAAAACTCTGAAGCCGGGATCAAACTCCGCGGAACTGTAACGTTTCCGCTCTTTGTGCATGCAGTCCTTTTCCTGCTGGGGCTATGGGGATGCCTAGCCATCTACAACGCCACCGTCTACAGCAATGCGCCGTTTTATTTCGCCGTCCGTCAGTTCCTGTGGCTGATCATAGGCATGGCCCTGATGTACTGCGCCTCAAGAGTGCCTTTCAAGCTGTATATTGATTATACTCCGTGGCTGGCGGCCGCCCTTTTCATCCCCTTGGTGCTTGTGCTTTTCCTGGGGGTGAAGATAAATGGCATGAAAGGATGGTATGCGTTCGGCTCCGTTTTCATCCAGCCCTCCGAAATTGCAAAACCCTTCTACGTTCTCTTCCTCTGCTGGATATTCGTAAGACATTCAAAAGGGATCAAGAACTTCATCTTCCTGGTGCTTGTGCTTCTCGTCTGGATAGTCCCGATCATATTCCAGCCCGACTTCGGAACGCTCATCATCTATGTTTCCGGCATGGTGGCCGTCTATCTTATCGGAGGAGGTTCATACATTTTCCTTCTGGCCTCAATGCTTGCCGCCGCACCTGCCTGCATGTGGGTGGTGCACAATAAACCATATGTTCTCATGAGAATAATAGGGTTCATTGATCCGTCGAGTGATCCGTCCGGGTCCGGATGGCATATCCTGCAGTTCCAATACACTCTTGCACGGGGAGGGATTCTTGGAGCCGACTGGGGGAACTGCCTGTGGGCGAACTCGTATCTTCCGCTCTCATACAGCGATTCCGCCTTTGCATCATTGACGGAGGCCGTTGGATTCCTCGGAGTGCTTCCGGTCATCTTCGGATTTGCACTTTTCGCGTATTCCGGGTTCAGGCTGGCGGACAGGGCCGATACCGGCTTCAAGAAACTCTTCATCGGTTCAATGACTTCGATGATAACATTCCAGGCGTTCGTCCATATAAGCGTGAACGTCGGGCTGATGCCGCCGACAGGCATCACTCTCCCCATGTTCAGCTACGGTGGAAGCTCCCTCGTTTCGACAATGCTCGGGGCTGGAATCATACTCAGTGCCGCCAGGGTGGACCTTTCCGGGAAAAAAGGACTGGCTGGAGACGGAGAAATAAGCGGAGATTCAGGCAGTCCGGTATGATCAGCTGTTAAATTCAATTCTCGCACAAAGGCACAAAGGAATGAAATTGATGAAGCAAAAGTTTTCAGAAAAGAGTCTGAGAAAGACGTCCCGAGATCTTTAAGACCCGGGTTCTTCGACTTTGTGGCAGGGTTTATCCCGATTACGGGCAGGACATCGGGATGCTTGTGAGAGAAAATGGGATATAGAATTTTAACCCTTCCATGCAGCCAACGTCGCTACCGCGACGCAGTTGATGAGGGAGCGTTATCCTTTGCCTGGGCGCTGATTATTGAATTCAGATGCCTTTCAAATTCGGCGCATGCATTTTCGTGGGAGAAGTTTTTCGACACTTCAATGGCGTTTCTGCCAATCCTGCAATAATCCTCAGCGGACATCCTGCATATCTTCTCAAGCGCCGAGGAGGTAGCTTTATGTGAGTTCTGAGGGACGAAGAGGCAGAAATCGCTGCGGCTGGAGAAGTTTTTATAGCTTGATATGTCGCTTAGGATGCATGGAAGTCCGCAGCTCAGCGCCTCCATCGCCGGAAGTCCGAAGCCTTCGCCTTCCAGGGAATTTGAAATATACACATCTGAGTTCCGCAGGAGCTCGCCAAGCTCCCTCTGGGATAGGCTTTCATGGAATTCATCTATGGATTTCCGTTTCCTTTCGGAATCGGAGAAGCATGGTGAGACCCTTATGAACTTTATGTGGAGGCCTGCCTTTCTGGCTTCATCGACGGCCTTGAAGGTCACAGGTATGCCTTTGAACGAGACTTCAAGGGGGCCGATGTTTATTACGCGCAGCGGATCTTCCCTTGTGAAAATCCTGTGATGGCGTATTGCCGGAGGATAGAAATATTCCGTATGTACGCCGTTTCTGCACAGGATGACTTTCCTCCCATACCTCTTTTCAAGTTCGTCCTTCAGGTGCGCGGACACCGTGATGAGATGGGTCGGGAGCCTGTATATCCTGTCAAGAGTGGAGATCTTCCTCCTCCATGAAAACTTCTTCTTGAATATTTTCAGCGTATTTATTATGCCTCCCCCCTGATAGCGTGATGGAAGGGCCTCGCCCCTGAGTCTCTGCTCTAGATCGGTTATTTCATATCCCTGGCAGAAATGCACGACAGGCGCCTTCTTAGAAGCATATGCATCAAGCACTTCGCCCGGGGAGCTCGCTATTATCAGATCGCAGTCCGGTATAGAGTCCGCCGAGAAATCTTTTACGACGGTGGTTTCAAGCATGCCAGTAAGGCCGCCGCGCTGTTCCTTGACCAGCACTTTGGTGTCATTGCCTGCCTGCCTTGTATGCTGGGCATATTCGAAAAGCAGTTTCCTGCCTCCTGAAAAATTCATGTTGTCGCTGAGAAAGACTAAATGCATCCATCCTCCGTTGATTGATCCGCCTAATCTAACTTCTTAGCGTTTAAAATGCAATTTGAGGCTTGATATATGTAACTCTTTGATGGATATTATAATGTATATACGATTGATATACGATTGGATGTCTGCTATGGATCATGTTGCTGACGGTAAATTTCAGGAAATAAAAGTAAATGGCTGGGATTGGTCGATAAGCGATCCGGCCATTCTCGACCCGTGGTTCGACACCTGGAAGCAGGTCGCGAAGAAGAACATGGTCAAGTCGAGCAGGGTCCGGGCCGTCTTCAAGGTTGAAAACAAGGGCTCAGTATATTTTGTGAAATACAATCATCCTGTCTCCCTCACTTCCAAGATACGCTCCTCTTTTGTACCGAAAAGCAAGTCGGAATTCAATTCTTCGATGCTCCTTCATGAACACGGAATACCATCAATTGAAATATGCGGATGGGCCAAGAAGGGATCCGAAAGCATGCTGATCGCAAGGGAGCTTGAGAATTCTGTCAATGCCAGGACGTACTGGTTCACTGAAGCATGCACACGCGTGGAACTGAAGGAGAAGTTCCTTGATTCGTTCTCAGTATTCTTCAGGAGTTTCATGTCGTCGGGGTTCTACCATCCGGATTTCCATCTCGGGAACATAATGGTGAGGAAGGACGACATGAGCTTCTTCCTGGTGGATCCTTATGGAGTCGAGAAGAAAGGCAGGCTGCCGGGTTCGCAGTTCTTCAAGATGGTGAGGATAATCGGTGCGTTCAGGGGCGAGATCAACGACCGGGAGGCCGGGGAGATCCTGTTGAAGGCCAGGCTCGCGAAGGATTTCAAGGCGGCCAATGAGGTATGGTACAGGATATTGGAGGCCGAGGCGGCCGATGTCGAGAAGGTCTGGGATAAGAGGAAACTCCAGATAATCACCGGAAAAGGCAATTACTGCAGGGTGTTCAAAAGCTGCCTGGGGCAGGGGATAAGCATAAGGAATTCAATGGATGGACAGGCCATGATCGACAATAGAATCCTGATGGATGAGAAGTTCGATGAGAGCTACGAGAATGAAAGGATGCCTGAAGCGCAGGCTGAAAGCCAATGGCTGAAATCATTCAAGCTCCAGTTCCACAGGCTCGCACACAATATGCCGCTGGCTTGGATAAAAATCAATGATACTGAAAGCATCCTGGTCTTTGCTAGAAAAGCCAGTTCCAATTCCATAAAGGCCGAGACCGTCGGTGAATTCCTCATGCGGTGCAGGGCGGCCGGAATAAGGATGGATCTCTCAAGGAAGCTGGCCGAGTCGGATGGCCGTATCTATATTGCGGACTACAAGGATATATTCAACTGATGTCCTCATGCAGGTTGATTTTGACTGCGGACAGACAGCTTTTGCGGGTATTTTGCGCAGAGAGCATGAATTTACTGGAAGTTTAAATATCAAAGGAGCCTCCCATGAAAAAGAGATTGTGCGTGCTGATGTCCATCCTCCTGCTTGCATCAATGTTCCCTGTCGAATCATTTGCCCAGAAGGGCGGTGGCGGCCAGAACATAACTTCGACAGTGAACACCGCAAGATACATTATGTTCGGCGGAACATATACCATAGGCGGAGCTGCTCTTCAAAATGGCAGCAAGACCGGGGACCAGGTGATTTCAGCCGTCTTCAAGCTCGACACATATACCGGAAGAACATGGATGCTGGAAGTGGACAAGGCCGGTGCAGGACGTCCGCAATGGGTGCCGGTCGAGGATGCAGACGTGTCCGCGGCATCTGAAAAGGAATCCCCTAAGAACGAAAACCTGGGAAATCAGAAGTCGACTTTGAAATCTCTCAAGACACTGGACGAATAGCGGGCTGGACGCCAGTCATCTATCAGAAAACCTGGAAACGGTCTTTATGACCTTTGGATTGGACTTTAGCTCCTTTACCGATTCAATCGCAAGCTCCTTCGCGGCCGAGTAGACCAGCTCGGGAACCATTTCATCGGATTTTACATCGCCATGCACGGTCTTTTCCTGGCGCAGCGTGATCACTTTCTTCTCGCCTGGCTCCTCCAGCGTTATGAGGAGGTAGAGCGAATAGACTTCTGCATGCATGTCCAGCTCGGATTTGAAGACCTCGACCCTGAGCGTGAATGCATCTACGACCTCTCCTCCAGGCTGGTTGAAGGAAGCATAGACGGCATTGCTGAAAGTGTCCTTGAGGATCTGCTTCAATGGATAATGGGCGAGGGAGAAATAACCGAGTTCGCCGACCATGTCGTCAGGACATATGACCTCGACCCTGCACGGAACGCTGCTCTTGTTGGCCGCAAGCACACCTTTCTGGTCCGGTGAAAATTCAGCCGACTGAGGTACATGCTTGAGGTAATAGACAGACCCGCATCCTGACGACAGCAATGATATTGAAACTAGAAGAAAACAGAAGGACAATTTCATTTTTCAGCTCCTAATGCACCACCACGTTTGATTTTTATTGCTGTTCCATCGACCGTTGTCCATACAAAAGTCACAAGCAGCAGCGAGAAGACCGTGTATTCCTCGGTGACCTCTATAAGGCCGTCGGCATGCTTCGACGCTATTGCGTTGTCACGTGCATTCTTTGAGGGCGTGTCAGGCATGGTAGGTATGAAGAACCATATCGCCCCTGTCGAACGTCCCGTCGCAGGACCTATTACGGTATATGAGTCCTCGGATGTTATCGGAGTTGTCGAAGGGGATATGCCGACGACGGTGGTGCAGGCGGGGAGGATGGCGAGCATTAGGACGACTATGATGTTCCTGTACATTTTCAGTCCGCCTTTCCCCTGTTGAATTTAATTGCATCGCCCCTGATGGATATCTTGGTATACGTCACTATTGGAAGAAGGGTTATCCAGTATGTCTTGTTCTCCAGTGTCACATTGATGAGCGCGTCGGCGCCGTAGCTCTGCTTGACAGTCTGCAGCGCATCATACGCGCTGCATGTCTTTAGAGGTATCCCGCAGACCACGACCGCCCCGTCGCTGGCCGATGCGTCGATCTTGATGATAGTATAGGTGTCCTTTGAGGTGATGGGCACCGTGGAAGGCGCGATTCCGCCTGGGGACGTGAGGCATCCGGAAAGAATCGCAGATGCCCAGATCGCTATCAGGAATATGGCCGGTTTGAAGTTCACGTATACCTTCGATATATGGTTTATTCTACTTTTCTAAGTTAATTAACTACGTCGAATATGCAAAGCACCAATACTCGTTTTATGGAATTTATTTCGGCATGAAACGCAGGTTACGCTTCGTGGACTGGTCCAGGACGTACTTGGTTCCGACCTTTTTAAGGATCGCATCCGCGAGCTTTGCAGAAGGAAGCCGTGTCTCAACTTCAACCACCGAGAACAGGCGGCTGTCGAATTCCCTGAGCCACACATAGGAGATGCTGCCGGTTCCCTGGAGCGCCGTGACCAGTTCGTCAAGCGACTTCTTGTCGATCTGCTTCAATTCCACCCGTATCTTTGCGCCAAGATCAAGTTCGGTTATCCACTTTGAGATTATCTTCCTGAAAAGCTTGTATGCGTTCTCTTCCTTCAGTTCGACATCCTGTCCCTCCAGCACTTTCGCGAGATATTTCCTGGCGAGCTGGTTGGGCAGCGTGACCGGATCAAGCCCCTTCGCCTGGAACGTCGCCGCCGGCAGCCTGGCTATTGCAATCGTCTCGCCGGAGTCGGCCCAGAGCGCCTTCAGGTTGAACCCAAGTGAAATGTCCCTCGTCTTCATGTCGGGAAACGGCTCCTCTATCGCACCTAGTTCGCCTGTCACCGTCCCGGTTATGATGATGTCATACTGGTTGGCTATTCCGGAACGTTTGACCTTCGCGGACTTGTCATCCCCCAGTAGTTCATCCCTCCTGGCTTCCTTTTCGCTCCTGATGTCCACGGCCTCCTTGTCAATGACTTCAAAACCGTTTTTCTGCGCCATCTCGGTGAGTGTGTCGTTTGCGAGCGTGGATTTGTTGTCCAGCCCGATTATTTTCTCATCGCAGGCCACAAGCACCCTTGGAGACTCGACACGTTTGATGATAAGGCGCAGCGCCATCACGTTGTCCATGCCGGGAGTCCCCTTTTTCACCACGGCCTTGATCTTCACAGTGTAGGTCTTCGCCTTGTTGTCGTACTTCTGCTCCGTGATCTCGTATTTTTCCACATAGCCGAACGACGAGGTCAGAACCCGGTCGTACTCAGTCTGGAAGTTTTCCACCTTTGTCTCGCTCATCACGTCCACGCCGGCGCCTTTCCTCACCGCATCCCTCAGGGCCTGTGCGAGCGCCTGCTCGGATGCCGTATCGGGATTTCCTTCGGCTGTCCCTGTTCCAGTCACTTCATTGTTCCCGGCGTCCTGCGCGGAAACCTGGATGCTGGACATGGAAAACAAAAAGACTGCTGCTATAATCGGGAGATTGAATATTTTCATGTGTTGGTTTCTTTACGGCATTATGTTGATGTTGCCTTCAATGACATCGGTCTTGACGGCCTGCTTGCCTTCCTCGTTCCTCTTCTGGGGAATTGCCACGGCCTTCTGCATGCCCTGTCCTTCGGCTTCTATGAATTCCTTGTCCATGTCGACTATCTTCTCGCCGAGCATCTCGCTCAGCTCCTTGGCGTTGATGCGGAGCTTGACGGTCACGATCGCATCGTCCCCTTCACCCTCCCAGCTGAATCCCATGAAGTCGGCACCCATGAGCGCCCCTATCACGGAAGCCTTTACATTCTCTGATTTCAGGACGAAGTTTTCAATCTTGGTGTTGCTTTCCAGGGTGAATCCGCCGATCTTCTTGTAGAGGTTCTTGTAGGCGTCTATCTCGGCGGCCCTTATCGCGGCGATCTTCCTCGCCTTGTCGGGAGTCGATGTCGCGAACGCCGTCCTCTTTATGACCTTGTCCGGAAACTTGTCGATATTGAATTTCTCCTTGTCGACGATGTCGGCGATATTGCTGAGCTTGAGGATGGCGGTTGCCTGCGCTATGTCCTTTGCCGCATCGTACTTCACAGGTTCGAACTCGATGCCCTTGATGGTCCGCCTGCCGGTCTTGGTCTCAACGCTGCCCTGGAACGACCCTTCAAGGATGTTGTTGACCTCCTCGGTGAACCTGAGCTTCACGCCGTAGACCGTTTCGACTATGTTCCGTTCAGCGAGCACCTTGGCGCAGCTTATCGAGTTCAGCTTCTTCGCCGAAGGACTCATAGGCTGTTCCTGCGCAGCCAGTCCGGTGCAGAGGCCGAACGCAAGAATCATTACTGCGGCTGTCCTCATTTTGCTTTTTCCTTTTCCTTGTTGTCGTCTTCCTTCTTTTCAGGAGGAAGGAGATGTTCCATGTCGAGATAATATGTCTTGTCGGGCTTCTCCGAGATCTTCGCCTTTATGACGATGCTCCCGTCATCGCCCTTTTTCCCTTCAGTCTTTATGCCTTCGACTGAAACTTCTTCTACCTTTACATTGTATTCACTGTTGGAAATCTGCTGGAGCCTCGCCTTTATGTAGACCGTCTGGTTGTTGAACTTCTTCAGGTCGACATTCTTCTCAACGACGATCCTGTTGAGTTCTATCAGCTCCCGGACCTTCTTCTCCATCAGCTCCTTCTGCCCGGCGGAAAGTTCCACGGTCGAAAATAAAAGTCCGGTGCAGGCTAGCGCAGTTCCATAGAGGCAGAGGCGGCGTCCTAGCATCCCCTTTGCCGGCGTTTTCACAGGCAGTGCTGGCATTGACTTCAGTCTCCGAGGTTGATTCCTGAGTTGATGACTGAGTTGTCGGCCTTGTTCTTGACGCCGTCGTTGGTATTGATGATCGTGGAATTCTTGATGTCGGCGTTGTTCGCCTGGATTCCTGAGTTGATCAGGGCCTTGTTTGTGGCCTCGTTCGTGACATCCTTGTTCGTGTTCTTGATTGTCGAACCGTCGGTGACGTTCGCGTTGTTGAGCTCGATTCCGGAATTTATCTTGGAACCGCCCTTCGCCGTATTTTCAACCCTGCCGATGTTCTCGTTCGTTATGGTGGAACCGTCCTTGATCGTCGCCCCGTTGGCTTCGATTCCAGAGTTGATCTTGGACTTGTCCTCGGCGATGTTGGTGACGTTCTGGTTGGTGTTCTCGAGCTTGGAACCGTCGAGTATCTTCGCTCCGTTGGCCTCGATTCCGGAATTGATGATCGAGCCGCCCTTCGCCGTGTTCTTGACGTTTGTGTTCTCATTGATCAGCGTTGAACCCTTGATCGTCGCGTCATTTGCCTCGATGCCGGAATTGATCTTCGATTTTCCTTCGGCCTTGTTGATGACTTCAGTGTTCTTGTTGTCTATCAGCGAGCCTTCGGTCACCTTTGCGTTGTTGAGCTCGACGCCGGAGTTGATCTTCGAACCCTCCTTCGCCTCATTCGTCACGCGGGTGTTCTTGTTGTAGATTTCGGAATCCTTGATCTCGGCGCCTACCGCCTCAATGCCGGAATTGATCTTGGACTTCTCAGTTGCCGTGTTGTTTACATCCTTGTTTTCATTCTCGATTGTGGAGTTCTCGACGGTTGTCTTCGGCAGGGCCATCGCGTACGAAGCTGCGAAGAGACCGGCGACCATCAGGACCAGAGTCGTTTTCTTCATTTTCATATCTCCTTAGATTACATATAATTGGCAACATCAATGTTTCGACGCTTATACTATCATGAATCCAGATGGAAATCAAGTGTTTTATTCATCTGGATCCTTCTCGAATTTCACCCCTTCGTTAATCTTGGACTTGCCTTTCGCATCTGTCTTTCCGCCTATTATTGTGTTCTTTATGGTCGTACCTCCGGTTATGCCGGCATTGTCGGCCTTGACTCCGGAATTCACCGTGGACCCGCTTTCGGCATTTATCTTCTTCCCGATGACTTCATTGGTTATGGTGGAGTCCTCTACTGTCGCATTGTTCACGCTCACCCCGACATTGACTTTCGATTGGTCCTTTGCTTCGATCTCGGCGTTGACAGTATTGGTTATGGTAGAGTCCTTGATTTCAGCGCCCTGCGCGTTTATTCCGGTGTTGATCTCTGATTTGCTGGTGGCTGTAGCTGTGCCGCTGACAGTGTTTGTGAGCGTTGAATCAGTCACATTCGCCTTCCCAGTGCCGGTGCCGAACTTGGGCAGTCCAGGCACACTGTGGGGCGAAAAGACGCCTACATAGATTTTTCCGCCGTTCTTCAAGTTCTGCAGTATCTTCTGCCAGGCCTGCTCAGGCGTCATCCCGTCGGCCAGCTGGTGCCCCTTGGCGATTGCGTCAAGGAACTGCCGTCTTATCTCATCCAGCATCGGACCTTCAGCCGCCGCGTCTCCGCCGAACCATCTGTTGTAGAATGCATCCTGTACCGGCTTGTCGACCACTTTGTCCAGCCCTGTACGGTATAGGAATTCACGGGTCAGATCCCTGGCGGTCATATATACGGCAATCCCTGTCGCAACAGTCGGCCCGAGCACCGCTCCTATCACCGCGAATTCCAGCATCCCATAGGCCAGCCCGTACCCCATTTCCCCCACGCGCACGGCGACGCCATATCCATCAATGTTGCCTGCGATGTAATCGCTCGTTATGTCAATTGCCTGGAGGCCGATCATGAGATAGCCGGCGTACTTCAGCGTGCCATGAAGCTTTTCAGTGGAGCCGGCAGGGGCCGCTTGAACCCCGCGCCCTTTCAGGAAATTCTGGACCTTGCCATCAACAAACTCACCGACCTTGGAGACTTCGGCATATGTACTTTTCGCCTTGTCAATGTAGCCGGGTTCCGGAGGAGGGGGCGGCGGTGGAAGTTTCGCCATCTCTCCAGTGACACCCTGCACGAACTTCTCGCCGTTCCTTACCGCAAGCTCATTGATTATTTCAGACTGCTGTTTCGGCGGCAGTCCGTTTATGGCTTCGGCTATCGCCTGCTGGTATTTGCCAGCTTCGGCAGGATTCTGCGCTGCGCCCTGCGCGCTGGCATTCACGAACTCCTTGACGGATGTCTCAAATATCTTCTGGCTGTTTTCCGCTACGTTCGCCGCAGGCTTCTCGAACTCTCCAGCCTCGCGTTTCGCAGCCGTATTCACTTGGTTCATGATTTCAGTATTAAGGGATTCCGGCTTCGGGATGTTGAGCTTCTCGCAGAGCTCGGTGGTCGTAGTGTTGACTCGCTCGATCATCTTTGCGAACTTCGCACGCTCGATGTTCATCTTGCCTTCGGTGTCGGCGACAATGTTCGAATTCTTCGTCCACAGATCGTTCTTCAGCTTGTTCAGCATCTCCGAATCGGCCCTGAAGGACTTCTGGTAGTCCTGCGCCATGTTCGAGCATTCCTTCACATACTCGGCGAGATTGTGCGCTGTCAGTTGGTTCTGGGGATTGTTCTTGAAGCTGTTGAAATCGGCGTTCGCCTTTTCGTATGCGTTCTTCAGTTCTGCCAGCTCATCGCCCGTCCTGCCTTCGCCCTTCGCCTTCTCATAATTGGTTTTTGCTTCGCTGGCATTGTCCGAAAGCTGCTTGTTCCCCCTCTTGACGAACTCGACATTCGCGGCCTCCTGGCTCTGGTAGACGTGCATCCCGGCCTCTTTCGCGAACGCCTGGAACTTCGACCATTCCTCCTTGCTCATGCTCTTCGCGTCCGGCATGAAATCTATGTCGAGCTTCTTCGCCCAGTTCGAACTGCCCCATTCGGCGGCTCCGTTGTTCTTGAAATATTCGTTCGCATTCCTGTTGAAGGTGTCTATCTGGAGCTTGATCTTCTCCATCGTCATCGGCGAACCGTCGGGATTCCTCACCAGGAAGTCGGAATCCGTTCCCACCCTTATCCTGCTGCCAGTCTGGATTTCCGCCTTCAACCCTGTCTCGGCGCAGGTCTTGGCGTTTATCTCGCTCACCCATTTCGTGTATGCCTCCTGGTTCTTCACGTAGCTGTCAAACTCGATCTTGCCCGAACCGGATCGAGAATTCAGGATATCATTATTCTTGAAGGAAATCGCCTCCTGCTTTGCCGTAGGTTTGTCGCCGGCAACTCCTTGGAACGCATTTTCGATCTCCGCCTTGTTGCCGGCATAGGTGGGCACAGTGTCGATCACTACGGGATATGTTACCGGACGGTTGTCGTCGTCGGCAGAATGGAGGCTCGTAACAAGGGAGGATGAAAGCGTGAGCGCCAGGCCCGCATGAAGCCCTGTCAGCATCAGTTTTTTAAGCAGTTCCTGCATTCATTTCCCCTAGAAACGTTTTGTGATCCTGTCAAATGGATTCGCGTTCAGCATCGACAGTGGATTATAGCTCTTGAGTGTCCTTTCCTCCGGAGCAGGCGCCTTGACAGCCATGATTCTTGCCGCCTTCGTCAGGTATGCGCTGCCATCGGCAAATGTTATCCGCCCGTTCAGGAACTGGAGATTTCCGCAGTATCCCATGGCGATGCGCATCTTGTCCTCCCCCTTCGGCAGGCCTGTGATCTCGAACTGGCGGGACAATGCGATCGCGCCTTTTTCATCAGCAAGATGCGTCACGGTCCCTGAAGGATCCGAAAGAGGATATTCAATTTTACCGTCGGCCCTGATCACTGCAAGACATTCGCCGGTCAGAGGAGAATTCACGTATTTCACAGTCTCCTTCTTGTCCGATGAGACAGCCGCACAGAGATAACCGAGGGCGTAGAAGTACCTTGTCGAAATATTCCCATCCTTTGAGAAGGCGAGTCGTCCGAGATTGTCATATCCGAATGCGAGAAGCTCCTTGCCGTTGGAGAGGACCGACTCGAGCCTGTTGTCGCGGTCGTATTTGAAGTTCAGGACTTCGGTTCCTGTTTTCGCCGATGTTATCCTGGCATAGTCGTCGCAGGCATACTCGAAACTGTCTGAGAATTTCACAGGTCCTTTCGCCTTGAATTCCGCCTTGAGGTCCCCGTAGCGCAGCAGATTCCCCCACTTGTCATATTCTACCTTCAGTTCTCCCGCCTTCTCGGCTTTTATTCCCGAAAGCTGGGCGAGGGGATCGTATTTCATGGATGTCCTGCCGTCCTTGGAACTTGTGATCTCATCTATGTTTCCGACGGAGTCATATTTGTATGAGAGCGAGAAGCTGTCCTTTTCATCCGGGAAGATGTTGGACTGCTTCGCAAGCCTGCCCATGTCGTCGTATTCCCATTTCGTCTTGACGCCGTTCGGACGCGAGAGCAGGGCGGGCATGCCGATGGCATTGTATTTGAACGTGAATTTGCCAGCCCTGGAACTTGTTATTTCCAGAGGCCTGTCAGCGGAATCATACACGTAGTCCGTAATGTCCTTGTCCGAATCCCGTATTCCGCATATGACGCCACGGCTGTTATAGGAATAGATCATCCCATAGCCGGAGTTCAGTTCCTTGACCGACGCCTGACGCCCGAGATTGTCGCAGCTGAAATCGTATTTCACTCCGGCGTTTGCGAAGTTCGCAAGATTTCCCGCCTTGTCGTAGTTGTAGACGGCGAACGCCTGCCCCTTTTCATCCGTTGTCGCGTAGAGACGTTTTTTTCCGTCGTAGCAGAAGTTGGTCATAAGCGAATCAGGCGATACGCGCACAATGTACTTCCCGTCGTCTACGCTCCTGAAATCCCATCTTCCCGAAAGCTTGCTGCTGAGATATGATTTGGAACTGTCGTATGAATTGAAATATTCCTGCAGGTCGAACCCGGGCGATTCGACCGAGGAAGCCATCCCGTCTTTCCCATAGTTGTACCGTATCTCCTTCTCCATCGGGAAAAGTGT
Organism: Lentisphaerae bacterium GWF2_50_93; assembly: GCA_001804815.1. GTDB lineage: Bacteria > Verrucomicrobiota > Lentisphaeria > Victivallales > GWF2-50-93 > GWF2-50-93. Next base: position 21,335 of record MHBI01000087.1, read on the forward strand.
TTTGACCGGACGTCCGCCCGCATCAAAACAATATTGCTTCTTCGTCCCGTCGGGCGCGATCACTATTATGGAACTGTCCTTGTCGTCATACTTATATGAGGTCTTGTCGCCTACGGCATTTGTTATCGAGAGCAGACGCCCCCTGCCATCATATTTCAATGATGCTATGACCTTGTCGGAAGGCGATATGATCTCCTTGAGGAGTCCCGCCTTGTCATACTTGAAGCTCGCAAGCGTGCTTCCGCCCGAAATCAATTCGAGCACATTGCCGCTGCTGTCCTTCAGAACGCCGTTGGACTTGAATTCCCCGGCCGTCTTGGAAATGAACCTCGACGCCGCGGTCTTCTCCCTGAAGAGTTCTTCGCCGGCCTCGTTCCTCATCACCACTTCGTCGGGAGTGATGGTCATTATCATCGGTATCGAGCCTTTTATCAGCGAACGGAATTCCGTGCTGTCGTCAGGCTTCCTCGTGATCGCATACGTGCTGCCGTCGGCTGTCCTGTAACCGCCAGTTCCTTTTTCCCTGTCTATGAGGAAGGTTGCTTCCGGAGGCGCATAGATTCTGCTTTCGAGGATGGTAAGCGTCTTCGGGTTCGTCCTGTATTCGGTCTCCCTTTCAGTCCGAGTATTCCAGACCTTGACCGTCTCCTCTCCGTCCTTTCCTGCGGCATATTTGAAATACTGCGCTTCTCCTGTGGAGTTTTCCAGGGATGCCGCGCGTCCTTCCTCGTCATAAGTGATGCTGAAAGTATTTCCAGGCTCTGCGAATTTCGCAATCCGCGCCTTGTCGTCATAGGCGAAACTCCATTTCTGTCCACTGCTTGAGACGATGCCCCTGAGTCTTCCATTTTCGTACGAGAACCGCAGTTCTCCTTTCTTTCCGCTGGAAATCGAATCGACCAACCCTTCCTTGTTCCACCCGATCTTCCCGTTTTCAGAGGCTCCGGAATTCATCCCGAGATTGTCGTCGAACGATACGTCGACCGCCTTGTCGGACTTTAAATTCCATCCATTGATGCGGCCTTTGTCGTCGAATGAGAAGACGCATGAATCGCCTGATTTGTCCTGTACGGATTTCAGTACGCCATCCTTTGAGAAATGGAGCTTTATACCCTCTGATGTCAGATAGAATTCATCTTCCAGCCTGTCAAGGGTTCCAGTTGTCCCGGGGATGGGCTTGTAGGTCCCGTCAGGCGACTGCAGGAAGGAGAACTTCCTGGAGAAGGCGGAAACCAGGACGGCCTGTGCGTCAGGATTTGTTTTGAGGTACGCATCGAGCGAGAATATCCAGCCCGTACCAGGCGAGCCTGTTGTCTTGGCGGTCAAGGGCGAGTTGATGCATTGCAGCTTGTAGCCGGAGATATTGCCAAGCTCGCACTGGATCACGACACCCTGTGCCGGCTCAAATGAGGCGCCTGCGTAAGTGGTGGCGGAGAGGATGAATGAAAGCAGGGCAATGCCGAAGAAACATTGCAATGAAATGTCCCTTTTCATCTGCTTGATACCCCCCTCGAATGTTACGTTAAATTTCAAATCCCAAAGAGCTACGTGTCAGTTTTTATTTCTAAAGGTAGGGACGCCTTAAAGTTTATCCCGATCCTGTAAGGCATCGGGAAGGCGTCCGCGGCGCTCTCGGCGAGAGCGCCCTACCTGTTCTTTTCTTTCCCTTAGAATTCATTTACCGGACCGAGTCCCATTGGTTTTTCCTTCGAATCGCCTGTTGCAGCCGGAGCCTTTGGTTTGGGTTGAACGGCCGCAGGCAGGGGCTGCGGCTGCGGTTGAGCTTGCGGCTGGGGCTGTACTGCCCTTTGTGCCTCTGCCGCCTTTTTCTGCGCCTCTATCAGCTGCGCCTTCCTCTGGGCTTCGGCCAGTTCCTGGCGTTTTAACTCGACGACTTTCTTGTTGTCCCTGATACGTTTCCTGGCCTCATCAAGCGGTACGGTCATCCAGAGTTTCATGAAGAGATCGCCCTTGTTCGCGACTGCCTGCTGCTTCATGACTTCGTTGAGGGACTGTTTTTCAGTTTCATTGAAAAAGCCCTTTGAACGGTCGAAGTTGTCATATCCATGCAGGAAGAGATATTCCTTCAGGTACGCACCCTGGTTGGCTTCCTGCAGATCGGTGAATTCCTCGAGCAGCCTTGTGCACATCGCCTGGTCGGGCTGTGCGCCTTCGAGGCAGCGCCAGTACGGAACTTCAAAATATTTCCCCAGGACTTCAAGAACGCTCAGTTCGACAAGCATCCTGAGCGCTGAATAAATGCCCTGCTGCTTCTTCAGTGAATAGTCGAACGAGAGCCCGCATCCCTGGAAGTATGCCCCGATGCTCCATCCGAGGTTTGTCTTGCGGATGTTGATCGTGTTCGAAACCTGGATGCCGGAAAGCGCCGCCTGTGTCTTGTAGTCCAGCAGATTCAGGTCGAGCGTCATGCGTGAGAGATTCGACCCGGCCTTGTATCCGGCCCCGCCGTCGGCATTGTATTTCGAACCCCAGTCGCCTTTCTGTACCTGCCCTTCCATCTTGAGGTCCCTTCCCTTTTCAATCAGATCCTTTTCAAATTCGGTGATCCCGCCCGCGACCACGATGTCGGGAAGGCTCCTGTTGATGTTTCCACCGGTGGTCGACTCGTTGATCACGTAGTTTGGATCGTACGGGATGAAGACAATGTTCCTGCCCATCTTGTTCAGGGAGGTCGCCATGATCTTCGATACGTCGTCGGGAAGCGTCTTCTCCGCGGTGTCGTTGCTGATCACCTTGCTCTGCACCTTCGTCGACGCGATGTTGTAGGCTTCCAGCATGAGCCCGAACTTCTTGAGCGATTCGTCGTACACGGTCGCCCTCTGGTTCGGAGTTCCCATGTCCTTCTCCATGTCGGTTATCTCCTCGTCGTTTATCTTGCCGCCGAACCAGTCGAGCACGCTGCATGATGTCGTCATGAACGCGAATATCGCACCCGTGAGCAGGACGACTGCGGATTTCGCAATTGTCTTGTTTCTCTTTTCATTCATCGTTGAAATCCTTTTCATTTATTTTTCCTATGCCGGAAGGTTTCCTGGTTGCAAGAAGCCTGTTCAGCTCTTCAAGTTTTTTCGCCACATATTCGTCATCTGGCTTCAACGCCGCGGCCTTGTCGAATTCCAGTCTGGCCTTCTCATAGCTCCTGGAATTGAAGAACTCATTTCCAGCGGCGACAGACGCCTTGAATGTCTCCTCTGAAACCTTCTGCTTTTCAAGGAATGCCCTGATCTTCGCGGCCTGCTCGCTGGGATATTTCATGTTGGGTCCGATCTTCAGCGCGTTGCTGTACCCTTCAAGGGCCTTTTCATATTTCCCCTCTTTCACGTAGTTGTCGCCGGCCGCGATGAAATTGTCGTACTTCGCCTGCAGTTCCTTCAGTTCCTCGGCTTCCCTTGCCTTGCGTTCCGCATCCTGCTGGGCCGCCGCCTGCGCAAGTTTCTGCTGCTCTGCCGCCGCCTGCTTGAACTCGACCGCCCGGTTGCGCCTGTCCTGGATCACTATCTCCTTGGCCGTGTCTACATTCACATCCTCCCACATCTTCACCATGAGTTCCGCATTAGTTGAAACTCCATACTGCCGCATCGCCTTGCTCAGCGCCTGCTGCTCATAAGCGTTCAGGGTTTTGCTCTTCCTGTCAATCCCCTTGTAACCGTGTATGAACAGATATCTCTTCAGGATGGGGATCTGCTGGTCCGGCGTCATCTCCTTGTAGTTCTCGGTCATCCTTGCAATCATGTCGAGATCGGGATTCGCCCCCTTGATGCATTTCCAGTACGGCACATTGAAATATTTGCCCAGAACTTCGAGCAGGCTGTATTCCACGAGCATCCTGAGCGCGACATAGACTCCCTGCTGCGTCTTCACCTTTGAATCGAAGGAGCCGCCGCATCCCATGTAGTACGCGGAAACACCCCACCCAAGCTTGTCCTTCCTGACCATGAGCGCGTTTGTAGCAAGCACTCCGGGGAACGAAGACTGCGTCTTGTAGTCGAGCAGGTTCAGGTCGAGCGAGATCTGCGAGATCCCTGTGGCGACATCGTATCTCGCGGCCCCGGACGCACCCGCCCATCCGCCTTCTATTTCCCCCCTGCGTTCCTTCTCGATCATATCCTTGTCGAATCCCGTTATCCCGCCTGTGACGACTATGTCCGGATAAATCCTGTTTATCTGTCCGCCAGTAGTGGCCTCGCTCACGATGTATTTTGCATCGTAGGGAATGAACAATACCTGTTTGCCGATCTTGTTCAGCGCGGTGGATATCATCACATATAGATCGCTCGGAAGAACTTTCTCGGCGGTCTGGTTCCCGATGTTCTTGCTCTGGACGGCAGTCTGCGGAATGTCATGCGCGGTGAGCATCGCCCCAAGATTGCGGAGCGCATCGTCGAAAGGCGTGGCCCGCTTTTCAGGCATCGTCATGCTCTCGTCGAGCTCCTTGACCTCCTCGTTGCTGATCTTGCCCTGCATCCAGTCGGTGAACGCGCAGGACGTCAGGAACAGCAGGCACGAAAGAACCCCAGCCAGCAATGTTGTCTTAAAGATTGTTCGCATTGGTTTTTATTGTTAGGATAAAGATTTGTACTTTATTCCATTGCCATCCCATGGCTTTTGTGTTATCTCGAACTCAAACCCAATCATCCATTCATCCAGAAATCCATCCATCCGTCATCCTGTGGGATGACTCTGGCTTTATTCCACGAAAACTTCAACCTTATGCACTTTCCTGTTGTCGCTTTTGATTTCAATATTGCCGGCGTCCCCGTCTTCCTTCTCGGCCTTCTGCTTTTCCCTGTCGCTGACAAATATATGCTTTGTACCGCTGGGATCTACTCCGTCGTTGTCCGAATATGTCTTCGCCTTGTTCCTCTCCTTGATCTTCTCGGACATGCTTCCGCCGTCCCCGACGGTCACGTTGACTTCCCTGACCCTGTCGCTGCTGACCGTGACGTTCCCGATGTTCGTCTCAGCCTGGCCCCTGCTGCCGCCGGCTTCATCCTTCTTGAAGACCTTTGAGTTCCCGCCCGACCCAGGACCTGCGTTCAGGTTGACGTTGCCGATGTTCTTGGTCTCGTTCCTGGCCTTCACGTCGCCGACGCCGACGTTGGTAGAGACAGCCTTGCCGTTCGCCTCCCCCTTGATCGAACCGACATTCACCGTGGAGTTCTTCGCGTTTATCGTTCCGACGGACACGTTTGCTTCAAGATCCGAGCTTCTTGCCCCGCTGACCTCGACCCCGGTGCTCACCCTGGAGTTTGTGGCGTTTATGCTTCCTGCGTTGGTATTGGCCTTGAGCGTGGAGTTCTCGATTGTCGCCCCTTCAGCCTTGACCCCTGTGTTCACGGTGGAACTGTTCGCATTGATGTTGGCTCTTGTCTTTGCGGATATCTCGGACTCGCTGATCTGTGCGCCGGACGCCTGGACGCCGGTGTTTATATTTGAATTGCCGATGGCGGTGTTTTCACCGCTGGACTCGCTTGTTATCGTGGAATCTGAAACAACTGTCTTGGGCATCGCGAAAAGCGCCGACGCGGGAATGAGGCAGACAGCCGTAATGATGATTACCCATTTCATGGGAATATTATAATCCGGAAAACCGGAAAAATCAATAGGATGGGAATAACATATTTATAGCGGCTGCGGAATTGGAAAAATAAATAGTTAAACAAGTAACATTCCGGCTAAAGCTGGTACTCCAATCGCGTTGATTTTGCAGGCAAGTGGTTGCTGTCATGATGAAGGCGCTATGGAGTACCGCCTTTAGGCGGAAGAATTATTTGAAATTCCTGAATTGAGATTCTTCGCCGAGACGGCGAACGCTACATTGAAAAACATAGGCGGGACGCCTATGTCACATTCTTCAGCATTGCCGGCAAGGCACCTGCACTCGGCAAGAATAGAAATTCATTGCTTCATTCGAAGTTGAATGTTTAACGAATTCCCCTCGGGCAAGAATGCCCGAGTTACTTCACTATTCGTAATTCGAATGTTCGATTGTTCTTCCGGCTCAGGCAGAGAAGCTCTTCAGCCTCCGAATCGTCTTTTCCTTGCCCAGCATTTCCATCGTCTCGTAGATCCCTGCGCCGGTGCTCAGGCCGGTGACGGCTATCCTCAGCGGCTGGTTCAGTTTGCCTTCCTGGATGCCGGAGAGGCTTTCGGCCTCTCTTATGGATTTTTGTATGGAATCAAGTGTGAATTCGCTGTCTGCTGAGAGCTTGTCATGAATCTGCTTGATGGCATCGATAACTTTCTTGTCGGACAAGAATTTACTAACGGCTTTGCCGTCCTTCTCGTATTCGTCGAAGAAGAAGAATTTCCATGAGCTGACCTGCGGATAAAGCTTCATGCGCGACTGCATCAGGCCTGCGACTTTCGCAAAATATGCTCGGTCGACACCGGCTGTCCAGCCCTGTGATTCCGCTTCCTTCCAGGTCTCATCCACGAACTTCGCGGGATCCATTTCCGCCATGTACTGGCCGTTCATGTTCCCGAGCTTGTTCATGTCGAACTGTGCAGACGAACTTTTCACGCGCTCAAGCGTGAACGCATCGATGATTTCCTTCCTGGTCATCTTCTCGCGGTCGTCGCCGGGAGACCATCCGAGCAGCGAGAGATAATTGAACAGTGCGTCCGGCAGGTATCCCTTGCTCCTGAAATCGCCGACATATGCGTCGCCGTCGCGCTTGCTGTACGGCTTGCCCGCCTGGTTGACGATCATCGGGAGATGCCCGTAGATCGGCACCGGGAACCCTATCGCCTGGAAAAGGAATATGTGGCGGTATGTGTTCTCAACATGGTCGTCGCCGCGGATGATGTGCGTTATCTTCTGCTCGACGTCGTCGCAGACGTTGGCAAGATGGAAGACAGGCGTGCCGTCGCCGCGGACGATCACGAGATCCTTCATGCCGTCGAGAGGTTTCGCAAGTTCGCCCTTGATGATGTCCTTGAACACGATCTCGCGCCTCTGGAAGACGAGTTTTGCGGAATTCGCAATTTCGAACGATGCGTCCTTGCTGAAGATGTTTCCGATCTCCTTCTCGATTTCAAAGAGACAGGTCCCGGCGGCATCAAGTATTTTGAGCTGGTGGAAACCGGCAAGGGATGCGGAGCGTTCGGTCGATTTCCCTTTTTCGTTCAGCTGCGCGAAATGAATTCCTGAACTGCTGATCTTCACCGGTACTGACGGATCGGTAATGAGTTCCGCGTTTCCGGCGATCCGCACGTCGGGATTGCTGTCGGTGTCCCAGGGGAGCCTGAAAATGACCGGCGCCGGTTCAGGGCCTGCGACCTTGGGGCGGTACGCCTTGCCTGTCTCGAGCATCTTCGCTGCGGCGTCCACATGGGCCTGTGCGTTCTTGCTCTGGTAGAAGATCTCCTCGTCGTAGTCAAGCCCGAGCCATTTCATGCATTCCAGGAGCGTGTCGATCGCAGCCTGCGTCGAACGTTCGCGGTCCGTATCCTCGACGCGCAGCAGGAACTTCCCTCCGGAATGCCTGGCATAAAGCCAGTCGAAGATGGCCGTCCTGATGTTCCCAATGTGAACATGCCCCGTCGGCGACGGCGCGAATCTGACTCTGATATCCATGATATTCCTTTCAAGATAAAACTGGATTGATGGATGAAAGGATTATTGGATGATTGGGTTTTGAATAAAAACCAAAATCCTATTTTCCTGAATCCATCAGTATCTGTTAAAATTGCTTATCCTAATAATGTGTTTTTGTGATTGTTTAATTTTCTGGCAATCATCCAGTCATCCAGTAATCCAACCATCCATTCTTCTCAAATCTCCAGATTCAGCCATTTGAGTTCCTTCGGCGTCAGCTCGCATGTCAGCGCCTCGAAGGAGCTCTTGGTCTCGGATATCGCCCTTGGCCCGATGAGCGGGAACGTCGGGAACGGCTGGCAGAGTACGTACGCGAGTGCGATTGTCACAGGCTGGACGTTCTTCTTCTTTGCAAGCTCGATCGCGCGCGCCTGGCGCTGGAAATTGTCATCGCTGTACCAGCAGTGCACGAGCGACTGGTCGGACTTGAGATCCGGACGGCCGCGTTCCGGCACGAAGAATCCGCGTGCCTGGCTCGACCATGGCATGAGCGGCATCTGTGATTTCCTGAACCACTTCCTGGAGTCGGGATCCGATGCGGCGATGCAGCCGTCCCATACGGGGTTGACCATGCGCGCCAGGCTGAAGTTGTTGCTTACCGCGGAGAATCCGGCAAGACCTTTGCGTTTGGCGTAGGCGTTTGCCTTCTTGACGCGTCCAATGCTCCAGTTGGAAGCGCCGAACGCCTTGATCCTTCCTGCTTTCACATGCTCGTTGAGGACGTCGATGAATTCGCCTACATGGATGTCCGGATTGTCGCGGTGCATCATGTAGATGTCGAGATGGTCCGTCTGGATGCGGTCGAGCGACACCATCAGCTCTCTTGTCAGGTGCACCGGATCGCAGAAGGGAGTATGCGCGCCCTTGTCGAGGATGACCACCTTGTCGCGCAGGTTGCGTGATTTCACCCACTGTCCGAGGACCTGCTCGCATCTGCCGCCGCCGTAGATGTGTGCGGAGTCGAAGCAGTTGCCGCCGCGTTCGAAGAAGTCGTCGAATATCACTGCGGCATGGGGGAACGTGTTCTGGTTGTCAACGCCCATGACAAGGCGCGAAACCTGTTTTTCCAGTCCTGCGATGGTTCCGTATTTCATCTTGCAGCCAGCCTTGACCGCGAGCGGATGCTTGTGGACCGGCACCGTGAAGACCTCGGGTTTTTCGGCTTCGTAGACAAGATCTATCTCGCGGCGCCACATGTCGAGCATCCGTATGTTGCCCATGGAATCATTCCATGACATCGCCGGTGATTTGGCCTGCCTGGCCTCGAGATTTTCCGCGACTGTGTCGGCTTCGATACCGTAGAGCCATTCATCGGTCTGGATTGAGATCTCTCGCGGTTCCTTCTCGTCATTGCGCTTCACGATTATCTTTGTTGCTCCGCCTTCGCGCGACGGAATCCACGGTGAAGGGATGAAGATGTTGCCTTCCGTGCCGAAAATCCTGACGACGTTCTCCTGGTTAACGGCGACGCCGGTTGCGAGAGTCGCAACGATGTCGTTGTCGAATTTAGCGGTGGCCACAGCCCACTCGTCGGCGTTTGAAGCTCCGAGATGTCCGAAGCCTTTTACAGAAACAGGTTCAGCGAAGTCCTTGCCAAGGGCGGCACCAGCGACAAGCCTGCACATCGACGTGCAGTAGCATCCGACGTCGAGGATTCCACCGCCGCCCAGCTGGTTCTTGAAGAGCCTGCCTTCGGGATTGTAGCCGGCATGGAAGCTGAACGCAGTCTGGATGACGCGCACCTCTCCAATTACTTTTTCGCGCAGTAGCTCGACGAGCTTCCTGGTCTGGGGATGGCACCGGTACATGAACGCTTCCATGAAGAACACATTGTTGTCCTTCGCCGACTCTATCATCGCCATGAGTTCGTAGTAGTTCAGCGCGGCCGGTTTCTCGCAGAGGATGTGCTTGCCGGCTTCGGCTGCCTTGATCGCCCATTCGGCATGCATCGGATGAGGTGTCGCAATATAGACCGCCTGGACATCCTTGTCGGCGAGAAGCGCCTCATAGGATCCATAACTGCGTGGAATGTTCAATTCCTTGGCGAAGGCATCCGCCTTTTCCTGGCTCCTGCTGCCGACTGCGACCATCTCACCGGTCTTCGAATGCTGGACGCCTTTGGCGAAAGCCTTGGCGATACCGCCGGCACCTATGATGCCCCAGCGGAGTTTTGTCTCGTTTGCGCTCATCTTTTCTCCCTATTTTATGGAGCGCCGGCATCTTGCCGGCAACTCTTGAGTTTCATTTATAGCCGGCAAGATGCCGGCGCTCCGTGAACATTTTTCAGTCAGCTCAGATATTCTTTCATGTAAAACTTCGCCTGTTCGACCGTTCGACCGTTCGACCGTTCGACCGTTCGATTGTTCGATTGTTCGATTGTTCGATTGTTCGTCTGTTCGATTGTTCGATTGTTCGATTGTTCGATTATTCAGTTTTCCTTACAGTTTCGGTCCGCATACGATGCGGAACCCGATGTTTTTCTTTGCTGACTTATAGTCGAGCGAATAGCGGTTCGCGCTGGTCAGATCGCCTGACTCGCTCATGAACGAACCTCCGCGCAGTACCTTCAGATTGTCCTCTGATGCGTCGGCTCCCCTCGGATCCTTCACTTCGATGTCGAGATAAGGTCCGCCATACCAGTCGTAGCACCATTCCCACACGTTGCCATGCATGTCGTATATCCCCCAGGCGTTCGGCTTCTTCTTGCCTGCAGGATAAGTTTTGCCGGCGGCGTTCGATTTGAACCAGGCGAAATCATTCAGCTTTTCTATCTCGTCCCCGAAACAATATGTGACCGCTATTCGGACATTGTCCTTCGATGCCGATGCGCGGCATGCATATTCCCATTCGGCCTCGGTCGGCAGGCGGTATTCATATCCGTCGGGAAGGCGTTTCGCGAGCGCTTCGCGCTTCGTCAGCCATTTGCAGAAGAGTTCCGCGGCCTTCCAGTTCACACCGACTACAGGCTGGCTCTCGTCCCCCCAGAATTCTCCGGCCCCGCCCTTCATCTTATAGTCCTTGGTCAGCGGACAGTAGTCGTTTGTCCAGGCTATCTCCTTGTCCCTGTCGGCTTTTTTGGGTTCGTTCGGATCGCCGTTCGGATTCTGGAGAAAAAAAAGGAACTGTCCAAGAGTGACTTCATACTGCCCCATCCAATACGGCTTTGAAATCGTTACATTATGTCCCTTGTTGTCGGCATCCTTCGATACGTCGGGACGGCCCATGCAGAATATTCCCGAGGAAATAGGCGCGAAGGGCATCTTCAGGTCAGGCACCATCCATTTCTTGCCGGGGACTGGGCCGCCTGCGACATTTGTCTTGAACGCCTTTATCTTGTTTATCATGTCCTCGATCTCGATCTTTGAATCGTCGGGGAGGAAGTTCTTCTGGTCTGCGATCATCGCATCCAGGAGCGTCAGCGCCTTGTCGCACAGTTCGCCCGGAGTCATTTCGCTCTCGGCCTTCTCCTGCGCGGTCTTTGCCAGGAGATAGAGCCTGTCCGCCTCGGCCATCACGCCTTTGAGCTTGTCCTGCTGTTCCTTGAGCTTCGCTTCGACCTTCTTCAGGGCGTCATGGAGTTCCAGGAAGTTCCTGATCTCGGATGTCGCTCCGGACTCGCGTATTTTGGCGAAGGCCGCCACGGCTTCCTTCATGTTCCCCTTCTTCATCTCCTCAAGGCCGTAGTCGAGGAATTCCCCGGGGCTCTTGAGATCCTTTGATATGGGGATGATGCCGTCCGTCCCGGATTTGTCCATCATTTTCTTGATTTCATCAAGCCGGACCGTCTTTTCGATTTCATGGAAGGATTCGGCGGCCTCCTCGTAGTTGCCGGTCTTGATGCTTGTTATTCCGTGGTCAAGCAGGTCGCCGGGACTCATTGAAAGCTTCCGCGACAGGATCTCGATCTGCCTCTGGAGCCCTGACAAACTCTCCTTGTCGCCGGCGATGCGCATTGAGACGTCATAGCTTTTCACGATCTTGCCGGTCTCCCGTTTGACGTCGATCATCTTGGCGATGATGGAAAGCTTGCTGCCTTTCTTGTCGATCTGTCCGGTGACAATGTAGTCTGCGCCGACCATCGCCCCGAACTTTGAAGCCTCGAGCGCACCGCTTGAACTTACCTTCTGCTCCTTGAGCACTTTTGCGATTTTCGCACGCGTGATCATGCGGTAATAGGCCTTCTGCGTGAGTTCGTTCTCGAATTTTTCGGCTATGTCCCAGCCGTTCAGCCCCCAGTCGGCGAGCGAGGCATCTATGGAGAAGTCGTGTACGGCGACCCAGGAGGCGTTCTGGTCGGCTGGAGCAGGGGCGGCTTTCTTGTCGGCATTGCCGGCGTCGGCGCCTTTTTCCGCCTTTATCTGGTCGGCGACCTTCTTGCCCTGGGCCGAGAGTCCGGACGCAGAAAGCACGCCCGCCAAAACGAGTATGGATATGTATACTCTCTTCACCGCCGTCCCCTGGATGATTGGATTAATGGATTTATTCGCCTGGGCGAATTATTGGATGGTTGCTTGTCAAAGGCATGAGCACAAGACAATCCTATGGGATAAATGCAGAATGACTTTTTAAATATTAGCATACAAGAGGGCTTTTTTAAGTTTTTCTCTGAGTTCAAACCCAATCATCCATTAATCCAACAATCCATTCATCCGTCATCCTGTGGGATGACTCCGAAATCTCTTCATGGATTAAGTCTTTTTTTTACTGGACGTTAAAAATACGATAAAAAGGGGGTTTTGCAAATGGATTATACTGCTATCCCATGGATGACTGGATTGATGGATGCCTGGGTATCAAAGACATAATAATAAGACAATCCTGTTTAAAAATCCGAAATGCCTGTTTTAAAATTTCACTTGAAATCCAGCATCCATGTTTTTTTATTGAACTCAAACCCGAATCGCGCTAAGAGCTAAGATAAGAGAAGACAAACTAAAGTTTGTACTCCAACATTTGTCGTGTGCTAAGGTTGGAGTCCAAGTCCCGACATCCTTGCTGGAGCCGGGATCGTAGACTTCAGCTTGTGATTTTCCTTGAATTTCAGTAAGCGTTAAGCTGCCTTTTGGCCGTAGGCAATTGGGCATATCTTATTAAAGTATGCCGGTGGATGTTTATCCCGATGAACATCGGGACCGAAACCGGCACGAGGCTTCCCGAGGCTGTTTGGCGCTCGGGAAGCCATACTTGATTGCGTAAATGAGGCTGGCATACCCAGCTTAACGCTTACAAATTTCAGGACAAATTCTGCTATTCCGTCAGGCAAACCTTTTCAGCGTCATCCCATGGGACGGAAGTGAAATTGTTTGGGATTTGGAAATTGGATTTTGTAATATAAACTATGATTATGGACATGCTGTCGAAATATCTCGATGCGGCTCTGCCGTTCATACCCCTTTTCGGGGCGGCGGGCCTTTTTTTATTCTGGTTCCGGATACTGCCCTTCTCAAAGGGACCGTCATGTGACAGGACGTATGTGAGATACAAGCATTTCTACCTCATGTTCGGACTGTTCGGACTTTTCCTGTCCCTGTGCGTATTTGCCTATAACCACTTTCCAAGAGATGTGGAGAAGAACCTTGAGGCGGCCTTCTATCGAATCGGCGCCGAACTCGGAGATGCGGAGTCGCAATATAAGATCGGCAACATGTATCGCGATGGGCAGGGCGTGGATCAGGACTATGGAACGGCCGCCAGATGGCTGCACAGGTCGGCCCGGCATGGATATGCCTTTGCCCAGAACAACCTTGGTTCCATGTATTACAGGGGGGAGGGCGTTGCACAGGATTACAGGAAGGCGTTCTACTGGACGCGGAAGGCCGCTCAAAAAGGGAGCGCCATATCACAGAACACTATTGCTGTCATGTACTACAGGGGCCAGGGTGTTGCGAAGGATGTATCGAAGGCCAGGGAGCTGTTCGTGAAATCCGCAGAGAAAGGGAATTCAATCGCCCAATGTTACCTGGGTTTCATCTATGAGGACGGTGAAGGTGTCCCGAAGGATTACGCAAAGGCCATGGAATGGTATCGTAATTCGGCCGACAAGGGCAATGCCTCCGCCCAGGCGGCCATGGGTGAAATGTACGGGAAAGGGCATGGCGTTCCAATTGACAAGGCGAAGGCCCTGGAGCTGTTCCGCAAGTCGGCCGATAAGGGGAATTCATCCGCCCAGAATGATCTTGGAATGCTGTACTTGAAAGGTGAGGGCGTCCCACAGGATGATTCCGCCGCCATCGGCTGGTTCCGGAAGGCGGCCGCGCAGGAGAATATTGATGCCCAGTTCAATATGGGCGTCATGTATGAGGACGGACATGGAGTGCCTCAGGATTATGAACTGGCTTTCGAATGGTATCGGAAGGCCGCCAGCCAGGGGGATTCATCCGCGCAGAATAAGATCGGCATGATGTACAGCATGGGGGCAGGCGTTCCACAGGATTATGCCAGGGCGGTTGAGTGCTACATGACGTCGGCTGGAAAAGGCAATCCAAAGGCACAGTACAACCTGGGCGTGATGTACGAGAAGGGAAGGGGAGCCCCCCAGGATTTTACAAAGGCATTGGAGTGGTATCAGAAGTCTGCTGACAACGGCCTGCCGAAGGCCCAGTATTATCTGGGTAGCATATACAAGGAAGGAAAGGAAATACGTCAGGATTACGCCAAGTCCGAGGAGTGGCTCTTCAAAGCGCATAAGAATGGAAGCAAGCAGGCGTTGAACACTCTGGCATACCTCCTGATCGAACAGGGAAAGAAGCTTGATGACGTCAGGAAGCTTCTCGAAAAGGCCGTTGAAACGGAGCCGGAAAACGCCATATACAGGGACACCCTCGGATGGGTCATGTACAAGCAGGGCAGCTATGATGAAGCCTTGAAAGGCCTCCAGAAAGCCTCCGAACTCCTGCCTGAAGACGACACGATCAGGGGGCATATCGCCGAAACCTATGTGATGCTCGGTGACAAGGCAAAAGCCAGGGAGCACTGGTCGAAGGCCGTCGAACTGAGATTGCATTCCATGAAAAGACATGAAGACGATGAGTGAAGTAGGTACGGGCCGTTCCATGGATTATTGGATTGCTGGACCACGCCATGGCGTGGCAAGTTATGGACTTGTCCCGCTTCGCGGGATTGTTGTAAATCAAAGACTAATGCAAAATAAATCATATGAGAAAAATCCATTTTCTTGATCTTCCGGAGGACAAGGGATCTGCTGAATTCGTAGTAGCGCATGTTTGCGCGTTAGGTAGGTACGTGCTTCAGCATGTACCATGAATTCCAGGGTAAAGCAGACATTCCTGTCTGATTATTGAACATTGAATGCAGACAGACAGGAATGTCTGTCTTACCTGAGAGGCAAATCCAGTGGTGGCAGATATTCTATCCCGAGCTGTAATAATTACAGGCAGCTTCCGCCGTTGGGCAGCCTTCGCCGAAGGAAGCCCGTACGTTTTTCAATAGGCAGGGCGATACGTGACATGATCATGGACAGTTCCATTTTGGCGAAATCCGGCCTGGCAGTTGCCTTAGGAACTGTGTTTTTTTGAGTTTGAGTTTTTTTCTTTTTCATTTTTGACCAAGATATTTTTAGCATCCATAGTAGAAATAATATAACGGGGATATGGTTCATCTTCAACTGTTTGAAATTCTAAGCTCCAAATAATTTAGGCCTTCTCAAGTAAGACTCTTGCACGGGAGTCAGCCATTCAGCGGGGCAGGCGGCGAACTCTACATCTGAAAGAATTGTCGGCAGGATGCCAGCGCTCCATATTACATGCAGGGATTCAGCGAGGATTCTGCTCCCACGTCCGCAGATCAATGAATCTGGCATTTAAAGTAGGTACATGCTTTAGCTTGTACCAGGAATTTGAAGATTGGTACAGGCTGAAGTTTACCCGCCTGCGGCGGCGCCATAGGCGACCAGGGCCCGTACCTACTTTAAGAAGCCTGCCCACCCCAAAACCCGCTCCATCTTTCCACCTCAAACTGGACATTTTGAGTCTAAAAGGGATTTTTCCTCATAAGTAGGGCGGTTTTCCCGCCCCGTCGAATGACTGGGGTTAAACCGCCAACCAAGTGTCGGGTTAAAACCCGACATACTTTCAGGAACAAACAGCCTCATCATACCCAGCTTAACGGTTACCAAACGCGTTTATCCAACCAATTTCAACTAATTTTCTTGTTCAGACCCCTGTTTAAATTCGAAAACCCCTTGAAAATCAACGGGTTTGCTGATAAAATACGTTGCGCTTAATTGTAAATATTGCCTAGGGGGCCTTCTTATGTCTAAAAAAATCTTTCTGTTTGTTTTATTGGCATTCCTTTATCCATTGTTTTCAATTTGCCAGGAATACCAACCCTCATTCCATAAAAAGAATGACCAGAGGAGCGTGTCTTCAGATTCATCTTGGTACTTTTTCAATTGTATGCAGAATTTGAAAAGTACAATTGATGCTGATGGCTGGCGGCTTGAGTCAGATACGAAAAGAAAGAACGAGCCTTCTTGGAAATGGCTCTATTCGTTGAAAAGCTTAGGAAGAGATACGGAGGATAAAATCAGTTTTTCCAATCCGGAGAATAAAGACATTTCATGGAGCGATGCCGAAACTATATCAATTGACCGAACTGTCCTGGTCGAATGGTATAAGAACTCAAGCGCAGGAATTGAGCAAGGATTTACAATAAAAGAAAAGCCTCAAGGCAAGGGCCTCTTAAAACTTTCCGCCCAGATATCTACGGATCTGATAGTATCATCCTCTAGCAATGATCAGATTACTTTTAGCACTGTCAACTCAGATGTGTTGAAGATAGGAGGCTTATGCGTCCGCGATTCTCGTAATAGCAAGTTGCCATCTGTCTTTGTTTACAACTCCGAGCAGTCAAGTATAACTGTTTCAATAGATGACAGTTCTGCTGTTTATCCAATCGTAGTTGATCCATTGGCAAGCTCACCGAGTTGGACTGCTGAATCCAATAAGGCTTTTGCTGAATTTGGTATGTCTGTAGCATCTGCTGGAGATGTCAATGGTGATGGCTATTCCGATGTGATTGTGGGGGCGATAGAGTATGACAACGGTGCGACCAGTGGTAAGGTCTATGTTTATTTTGGTTCAGCTACTGGACTTTCAGCTACTCCTGCATGGACTATGGAATCAGATCAGGCAGATGCCTTTTTCGGATGCTCGGTATCCTCGGCTGGAGATGTCAATGGTGATGGCTATTCCGATGTGATTGTTGGTGCATCTAATTACAGTAATGGGCAGGCTGGCGAAGGTCGGGCATACGTTTTTCTTGGCTCAGTTTCTGGACTTTCAGCCACCCCCGCCTGGACAGCGGAATCAGATCAGAGCGATGCTGCGTTTGGAGGATCAGTTGCATCTGCAGGCGATATAAACGATGACGGCTATTCCGATGTGATTGTTGGTGCGCCATTTTATAGTAATGGGCAGGCCAGCGAAGGTCGGGCATATGTTTTTCTTGGCTCAGCTTCTGGACTTTCAGCCACCCCCGCCTGGACAGCGGAATCAGATCAGAGCGATGCTGCGTTTGGAGGATCAGTTGCATCTGCAGGCGATATAAACGATGACGGCTATTCCGATGTGATTGTTGGTGCGCCATTTTATAGTAATGGGCAGGCCAGCGAAGGTCGGGCATATGTTTTTCTTGGCTCAGCTTCTGGACTTTCAGCCACCCCCGCCTGGACAGCGGAATCAGATCAGATAGGTGCTAAATTCGGCGATTCAGTCGCGTCAGCCGGAGATGTCAATGGTGACGGCTATTCCGATGTGATTGCGGGAGCATCCAATTACAGCAACGGGCAGCTTGGCGAAGGTCGGGCATATGTTTTTCTTGGCTCAGCTTCTGGACTTTCAGTCACTCCCGGTTGGACTGCTGAGTCAGATCAGGAATATGCTTTTTGTGGTTACTCAGTCGCTTCCGCAGGGGATATCAACTCCGATGGTTACTCTGATATTATTGTTAGTGCCTGGAAATTCACGAATGGGCAGATTAATGAAGGCAGGGTGTATGTTTATAATGGTTCTTCATCGGGACTTTCAGCTACTCCTGCTTGGACTGCGGAATCAGATCAGGCAGAGTCTCGTTTTGGTAATTCAGTTGCTTCAGCCGGAGATGTCAACGGCGATGGTTGCGCTGATGTGATTGTAGGGGCTGATTGTTATGATAACGCCGAAGAAAATGAAGGTAGGGCATTTGCTTACTATGGCTCAAGGAATAATATAACTTACAGTAATACTGCATTTATCGAATCCCAGCAGAACAACGGGATGGTCGACAATTCGATGCCGGTGGTGTTGACATTGACCGGCGACACATTTGCTGCAAACATGGATGAGGATTTTACTATGACCGGTAAGGTCACGGTAAGCAATCTCCCTGCGGGCATGACAGCATCAATCATCAAGACCAGCGACACTACTGCAACCATTCAAATCTGGGGTTCCGCGGCAGCCCATGACAAGAATGACGATATTTCCAATCTCACCATCGCATTCCAGGATTCCGCGTTCACCGGAGGGAATGCTGCGGCAATCACGAACTCCACGAAGAACGATCTTGTGATCGACTTCTTCGGGCTCACAGTTTCCAGCACGGCCGATACAGGTGCGGGCAGCCTCAGACAGAGGATAGCGGATGCTGTTGCGGGTGACGTGATCGGATTCGCCAATAATCTGGGCACGATAACCCTGAGTTCCGAGATCACCATCGACAAGTCCATCGATTTCGACTCGATGAGCCCGGAAGACGTCGTGATCAGCGGAAACAACGCCTGCAGGATCTTCAAGATCTCCGGAACTGGCACGCTCGAGGTTTTCCTGAGCGGACTGACCCTCCAGAATGGAGCGGCACAGGACGGTGCGGCAATATACATCAATGGAGCAGATACTGCGGAAAAAACTGTTGTTATTGAGAACTGCATCATCAAAAACAATAACGCGACCCGGTATGGCGGTGCGATATTCGCGGATTCTCCTTCTGATATTACATCGAATCTTGTTATCACATGCAGCACTCTTACCGGGAACAAGGTGTTGAGCGGAGCGAATTCCGTCTATGGCGGTGCCATATATGGAACCGCCCATCCCAGTTCGACAATACCGAGCCTCTTAAATGTAGTGCTCATACAAAGTACGTTATCAGGGAACACTGCTGAGGCAACTGGCTCCATGTCCGCATATGGTGGCGCTGTCTGCATGAAGAATATTGCCGGATTGGTGTTTGCTCCTCTCTTTATTTTTAATTCAACCTTGTCCTCGAATGTTGCGACTGCTGCAACAGCTGCAAATGGAAAATGCGGTGGTATATATCTTGAAAACATCGATGGCATGCCAGCCGATGCGAATTATTCGGCAACTTTCCACAGCTCTGTAATTGCAAGCAACACACATACAGGGGCGACTTTTTTTGGTCCTGACATATATAAGGGGACTTCTGTTACCATCGATACAAGGGCCGGCAATGTCGGCAGTTCTTTTAATCTTATTGGAACATCTACCGGCGGCCATGCCATAACCAACGGCATCAACAACAATATCGTAGCTGCGATAACCGGACTTGCAGCCCTTGCCGACAATGGCGGTGAGACGCCGACAATGGCTATCACAAGCGGCAGCAACGCAAGGAATACCGGTTCAATTGATGCTCTTGAAGCATTTATACTCTCTAGGGGAATAGTACTTGATATCGCATACGACCAGCGCGGATATGGATATGACAGGGAACTTGATGCTGCGCCTGACATCGGCGCGTTCGAACTCATGGATCCGCTTGTCCAGCACACTGTCGCTTTCAACGTCTTCGAGGGCGGTACGATCAGTGGGACGGCATCGCAGAACGTCAACCATGGTTCTGACTGCACGGCTGTGGAGGCTGTTGCAAGCACCGGATACACCTTCAGGAACTGGACGGGACCGAACTTCTATTCCATATCAAACCCGCTGCTTGTTGAGGAAGTCGTCGAAGACCTGGCCATCACCGCAAACTTCGACATCAACAGCTACACGGTAAATTATCTGGTAGGCGAAAACGGTTCTATCAGCGGCGACACGACCCAGAATGTGTATTATGGGTATGATAGCACTCCTGTATTTGCTGTTGCAGATTCCGGGTATCATTTCGTCAACTGGAGTGATCTTTCCATCGAGAATCCTAGATCCGACAATATCACCGGCGTATTGTCCGTGACTGCGAATTTCGCGGCGAACGACATCAGTTCCGGGCTTGTCGCGTATTATCCGTTCAGCGGAAACGCCAACGACATGAGCGGGAACGGACACAACGGTACAATTAATGGCACTGTCACTTCTGTTGCAGATCATTTGACCGATCCGGGCAAGGCATATTCCTTCGGAGACAACAATTATATAGAAGTGCCACATGCCGCCGATCTCAGCCCCGCGAACCAGATAACGATCTGTGCCTGGGTCAAGCTGGACTCCACCAATGGAATTCAACCGATAGTTAATAAGGAAGACAGCGCCTCTGGTCCAGGGTACACTCTTGAATTCGTCTCGGGCACAAACAATGTGGCCCTGATCATTGATGGTCTGGATCTGACGACCAACGCTGTCGCGGTTCCAATTGGCGAATGGCATTATGTGACAGCGGTCTTTGATGGGACGAAGGGCAATGTCTTTGTCGATGGAGTAGGGGCGGAATGGGTTTATAAGACCGGAACTATTCCAGCCACCACGAGCCCGCTCAACATTGGCAGGGACATGTATAATAACAGGTTCATCGATGGCTGCATAGACGAAGTCAGGATATACAACCGTGCGCTTGCTCCTGAAGAATTCCAGATGCTCAACAGCAGCTCGTACCATGTCATATCGGCATCCGCAGGAACGAACGGATCTATTGCGCCGTCCGGCGCAATAAACATTCTGGAAGGTGACAGCAGGACATATACTATCACTGCAAATCAATATTACCATGTTGCGGACGTCCTTGTCGATGGAAGTTCAGAAGGGGATATCACAAGTTATGAGTTTACAAATGTAAACTCATCCCATACCATTTCCGCGACATTCGCACATGACACTGCGACAATTACCATGGCCGTTGATATCGGCGGCGGAAGCACGACTCCGACGGCTGGTCCGCATACCGTTGATACAGAAACACCTGTTGATATTCTTGCGACTCCATGGGCAGGCTATTATTTTGTGAACTGGACTACTTCCGGCAACTGCACTTTCAACGATACGAACTCCGCCAGCGCGAATGCAACACTGAGCGCCAATGCATGGGTGATAGCCCACTTTGCGCTCAATACTCCGGGGTTCACTTTGAGCAAGAGCACTTCGATCGTATCAGAGAATGCAGGAACGGATACTTTCACGGCGGTCCTGTCGACACAGCCGACGTCGAACGTAGTGTTTGACTTATCGAGTTCGGATGCAGGACAGGCGACTGTCAGTCCTGCCACTCTTACATTCACGACGGCAAACTGGAACACACCGCAGGAAGTGACCGTCACTGGCGTAAATGACGATGTCCTGGGAAATCATTCGGTTACGATAACGGTTGCAGTAAACAAACCATCCTCGCCTCCCAATTATATTGCTGTTGCCAATAAGACAGTTTCAGTCACGTGCAGGGATGATGAGTTCTTCTCTATGCCGATGGACATGGCCTGGGATAAGACGTTCGGAGGGGCTTTGTCTGATAAGATTTATTCCATGATACAGACTTCTGACGGTGGATATATACTTGGTGGGCCATCCAGTTCGAATATGTCCGGTGAAAAGAGCGAGAATTCCAGAGGGCTGAATGATTACTGGGTAGTGAAGATTGACGCCAGCGGCAACAAGGAATGGGATATGACTTTTGGCGGAAGCAATGATGATGGTTTACACTCTTTGATTCAAACCTCTGACGGAGGATATCTCCTTGCCGGCGAATCTTCATCAAATATATCTGGAGACAAAAGTGAGAATTCCAATGGTTTGACTGACTATTGGGTGGTAAAGCTTGATTCGAATGGAAACAAGCTATGGGATAAAACATATGGTGGAAGCAATAATGATATTTGCTTCAAGGCAATCCAGACCTCCGGCGGCAACTTCCTGCTCTTCGGATCTTCAAATTCAAATGTCTCAGGGGATAAGTCAGAGAATGCAAAAGGCGGCTATGACTTCTGGATCATTAAAATTGATTCCAGCGGTAACAAGATTTGGGACAAGACAATTGGCGGTAATGGCGCTGATTATCCAGCTTCAATTATAGAAACCAAGGATGGCGGATTCCTTTTATCTGGACAGTCAACCTCCGATATTTCAGGGGATAAGAGCGAAGATTCAAGAGGTGGTTTCGACTATTGGATTGTCAAGGCTGATTCCAGTGGCTTTAAACAATGGGATAAGACTTATGGAGGGAATGACGTCGATAATTTATGGTCCATAATTCAAATCACCGATGGAAGCTATTTCCTCGCTGGTGAATCCTCGTCAAATATCTCTGGAGATAAAAGTGAAAGTTCAAAAGGTTTTATGGATTATTGGGTGGTTAAAACTGATTCTGTCGGCAATAAGATTTGGGACAAGACATATGGTGGAACTAATTATGATAATCTTTCTTCTGTAATTCAGTCAACGGATGGAGGATATTTCCTCAGTGGAAGTTCCATGTCGAACATTTCTGGAGATAAGACCGAGAATTCAAGAGGAGCCTCTGATTTTTGGATAGTCAAAATTGATGCCGGTGGAAACAAGCAGTTGGATAAGACTATTGGAGGAAGTCTTGAAGATGAGATAGGTAAATCTATTTATACTTCTGATAATTGTGTTTTCCTAGGCGGAGCCTCCCTTTCCAACATTTCCGGAGACAAGAGCGAAAACGGCCGGGGAGGTAACGACTTCTGGATCGTTAAGCTTGGGTATTCCAAATACAATGTCAGCAAGAAGGCGATCACGGTTGCGGAGAATGGAGGAAGCGATACCTTCAACGTCGTGTTGAATGCGAAACCCGCAACTGACGTGGTGTTTGATGTTGCAAGCTCGAACACCGACGAAGCGACTGTCAGCCCGGCACAACTCACTTTCACAAACGCCAACTGGAATACTCCACAGGCAGTGACGGTTACAGCTGTCAATGATTCAAAACTGGGGACTGATTCCGCCAATGTGACCGTGAGCATCAACACCGCCTCTTCAGACGATTCGTTTGACGATGTGCCCAACAGCATTGTCGCCATCACCTGCACGAATGACGATGTCGCGGGAATGACCCTGAGCAAGAGCAACATGACCATCGGCGAGAACGGCGGACAGGATACGTTCACAGTTGTTCTGACGGCCCAGCCTGTATCAGATGTCGTGCTGGACGTTTCAAGTTCGGCGACTGGCCAGGCGACAGTCAGCCCGTCTTCGCTTACCTTCACTAACTCCAACTGGAATGCTCCCCAGACGGTTACAATAACAGGAGTCAATGATTCTTTGATTGGAGATCATGCTGCGACAGTTACAGTTTCGGTAAATGATGCCTCTTCCGACGATGGGTTTGACGCAGTTGCCAATAAGACGGTGGCGGTGACATGTACTGACAATGATTATACTTTGACCTACAGTGCTGATGCCAATGGTTCGATTGGTGGAATAGCTTCCCAGATAGTTGATGGAGGCGCCAATGGCTCACAGGTTAACCCTAATCCGAATGTCGGTTACCACTTCGTGAACTGGAGCGACGCATCTACTGCCGATCCGAGGACTGATACAAACGTTGCCGGAAATATCACGGTCACTGCGAATTTCACAATCAATACATATTCAGTTGTATTTGCTGCAGGTGCTCATGGAAGCCTGACGGGAGATGATAGTCAGGCAATTGACCATGGTGCGGACGCAACGGCGGTGACAGCGGTTCCTGACGGCGGATTCCAGTTCCTGGGATGGACTGGCACGATCACAAGCGTTGTGAACCCGCTGACGCTGACGAATGTCACCGGCAATGCTTCGCTCACTGCGAATTTCGCAAGTACTTCTCTCAGCAACGATACGCTTGTTGAACATCAGGCGGCGGGAACTCTTGTAGGTACTCTTTCGACAGTCCATTCGAACGTCGGCGAGGACATCGTCTATACGCTTGTCAGTGGAACCGGCAGCGACGACAATGCGTCCTTCACGATAGATGGAAACAGCCTGAAGGCAGCCGCGATATTCAATTCCTATGTGAAAAACAATTACAGCATACGTATAAGGTCTACCGATGAGAGCAATCTTTATATCGAGAGGCAGCTGACGGTATTTATCGTTCCTGCTCCTCTTGCTCCTCTATCCGGACTTGTCTCGACCTGGAAGGCCGAGGACAACGCCGAGGACTCGGTTGGAAGCAATGATGGAACGGAGGTCGCAGGCGCTACTTATGCCAATGGCATATTTGGCAGGGCTTTCAGCCTCGACGGCACTGATGATGCGATACGTGTTCCCGCAGACGCCAGCCTGAACGTTACAAGCTTCACAATGTCTGCATGGATCAAGCCAAACGTAAGTGCTTTGATGGCGGTGTTTGAATGGAACAGGGAAAGCGACGTAGTGCCGGCGTTCGGTCCGGAATTGATATGGACCGATAACAAATTATGGGGAAATATTACCGAACAATCGGAAACTCACATTGAATCCGCCACCGGTCTTATCCAGGCTGGAACCTGGTCTCATGTGGCGTATGCCTATGACTCCGCCAGCGGCAACTCCGCAATATATCTCAATGGTTCACAGGTGGGTGCTGGAAACGTCGGCGCTCCTGGAATGCATACCGAGTACCCGGTCTATATCGGGAGCCGTCCCTTCGCCCACGTCGGCGCCGGCGGTACATTTTTCTTCAACGGGCTCATCGACGAAGTAAGCCTTTACGACCGTGCACTGACAGCCACAGAGGTCGGTGATTTGTCCAGGCAGGTGCCGGATGCGTTCAGCTTTGCCGCAAAGACCGGGATGCCGGTAAGCACAGTAATTGTTTCAGAACCTGTTGCGATTTCAGGAATAACGGTGCAGTCGGCGATAAGCGTTGCCGGCGGCGAATATTCGATATCCACCGATGGCGGCTCGAACTGGAGTGCCTGGACGAACACGGCAGGTCTTGTCAATCCGGATTCATTAGTGATGGTGAGCCAGACTTCCTCGGCCGCTAATTCGACATTGACAAGCGCGACACTGACCATCGGCGGTGTATCCGCCAGCTTCGATGTCACTACGGCGGCAGCCGATGATCCGAACGCGAACGGGCTCATAGCCTGGTGGAAGGCGGAGGACAACGCTATTGACAGCATCGGCGGACATAATGGGACGATGCAGGGAAATGCGAATTTCGCAGATGGCAGGATAAGCAGGGCGTTCAGTTTCGATGGAGACGGGGATTATGTGTCGGCGAGTGATTCCTCGTTCCCTGCAGGAAACAGCGCCAGGACTATTTCCATGTGGATCAAGGCTGGACCCGCCGTATATGACAAATATTTTTTCAGTTATGGAACTTCTGCCGGAAATCAGAGATTTTCGCTTGGTGTCAAGGATTACCTCTATGCGGAAAACAGCGGTAGCGGTTTGATGGGCAATACGGTCATCAATGATAATGTCTGGCACCACATAACTGCGGTATGGGCAAGTCCCTCACTGAAAATGTATGTGGACGGAGTTGAACAGGTGAACACTGTCATAGTCGAATGGCCAACGGAAATGAATACGGTTCTGAACGACGGGATTAACATTGGCAGAGTGAACGGAGGGGGATGGGATTTCACAGGTCTGGTTGATGATATCAGGGTCTACGGCCGTGCGCTGTCAGCAGGAGAAATCGCCGACATGTCCGGAATGGTTCCTGACGCATTCAACTTCACGGCGCAGACTGGCGTTCCAAGGAACACTAGCGTCATATCCAACGTCATAACAGTCGCTGGCATTTCTTATGCCACATCCATCGGTATTACCGGAGGTGAATATGCGGTATCCACGGATGGTGGTTCCATCTGGGGCGACTGGACGAGCGCATCCGGATCCATCAGCCTGAACGACAAGGTCAGGGTGAGGCAGACTTCGTCGGCCAGCTATTCTACAACGACCACTGCAACTCTCACGGTCGGCGGTGTTGGCGCAGGCTTCAATGTCACAACATTAGAGGCCGGATCCGGCAACTGTGCGCAGTTCACGGCCGGCTCTAACAGCTATATCGCCGTGCCAAGTTCCGATGAGCTGAAAGTCACCACATCCATGACGGCTGAGGCCTGGATCAAGCCGGCCGCAGGCTGCAAGGAATGGGCTCTGGTCCTGGGCAAGCAGTTCAATCCGGCCGATGATGACCCTTGGTACTGTTACCGGATATGTGCGAGCTACTTCAGTAGCTTCCCCGGCAAAATCAGCTTCAATGTGGCGCCTGAGGGGAGCGGCGAAGTCGGTGTCGCCTCCACCAGCGATATCCAGCTGGATATATGGACCCATGTTGCCGGCGTCTACGACGGGGAAACCTTGAGGATATACATCAACGGGGAATTGGAGGATTCAATTGCCCTGTCCACACCCCTGAGGACGTCCGACCTTCCTCTCTATACAGGAAAAGCTCCCTGGACCAACAACAACAATTTCAACGGCCGCATGGATGAGATCCGGATATGGAACGTAGCCCGCACCGAGTCGCAGATAAAATTTGCATTGAACCGGAGCCTAGTTGGCGATGAGGCGGGACTTGTTGCATACTGGCCGTTCAATGACGCTGTAGGCTCAGCCACTGCTGACGATTCTTCACCGGACAGCAACATCGGTACCCTTTACAATGGAGCCGCGATCGTCGCAGACTCCGACGCACCGCTGGGCAGCCTGATCTCCTGGTGGAAGGGTGATGGCAATGCCTTGGACAGCGTCGGCGGCCATCATGGTTCGATGCAGAATGGCGCGTCGTTTGCAACAGGCCGGATTGGACAGGCGTTCAGCCTGGCAGGAACAGGGGATTATATGGATGCAGGCTCGGACGATGTCTTCAACTTCAACAGCGGAGCTGGGAACTTCACTATCAGCGCATGGATAAAGCCGTCGACTCTGGAACGGACCGGAGCTTCTGCATCAACGATAATTACCAAGGCAACCATCTTTCCCGCCTTTAGCGGATGGTCATTATACGTATATCCTGATGGAGCAATGAGCTTTGGTGGTGCCGGAGTATGGGAAATGCCGCGTTCGGCTGTTGGAACAATAAGCATCAATCAATGGTCCCATGTTGCCGTCACCAGAAATGGTTCCACATACAAGCTCTACAAGAATGGCTCGGAAGTCGCCTCTGCAGATCATGGAAACATTGAAACCTCGGCTTCATCTCTTAAGATCGGCAGCGAATTTACCGGGCTTAATGCAAATTCCGACCAGTGCGATCTCAGGTTCAGCGGTCTCATAGACCAGGTCGAGGTCCATGGCCGTGGAATGTCCGCCGCGGAAATCGCAAATATGTATGAACAGGCCGACACGACGCCCGATGCATTCATCTTCACCGCGCAGGACAGGATGCCTCCAAACACATTAATCGTCTCCAGCCCGATCACTGTCGCCGGCATAAATGCATCGACAGAAATAAGCAT
Organism: Lentisphaerae bacterium GWF2_50_93; assembly: GCA_001804815.1. Taxonomy (GTDB): domain Bacteria; phylum Verrucomicrobiota; class Lentisphaeria; order Victivallales; family GWF2-50-93; genus GWF2-50-93. Next base: position 48,517 of record MHBI01000087.1, read on the forward strand.
CGCAGGCGGCGAATACTCAGTATCCACCGATGGCGGTGCGAACTGGAGCGCATGGACAAACCTTTCCGGCGAATTGAGCCTGAACAACAAGGTGAAGGTGCGTCAGACCTCGTCCGCAAGCAATTCGACGAAGACGACCGCAACGCTGACTATTGGCGGCGTATCCGCCGGTTTCGATGTAACGACGGCAGACGCGGATGATCCGAATGCCAACGGCCTGATCGCCTGGTGGCAGGCGGAGGACAATGCCCTGGACATCATCGGCGGACATGATGGAACCATGCAGGACGGTGCGACTTTCGCAAACGGCCTGGATGGACAGGCGTTCAGCTTTGACGGGGCTGGCGATTATGTCTCAGCCAGTGATTCTTCGTTCCCTGCTGGAAACAGCGATAGGACCATATCTCTGTGGATAAAGACAAGCCAGGTTGGAGAAAAATACTTTTTCAGCTACGGGAGCAATGGTTCAAATCAGAGATTTTCACTCGGAATGTATAATAATCGCTTTCATGTGGAAAACTACAACAGCGGTTCACATGCTGAGACTGTCATCAATGATAATTCATGGCATCATGTGGCTGCGATATGGGGGAGCTCATCACTGAAACTTTTTGTGGATGGAAAAGAGGAGCTGTTGACCGTAGTTGCTGCGTGGCCCCCAGCGCTGGACACAGTCTTGACCGGCGGGGTAAATATTGGCAGAATAAACGTTTTGTCGGGATATGATTTCAATGGTCTCGTCGACGATGTGAGGATTTACAACCGCGCGCTTTCCGCGTCGGAGGTCACGGAGGTGGCCGGCGATCTTCCAGCATCAGGCCTACGTCTCTGGCTGAAGGCTGACACTGGAATTACAAAGGATGGCTCAGGCCTGATCAGCAGCTGGGAGGACAGGAGCGGCAACGGTTTCGACGTAGGACAGGGGGATGGCGCAAAGAAGCCCTTGCTGGTTTCGGATGCCGTTAATGGAGAGCCGGCGATCAGGTTTGACGGTGACAACGACTATCTGCAGACGGCCGGGGCGATCACGCTTCTCCAGGGAACTGCGAACTTTAGCATGTTCGTAGTTACAAAGCCTGGAGCAACCCAGAAGACGCATGCCGACATCATTGACTACGAGCATGGTAGTAATATAAGCTATGTATTACAGCAGCTTGTTGACAATACCAACCAGTTCGGCCTTGCCAACTGGCAGCCTTTGACGTCAAGCGCCTACCAGATACATTCCGGGGTCTACGTTAACAATACCAGCTATACATCATACTTGAATGGCGTGAACAGCCTGCAAACCACCGATCTCAATGATATCAGCTGTCCTGAGCCTAGGACGTTCACTGTCGGCAGCAAGTCGCTGGAGGCATTCCCGCGCCAGTTCAACGGCGATGTCGCGGAAGTGATCGTATATAATACTCCTCTGTCGGATTCCGACCGCCAGAGGGTCGAGAGCTATCTGATCGCGAAATATGGAATAGATATGGTGCCGGAGGCATTTGCATTTGTCGACCAGACCGGCGCACCTCTAAATATCCTTACTGATTCCAATGCAGTGACGGTCACAGGCATCCACCATGTGGCGGAAATTCATGTCACCGGCGGCGAGTACCAGATCAATGGCGGAAGCTGGACTTCTGATGCGGGGACCGTGCGCTTGAATGACTCCGTCATGGTCCGCGTGAAAAGCGCCGCAGCAACCTACACTACGGTCGAGGTCACTCTGACAATAGGAGGTGTTTCCGACACATTCTCAGTGACCACCGGGCATACCCTGACGTACACGGCTGGCGCAAATGGTTCGATAACCGGAGATGTCAGCCAACTTGTGGCGCATGGAAGCGATGGTACGGCAGTGACAGCAGGCCCAGATGCCGACTGTTTCTTCATGGGTTGGAGCGATGGTGTGATTACGTATGAACGCCAGGACGTGGATGTGCTGGCCGACATCAATGTCACCGCGGATTTCCTCGCTAGCGGCACTGTGATAGGGCCGATAGACCTGTCCCAGGGCGAGAAGAAGTACTACCAGATCCGCGATTTCGCCGGACAGAACTACCTGAAGGTGGAACTGGGCGGATTCACCGGTGACTGCGATCTCTATGTGATGAACGGCGATGTCCCGACCTTCCAGCTGTATACCGCCAAGTCTACGAATGGCGGCAACAACACCGAGAGTCTGACGATGTATGACGGTCTTGACGGGGACTGGTACATAATGCTCCACGCCTATGAAGGTTTCACCGGAGCGAACCTGACCATCACATACAATGACAATAGCATAACTGAACCGTTGACTCTTGCCGCCGTGGCCGGGGATCCCGCCGACAAGAAGATTGTTTTGACCTGGGATCTGCCCGCAACCGGCGTCGCCACAGGCTACGAGGTTTTCCGCTGCAGCACAAACGATCTCGGGCTTGCCGACCAGATAGCCGACATCGGTGCCGTCACAAGTTACACGGACGAGTTCACGGCCGCCGGCTACTACGACTACTTCTACTGGGTCCGTGCGTATGATGCGACCGGCACCTGCAGCAGCTTCAGCGGAGCCGTGGAAGGAAAGACCACAACAATGCTGTCGAATGTAATTCAGCTCAAGAGCGGTACGGCGATGCTTGCGACAGGCGCGGCCGGTTCGGTCAAGATTTATTCAATCACAGTTCCAGACGCCCAGACCCTGCTTGAGATCAAGGTTTCCGGCGGAACCGGAGACTGCGATTTCGATATTTTGAATCCACCCCCAGCCAGTGAGACCGTCAAGCGCGTCATAGGCGGCGGCAGCGCCGCTCTTGCGCAGTTCGCAAATCCGGCTGCAGGAACCTGGAAGATAATACTCTACGGCCGCAGCAACTACACCGGAGTGTCCGTGATGGCGAAATACAGCAAGCAGACTGCGGTTCCTGCCGCGCCTTCAGGAGTGAAAGCGAGCGACGGACTGTTCTCCGACAGGATAGTGGTGACGTGGACGGCGACGCTGGGTGCTACAAGCTACTTGGTGTCGAGGAACACCTTGAACTCACTGACAGGAGCGACCGAAATCGGAGAGACATATGACAACGTGTTCGAGGACAAGTCAACGGTGGTGACTGACGAAGATCCCGGAAAGCCTTTCTACTATTTCGTGAAGGCGATTAATCCGAAGGGCACCGGAAAGCCCAGCGCCCTCAACTCCGGCTACATCATGAAGAACCCGCCGGCCCCCGGAGCGCCGTTGGCATCTGACGGCACATACTTCGACAGGATCCGCGTGACGTGGACGAAGGTTGTCGGGGCGTCAGTCTATGAGATATACAGGGCTGAGACTGCGACCGGAGCCAGGACTTTAGTCGGTGAGACTTCCGCTCTGTTCTTCGACGACTACGGAGATAAGATATTGCCCGAGGTGGATGCGAAGGGTGTTCATACCGCAAAGAAATACTACTACTGGATCGGCGCGAGAAATTCCAACGGGCCCGGGGTGGTAGGCGTAAAGTTCAACGACGGCTACCTGTCGAAGAAGGGGCCGGCGACAATCACCGCAAGCAACGGGACGTATTCGGACAGGATCATTGTGACATGGGCCGCAGTCCCAGGCGCAACAGCTTATGACGTCTACCGTTATACTGACACAAAATTCATTCTGAACCAGGTTAAGGTTGGCGACGCAGTCGCGGTGCTGGAATACGAGGACACTTCAGCGGACGTCGATAAACTCTACTATTACAAGGTGAAGGCGAAGTACGGATCTGGCAGCCCGTTTGTGCATAAGTATGACAGCGATTTCAGTCTGGCCGGCGCGATCGGCAAGATGACGACAGGCAAGCCCAATCCAACCGCTACTGGAATCGCGGTCGATGGGACTCCTACGGCAAGCCAAAGCGATGAGAAGTATCACTCGCTGTACTTCTCCGCCGATGTTCCAATGGGAACTACCAGGCTGGTTGCAACCCTCAACGGGGTTCCGCCTTCAGTTGGAACCGCGAATGACTGTGATCTGTTTGCGAAGTTCGCAAACTTCCCGACGAAGGCGTCGTACGGGGCGAAGGCTGTAGAGAACCTGGTAGCCAAGACTGAAATACTGACGGTCAGCAATCCAGCGTCCGGAACATGGTATTTCCTGCTCTATGGGACGACGGCATACTCGAACGTCACGCTGACGGTGAAATGCTATTCCGTGACCGACATAGTTCTCACCCAGGTTCCTGCAAATGATCTTGCGGTTCCGTTCACGGCTGTCTTCAAGGGCAAGGTGGTTGATGAAGTTGAGGCAGGAATACCCAGCATGGTTGTCCAGGTCAGAAATCCTGTTACTGGGTTGACAACTTCCCTGACGAAGACCGATGCGAAGGGATGTTTTGCTTATTCGGCCCTGATCAACTCCGAGGGTGAACATACGTTCGACTTCTTCTTTACGACAATGCCTGACACCGCTAAAGGCACCGCGAGCCACACGGTAGCAACCAGGAAAGGCACCTCTGATGCAACATTCGACATGTCCGCGTACATTCCGGCAAGCCCAGTGGAGGACGCTGACATGGTTCACATCGCCGGCCTGCAGAACTTCCTCGACACCCGCAACGGCTGGGACGAGGATCCGATAGATGGCGACTATGCGACAATGTGGATTGACTATACGATCGCAAAAGCGAAGGATGATGCGAAGCTCGCAGCCAAGCTCGATGAAGGACTCTATATGTTCTTCTACGGCGTGGAAGGCGCGGGAGTCGGAAACGACACGACTGCGAATCTGGCGCTTTCTGCGGTGCCGTTCGTGGTGCATGTGGAATCATCGAAGAAGGTCGTTGTCCTGGATAAACTGAAGATACTCGGCATCATCGACGACATGCAAAAGACCGACATCGGATCCGGGAAGATCGGGATAGTTGCAATTGCCTCGCTCAATGATCCCGACGAGGGCGGAACTCCATCAAACATCTCGTTGGCGGCATCAGAACAGCTAGAGCTTCTTGCGAAGATCGCGGACGGCGATGCCGTACTGGTTGACGACGGCAAGTATGGGGATGTCCTCACGAAGCTGGTCACTGTCACCCTGGACAACGCCAGGAAGATTAATGTCGCAGTCGCGGCGTTCGTGAAGTAGAAGTAGGGACGGCCTTTAGGCTGTCCCATCTTTTCTTGATCCTCCGAAGGACTCGGGGTTCTTGTTCTAAGAGGAACGCCGACCTCCAGGTCGGCAAGAAGCCGGCCTGGAGACCGGCGCTCCTCTTGGAAATCAAAGAACGTGCCGATACAATAATTCTTCCGCCTAAAGGCGGTACTCACAGCGCCTTTTTCCTGAGTACGAACCTCGGTCTGTAAAATTAACGCGTTGTTTAGATAGATATTGAGGCCAAGTGGAAAAATAGAGTTTGTAATATGACTGCAACTCTTGGTCTGCAGGACTAACGCGCTTGGAGTACCGGCTTCAGCCGGAATATTAATTACTATTATTCTCGTCTATGGGCATTTGAAGTAGGTACATGCTTTAGCTTGTACCAGGAATTCAAGAATGCTACAGGCTGAAGCCCGTACCTACTTGCTACTCGATTCTTCCCAGCAGGCGCAGCAGGCCGTCGAGGATCGTTGCGGGATGCGGAGGGCATCCGGGAATGTAGAGATCGATCGGCACCATGTTCTCAACGCCGTTCTTAGTCTCGGGATGCCCCTTGTAGATTCCACCGGAGATCGCACATGCGCCGACGACAATAACAAGTTTGGGTTCGGCGACGGCATCATATGTTTTCTTCAGGGCGAGAAGCATGTTTTTTGTGACAGGACCGGTGATGAGAAGTCCGTCGGCATGGCGCGGTGAAGCTACGAACTGTATGCCGAACCTTCCAAGATCCCATGCCAGAGTGTTGAGCACATTGGTGTCGGCTTCGCATGCGTTGCATCCGCCGGCGCTGACTTCGCGCAGCTTCAGGGAACGTCCGAAGATAGCCTTTGACTTGTCTTCAAGCGCCTTCGCAAGCTTCAATGTCTTGCCTTCAAGCTTCAGGTCCGCCCTGTTGTTCACCGACATCGCATAGTTCCTTGAAAAGCTGATTGTGCCTGATGAACATGCCCTCGCGCATTCACCGCAGAAGATGCAGATGCCGAGGTCGATCGTGACTCCCTTGTCGGTTTTTGTGATGCAGGAGACGGGACATGAGTTGACGCACTTCATGCAGTTGGCGCCATCACACTTCTTCCTGTCAATTATCGGAAGTCCGAGATAGCGTTCCGGCATCTTCATTTCCCTGCTGGGAAACGGAGCCGTCCTGTATCCTTGTTTTATACGAGCTGCAATCTCTTTCAGCATTGAAATTCTCCAGTAGTTACAGAGGCACAAAGGCACAGAGTTTCTAATAGTGGCAAAGTGACAGAGGCACAAAGGCACAGAGGCACAGAGTTTATAACAGTGGCAAAGTTACAGAGGCACAGAGGCACAGAGTTTTCAACAGTGGCAAAGTTACAGAGGCACAGAGGCACAGAGTTTTCAACAGTGGCAAAGTTACAGAGGCACAAAGGCACAGAGTTTTCACAGAGGCACAGAGTTTTCAACAGTGGCAAAGTTACAGAGGCACAAAGGCACAGAGTTTTCAACAGTGGCAAAGTTACAGAGGCACAAAGGCACAGAGTTTTTAATATAATTTATTATTTTATTCATTTTCTTTACCTTCGGCACTTTGTGCCTTCCCAAAACACTTTGTGCCTCTGTGCCTTCTATATACTCTGTGCCTTCCCAAAACACTTTGTGCCTCTGTGCCTTCTAAAACTCTGTGCCTTCCCAAAACACTTTGTGCCTCTGTGCCTTCTAAAACTCTGTGCCTTCTTGGAACTCAAAACACTTTGTGCCTATGTGCCTTCTATATACTCTGTGCCTATTGCTTTGACTGATTTATCTTATCGCATAAACTGCTGAGCATTCTTTCAATTTCACGGGATGATTCATAAATCCTCTCAAAAGATTTCTTTTCCAGGAATCCGAGGTTGAAGGATATTTCCAGCTGGGTCTGGGCTTCGAATATAGATCCCATTGATATTTGGAGGAAACGCATATAGTCTCCAGTTGAATTTCTTCCATATCCTTCAGCTATATTGCTGGGAATTGATACTGAGCTTCGTCTTACTTGCATTGTCAAACCATAGATTTCCTCTTTTGGGAAATCAGCGGTAGACTTGTAGACTTCCGTAACGAAGCTCATTGCTTTCTGCCAAACGATCAAATCCCTATACGTTTTCACTTCTCTCTTTCCCCCGTTATTTAATTTTATACATTTTCTTGATTTACTACTTTGTGCCTCTGTGCCTTTTTCTTTCTTTTGGATTCCCTTCCAAAACTTTGTGCCTCTGTGCCTTCTATATACTTTGTGCCTTTTATTTACAGGTCATGCCCGCAGTACGACAAGTTGAAACTCTTGTTGCACAACGGGAAATTATATATCTGTTCGTTCTTCAGGACATTTGCCAGGGCGAACCAGTTGTGGAAGGACGGATCCACTATCTTGTAGTGTTCGAAATGTCCTTTCGAGTCGGTGATCGCCGTATGGCATATCTCGCCGCGCCAGCCTTCGGCAAGCGTGACTGTCAGCGAATCGGGTTCGAGGTTACCGCATTCCTCCAGTATTTTCCCTTCCGGCAGGTTTTCCAGCTGTTCCCGGATGTACTTGACTGAATTCCTGATCTCGAGCATCCTCACGAAGGCGCGTGAGAACACGTCTCCGGTATGGTAGGTCGAAACTGAGATCTGAGAGAACCTGAAAATTCCAGATGGAAGATCGTACCTGACGTCGCGCTCGATTCCGCTGGCGCGTGCCGCCGGACCCACGGCCCCGATCTGCATGCAGAGTTCCCTGCTGAGTTTTCCGCATTCCTCGAAACGGCTCTGTACCGAGGGATTGTCCCAGAGCAGATCAACCGCGTTTTCCGTGTCCTTGAAGGAGGCATCGAGTCTTTTCAGTATCTCGGATTTCATTGCATCATCGATGTCGAACATCACTCCGCCGGGCCTGACAACATTCCTGCCAAAGCGGTTTCCACAGATCAGGCCGGTGATGTTGAGAAAGTCGCCGCGTATCCTTCCGCAGAAGGATGAGGTGGGCAGATAAGCGACGTCGCTGGCAAGTGCGCCAAGATCGCCGGTGTGGTTTGCCAGGCGTTCGAGTTCGAGAAGTATCCCGCGTATCGCCTGGGCGCGGAGCGGGACGCTGCATTTTGAGAGGGATTCGAGGGCTTCGCAGTATGCCGTCGCATGTCCTATGGTCGTGTCCCCTGCCGCGGTTTCCATGTAATGGACCGTTTTAATATCGGGTCCGCCTACAAGCTTCCTTTCGATGCCGCGGTGCTGGTATCCGAGCGAGATCTCAAGGTTGAATACCGTCTCTCCATGGCATTGGAAACGGAAATGGCCCGGCTCGATTATTCCAGCATGGACGGGGCCTACTGCGACTTCATGGATCTCCTCGCCTGTGACCTTGTAGTAATCAGTTACGCCTGGCAGGATCTCGTTGTCAGCTTTCCGTTTCCAGGCATCCCTTTCCTCCGAGTATGCCTTGTGGAAGCGTATGGGTTTGAGCCAGGGATGTCCAGCTGGAATGACACCCCATTGCTCGGCGATTTCACGTTCGAACCAGTGGGCCTGGGGGCAGTCCGGCGTGAATGACTTGTAGGTGTCTCCGACTTCGGTCGACAGCAGACAGAGGTTTCCCTGCAGGTCTTTTGCGACAATCGCAAAAATCCTTATCATGTTGTATTCCACCGGCATTCCGAACATCGACGAGATCCGTCCGTTCTTTCCTGTAAGCACCACCAGCGTCTCCCTGAACTCCTCGATATCCAGGACCGGCACTCTTTCAAGCTTCACTGTTTCGCCGTTGAAAATATTCATGTATGGTGAAAGTTCCATTATAACGCTCCGAAGATTGCTGAGATTTCATTCAGTACATTTAAAAGGAAGTCGGGAATGTAGAGGCCGAGGACCAGCGTTGCGATTCCGAGAATCGCAGGCGGGATGATGGTGAGGGCGGACTCCTTTTCCTTGCTGGTGCCGTTGTCGCCCTGCGACATGTTCAACATTATGTAGGCCATCCCTGCGAATATTGCGGACAGAAGCGCCAGATAAATTGCGGATATGAAGAAATGCCCCTGGTCGAACGCGGTCTTGAAGATCGTGAATTCACTTATGAAAAGTCCGAACGGCGGGAAGCCTGCGATGGCGAAAAGACCGGCGGTCCATAACAGGCCTGTCGCCGGAATCCTCTTCAGTATGCCTTTGACGTCCGAAGAGTTCCTGGTCTTGTAGCAGGCGATGATGTTTCCGGCTGCGAGGAAGAGCATGCCTTTTGTGAGCGAGTGGTTGATCAGATGGTACATCGATGCGAAAACCGCAGTTCCTCCGAGGCCGACTCCAAGCGAGAGTATCCCCATGTGCTCGACGCTGGAGTAGGCGAGCATCCTCTTGAAATCCTTCTGGGCGATGATGAAGAATGCGGCGACAGCCATTGAAAAAAGTCCGAACCAGACCAGGAGGTTGCCGCTGAATTCGGATTCTCCCGCGAATACGCATACCTGGTGCAGTCTCAGTATGCCGAGGAATGAACAGTTCAGCAGCGCGCCGGATAGGAGCGCTGAAACCAGCGACGGTGATTCGCTGTGGGCGCCGGGCAGCCAGGTGTGCATGGGGGCGAGCCCCATCTTTGTACCGTAGCCGACGATGAAGAGGAGGAATGCCGCCTTGAGCCAGGGTGAATTGATGAGGGCGCTGTTCTCGAGAAGCTCTGGAAGCATGAGGTTGTTCTTGATGGCGGACGCGGACACTGTCAGCATCAATGTACCGAGCAGGGCGAGTCCGATTCCGACAGAACATATCAGCACATATTTCCATGTCGCCTCGAGGGACCTGTGGTGGCGGTGGAAATAGATGAGAGGTGCGCTGGCGAGCGTCGTGGCTTCGATTGCTACCCAGAGCATGCCGAAGTGCTGGCTCAGGCAGACAAGCGTCATCGTCGACAGGAATATCTGAAGGCATCCGATGAAGATGTTTTCAGGTGTGTTTGTGAAGAAGAATCCTTCATCGGAATCCTGCTGTTCCTTTGGTTCGTGCTTCAGATATCCAATGGCATATATTGAAGCGGCAAGGAACAGGACGCTGGAGACTGTCATGAAAAGAAGTCCGGCTGCATCGAGGTCGAGCCAGCCGTACATGATGGAGTCAGGATGGTAGAGCCAGCAGAAGGCTGTAAGCGCAGTATGGGCCACGGCCGCTGCAAGTAGCAGCGTCCTCCTCAGGAATACCTGTGTTATGAAGAATCCCGCAAGCCCGCCGGCCGCAGGTATCAGTATTAACAATGCCAGAATCATGTCAATTCCTTTATAATTTCAATGTCGCCCAATGGATTATTGGATATCTGGATTGATGGATTACTGCAAATAAAAATTTTAATTACTCCTTCTAACTCAAACCCAATCATCCATTAATCCAATCATCCAGCCATCCTCCCTATGTCTTCACTTCTTCTCCCCAAGCCTGTCGGTGTCGATATGGTCGAACGCCCTGCTGATATGGAACATCATTATCCCCATTATGAACACGACGACGAAGACGTCGAGTATGATTCCGAGTTCAACGAGGAAGCTCTGTTCGATGAGCATGGCGGAACCGAAAATGTAAATGCCGTTTTCAAAGACGATGTAGCCCATGACCTGCGTTAGCGCCTTGACCCTGCTGACTATCAGGAAGAGGCCGCAGAATATCGTGAAGAACGCGACTGCCGGCGCGGTCGCTGAAAGAATCTTGTCGTGGAACGGGATGTGCTTGGTCAGCCAGAATGATATGACAAGTGCAACCACTCCGATTATTATCGATGCGCCATATCCGATGAAAGGTTCGATCTCGCGGCGGACGTTGGCGGACCTGAGCGTGTGTTTGAGCAGGTAGGGGAACAGCATTCCTTTTACCGTGACGATCAGGAGCGCAAGGAGGTATGAATATATTGTAAGAGGGCCTGTGGTCGCAATCAGCGGGAGCAGTCCGACGATGATGCCCTGGAATGCCACGGTCTTGATGCATGCGTTGAGGCGGCTGGATGCAAGCAGGCTCAGGTTGGTCAGGATCAGTAGTATCATTATTGAATCTGCTATGTTCATGTCATCCTCTTATCAATGTTAGAATGAGGGCTGTTGCGGAAAGCGCGGCGGCGGCGATGAGCATCTTCGGGATCTTGTCCAGCCTGAACCTGGCCATGATCGATTCGACCACGCCTACTGCCGCAGCCACGGCGAAAATCCCGAAGACGAAGACGGTTGAGTCAAGTATGAACGAACCTGTCCTGACTGGCAGGATGATCGCGACGAGGATGGCCGCGAATGCCCAGAGCTTCAGGGCGCTTCCATAGAGGATGTAGGCGAAGTCCGGACCGCTGTAGTCGAGTACCATGACCTCGTGGATCATTGTCAGCTCGAGATGGGTGTTGGGATCGTCGGCTGGGACCCTGCAGTTCTCCGTGAGGAGCACGATGGCAAGTGTGACTGCGACCAGCAGGATCACTGCGATGTTCGAGAAGGGGTTTTCAGCTGCGCTGGTGAATATCTGTGTGATGCTGATCCTGTTGTTGAGGCATGCAAGGGCCGATAGCGCAATGAGGAATGCGGGTTCTGCAAGGGCGGCATACAGCACTTCCCGGCTCGCGCCCATCCCCTCGAAGCTTGAACCTGTGTCTAAAGCCGCAGTAACGGTGAAGAACCTGGCGGTTCCGAAGAGATATGCGAAAAGTATTATGTCGCCCTGGAACGAGATCATTGCCGGCGACGCACCAGTGCATGGAATTATCATCAGGACTCCCAATGCCGCGGTAAGGCTTACGATTGGCGCCATCCTGAAAACCCAGCTGGTCGTACTGCTGTAGACCGTGCCCTTGCGGAGCAGTTTGAATAAATCATAGTAGAGCTGGAGCAGGGGGGGGCCCTGCCTTCCCGCGAAAACCGCCTTCATCCTGTTTATTATTCCGGGTATCAGCGGGGCAAGGATGAGCGCCACGAGGAAAGCCACGTGGGCCCTGAGCAATAATGTGCTGAAATCCGTCATTTGAAGAAGTTCCACATTAGGAGGATTAGTACCGTTATTATTATATAGAGGATGTATATGTGGATTCTCCCTGTATCAGTCCTGGCCACGATGGCCGACAGGCTATTGAAGAACATTACTGCAGGACGAAAAATATATTCCTGCCAGAAGTCAGGCGTTTCCGCTGAGAAGCTCTTTTCCGCAGGGAAGGTTGCGGAAGTTTCGGGCAGTTTTGTCTTTGTTTTCAGGAACGATGCGAAAAGATGTGTAATGGGCTGTGAGAATGAGGAGGAAGTATACTGCATCCTCGCTTCGGGTTTGGCGTAGCCGCAGTCCCAGGTCGGTCCCTTGGATTCAATGTGGCCACGAGGCATGGACCTCCGCAATGTGAAAAGGAATCCACCGAGGATGATCAGGAGCGAAGAGAGCATGGCGATGGCGGTCAGAGGATAGGCTGCAGCCTTGAGACCCGTGGCGCAGGCGGTCATCGAAAGCCCGGATACCGTTGAAACAGTTGTGCCCGTCATCACTGCAGCCGATGCTCCTGAAAGCCCTATGACAAGGCAGAGGACGGCAAGGATGATCATTGGAACGGTCATGGCGGTATCCGGATCCCTGGCGTGCCCAGTGCATGCGGAACGCGGTTCGCCGAGGAAGATTATCCCTACTGCCTTCGAGAAACACGCTGTGGCGAGCCCCCCTATCAATGCAAGCGCGATGATCACGACAAGCGAGCAGGACGAAAGGGGTATCATTCCAGTGGTGATGCCGAAAAGCGCGGACAGGAATATCAGGAACTCGCCGACAAAACCGTTGAAGGGCGGAAGTCCGCAGATTGAAGCGGAACCCGTCATGAAGCAGATTCCTGTGGCGGGCATTTTTTTGACAAGCCCTCCCATATCCTCGATCCTGCCCGTGCCAGTCTCATGCATGACGGCTCCGGCTCCGAGGAAGAGCAGGCCCTTGAAGATGCAGTGGTTGATCACGTGGAGCAGTCCGCCCGCGAATCCGAGGATGGCGACGACAGGTTCCCCGCAGGAGATTCCGACCAGCCCCATGCCGATGCCGAGGGCGATGATGCCGACGTTTTCAACGCTGGAATAAGCGAGCAGCCTTTTAATGTCCTGCTGCGCCAGTGCGAAAAGTATTCCGAGTATTCCCGAGCTGGCGCCGATTATGATCAGCGTCACGCCCCACCAGAGCGGGGGATCTCCGAGGAATGTGAGCGTCCTGAGAAAACCGTAGATGCCGAGTTTTATCATGATGCCGGACATGAGCGAAGAGACATGGCTGGGTGCGGCCGGATGGGCCTCGGGAAGCCAGATATGCAGCGGGATGAATCCGGCCTTTGAACCGAAACCAAGCAGTGCTGAGATGAAAAGCACGGTTGAGATGGTTGTGCCGGTAGTTATCGTCTGGAAGGCGGCGAAGTCAAGGGTGTCGGAATGTCTTCCCAGTATTGCGAAAGTCGCAAAAATGAAAGCCGCTCCGATGTGCGAGGCGACGAGATATATCCAACCGGCCTTCCTCACTGATTTCTTCTGGTTGTCATGGGTCACCAGGAAGAATGATGCGAGGGTCATGACTTCCCATGCGATCAGGAAGAGCACGCCGTTGCGGGAGACGACGACGAGCGACATCCCAAGGACGAGCATGCCGAAGAAGAACCAGCTGGTTCCCGATGAGTCTTCGGAATTTTTCTTGTCCATGTATGCGACGCCATAGACGGCGCATAGTGCCGATAGCAGAAGAAGTGGAAGAAGGAAGAACGCGCTGAGCGGATCGATTCCAAGAGAGAATGACGCAAACGGCAGCCGCATGCGGTATGCGATGTCGAACGAGTTCCCGGTGAACAGGCTGTCGATGCACACTCCGGACGAAAGAAGCAGGCAGCAGAATATTCCTGAGGCCACGGAAAGTGCGGCGACACGGCTCCTCCTTCCGGAGAAAAGAGGAACAAATGAGGATATCATCAGAATGAAGAGGCCTGCCAGGAGGAGTTTCATTTGTGCATGACCTTCGTTTCAGCCTTCTCGAGTTCCTTGAGTATTTCCTCGCGGGTTCCCGGCTTTTCAAGGACTTTGCGGACGCTTGGATTTTTAAGCGCGAACGCGAGCTTCGAGATCAGCTGCAGGTGGATGCGCGGGGAAGGGGATATCAGTGTGAAAAGACAGAACACGTCCTTCTTGTCCAGCGCTCCGAAATCGATTGGCCTTTCAAGAAAACAGAGGGTTATCACAGGGATGTTGACGTTCAGTATCACCGGATTCCTGACATGGGGGATTGCTATCCCTTCGCCGATGCCTGTCGATGCCATGTTCTCGCGGGCAAGCAGTACGTCGAAAAGGAAGCTCCGGTCGATGTTCTCAGGAAGTTTCATTATGTCGACGACATTTTTTAGCACAGTCTTCTTGTCGGCACCTTCTATCCGGAAGAATATTCCACCGGACTTCACGGATTCGGCGATCGATGGAACGGCATTCTCGTCGGCAGCCGGGGTTTCGAAGATCTCCGGAGACACGTTCAGCTTCTGCGCAGTAGCCCATTCAAGCAGTTCGGCCCTGTTGAACCGGAACTGGTCGTTGATCTTGTACGCCGGTATTATCTGCTGGTCTATCCAGCGGTAGACGGTCCTTTCGGACACATTGAAATATGTAGCCACATCATGAACTGTCAGTTGCATGGGAAATTCCTGTTAATCCAGTATTAATGAAAAACGGATGACATCAATTTACAGCAAATGTCATAAGATGTCAATAGGTGTCGGTAAAAGGCCAGCGATAAATCATCAGTTTTTTTTTATATTCTAAGAGGAGGCACGCTAAAGACCGTGAACACCAACTTAAGAAAGTAAAGGTGCCAGGATGGTTGTTGCGGGAAAGTATTCGTTGGAGTTCAAACTTTAGTTTGTCTTCTCCTGTCTTAGCGCCATTCGGGTCTTTCCCTTTTTGTAATACACGTCCGTGAATAATCCAGGTTAGGTGTGAAAAGCTGTCGACATGCTTTCAATCTCGCGTCGATGAATTTTTAATCCAAGTGCAATTTTGTTCCAGTTCCCGACAGCCTTCCTAATCTCATTTACAAAGCTCTTGGCCTCCGGCATATCCAGATGGAATTTAGGTGCGACAGACAAGGCCAGATCGAAGTCGAGGGAATTGTCGTCCGAAGATATGTTCAGTGTAAGACCTCCTCCAAGAGAATTGGGGTTGATGTCGTAGGCCGGGGAAAGGGTCCATCCCTGTTGCATCAGCAGAAAACCATGGTTGCGCAGGTGGTCATCGGTGTTTGAGACTGCTACGTTGAAGACTATGCGTTTCCATAATTCTTCCAGGTCCTTGGCGGGGCTTGAGCCGTGCTGGATGATGAATTGCGCCAGATCAAGGTAGCAGCATCCGGTTTCATGGTTTTCACCGTCCATGCGCCCAAGCAGGGTCATCGCCGAGGCAAAATGTATTCGTCTGCCTGATTTCCTGTCGAAACGTCTGCTCAGGAAAGTGCTGCCATGTCTGGAAAAATTATCCATCCGGCATTCCGGAATCTTCAGACCAACGCTTTTGGCCAATTCGTGAGCGACCATTTCCCATGCTCCCATATTGACAGCATCCTCACGGCTTGGGAATTTGGCAATCCATAGGTTTTTGTCATTGTCCAGAACATTCGCCTTTGGGCGGGCACCTCCAAGGGATGAACCTGGCGCAAGGAGCATCGCAAGCCATTTGTCATGTTCATCGTCGGTGCCTGATTCATCCTCGTAATGGCGGCAGGCCGACTCCAGCTCATTCAGGGATGACCATGGTGGAGCCGGAAGCTCCGAATCATTGTTGACAAAGTCTCTGGATTCATCCAGTTTGAAACGGAGGGCGCCCATCCTGGTGGTATCATGTACACCGAGCAGATAGTCCGACTCGAGCAGCGGTCGGGCCGGTCGGCGCTCTCGACGTGCACTGATAGCTTCATGCCGTCGAATCAGCTGGCGCCCCCATCGGTCCGGGGATGAATCCAGGAAAATACCGAAATTGTTCTTTTCACGATCTGCATATTGCCTTCCTGGATAAAACTGCAAATCCGGATCCAGCATTCTCGCGGATTCCGATCTGAGCCATGCGGATGTGAACTCAAAGGAAAATATTTCCTTGCCCCGGGCCACATCGACATTAAGGCAGCCCATTTTTACAGGGCTGTCTTTCTCCGGCCAGTCGGCATAGACATAAATTGACTTTGAGCTATTGTTCATTGTTCATCCTTTTCCTAGGCGCACGTCTGTGGACCTGCAGTTTCAAGTCCTGGAGTTTGCGTCCCAGTTCATCATCGGCTGCAACTTCAAGGAGGTCTTTTTCCAGCCCCAGTGCTACCAATACCTGTACATAGCTTCCCAGGGATACTGAAGGCGAACCTTTCTCGAGCATTGACAGGGTGGGACGGCTTATGCCTGCGCGTTCCGCCTGAAGAGAAGACGACACGTTACGACGTAGGCGCGCCAGCCTGATGTTCTCTCCAAACGTCTCAAGGATCGATGCAGTTTTAGGTAAAAGGGCGTTTTTTTTATTGTATTGCATATCTGCCTCGTTTATTTATAATGTAAAATAAAATTATCATAATATCTAAAAATGTCAAATATAGTTTACATTATATAGTGTAGTTAAATAATTGCCGGCGGGACGCCGGCGCTCCTTTTAAAAAACATTTGACTGAAGATGGGGCCCTGGAACGGAAACACAGTCATCCTACAGGATGACGGATTAATGGATTTATGGATTGCTGGATTATTGGTTTTGAGTTCAAGAAAAACCAAAGATGCTGGATTTTAAGAAAAAATTCAGAATAGGCATTTTGGATTTCCCCCATATGGTGATTATAGCATAACTCTGCGAATTCCAACAATCCATTAATCCAGCAATCCAATAATCCATGGGGATGGTAGTGGAACGGAAAAGGACTTGTTTGTACTTGAAACTCCTTGATTCATCCCTGTCTCCGAATTACTTTCACGGGATTGTGTAAATCAATAATGCTAGGGATTGAAACTTGACCTGCAAAAAGGACTATCTAAAAAAACTTCTCCAGCCCATCGCCTTTCCAGGAGGCCGGGCGCTTCCTTCACGCATCCTGCCGGGACCCATGGAAGGCATCATGACCAAGGAATTCTGCCAGGCAATGCTGGAGTTCGATCTCCTGCCGGCATGGATAACCCCGTTCATAAGGATCTCCCGCGGCACTCCGCGCGCAAAGAAACTAGATGGCCGCCTGACCCCCTTCCGTCCTCTTCCGATCATCGCGCAGATCATGGGAACCTACAGGGAGCATCTTGCGGCGACGACAAAGATTTTATCAGGATTTGATGGCGTTGTCGGTGTCGAGCTGAACTGCGCGTGTTCAAGCAACACTGTCATCCGCAGCGGAGCAGGAAGCTCCCAGCTGCGTGAGCCGGAATGGATACGCGACACGCTTCTTAAGATGCGCGAATCTTCTGCCGGCGGAGGAATAGGTGTGAAGATACGCAGCGGATTCGAGTCTCCAGAGGAACTGCCTCGGATACTTGAAGCCGTCAGCGCCGCCCGTCCCGACTGGATTGTCCTGCACTACAGGACAGGCAGGGAGATGTTCCGCAACGTGCCGGATGGTCATGAACGACTGAGGACTGCGCGCCGTCTTCTGCCCGATACATTCCTGTTCGGTACAGGCGATCTCTTCAGTGCCGAACAGGCTTTGGAGATGGTCAGGGAAACTTCTGTAGACGGCATCACGCCGGCCCGGGGGCTCATGCATAATCCCTGGCTCATCCGGGATATTGAAGCCGCGTGCCGTGGTGAGACACCGCCAGAAAGGGATGTAACCCCATTTCTGCTGAGGCTTATCGAACTTGTGTCGGTGAATCCCAAAGGGAGGCACGGCCTGATACTTGAGATCACCCGGAACATATGGGGCAGGGAGTCCGAACGTTTCAAGGCGCTTGCAAGCGATACTAGGCCGTCGGCAATGGTTAAGATAATCAGTAGTGCTAACTTCGAACATCGAACATCGAACGTCCAATATTGAATTTAAAATACTAATATTAAACAAGGAAAACAGAAGAATACGCAATCCCACAAGGGCTGTTTTTATGTCGCCACCCTGCGGGGACTCTGGATATATTTTATTCCGCACATGTCCCATGGCTGACGGCCATGGGCTACAATATATCGCCATCCTGCGGAGGCTCCATATGGAATCAGATTCTGTTTTCAGCCCTCGCAGAGGGCGGCATGCTGTAGCCCAGGGCAAAAGCCCTGGGAAGTCAATAATGTAAAAAAAAGAGCCCCCGAAGGGTGGCGACATTGAAGGGATCGACTGAAATGCAAGCTGATTATCCGCCGAAGCAATAGTCGTCTCATAATAGTATAAATGCTTTTCATCAATGAGATATTGCCGGTCACTTGGGTTCAAGCATCCTCGGCTTTTTCGTAGGTGCCGTAGTCTTTTTCGCGGAATCTGCCGGGAGCGCCTGGTTGGGTTTCAGCGTTGACTCCTTCCACTTGAGATAATCATCGGTCTTTACAAGGGAAGCGTATTCAGGATCCTTCTCCATGTCCGCGAAAGAGAGCTTTTTATTGAAGAGTTTTTCAATGGATTGAATTGTCTTTGTGGCGTCAGGCCATTTTTTTTCAGCTATAAGCACCGTGAACAATGACCAGTATGGCGATTCCATTGTCGGTTCACGCTGAATGCCCTTGCGTATAATAGCTTCCGCCTCGTTCAGTTTCCCTTCCTCCAGAAATATATCGCCTCTCTTCACATCAAGATAGGGGTCGTTGTTCGCGGTCATCTTATAAAGATTGTCGAGGCATCCATGCGCCTTGGAGAAATCCTTGTTCAGGATGTAGTAGTTGAGGAGAATTCCATCAAGTGAGTTGTCTCCATCCTTCACGCATCCTTTAAGTGCGGCAAGGGATTCCTTGTATTCCCTTGAATCTGCGCCCTTGAGCACGCTTGCCTGGATTCGAAGGAGGATGATGAGCTTTTCGAGCTTGAGGCAGTCAGGCAGTTCGTTGTATGTTTTTAAGGCGGTATCAGGATCTCCGTCATTTATCAGTTTTTTTATCTGACTGATCTTTAAAAAGTTCTTGGAGAATTCAGTTTCCTTCTGCAGGAGTTTTCCCAGTAGGCCGCTGTCGCTTCGCGCCAGCATCGGCACTGTGTCATGGCTAAGAATGGAGCTGATGTCCTCGCCGCAGGTGGAGGAGTAGAGGTCGGCTATGTAGATCTTATTGCCATCCTCAACGAGCAGGAATTTGAAATATGCATGGCCTCCGTCCGGATCAAAGGCCCGGAAAAGCGCCCTTGTCCCGGTGCCATCACTTTCCATTCTAAGCAGTTTCAGCGAGATTCCCTTTGCAATGATTTTGCTGAAGTTGAATCCCTTCTTGAACCCGGACATGAATTCCGATTTAGCCTTGTCGGAGATTTTCCGGCCTCCCATCATCCTGTCAAATAACAACTCAAAGTGCATGTTATTGTTGCAGAAATCCGGACTGCCGTCATCTATGGAGGCTTCAATCTTTTTTGCAAAGTCTACGAATTTTATGTCTATCCCCTTATCCACTATTACGGTGTCTGGAACTGCTTTTTCAGCTTGTCCAAAGGATGTAGGACCTGATAATCCGAACAATATTGCGGTGAGAACCACTATACGGAAGAATTTAAAATACATGTTTTGCCCCTTTGCTTGAGTATATAACTTGAAAAAATATGCTAATTTCTGTATATTCCAAGTCTGAAACTCAATAAATGAAAGGAAGACCATGAGCGCAGTCAAACATTTGAATTCCGATAATTTCGACACCGAGACCGCCAAGGGAGTCGTACTTATCGACTTCTGGGCGGAATGGTGCGGCCCCTGCAAGATGCTGGGACCTGTACTGGACGAAGTCGCCAAGGAGATCGGCGATGATGCCGTCATAGCCAAGGTCAACGTCGATGAAGCCCAGGCTGTCGCCATGAAGTATGCTGTCAGGAGCATTCCGGCCATCTTCGTACTCAAAGACGGCAAGACCATCCAGCAGTTCGTCGGAGTCCAGAGCAAGCAGAGCCTTGTCAACGCCTTGAAGGACGCCCTTAAATAGGATGGATGGAGGACTGGCTTTGTGGGTTGTTTTGAAGCGATGGCCCATGCAATCCGGTAGTCCCTAAATCCTATTGAAAACATTATGAAACTTACACACTACGGAATGCGGGAGTGGCTCGGCAGCGGTATCGTCTTCCTGGTCCTGCTCGCAGGTTCAGTGCTCATCGCCGTCTACGCCGAACCTCATGCAGGCATCACCCTTTCAATAATATTCGTCGTCGCATGGCTGGCGCTTGCCGCCTTTTTCCGCGATCCTGTCAGGAGGATCCCGCCGGAGGACAACATCCTCGTCTCTCCTGCGGACGGGCACATCAAGGACATTGAAATAATTTCAAACAGCGAGGAGAACAGGTATTTCGACGGTAAAAATGTCATACGGGTCGGAATCTTCCTCTCCGTTTTCGATGTCCATCTCAACAGGGCGCCGTGCAGGATGAAGGTCAAGGAGAAGATTTACAGGAAGGGCAGGTACCATGACGCCAGGAACGCTCTTGCCTCGACTGAGAATGAAGCCATGGCGATCGTCTGCGACGCCGAGGCCGGAAAGAAGAAGTTCACGCTGATAGTGCGGCAGATCTCCGGCGCCATCGCAAAAAGAATCGTCTGTCCGGTCGAACCTGGCGTATCCCTGGATAAGGGGGAACGCTACGGGATGATCAAGTTCGGTTCCAGGACGGAGCTCTTCTTTCCGGCCGGATCCGATTTCGAGCTGAAAGTCAAGATAGGCGACCGCGTTATTGCGGGAACTTCAGTGATCACCGAGATCAAAGGGAGCTAGTTACAGTTGTCTGACAGTAATAAAAAGGGCGGATAAATGGCAAGAAAAAACTTCAAGGACATGATAGCCAGCAACAAGTGGCTGAAAATTATTCCGACCTCGCTTACACTCTGTAATTCCCTGTGCGGGTTCGCGGCGATACTTTTCACGCTTCACGTGTACGAGGGGGGCCGGGATACGGAATCCGTCCTCAGGCTGTGCGCATACATAATTCTCGCGGCCATGGTCTTCGACGCGCTTGATGGATTCGCCGCCAGGATATTCAACGCCGCCAGCATGCACGGAATGCAGATGGACTCGCTTGCGGACATGGTGACGTTCGGAGTTGCGCCGGCGGTAATAGTCGCGGTCATGGCGCATCGGCTCAGAGCACATTTGATACCGATGGATTATTACATCGTGTGGGGTCTTTGCGCCCTCTACCTCGGATGTGCGGCGATACGGCTCGCCACGTACAACGTCTATGCGATATTCCCTGAAAAGAAGAAACAAAAGCATGAAGGGTTCAGCGGACTTCCATCTCCTGGAGCTGCGGCAGGCGTGTGCAGCATCATCATCTACTACTGCATGAAGAAAGGCGACCTCCAGCAGATCCTCGCGATCCTCCCCTTCTATACCGGATTCCTGGGACTCATGATGGTCAGTACCGTGCGATATGCGCATATCGGTAAATGGATCCAGTCGGTGCGGAGAAACAGGATACGCCTGGTCATGCTTATTGTCTTCGTGCTGGCTCTGATAATATGGAAGGAGCTTGCCGCAGTTGTGCTGATCAACTATTACATCTTCTCCGGTCCGGTCATGGAAATCTATCTGAGGATAAAGGAAAAAAGACAGAGGGATGCCCTCATGAAGGCCGAGATCGGCGGAGCCTAGGAAGGAAGAAGTTCGAAAGTTCGGGAGTTCTAAAGTGCGAAAGTGTGGAGCCTGAGAACGTCGAACGTTGAATGGAAGAAAGAGTGAAGAGGAAAGATGCGGAAGTTCTAAAGTTCCGGGGTTGGAAAATCGTCATTCGTCTGTTCGATTGTTCGTCTGTTCGATTGTTCGTCTGTTCGATTGTTCGTCTGTTCGATTGTTCGTCTGTTCGATTGTTCGATTGTTCGATTGTTCGATTGTTCGATTGTTCGATTGCCCATCTATAATAAGGAGTCTTGACTATGAAATATCTTGTCACCGGCGGCGCCGGTTTTATCGGAAGCCATCTCGTTGAGTCGCTTCTCAAGGATGGTCATTCTGTAACCGTAGTCGATGACTTCTCGACCGGCTCCAGGGAAAACCTCGCGGCTGTCATCAAAAATCCAAGGCTGGACCTGGTTGAAGGCGATATCCTCAACCTTCCGGAACTCGAATATCTCATTACAAAATCGGACATGGTCTTCCATCTTGCCGCCGCCGTCGGAGTCGAACTCGTAGTCCATGATCCTGTCAGGACGATTGTCACCAATGTGCACGGTACCGAACGCGTCCTGCGCGGGGCGGAGAGGAGCAAGACGAAAGTACTCATCGCCTCCACAAGCGAAGTGTATGGCAAGTCTGAAAAGGTCAAGTTCAACGAGGACGATGATCTTCTCATAGGGCCTTCGACCAACTGCCGCTGGTCGTATGCCTGCAGCAAGCTGCTCGACGAGTTTTTCGGGATGGCTTATTACAGGGCTGAAAAGATGCCTGTTGTCATCGTCAGGTTCTTCAATACTGTCGGCCCCAGGCAGACGGGACGCTACGGCATGGTGCTTCCGCGCTTTGTCAGCAAGGCCCTGAAGAATGAGGCGCTGCAGGTCTACGGTGACGGTGAACAGTCAAGATGCTTCTGCCATGTCTACGACGCCGTCAGGGCATTGCGCCTGATTGCGGACTGCGATGGCGCTGTCGGGAAAATATTCAATATCGGCAACACCGAGGAAGTTTCGATGAACGCTCTTGCCGCCATGGTTATAAAACGTTTAAAAAGCAAGGCCAAAGTCAAGCACATAGCATATGAGAAGGCCTACGAATCCGGTTTCGAGGACATGAGAAGGAGGCTTCCCGACATATCAAAGATAAACAAGGCGACAGGCTGGAAGCCGGAACACAACCTCAGCCAGATCATCGATTCTGTCGCAGCCTACTTCAAAAAGAAGAAATCCTAAGGTAGGACAAGGCTTGAGGCTATTCTATTTTTGATGAGAGAATCGAATCATCCCGCAACTTGCGGGACAAGCATGGAGCTTGTCCTGCTTTTAGCAGGATGCGGCAATTTATTGCCGCCTTTAAAGACGGAATTTATTCCGTCCAACAAGACTTCCGCGAAATAGATTTCGCGATACAAGGCGGCAACAAGTTACCGCACTCCACGGTCAGGCTGAATGCCTGACGAAATCAAAAATACGATTAATGGTTCCATGCGAATTTTATCTTATGGCAAATTGCATTCATAGGCGTTATGCATTTTTAATTTGAGGATTTCTCTTCATGAATGATTCAAGCGAACAGGGTCCGGTCAGAACGTCGAAGCTGTTCAAGGTGCTGTCGGTGTCTTTCCTCGCGCTCCAGGTCCTGATTATCGTGCTCATAGTGCTTATTGCCTTCAACAAGGCGAAAGCCAGGAAGGTAGAGGCCGTGGAGAAGAAGAGGACCCCTGTCGAAGTGCTGACCGTCAAGCCGAAGAAGGTCATGGACCTCATCGAGATTCCGGCGAGGGTGGAAGCCTGGAATTCGGTCGAACTCTCCTCTGAAGTCGAGGGACAGGTCATTTTCCATGGCGCGCAGGAGGGTGACAAGGTCGCAAGGGATGCCGTCATACTTAAGATTGACGACCGGGTGTATGCCGCAAGGAAGATGAGGGCGGAGGCGGATATCCTCAAGGCCGAGGCCGACATGAAGAGGAATCTCAAGCTTTTCGATTCTAAAAGCATTTCCGAGAAGGATATGGACAGCGTCAAGAGTGCCAGGGCCCTGGCCGAATCGGAGCTCATCATAGCGAAGACGGCGCTTGAGAAATGCGTGATTCGCACTCCACTCGACGGGTATCTGGATGAGCTTCCGGCGGATGTGGGCGAATATGTGACCGCCGGCAAACTGGTGGCGAGGATCGAGGAGGTCGACAAGGTGAAGCTCGTGGTCAGCGTCCCGGAGAAGGCAGTACGCGTTGTGAAGGCCGGCATGGATATGCATTTCATCGTCGACGACGGCAGGGAGATGAAGGGGAAGATCATCTTCCTCGCAACGGCTGCAGACAACAATTCCCTATCGTACAGGGCTGAGATCGAGGTTGGCAACAAGGATCTCTACTTCCGTCCTGGAATGATTGTGCGCGTCAAGATAATCAGGAGGACGCTCGATGATGCCTTGGTGGTCCCGCTCATCGCCGTCATACCGAAGTATGGTGCGTATTTCGTCTATCTCGCGGATTCGAAGGACATGGCCGTCCTGCGTGAGATAAAGCTGTCGTTCATATCAGGGCATGATGCCGTAGTCGAGGACGGTGTCAGGGAAGGCGACAGGGTAATCTTCGAAGGACAGAACCTGATAAGGGAGAATGAGCCGCTGAGAATCCTGAACGAACCCGGGGACGGACAGAAGGCGAAATGATTGTAAGCGACTATGCCATCAAGCTGAAGACCGGCGTGTTCGCCGCGCTCTTCTTCATCATCATCTCAGGGGTTTACTGCTACCTGACTCTCCCGCGCGAGGCTTTCCCGGACATCACCGTGCCATATGTGTTCGTCAGCACGAGCTACGAAGGCGTCTCTCCGGAGGAGATCGAGAACCTCATAACGATCAAGCTGGAGAAGAAGCTCAAGGGGCTGGACAATGTAAAGGAGATAACTTCCACATCCTACGAGGGCTTCAGCAACATCACCATCGAGTTCTATCCCAACCAGGGGATAGACAGCGCCGTCCAGAAGGTGAAGGACAAGGTCGATCTCGCCAAGTCCGACCTTCCCGACGACCTCGAGTCGGATCCGGTGGTCAGTGAAATAAATCTGAGCACCGACATCCCTGTCATAACCGTGGCATTCTACGGGAACGACAGCATACGCCTGCTGAAGAAGGTTGTCGAGGACATCCAGGAGCAGGTCGAGTCGGTTCCAGGCGTGCTTGAGGCGAAGATCTTCGGCGACCGCGAGCGCGAGATCAGGATCGAGATAGACGTCAAGCGCCTCAATGCCTACAGGATCTCCGGCACGAGCCTGATCGGCCTCATCAAGGGCGAGAATTCAACGGTCACCGGCGGAAACATCGAGATGGACGGCGGCAAGTTCCAGATCAGGATTCCAGGGGAATTCGAGAAGCCGGAGGACATCAACAACCTCATCCTCCTGGTGAAGGACGGCAAGCCTGTCTATCTCACGGACATCGCCAAGGTCACCGACTCATACAAGGATCTTACCAGCATTTCAAGGATAAACGGCAAGCAGTGCGTCTCCCTCATGGTGCAGAAGCGTTCCGGCGCGAACATCATGAACATGACCGACAAGGTGAAGGAGATTTTGGCGCGGAACAGGAACAAGCTCCCCGGCGGGATCAAATACACGATCACTTCGGATCTTTCCAAGGATACCCAGGACATGATCTTCGAGCTTGAGAACAGCATATTGACCGGGCTCATCCTCATCCTAATCATACTGCCGCTTACCATGGGCGTGAGGAACAGCATCTTTGCCGCGCTGGCGATTCCGTTCTCCATGCTGATGGGGTTCATCTTTTTCTACGCCTACGGCACGACGCTGAACACCGTCCTGCTCTTCAGTCTTATCCTCGCCTCCGGAATGCTGGTCGATGATGCTGTCGTCATTGTAGAGAACATCTACCGGAACCGCTGCCTCGGCAAATCCGCATTTGATGCGAGCACCCAGGGTACTGATGAGGTGGCATGGGCCGTGATAACTTCCACGCTTACCACTCTTGCGGCGTTCATTCCGCTGATGTTCTGGCCCGATGTGACCGGCAAGTTCATGTTCTTCATCCCTCTGGGCGTGAACGTGACGATGACGGCATCCCTCGTTGTCGCCATGATCTTCAATCCTGCCGTCTGCTCGATATTCGTGAGGCCCAGGCAGGAGGCGTCCGGCAACGGTATTTTCTCCAGGGGACGCAGATTACTGGACCGTGTTGGCGGGAAGATAATCTCCGGGTATGAATACGTAATGGACGACTGCCTGAAATATCCGTTGCTTGTCGTGGGGATTGGCGTCCTACTCCTTATAGCGACGCTCCTGATGTATTTCGAGTTCCAGCTCGGGATAGAGCTTTTCCCGGACGTGGATCCGCGGAGGGGCGAGGTCAGGGTGAAGTTCCCCGAGGCTACCGAGATCCTGAAGACTGACAAGCTCGTCTCCGAGATCGAGAAGCGGCTCGGGAAATACGAGGACATCAACTACATCATGAGCACGGTCGGCAGCGGTGGCGGAAGCCTCTTCACCGGCGGAGAGAGCGGTACGCATCTTGCGACAGTCGCCATAGAATTCAAGGACATGAAGGAGAGGAAGTACATGTCTCCGGACGTGATTGACTCAATGCGCTTAGACATAAACGGATTTCCAGGATATGCGCTTTCCTCATCGGCTCCCGTGGACGGCGACTGCCTGAAAATCATGGTCCCGCGAAGTTCGCAGAATGAAGCGAAGGCCCTCCGGATACTCTTTGAGTCCCTCATGAAGTCGGAGAAGGCGGATTGCCAGGTCAAACTTTCCATGGTCCCGGATTCGGAACAGAAGAGGATCGAGCTCTCATGCCAGCCCGCCCTTTCCGGAAAACTCATGCCGATGATCAGGAGGATGCAGAAGGGATTCGCAGGCGCGGAGATCATCATCAGGAAGGAGAAGGACGGCCCGCCGCAGTCCGATGCCCCGATAAGCATCGACATTTCCGGCGAGGAATATCCGACGCTCTTCAAGGTGATCCAGGAGGCGGAAAAGAGGATCGCCACGATCCCCGGCATAACCGATCTGCGCGACAACTATGAGAACGCCAAGCCCGAGTTGAAATTCATTGTGGACAGGAACCGTGCGGCGCTGCTCGGACTCGACACCAGAAGCATTGCCACATTCATCAGGACTGCGATCAACGGTATGGAGATCAGCAAGTTCCGGGAGAAGGAGGACGACTACGACATCACCATAAGGCTGCCGGATTCGGAAAGGGTTGACACGACGGCCCTGCTGAACATGCTCATCCCGATACCTGACAAGAATCCGATCGCGCTTGCCAGCCTGGGCCGTTTCGATTACACGAGCGGCTATGGAACCATCAAAAGGAAGAGCATGAAGAAGACGATCACAATCGATGCCGATGTCCGTGGAGGATATGGCGTTGATGAAATTCTCGGCAAGATCAAGGCCGAACTGGGGGCGATGTCCCTGCCTGAAGGATACAGTATCAAGTACCGAGGCGACGATGAGGACCAGAAGGAGGCTGCATCGTTCCTGTTCAAGGCGTTCTGGATCGCCGTCTTCCTCATAATCATTATCCTCATAGCACAGTTCAATTCGGTCTTCGTTCCCGGAATAATCATGACGACGGTACTGCTTGCCTTCATTGGAGTGTTCTCGAGTCTGGTAGTCCACCAGATGCGTTTCAGCGTGATCATGACCGGCATCGGAATCATAAGCCTGCTCGGAGTGGTGGTCAAGAATGCCATAGTCCTCATCGACTGCATCAAGCTCCAGCAGAGGAGGGGGATGGACCTCCGTGAAGCGACCATAACGGCAGGGAAGTTCAGGCTGCGTCCGGTACTTCTCACTGCCACGGCGACAATTTTCGGCCTGATTCCAATGGCAGTCGGATGGAGCGTGGACTTCCATACGTTCCCTCCGACATTCATCTCCGGTGCCGAATCGAGCCAGTACTGGCGCCTGATGGCCCTTGTTGTCATCTATGGTCTTGGCGTATCAACTCTCCTCACCCTTGTCCTCGTGCCATGCCTCAACTTCCAGATGGAGACTTTCTGGGAAAATTTCAGGAAACGCTTTACTTTTAATGAAGACCAGTAACTTTTCATGGTTTTTTAACGTATATTATATTGTTGGTAGTTAACGCATTCTTGCGTGTCTTGGTTTTCTAGAACAAAACCACAGCCGATAATGGCTTGACTGCGAGCAAATAATGTCTTTGTCCGGGTTGGGATCTTGTTTGTAGTCAATGCCGCAAGGCATGTTCCTGGATCGGTTTCCTTGTCTGGAATTCGGATTTTGGAATTTACCGGTTCTTAGAGGTGTTCATGGGTATTCTAAGCTGGATGTTTGGAATCAAATCCAAAAAATACAATTACTCGAAGGTTGAAAAGGCCCTTGGTCCGTGGCAGCCTTATGCCGGATCGTCGGTCATCCATGGGACAATGCTTCCCAAATCCTTTACGATTCCCCCGGCATTGAAGAAGAAAAGAGATGAGCCTGACCTGACTACTTTCTCCTCAGCCTTATTCCCGTATTGGCTGAGAATTGATCCTTCTCTCGCCGGTTTTGTGCTGATGAAGATCAACTCCGGGGAGATGTACAGGCAGAAGGAGATTCCGCGGGAAGGCAAGGCGCCAAGGATAATCTCCGTCCCGGCGCCGGTACTCAAGTTCATCCAGAAACGGATACTTGCAAGAATGCTTGAGCAGATCGAAATCCATCCCGCCGCACATGGTTTCGTGAAAGGACGGACAATATTCAGCGCCGCGGAACCGCATGTCGGGAAACGTATCGTCCTGTCAATTGACCTCCGCGATTTTTTCGGGACGATCTCGTTCAAGAGGGTGGCGGGAATGTTCAAGGCCTATGGGATCGCAAAGAAGCAGGCCTTTCTCCTCGCAGGATTATGCTGCTGTCAGAAGAAGCTCCCTCAGGGCGCACCGACAAGTCCGGCTATCAGCAATATCGTATGCAGGCGCCTTGATTCACGCCTGGCAGGACTCTGCAAAAAATATGATTTCAGTTATACGCGATATGCCGACGACCTGATTTTTTCCGGCGATGAGAGGATGTTGAGATTCCTGAAGGTCTTCAAGGAAATAGTACAGAAGGAGGGATTTGCGGTGGCGGATGAGAAAACCTTCATCA
The DNA here is from genome assembly GCA_001804815.1 of Lentisphaerae bacterium GWF2_50_93. Taxonomy (GTDB): domain Bacteria; phylum Verrucomicrobiota; class Lentisphaeria; order Victivallales; family GWF2-50-93; genus GWF2-50-93. The sequence goes on from MHBI01000087.1 coordinate 77,430, forward strand.
GACGCAGCGGTTCCCGACAGAAAGTCCTAGGCCTGAATGTCAATTCAAAAGTCTCCGTGCCACGCAAGGCGAGACGCCTCATCAGGGCCATGGTGCACAGACAGGCGCAAGAAGGCAGCCCTGACGGGGAAATGGTCGATTTTCTCCTGGGACATGCCGCATTCATGAAACCAGCCCATCCCGAGCAGTCTGCAAAACTGAAGGAAACTCTCGACAAGACATGGAAGGCATATCTAGTGTCATGTATCGCAAATAAGTAGAATAAAATCATGTCTATTTTCGATGCGGATTCGGTTTGGCGGGAATAAGGCGATACAGAGTATCGTTGTTTCCCGACAGGACGAAGACCGCGCGGAAAGAGGCATGACCGCTTTGCGGCGTGAGTCTTTTGGCGTTCAGACCGTCTGGTTGCGCTCGACGATGGCTCAGCATCGCCTCCTCGCAACCAGACGTCCTGACCATCCAAGATCCTTCACGTTTTATTTCTGCACGGCTCCTAAAGGCGGATGTTCTGTGGTTGAAAATCTAGGATTTGATTATGCTCTCAAAATGCAAATGTTCCCTGACCCCGCGTAATTCGCAGAACCAGATCATTGATCTTGTATTCGGCGGCAAGGGACATGAGGACAAGCTCTACATTGTCAGTCCGCCGGGTTCTGGCAAGACGCTTGTCGGGCTCATGGCCGCCGTCAGGATGAATGTTCCCGCCCTGGTCCTCGCTCCGACTACGGCCATTCAAAGTCAGTGGATCGAAAAGACGAAATATTTCCTCGCGGACGATGGTCTTCCAATAGCTTCAGTGAATCCTTCCGACAATATGCCTGTCACCGTCCTTACTTATCAGGCACTGGCTCAGGCGAAGGAGCTGGATGAGCAGGACAGGACTTTGATTCTTTCCGAATGGCACAGGGATCTTGTTGAAGATGGAGAGGACGAGAAATCAGCCAACGCCTGGTTGGCTGATTTCGAACAGAACAATCCCGAACGCTTTTATCTGTCGATAATGCGGCGCTGGAAACAGAAACGCATACAGGGGAATGGAGGAATAAATGATTCGATCGTGAATGCGGAATTGGCAAGGCTGATGTCATCATTCAGGGATAGGGGAGTCAGACTGCTGATCTTCGACGAGTGCCATCATCTTGTCGGATACTGGGCGCAGGTCGCGCTGGCGCTGGTGAATGCATTGGACAAGCCGCGCATACTCGGGCTTACCGCCACTCCGCCTTCGGCAGACGACCTCTCCGACAGGGAGATAGAGCTCCACAAGCAGCTGCTTGGCGATATCGACTATTGCCTCCAGGCTCCGGCTTTTGTCAGGGACGGCGCGCTTGCTCCATATCAGGATCTTGCATTTTTTACAAGACCGGCTGAACACGAACTTGATTACATCCGGAACTGTTCTGCAAGTCTCAGCCTAGTCCTGGAATCTCTGGAAAAACATTCAGGGAAAACTCTTTCCGCCTGGCTTGCCGGCGAAATCGAGGCCATCCCCGAGGAGTCAATGTCTAGCACTTTGAGGAAACGTTCCGTCTTCATTTCCGAATCAGTCAAGTATCTGAAGAAGCTTGCCAGGCCTGTCCCGCGAAATCTTGCGAATTTCGCAGATGGCGAGCTTTCCATTGACGAGAACGCCGATCTGGCGGGACGCTATGCCTCCAAGTATCTCCTAGTAAGCCAGGATGATGCCGACAGGAAGCTCTATTCGGAGCTTTCGACAGCCTTCCGCCCCCTCGGATATCTCATTACAGAAAAAGGCATGCGCAACTGCCAGTCAACTGTCAGCCGCGTCCTCGCCCTGTCGAAATCTAAGATGGATGCGCTTGTAGGTATACTGGAGGAGGAGTTGAAGAATTCGGATCTTAAAATTAGGGTTCTGGTAATAACTGACTTCGAGCGTTCAAGTGCGACTGTCGCTAAAGATGCTTCAGAGTTGCTAACCGAAGAGTCAGGAGGGGCCGTCTCGGCTATGCGGGCTTTGACTTCCCGTGATTCAGTAGACGTGCTTGATCCGATACTTGTTACAGGCCAGTCTGTCATCGTCGATGACGATCTGCTTCCGCGCTTCCTGGAGGAGGCTTCGAAATGGTTGAAAGAGAGAAATCTGGCCGCTGAACTGGAGTTGGAGCATGACGGTGGATTCTGTCGCATACACGGCTCCGGCAGGGATTGGAGCACCGGCAATTATGTCTCAATGATAACTTCCCTGTTCGAGAAGGGGGTCACGCGATGCCTCGTCGGAACACGCGGGCTGCTTGGCGAGGGATGGGATTCGCTGACCGCGAACACTCTTATAGACCTGACCAATGCGGCGACGGAAATGACTGTCAACCAGCTCCGGGGCAGGGCGATAAGGCTTAATCCTGCATGGCCTGAAAAAACTTCGAACATCTGGGATGTCGTCTGCATTGCTCCTGAATTTGAAAAAGGGCTCAGCGATTATGAGAGGTTTTCAAGGAAGCATTCCAATTATTACGGCATCTGCGACGACGGTGCGATCGAATACGGACTTGGACACATTCATCCCGCGCTTACGGAAGCGGGTCCAGAGGATGTCGCATTGAACGCACACATATTAAATGCAGAGATGCTGGCACGCTGCCATCAGCGGATGAAAGCCCGTGAAAACTGGAAGATAGGCGAACCGTATGAAAACCGAAAGGTCAAGGCTCTGGAAATCAAGGCCGGCAAGTCGTTTGAAAACCTTTCCGTGTCTGGCGATCTGCGCAAGATGCGGGGCTATGAGCTGCAGACCTCCGAGAAGGTGAAGAACATCTGCCTGGCCGTATTTGAAAGCCTGCATGATGCCGGACTTCTCAAGCAGGTGGATTCGAAGATGAAGATATCTGAACGTTCCGACAGCTATTTCAGGATTTTCCTGGACAGCAAGGACGAATCCGACATCGACCTTTTCTCTGCCTGTATCGACGAGCTCTTCAGGCCTCTTGCCGATCAGAGGTACATAATTCCCCGCTGGGAACAGCTGAGGAAGGACAACTGGCTTTCAAAGATGCTTCCGGAGATCCTGAAGAAATTCGTGATGACGAAGGAAAACAGGATTGCCGTATACCATCCTCTTCCTGCATGCTTCGCCGACTCGAAGAAGAACGCCGAACTATTCAGCGACAAGTGGAACATCCATGTGTCCCCGGGACGTGCGATATTCGCAAGACGAGGCGAGGGGGAAACCGTGCTTGCCGAGGCGAAGAGCAATAAACAGTCCATCCAGGACGCCCGTGCAAAGCTGAAGTCCGTCTGGAAATAAATTTTTCCCTGAAAAATTTATTCCTTGAAGAGTTTCTCCATGCCCGGATCGGTTTCGGCGCCTAGTTCCTTTGCTTTCTTGTACCACTTCCGGGCCTCGTCCATCTTTGGAGTTTCGCTTGTTGCGAGAAGGACGGCAAGATTGAAGGCCGTCTCTGAAGATTTCGGATCAAGTTCGAAGGCGGTCCTGAACTGCCGGTCTGCCGCTTCGACCCAGCCAAGGTTGCTGCATGCGACCCCGAGATATCTCTGGAGTTCGGGATTTTTTGGATCCATCGCCGCAGCACGGCTCAGTACGCCCAACGCAAGATAATAGTCGCCCTTGCGTATGTATGCGAACGCCGCAACAAGCAGCTTCTGCACGTCATAGGGCTCATAGCAGAGAGCGCGTTCAAGATATTTCAGGGTCATGGCGTCATCACCGCGGTCCGAATAGATAAATGCGAGCTTTGTCAGCGCTGCCTGGTTTTCCATGTCCATGGAAAGCACTCTTTCGTAATGCCATATCGCTGCTTCCTTGTTGCCCTTCTTTTCGGATTCCTCCCCGGACTTCAGTAGAAGCTTTATCTCCTCCTCGTTAGGCGCTTTTGCTTTTTCCTTGACGACTTCCTTGACCACCCTTTCGACAGTCACGGTCTTGTCGTTCTTTGACAGCTCGTTCGCTTTTTTCAGGTTCTCTATTTCCGCGTTCTTCTGTGAGACCTTTATTTTAAGTTCATCCCTGTCAATGCGTATCTTGTCGGTCAGTTCAATCTGTGCTTTGACATCCTTCAGCTCCTTGTCGAGTTTTAAAGCCTCCTCTGTTTTCGCAAGCAGCAGTTTTTTGTTCTCGTCCAGGGCCTTGTCGGATGAAGCTGAGACATTTCTGAGAGCGGTCTGCATCTCCTTCTCCTTCCGGGCGATGATTTCATTCTTCTTTGAGATTTCAGAGGCAAGCGCATCCGCCTTCTTCTCGAGCTCATCCTTTGTTTTCGCCACGCTGTCTCCGGCATTGCTTAAATCGGCCTGCTTCTTCTGGAGTTCGGAATTCAGTTTTGCAAGTTCGGCGTTCTTCAATGAGAATTCCTCGCAGGTCTTCTGGAGCTCCTGGTATTTCTTTGACAGGCCGGTGTTCCTTGCAATCTCATTTGCCTTCGCATCAATGTCGGCCTTTGCTGATTCTATCTCCTTTGTCCTGGCGGCAAGCTCCTTCGCCTGTGAATCCAAAGTCATCTGGATGGACACGATCTTCCTGCCCTGGTCAAGCCTTTCCTTCCTCATCTTTTCGACATCGGCCAGCTGTTCCTTCAATTTCTCGTTGTCCTTGAGCAGCGATGCGAAATCCTCTGAGAGTTTTGTGTTCTTTGCCTGGGTGTCGGCGAACTGCTTTGAGATGTCGGACAGTTCCTTGTCCTTCTTTGAGAGTTTTTCAATTCCGGCCTTTGCGAAATCAAGCTCCGACTTGATGGATTTATTGTCATCGGAGAGCTGGGTGACGTTCTTCTGGAATGATGAAATAGCGGTTTCGGAATCAGCGAGCTTCTTTTTCGCGGCTTCCATTTCACCTATGAGCTTTGCCTTGTCGGCGGTCTCTTTTTCCATTTTTGAGGATGCCAGTTCGATTTCCTTCTTCAGCTTTTCATTGTCCGCCTGCAGCTGTTTTGCAAGCTGGCTTGACGCGGGATTGTCGGCCAGATCCTTGATTTTCTTGTTCAGTTCTACGATCTCCTGCTTTTCCTTGTCGATTTTTGCCTGGAAGTCCCTGCTGCTGCTTTCAAGAGCAGTTTTGAGTTTCTCATTTTCCTTTGCAGCGGCTTCGCCGGATTCAATGCTCTTCCTGTTCTTATCCTCGAGGATGGCGCACTGCCTTGTTAGTTCAGCAAGATCCTTCTCCTTCTTGGTCATTTTATCGATGTTGGCGGCGAGCGAGCCCACTTCAGCCTTCAGCGACTTGTTCTCTTCTGAAAGCAGCGCGATGCTCTTCTGATAGGTGGCCGACGATGATGTTGTTTCCATCGCCTTCTTCCTGAGGTTTTCAACTTCTGAGCCATATTTTGTATTCTCGTTCTTGGTGTCGATCAGTATCCCCTCGACTTTCTCAAGCTTCGCCTGAATTTCCTTTTTCTCCTCGTTGAGCTTGTTCCTTTCCAAGGATTCCTGCTCCATCCGCGTGGTAAGAGCTGCCAGATCCTTCTTCAGCTTTTCATTGTCCGTCTGCAGCTGTTTTGCAAGATCACTTGAACTGGGATTGTCGACAAGCTCCTTGAGTGTCCTGGAAAGCTTGTCATTTTCCTCCTTCTGCTTCTCCATCTTCCCCTGGACGTCCTTCAAATCGACTTCAAGCCCGGTCCTGTTCTTTTCAGAGGTTTTCAGCTTAGCGGTCAAATCATCCACGAGTTTTACAGTTTCCGCCAGCTTGTCTTCATATGCCTTCTGGGAATCTGCAAGCTTCGTCATCTTGAAATCAAGTTCCATCTTGTCTGATGCCGCCTTCTGGTACTGGGCCTTGAATTCGTCGCTCTTTGCTGAAATCGCGGCGTTATCCTCCTTGAGCTTTGCCGATATTTTGCGCTCCGCATCTATCTTGTCATTCCACTTCGAGTCATCCGATTTCTTGTCCCTGTCATCCTGGACGCGTTTCAGCTCATCGGATAAGAGTGCGCATTTTTTCTCGAGATCATTCTTCTCCTTCATGACCGACTGTATTTCCTCCTTGGACTTGCTGCCCAGCGCGGCCTCTTTCCTTGCTTCGTTAAGGGAAAGGAGGGTGAGGTCAAGGCGGTTCTGGATCTCACGGATCTGCCTGTCCTGGAGATTGCTCTTTTCCTTGAGCTGTTTGAGCTCCTTCTCAGGATCCGCCGCAGAAGCCGTACCCTTTCCTGGGACAGCGGGCTTTCCGGACGATGTTTCCGCCTGGAGGGTTTGGAGCTTCCGTTCGCATATCTTCAGCCTGTATTCGACCAGGGCGCTGTTCCATTTCGGATACTGCCCCTTCACCTTCTGGAAATAGGCGATGGAATCCTGATAGAAGGAAAGCGCAGACTTCTTGTCGTTGTTCTTTTCGGAAGTCTCGGCCTTTTCATAGATGTCAAACCCCTTAAGCCAGAGGGTTCTGGCGGCATTGCCATCTTCAGTCGTATACTGGGCCATAAGCGGAAACGACAGAAGTGAGAAAAGTGCGAGCAGCAGTATTAATAAGCATTTCATTATGTTTCTCCCCTTAACAGGTTTAACGTAGGCTTCCTTGAATATAAGCGGCCCATACTATAATGCAGGTTGTAGTATTTTGCTAATCGGTGTCATCCCACAGGATGATTGGATGATTGGATGATTGGGTTTGAATTCAAAATAACACGTAAGCCATGGAAATACATGCGAATTATTAGAAAAGCATTTCGGATAATTTATCCATGCTGTTTTTAGTCTTATGTCTTTGATACCCAACCATCCAGCAATCCAGTCATCCAATCATCCATGGTACGGCAGTGATAGGGTTTGCCTATTTGTCGAGTGAGGTGTCGCTTAGGATTTCCCTGGCCATGTAGGAATTCAAAACTTTCATTAGTTCCCTGCGGCATTTCTTCTCAGTGCGCTTCCTTACCTTGAATTCAGGATTCAGAACCATGGTGGCATGGGCGAGATGGTAGATATAGTCGGCCATTTCGTAGGGCTGTATTGGAATTGTTTTGTACCCCCGGTCAACCAGCTCGTAATAAAGCTGTTTTCCACAGGTGACGCCTTCGTCGACGTTCATGGCGAAGCGCAGGTTCTCCTTCCTCAATATCTCGGTCCTGTAAAGCCCGCAGATCGTCCTGATATAGAAGTCGCGCCGCTTGCTAGATGTCAGCTTCCTGAACCATAGCTGGAAGTCCGTCGCCTGTTTTAGAAGGAGCTGCCATTTCGGTGTCAGATCCAGCTTGCCGCCGCCTACGCAGGCGACATCGGGTTTCGCCAGTGCAGCTATTTCCGAGAGCCAGCCCGCCTTGTGCACGAACGTGTCTGAATGCATCGCCACGAAGAATTCGGTATCGGCGGCATCCAGGCCGAGGTCAAGGGCGGTCCCGTGGGCCCAGGAGCCGGATTTGACAACCTGTCCGGGGCGTTCAATCAGCCTGATCCATCTGAGCGAGCGCAGATATTCCAGGGATGCGTCTCCGGAATCGTTGTCGACTACGACAACGTTGTACGGATAGTCGGCCGTGAACTTCCGGATGCTTCTCAGGCAGAGGCGCGTAAGCTCCTCAGTCTTGTAGTTGACTATGCATATCGTCGCTTTGCCGGGTTGAAGCTGTGTCATTTAAATCGACTTCCAAGAACATGCCTTACGGCATTAACTACAAACGAATGCAATGCAATTTGGAATATGTTCGTAGTTAAGCCCGTAAGGGCTGTTCTTTTTATTATTGTTTGCTCGGATTTGTTTAGAATTTCAAACTTCGTGCTTTGGCTTTCAAATATAGAATGTCTGATCGCGGTTCGGCCCTACTGATATTATACCGATTTTAGAGCCAGCAAGCTCGGAGATCCGCTTGAGATATTTCTGGGCGTTCTTCGGAAGCTGCTTGAAGGAACGGGCATTCGAAGTCGTCTGCTGCCAGCCGGGCATTGTCTCATAGACCGGAACTGCGGCGGTAATGTCTTCGGTGTCGGAAGGCATGACGGTCGTCTTCTTTCCGTTGATCCGGTAGGCGGTGCAGATCTTGATCTCGGGGAGCATGTCGAGCACATCGAGCTTCGTGACGGCGAGCCTGTCTACTCCGTTGACCATGCAGGAATAGCGCGATGAAATTGCATCGAACCAGCCGCATCGGCGCGGCCTGCCAGTGGTGGCGCCGAATTCGCGCCCTGTCTTCCTGATGAGTTCGCCCATCTCGTCCTTGAGCTCGGTAGGGAACGGGCCTTCGCCGACGCGGGTCGTATACGCCTTGATCACGCCGACCACGTTTTCAATGTATTTCGGTGAAAGTCCCGAGCCGGTGCAGGCGCCGCTGGTGGTCGTGTTGCTGCTTGTAACGAACGGGTATGTCCCGTAGTCGACATCGAGCCACATGCCTTGTGCGCCTTCAAAGAGGATGTCCTTCTTTTCGGAAGCTGCTTCATTGATGGTCAGGACAGTGTCTGTCACATATTTCCCGAGGAACCTGGCGGCCTTTGAGACCTTCTTCCATTCCGCATCGGTGTCGACCTGTTCAATTTTCGCGGCCTTGAATATCTTGTTGTAGTATTCGGCGTGTTCCCTGAAACTCTTCTCCAGCCTTTTGAGGTCGAGCATTTCAAGGGCCCGGATCCCGATCCGCGACATCTTGTCCGCGTATGCAGGTCCTATTCCGCGCTTGGTCGTCCCGATCTTCTTTCCTTCGGACCTGGAACCTTCGTGCATCGCGTCCATCATGCGGTGGTATGCGAATATGAGATGGCTGCGCGTGCTGACCTGGAGTCTTTTCCCTATCTTCACGCCGCGCTTTTCAAGGGATATGATCTCCTCTTCAAGCGCAAGCGGGTCGACGACGACTCCATTGCCTATGATACAGGTGGCTTTCCGTCTGAATATTCCGGAAGGCACAAGGTGTAGGACGAACTTTTCCTTTCCGATTTCCACGGTATGTCCGGCGTTGTTTCCGCCCTGGAAACGCACTACGACATCCACTTTCTCGGTAAGTACGTCAATGATCTTTCCTTTTCCTTCGTCCCCCCACTGGACTCCGACTAAAACGGTAATAGCCATTTTTCTGCTCTCTGGTTAGTTTGATGTAAAGAGTCATTGAAGTACCGCTTCAGTGACTCTTTACCTACCATAGATATTTTAAAAAGAAATGTCAAGCATCGGCGGAATCTTAACCTAAATTTTGCGTTCAAGGTGGCGAAATTTACCGGTAGGCCGATGTTTTCGAGGTGGGCTCGGAAAACCGGGGTCAACCCCGAGGCACTTTTGTGCTCTCGACGTTGGCGGCATAATCCTATCCTGCAAAGGTAGATATTGCTTGATTCCACAACCAAGGCAATATCTAGGTTAAATTTATGATTTTCAGGTTCAGCAGGCTGGAAATACCGGTGTTTGATTGATATCTTCTCTGACTTTGCGGACAATAAACTAAACCTAATTAAACGCATGGGAAATTAAAATGGATAAAGCCGATACGGAAAAACAGACAATTGAAATGTTCGAGGAAGTTTATGGACAGAAACCCGAAGTTTTCGCAAGGGCTCCTGGAAGGCTGGAGATACTGGGCAACCATACCGACTACAACGAGGGAGTCGTGCTGAGCGCAGCGGTAAACCAGGCGACCGAAGTCGCGCTCAAGCCTGTGAAAGGAAGGATCTGCCGCATGTTCAGCAGCCTCCAGAAAGGCGACAAGCCGGTTTCCTTCAGCCTCGATGAACTGGACAAGCCCGTAAAGGGTGACTGGACCAACTATGTGAAGGGCGTCATCTGCGAAATCCGCAAGCGCGGCAAGGACATCGGGGCCTTCGACGCTGCCGTCACCAGCACTGTGCCTCTTTCGGCCGGCATGAGCAGTTCGGCCGCTCTTGAAGTCTCGTCCTGCTACGCGTTCAGCAAGGCGTTCGGGATCGATTTCCCCGCTCCCGACTGGGCGAGGATAGGGCAGGGCAGCGAGAACAACTATATTGGCATAAAAAGCGGGCTTCTCGACCAGTTCAGCTCGATATTTGGGAAGAAGGACTCCCTGATCTACTGCGACTTCCGCACCGTGGAAGTAATAAGGAATGTCAAGCTCCATGCAGGATATGTCCTGGTCGTTGCGAACTCCATGGTCAAGCACGATCTGGTTGATTCGGACTACAATGTGAGACGCCAGAGCTGCGAGAAGGCGGTTGCTGCAATCAGGACGAAGCATCCGAATGTCAAGGCCCTCCGCGATGTATCCCTCCAGCTCCTTGAACAGGAAAAAGGACTCATGGACAGGATCGACTACCTCAGGGCCCTGCACGTCGTCGGCGAGAACACCCGGGTTGTTGAAGGCGTCAAGGCCCTTGATGAAGGAAATGTCGAGGCTTTCGGAAAACTCCTGTACGAATCACACGAAAGTTCCAGGAATAATTTCGAGAACAGCTGTCCGGAACTCGACTACCTCGTAGAACTTTCAAAGTCCATCCCGGGATGCATCGGCGCACGCCTGAGCGGCGGCGGATTCGGAGGGATCAGCATCCATCTTGTCGAGGAAAAGCAGGCGGACAAATATTGCGACAGGATCAAGTCCGCATTCAAGCTCAGGACAGGCAAGGATACAGAGACGATCATCTGCGGCATCGGCGACGGGGCGGCTGCAAAGAAAATCTGAATTCGAATATCGAAATCCGAAACAATGGAAGACAAGGTTCCAATATTGGGAAATTACAAAATTTGAATTTCGAGCTTGTTTCGAGTTTCGTGCTTCGAATTTCGGATTTCCAGGCAAATGGCACTATGAAAAAGAAAATAGTCATCCTCGGTTCAACCGGTTCCATCGGGAGAAACGCCGTCAGCGTTGTCAGGCATCTGTCCGATGAACTGGAAGTCGTAGGCATCGCCGCGAACAGGAACATCAAGTTGCTCGAAGCCCAGGCACGCGAACTGAAATGCAAATATGCCGCAGTCGCCGACGAGGGCAGTGCTGGAAAGCTTCACGGTAATCTCCCGCGCGGATGCACATTGCTTGCCGGCGAACAGGGAATCCTTGAACTCTGTCTTAAGCCGGAAGTGGATATGGTCCTCTGTGCAATTGTCGGAACAGGTGGACTTCTGCCGGTGCTGGAATCAGTCAAGGCCGGCAAGGACATTGCGATCGCGAGCAAGGAGGTGCTTGTCATGGCCGGGGATCTCGTCATGCGCGAAGTCCGCAGGAACAAGGTGGCATTCCTGCCGGTCGACAGCGAGCACAGCGCGATATTCCAATGCCTCGAAGGCAAGAGGAAGGAAGATGTCGGAAGGATCATATTGACTGCGAGCGGAGGCCCGTTCAGAGGCAGGAAGATCAGTCAGATGAAGTCGGCGACCTATGCTTCCGCGCTTGATCATCCGGTATGGGACATGGGGCCCAAGGTCACGATTGATTCGGCGACCTTGATGAACAAGGCTCTCGAGATAATAGAAGCCAGATGGCTGTTCGATGTTGCCAGCGACAGGATCGATGTCGTCATCCATCCGCAGTCGGTGATACATTCGATGGTCGAGTTCATAGACGGGACCGTCCTGGCCCAGATGAGCGCTCCCGATATGCGGTTCCCCATACAGTATGCGCTTACATATCCCGTGAAGCATTCCGGCTCGCTCAAGCCCCTGGATTTTGCGAAACTCGCAGGCCTGACCTTCGAGAGGCCTGACACGCGGAATTTCCCGTCGCTTGATTTTGCCTATGAGGCTCTCCGCCTCGGCGGTACGCTGCCCACGGTGATGAATGCCGCAAACGAGGTTGCCGTAGAGCGTTTCAGCAAATCCGAGATAAGATTCACGGACATATGGAACATTATTGAAAAAGTGATGTCTTATCATAAAAGGCTTGACCGTCCGTCACTTGATGCTATTCTATCAGCCGACAAATGGGCCAGGGAGACCGCCGTTTCTATTTGAAAAAATGAACGACTGCGGGCCTCAGGGTGATTTTGCCGGCTGCAGGCGGTATGACTCAGGTTGTTCCCCATCAGGATTCTCAAACCAGAAACATTAACTAGGAAACTGATAAATGCTTGGAAATATACTTTTCATAATATTCATAGTGATCTTCGTATTGTTCTTCGGTGGATTCTGCATCTTCATACATGAACTCGGACATTTTCTCGCGGCGAGATGGCGCGGACTTCACGTCATTGCCTTTTCAATAGGCTTTAAAAAGGTCTGGGGATATAAATACAAGGGTGTTGACTACAGGATAGGATGCATTCCGTTCGGCGGATATGTCGATCTGCCTCAGATCGACTGCACTGGACAGGCAAAGGATGAGAATGGAAACGTCCTGCCTCCGGCTAAACCGATAGACAGGATTATCACGGCGTTTGCAGGCCCCCTGTTCAATGTCCTTTTCGGACTTGTCCTTGGAACCTTCCTTTGGATCCATGGCATCCCGCAGGATACTCCGCGCATGGCCTCTTTTGAAGTCGCCACGGTATATGAGGAAAGTCCGGAATACAGGGCTGGACTGAGAAAAGGTGATTTGATCAGCAAAGTCAATGGTGCCGGATTCAATTCGACCTGGGTCGAAATTGTCGAAAAGATACTCTTTACAGTCGGAGATGTGAGTCTCGGAGTTAAAAGAGGGAACGAAAATATTACGATAAAATACACCCCTGAGGCTAATAAGTTCATTATGCCTGAAGAGGGCCTCGGGATCCCTTATTTCCGTCCGAAGATACCTGTCATACTCATACCCCTGGCAAATTCTCCGGCTGAAAAGGCCGGACTCAAGAAGGATGACATTGTCCTGAAGGTCAACGGCGCGGACGTAAACGGGTTCGACGAGTTTTTCGACAGGGTTTATGAATATGCCCATAATCCGCTTGTCTTCACTATAAGCCGGCAGGGGAAGGTATTCGATGTCGGGGATATAAAAGCTGTCGAGCTTCCGGACTCGAACATCTACAGGATTGGTATCGTCTATACCAATTCAATACCTATAACAGTAAGCGAGATCAAGCCCAGTTCACCTGCCGAGGCTGCCGGAATCCATGCCAATGACAAGATACTCAAGGTGAACGGCAGGGCGGTTTCGAAGAGCCATGACCTGAGCAATGCAATCCAGCAGAGCGGGGGCGATGAAATAGATCTGCTTGTCCAGCGGGACGGACAGCCGATTAACATCAAATTACGTGCAAAGCTGGCAAAGAACTATGACATTGGCATCCTTCCACTCTTCTACAACCATCCGAATCCGGTGCAGCAGCTGGTGAGTATCCTGGACAAGACCTACAAGTCGCTGCGGGGAATGACCTCAAAGAAAAGCACTTTGGGCCCGAGGCATATGAGCGGACCGATCGGAATTGTGAACTTCATAGCGAAAACCGTTTACTACGGCGGAATAATATTGGCGTTGAACCTGATCGTGATGATCACCTTCAGTCTCGGCATATTCAACCTGCTTCCCATCCCAGTCCTCGATGGCGGACACATACTTCTTGCCTGCATAGAGTGGGTTACAGGAAAGCCTATGTCCGAACAACTGATAAAGCCCGTCTTCGTGATATGCATATCACTGCTGATCGGCCTGATGGCTTTTGTCACATTCTACGATATGAAAAGAATATACACCGATGTGAAAGCCTGGTTTGTAACTGAATCAGCCACGCCTGCGCCTGTTAAAAAAGAACCGCCCCCTCCTGTGGCAAATGAAGTGAAGCCATAAAAAGGCATAATGAGAACGGGGGTTTTATTTGATCTAGTATGGCGGTTTCGCCGAAACCGCCTCCCGAGCCAGTTTCGGCGAAACTGGCATACTTAAATCCAAGAAACAAAAGACCACATCTTCTACTGGTCAAGATAGCAGAACATGAATTTCGTGTCGCCGAATGTGACCATGTCGCCAGGATGGAGCATCCGTTTTGCGATCTTCTCGCCGTTGACGAAAGTCCCGTTGGTGCTGTAGCAGTCGAAGACGAGGGCTGAGCGCTCGTACATTATGACCTGGGAATGTTTCCTTGATACATCCTTGCTGTCAATATGGATCTCGCAGTGGGAATCCCTTCCTACATTCAGCGCCTTGCCGGCCGGAGGAAGTGCGAAACTGTATTTTTCGGAAGTTTGTTCATCTATGCACAGGAGGCAGAGCTTCTCCGTCATTTTATCAGGGGTGAAGTTGAAGTCGTATACTCCGCCGGTTTCCTGTTCGGCATGGAAGATGATGTTTTGCTTGCCGATCGTTATCTTGCTCCCTTCGAAGAGAGGGGCTGGCTTATCGGCGCTTGCACTGTCAACGGACACGGGATTTTCAGCATTGGTGTGTATTACGCGCAGGTAATTGCAGTTTTTATAGCTGAAAATCATGAAGCTGGTTTCGCCTTGGATCTTGTAGTCGCAGAATTCACTGGGGCCTAGGATGTAGAAACCTTCTTTCCCGAATCTTGTTTCGACTCCTGAATTCTCGAAGAGCAGGGAGAACTCATTCTTCTCCGGCTTCCCCTTCGGATATTCGACCTTGGGATCGATGGATGACTTGCCGAAAGTGAAGACAAATGCTGACTTGTCGATGAAAATCACGTGCTTCGTGCTTTTCTTGATTATCGACTGATGGGTGGGGATTCCATCAACCGAAAGAATATTGGAATTGCTGGATTCCAGGACGTACCATTCAGATAGGAGCTTCTGGAAAACGATATTAATGTTCTGGATATTGGGAATTCCTATCGGAATGTCTGAGTTGTGGGGATCTTCCGTAATGGCGAGGCGAAGTTTGCCTGTCATGAAATCCTTCTTGTGCCAGGTCTGGCCGACCGGGTAATGGCATGATAGTACAGGCTGCCCCATGATGGCCGGGGCTGGTGCCGCGGCAGGGGAAATAGAGGAGGCGGGGGGGGGTGCAGGTGAAACAGTGGATGTCGTCGTCAAGGAGCTCTGTTTCTTCAACTCCTTGTTCACGTCGATGGTTTTTTTGGCGGCATTCAGATCGCCCTGCATATTCAACATGTCGACAATCTCCGTTGTCAGTTGTGATTTGATTTCGATAGCACAAAGCGTGCCACATAATGTATTTTAAGAAAACACGAAATCAAGGGGTTTTTAGTAAGATAGTTTCCAGGGGGGTGTTTATGCCATCAGATGAACCTGCGCCTGAGTCCTCTGACCTTCGAGGCAATATCTTCCGCAGTTGTGATTTCAGTGACCATGGCGATTTTTCCAGCCCCGGCCGCAATAAGCTCCGGGATGTGTTTTCCCTTGATGCCGCCCATGACAGTGAACGGGATCCGCAGGAGGGGAGGCACTGACTTCAATATTTCCATGCCCAGCGGATTGTACCCTGTTGTTTTAGTCTGAGTTGCGAATATAGGTCCCAGATTGATGTAGTCGGCTCCTTCCTCCTGGGCCTTCAATGCCTCCTCCTTCGAATGTGTCGAACAGCCAAGAATCAGACCAGGACCTGCTTTCCGGGCATCTGCCAATGGCATGTCGTCCTGTCCAAGATGCACGCCGTCGGCGCCGCTTTCAATTGCAATGTCAACATGGTCGTTCATTATCATGAGCATTCCGTGCATGTCGCATATCCTGCGAAATTCGCGGGCGAGGGCGGCAAGCGCCAGTTTGGACATGTTCTTCTCGCGCAGCTGGACTATCCTGGCGCCACCTTCGGCTATTTGCCCAAGGACATATGCAGGACTTCGTCCCGCGCAGAATTCGGAGGAGATCACAGGATAGATGTCGATCCTGTCGAACGCCGCCAGCCTTTGGTTCTTTGTTTTCAGATAGGGCGCGTTCTCCGTAACGCGCCGTTGTTTCGCGGACGCCTGCGGAGAGGCGTCCCTGCCTTTCCATACATAAGGCCAATCCTCATATGATGATATAAGATTTGCTCTTTCTGGGTTTCTTCGAATGTATAAGGCTTTTTCTTCAAGAGATTCATTGTTTCTCAACCTGTGATCAAAGAAATCGCGCTGCCATGAGATGTTGAAATTTTTTGCAGTGAACCTTTTCCATGCTGTTATCGTTCTTTTCATCCCGCTTTCCTGGGGGAAACTCAGCAAGCAATGTAAATGATCCGGCATTAAGAGGAGCAAGTGAATCCAGAGCTGTCTTTCCTGTTGACGAAATAACAAACTTTCCAGAAGTGATTTTGAAGTTTCAGAATTGCACAGATGGTTTTTGTTCCTTGGTGAACAAGACATTGTTATAAAAAACACAGCTTCTTCCTGCTTGACCCAGAAAGGTATTTCGTGCGGAAGTTTTTTCCTTTCAGGTAGGGCGCTTTCGCCGAAAGCGCCGCGGACATCTCGGCGAGATGTCCCTACCTTAGGACGCTCCGAGTTTGTCAAATCAGATTTGATATTTAGAATTGGCATAATTTATTGTCTTTGGTTTTCAGGTAGGGCGCTTTCGCCGAAAGCGCCGCGGACATATCGGCGAGATGTCCCTACCTCTGGAACTGATGGGGATCTATTGGTTCCAGGTTGAAGTCAGGATTCCATTTCGGGGACTGCGAATAGAAGGCGTTCGGATTGTCGAACAGGATTGAAGATATGGTCTTTTCAGGATGACCGTCCTTCTTCATGAAATCGCAGACCTTTACCAGGCTCAGCGGATCGGATATGCCCCAGTCGGCGGAACCGTCGATGATCATCCTTTCCGCGCCGAACTGCTTGACGAGGCCGGAGACTCTTTCAGGGGTCAGCTTGGAAATAGGATAGACCGTCATGCCGGTGTAGCATCCGGTCTCCCGTGCGAAAGGCATTGAGTCCTCTGTGTTATGATCTATCTCGACAAGCTCCTCCGGGATCTTCTCGTTTTTGATCACATCGATTGTCCACTTGATGGCTTTGACCTTCTCGAAATGGGCCAGGTGGATTATCACGGGCAGCTTCCTCCTGTGCGCGATGCTGAGCTGTTTTGCGAAAACTTCCTCTTCCAGCTTGTTTATATTGTTGAATCCTATTTCGCCCAGGGCGACGCATCGCGGATGGTCCAGGTATTCATCCATGCCGGCTATGACTTCATTTGCAAGCACGGTGTCCTCGGCTTCCTTGGGATTTACTGAGACTGCCGCGAAATGGTCGATGCCGAATCTTTTCGCACGCACGGTTTCAAAATCCAGGATCAGGCTGAAGTAGTCGAAGAACGTCCCAGCGTATCTGCGGTTCGTCCCCATCCAGAACGAAGGTTCGACGCATGCGCGTATTCCCGCCTCGTACATCCGCTGGTAGTCGTCGGTAGTCCTGGAGTACATGTGTATGTGCGGCTCGATTATCGTCATGATTCCTCTTCTTTTGATTGTGGAGATCCAGTAAAATCAGAAAATACTTCCTGAAATGGATAAATGCAATCTTGAAGTGTATGCAGGAAAAGAATGCCGGTTACCCGGCATTGGTCATGCGGAGGGGCAGGCGTCTGGCTTACTTCTCAAGCCCGAGTTGTCTGATTATGGTCGGGATGACGACTTTTTCATAGCCAGGTCCGCCGGGATGGAGACCGTCGGGAACAAATTTGAGGAAGTCCTTCTCGCTTTTGTCCAGGACCTTCTCCCATTCCGGCATGTGGTCGATCAGAATGTAGCCCTTCTCCTTGGCGAAATCCCTGTACATCTGCTGGTAGCTCTTCATGTCCTTGCGGTCGGCAGCCGATTTGCCGATCACTGGATTCATGACCTGCAGGATTATCTCGCAGTCAGGGTTTGCATCCTTTATCCTCTTGGTGATCTCGGCGAGATTCGATTTTGCCTTCTCCACTGAAATCTTGAAGCGTCCCACGCAGTCGTTGACGCTGAACTCGATGAAGACCGCGTCAGGCTTGAGTTTTATGACTTTTTCCTGTACGTTCTTCAGCCCCCATTCGGATTGCTGACCGCTCCCTCCGCTGTTTGTGACAGTCGCGAGTCCGGGATAGTTCTTCTCCAGATAATCCTGCAGCTGCTTCACCCAGGCGCCATATTGGGTAAGGCTGGTTCCGTAGGCGACAATGGTCTGCTTCTTGCCGGCCTTGAGCTTTTCGGCGAATACGCTTTTTGTCTTTTCCGCCTTCTTGTCGTCGTTGGCCCCATTTACAGGTGTCGTTGACGATATGGAAAGAGCCGCCACGGCAAAAAGCGTATAAATGAATTGAGTTGATTTCATCCTTATGTCCTTTGTTGATATATTTTTCTGCAAGCAGAAAAATATTAGTCCTTGAAGAGAGTCTTCTTCAATTTCTTGCCATCGACTTCGCCGACCCCGATCTTGCCTTTGACCGCTTCAGCGGCGGCGATTCCTGCGGCTTCGGCATACGATGCCACCACAGGCATCACCCGGAACGATGAATGCGCCTCGTGTGTCGAGCTTATCGCCCTGCAGGCCATCAGGAGATTCCTGCTGCCAAGAGGTACGATGCAGCGATAAGGAATCTCGTAATACGCCCCTTCTATGGATTTGAGGATGGTTCCAGTTCCGGAAGGATTGTGGATGTCGATGGGATATGAGCTGCGCGCTATTCCGTCTTCGAAAGTCCTGGCCTTGACCACGTCGTCCGCATCAAGTACATAGCTGCCCATGACGCGTCTTGTTTCACGCACTCCGATCTGCGCAGCCATCTTCATGATGAAGGAATCCTTGCAGAGCGGTGATTTCTTCCTGAAGGCATTGAAGAGTTCCCAGACCTGCTTGCGCGCGATTATCTCGGCCTCTCCGAGCCCCTTTGAAGTTGTTCCATCCTTTGCAATGACACGGGTGGTGTTGAAATGTACGACATCAGGCCTGAGCGTCCTGAAAATCAGTACGTCCTCGCGCGGATCGCTGATCTCGCCCTTGGCCTTGCCTTCCTTGAATATCTCATTGAGCTCTTTTCCAAGCGCTTTCCAGTCATCAGCCTTTACCCCGCCGAGACGGAAGCAGAGCGTCATAGGCTGGCAGGCACCATCTTCCTTTCTTCCTTTTTCCGTCTTGAAACCTGCGAATTCCGCAAGATCACCGTCGCCGGTTGCATCGATGAAGACTTTTGCCTCGAATGATTTTGCGCCTTCCTTGCAGGCGACATTGATCTTTGAGATCGTACCGTCCTTTGAAACGGCGCCGGTCACAAGCGCATGGTAGAGGATTTCGATCTTGGAATCCAGGAGGAGCGTGTCCAGAAGGATCTTGAGGATCTCGTCGTCAAATACATGGCCGTCCTTTTCCAGTGCGCCGTTTTCGGAAAGCGACTTGACTATGTCCATGAAGACAGATGTCGGAAGATAATGTTTCGGATCGGTCTTTGAACGGTAGTACATGAAGGGATTCACAAGTCCGCTTGTCGCCATTCCTCCAGCGAAACCATAGCGTTCGATCATCAGGACAGACATTCCGTTCTTAGCGGCCGCAACAGCCGCACATACTCCGCCAGGTCCGCCGCCGGCGACGATCACATCGTATTGTTTTTTCATGAATTCTCCTTGTTTTTATTTCTTCATATGGAGCGCCGGCATCTTGCCGGCAATAAATCAATTGCCAGCGAGACGCTGGCGCTCCGAAAATCACTTGTAATTAGGCAGAAATGCTCCCATCTTCACTAATCTGCCCTGAAGTTCCCTTATGTCAACTTGTCTTGTCTGCAATCCCTTGTCAGAGGCAATCGCCGCGGCCATCCCCGCCGCCTGTCCGGTGATGAAGCATCCGGGCATGACCCTGACCGAACCCTGGATATAGCGGTCACAGCTTATTGAGCGGCCGACAACCAGCACATTCTTGAGTTTCCTGGGAATGAGCGACCTGAACGGGATGCCGTAGTTTTCCCCGCGTTCATAGCGCAGTTTCTTGAATATCTCTTCGAATTTCTTGAATGACTTGGCATTTGGTCTTGGGGGATGAATATCGACGGGATAGGAGAAGCGGCCTATTTCATCTGCGAATGTCGCGCGTTTCTTGAAGTCTTCAAGGTTCAATACGTAGTCGCCCATGATCCTCCGGGTTTCCCTTACTCCAAGCAATGCACCCGTCCCGAGCAACTGCATCTTCTCATAACCCTTCAGATATTTCTTGTAGAATTTCTCGTATTCCATTACGAGCTGCCTTCCCCATAGCAACGCCTTTGTCAGGGACCTCTCATCCGTCCCGTCCACACCGAAAGTATGACCTACATTGCCCCAGGCTGAATGGATTCCTACAGGGAGCATACCGGGCAGATGCGGATCAGGTATTGTGAATACGTTGTCCTTGATTGCCTTTGGCAGATAGTCGCTCTGCTGCCATACGCCGCAGTTCGACTTCATGGCCTTCTTCCAGTCGATGTCGCACCAGAGGCTGCACAGTGTGCCCGGCTGCATGTATCCGTTCTCATCGCCTTTCTTGAAGGTGGCTCCTGCCGTTGCGCAGAGATCGCCGTCACCAGTTGCATCGATGAAGATCTTCGCCTTGACCGCGAAAATGCCGCTCTTTGCAGAGCATATGGTGTGGTCGACTATTCCGTTCCTGACGCTTACATCCATGAAATTCGTATGGAATGAAAAACCCATCTTGGATTTCTTTGCAAGGTTGTCGTAGACCCGCTTCAGGATTTCACCGTTGAATGTCAATGTGTTGTAAGGATCCTTACGACTCATGAAAGGTGAGTTTCCTCCCTCATCCCATAATCCCTCATAGACATCGGTCCCGAATCCGGAGGATGTCACATTCACACCGTCCTCCGGCGAGCAGAACAGCGGGAGACCGGCTGCTGTGCCCATGCCGCCGAAGCACGCGGTCCCTTCTGCAAGGAACACTTTCGCGCCCTGCCTGGCAGCAACAACCGCCGCGGCAATTCCAGAAGGCCCGCCACCTGCTACAAATACATCAACGTCATACTTGACCGGAATCTTCCTGGAAAAACTGATCTTCTTCATTGTTCAAGTCTCCTGTTGGTTTTTGAATTCATATGCATCAATCCAGCCATCCAACAATCCATTCATCCTGCCGGATGAGAGTATTGCATATTCCTGACTCCCTTGCCTGCGAAATAATCCTTCAATGTTACAATTGCCTCGTGTCCGCATCTGAGGAACATCGCGCTGTTGTCGCCTGCGATATGAGGAGTGATGACTACCTGCTCCATCGACCTGAAAGGATGGTCGAGAGGAATTGGCTCTTTTTCGAATACATCAAGGAATGCGGTGAAACGTTTTTTCTGAAGTTCCGCTATGAGGGCTTTCTCGTCATACAATGCGGCCCTGGCCGAGTTTATGAAGACCGCGCCATCCTTGATAAGTGCGAATTCCCTGGCTCCAATCACTCCCTTTGTTTCCGGCGTGACTGGCAAGTGCAGCGAAATTACATCCGCGGTCTTCATTAATTCATCAAGTGATACAAGGGTAATGCCCAGCTTGTCGGCACGTTCCTTTGTCCAGTATTTGTCGTAGGCGATGACTTCTGCGCCCAGCGACTTGAAGTAGTTTGCGCAATACCAGCCGATGCGCCCGAGACCTGCAATGCCAACCGTACTTCCGCAGAGCATGCCGATTCCGCGTCTAGGTTCGCCCCATGGCGACTGGTTTTTCAGGGCTTTGTCGAACACATGCAGCCTGCGCACGCCCATCAGTGCGGCTGCAAGGGTCCACTCCGCTACGGCCACAGTATTGGCATTGGAACCTTCAGTGACAGTTACTCCGGCTTCCTTTGCGGCGACCGTGAGTTGTTCGCACCAGTGGGCGATGCTGATAAGTTTTACTGTGCCGACTGATTTCAGGACATCACCGGTGATCTCATGCGAGCCTCCACCTCCTAGAGAAAGGATGGCTGAACAGCCGCGCATTCTTTCGACCAGTTCCGTCGAGGTCATCGGAGTGTCCCTGTCTCCATCTGACACCACGTCTGCAAATGATCTCAGGAGGTTTTCATTTGCCTCGTTCATATAGGGCTTGTACCAGCTTCCCATCCGGTGGATATATACTTTTGGTTTTGACATATGGCGTTGCTCCTGTTTGTTGGGAAAATATTTTACATCTCGAATTTAACTAATGGTATGGAAAAATATGCTGTTATGGTGTAAATATGCATTAATTAAATAGTAGGACGGGTTTTAACCCGTCAACTAAACGTCGGGTTGAAACCCGACATACTCTATGAACGACATAATAAAAGAATTTTCCGGACTTGCCCAGACATACGGACGGCTTTTTCGCTGCTCTGTATGCTTTCACGACTACAGCGGTGACATCTTCAAGGCGGCCGACATTTCACTCTACACCCACATGAATCCATTCTGCCAGAATGTAAAGGACAGCAAATATTGCGACAGGAGATGCCAGGAGTTCGATTCGAATAACATCAGGCACTTTTTTTCCTGCGGGAAAAAAGAACTTGTGAAGATATGCCATGCCGGCGCATTGGAGTTTGTTGTTCCAGTATTTTCCGAGAACAGGCTGTGCGGTGCCGTATTTATCGGGCCTTTCAGGCCCTCTAAATCCGGCAAAATGAATCTGGTAATTGTGCAGGGGGAGGGAGATGAGATTTCAGATGAGGCTAAAAGGATTTTCAAGATGCTTCCCGAAATCAAGAGCTCCGATCTGGAGGACATGCTGATGATGACACGCCTTCTCGCGGAGAAACTCGGCAGGACAATAACTTCGTTCAACCGCGATTATATTTTGGGGCAGGGGTATGCCGACAAGATCCCGTATTTCATAAACCGCGAGTTCAAGAATGGTATTTCAATTGCGAATCTCGCGGAATTCCTGTCGTTGAGCGTTTCCCGGACAAGCCGCCTCGTGAAGATTCATACGGGAAAAAGCTTTCCTGAACTTCTCGCTGAAAGGCGCGTCGAACATGCCAGGTTCCTTCTGGAAAATTCCTTCCTGAACATGGAGCTGATCTCGAAGCAGTGCGGCTTCTCGGACCCAGCCTACTTCTTCCGGACATTCAAGAAACTCCAGAAGCAGACGCCTGTGGAATACAGGAGGAAAGGGAAGGGGAAGGCCGCGTCGAGCGTGTGAGAGGAATAGAATTATTAAACAACCTTAAAGTCGTCAAAGAACTTGTAATCAATTTCGTATGTTGTTTTGGGCCTAAGGCCAAGTTCAGCAATCTCAAACATCTTTACGATTCTATCACCATCAACAAGTTCAATTGGCGATACACCATCTCTGACAGCTTCCTTCTTCGCCTCTGTTGTAAAAGATCCAGTTGTTAGTATAATCCCCTTGTCAGCTCTTCCGGCCATAGCGCCTCTAAAATCCCTGACGGCGCCTGCGCCTACTGTTCCATTATACCTTTTACATTGAAACAGTACTTTGAAGCTGACGACAAGATTGATCTGTAAAATTCCATGACCGTCAATACCCCCGTCTCCAGTTCTTCCCGTGACTGAAACTTCTTCAAAACCAGATTCTCTCAGCAATCTCTGGCAAATTCTTTCAAATCCAGCAGGGGGCAAGTCCTTAAGCAGTTTTAGTAATTCAGTTTTGTAGTCCAAGTGTTCGGCAATTTCTTCGTTTTCAGTTTCTATTATTTTATCGTCCAGCTTTTTATCATTAAAGTTCTTTTCAAATTGCTTATGTACATTCCTGAAAAGTTCAGTGATGTCAGATTCCTGCAGTTGGGATTTTGTGGCTTTTTCAGTCAAGCTCCAGACCCCGCGAGATGATGACTCAAGTAGCCCGTCTTTTGATAAATAAAATCTTGCCCATGCGATTCGGTTTTTAAGTTTTGAGGTTCCGTTCTTAAGAAGTTCAGATTGTTCGCTTTCTGATACGCCTAAATTTTCAATGACTAAATCTGTTACTTCAGAAGCTTTGCCAGATCCCCCCAGCTTTTTTAAAATATCAATAATTGGCAAGCAGTAACGTAAAAAAAGAGGGCCGGAGCTTTTCTTCATGTTGCCTCGCTTAGGGATTTATTTTATAGATATGCTTATTATAGAGGCGAAATGTGATAATTCAAAGTTTGAGGGCTGATGAAGGGGGAGCGTAAACAAAGAACGCGCAAACATGCGCTACTACGAGCGAATTCAGAGCATTTCAATATCTCCAAGCATCTGATATGATTCCACATTAGCCTGGTATGACAGCTCCAAGCCATATATCATGGAAAGCCAAACGGATTATTTGCTTGTAGTAGCGCATGTTTGCGCGTTCTTTTCTTGCCGTATTTCCTTTCCAGCTTTATCTTATCTTCAAAAACTCAATATGTATAATTACAGGAAAATGACTGAAGAACAGCAGAAGGATGTTCTTAGAACCAGGCGGATAAATAAGTTGCCTCTCCATGAGCCATTCCATAAATATGACGAGCATGCTAAGCTCTATTTGATCACTGCCGCCAATTATGAGCATAAGACAATAATGAGTTCTGAAGCAAGGCGGATTTGTCTTGAAGACTTGTTTCTTTCTGTATTAAACAACGATGAATCCTGTCTTCATTCTTGGTGTATTCTGCCAAACCACTATCATCTTTTAATAAAAACCGAGTTAAGTAAATTCAAGAAAACTATTGCAAGGATTCATTGGAGAACATCACATCAATGGAACATTGAGGATTCAACTCCGGGAAGGAATGTATGGTTTAGGTTTTCGGACAGGGCGATAAGAAATGAATCTCATTTTTGGGCGACCGTCAATTACATACATTCAAATCCCGTGAAGCATGGGTATGTTAAGAAAGCTAACAATTGGGAGACCTCTTCCTTAGAAGATTATCTTGAGAGATATGGTAGGGAAAAACTTGTTGCAATCTGGAGAAAGTATCCTGTGGGAGATTACGGGAAAGGATGGGATTGAAGATTAAGAACGCGCAAACATGCGCTACTACTAACAATACATGTCATTTACCTGTTATGTTGCCTCAAGCGATTGTCGGAACGATCCTAAGCGCTATGACAGAAAAAAGGACTGTATCTGTTTCCTTTAGTTGAAGACATGGCATGAATTGAATTCGTTCGTAGTAGCGCATGTTTGCGCGTTCATCCGTGAGTAGACAATAAAAAAAATCCCGGACGGTTTAAGCCGTCCAGGATTTTTTGAACGGGCTGGAAAGCCCGTCCTACTTGATCTTCACAGGGCATCCTTCGGCGGCGCTCTTGTATAGGGCGTCGAGGATCTCCATCACGATGAGGCCTTCTTCCCCGGTCGCGATATGGGGTGTGCCGTTGACGATGCTCTCGATGTAATGGTACATCGCGTTCTTCGCCTGGGGCACCGGCGGATGCAGTTTCATGTCATATTGCGCTCCGTCCTTCTCCATGTAGAACTCGCATTCGAAGTTGTATCCTTCTGCGAGGTTGTACTGGTGTAGTCCGGCTTTTGTCCCGAGGAGCTGCGTGTGCATGAACTCCCTGTCCTTGATGTTTGCGGCCCAGGACGCTTCAAGTGAAAGCGCTGCGCCGTTCTTGAACTTGATGAAACCGGCCGCCATGTCCTCCACGTCGAATGTCTTCTTCTCGATCTTGGCGCGTTCCGTCGCGATATGGTTGAAGGTGTTGCCCATGACCCATGCGGGTTTCGGGTAGCCCATCAGCCAGAGCGCGAGATCGAGCCTGTGTACTCCGAGATCGATGAGAGGTCCGCCACCGGCAAGCGCCTTCTGGCCGAACCATCCGCCGAATCCCGGCATTCCGCGCCTCCTGAGCCACTGCGTCCTGGCGTAATAGATATCTCCAAGTATGCCTTTCTCGACCTGCTGCTTCATCGCATATGACTGCTCGGTGAACCTGAAGCTGAAATTTATCATCAGCCTCTTCTTCGCCTTCTTGGAAGCGGCGAGCATGTCGCGGCCTTCCTGTGCATTCATCGCCATCGGCTTTTCGCAGAGGACATGGCATCCGGCCTTGAACGCGGCAAGCGTCAACGGCTTGTGGAACTTGTTGGGAGTCGCGATGCTGACGACATCAAGCTGCTCCTTCTTCAGCATTTCCTCTGCGGAAGTGTAGAGTCCCGGAACATTCAGTTCCTTTCCGCCCCTGTCTTCGAGCCTTTTGGGATCCGTATCCGCAACTGCGACAACTTCTGCCTGGTCATGGGTGCGGAACCCCTTGATATGTCCGGCCCCCATTCCGAGGCCGATAACTCCAATACGCAACTTCTTCATATATAAAATTTTTCCTTCGTAAATATTTTTCTGCATGGCAGATAAATATATCATTAATGATTTTTCGTAATACTGATCATCTTTTTCGTGACATTAGTGTGTTTCGTGGTCAAATCTTTCTTAGTTGCCGCTCTGGAGTATTCCGGCCTTGCCGAAATCTACATTCTTGGGGGAAAGCGTCTCGAGCGGCTTGGCGTTCGGACAGATGTCCTTCATGAACGATCTCGGGGCTGCCCATTTGCATGCGTTGCAGAGGACCTTTATGATTTGCGGATTATGGTAGATCGGATACGTCTCGTGTCCGGGACGGAAATAGAAGACCTTGCCATGTCCGCGGTTGAACGTGACGCCGCTCCTGAACACTTCGCCGCCTTCGAACCATGAGATGAAGATGATATCGTCGGGTGTCGGGATGTCGAAGCGTTCGCCGTACATCTCAGTGTTGGGCAGTTCGAGATACTCGCCGATTCCTTCGGTGATAGGATGGTTGGGAGCTATGTTCCAGAGTCTTTCCTTCTCGGCTGCCTCACGCCACTTGAGCGAGCAGTTGGTTCCCATGAGGGTCTTGAAGATCTTGGAGAAGTGTCCGGAGTGGAGGACGATGAGGCCCATGCCTTCAAGTACGCGCTTCTGGACTTTTTTAACGACTTCGTCCTTGACGTCGCCGTGGGCGGTGTGCCCCCACCAGGTCATGACGTCGGTGTTGTTCAGCACTTCGTCGGTGAGGCCGTGTTCAGGTTCGTCGAGAGTTGCAGTCTTCACGTCGAAACCTCCGTTCTTGAGTCCTTCGGCGATTACAACGTGCATTCCATTGGGATAAATCTTTTTTACTGCCTCGTTCTTTTTCTCATGCCTGAACTCGTTCCATACCGTGACCCTGATCTTTGCGCTCATTTTGGAGTCCTTCTTTTTAAGTTGACCGTTTTACGAGACCATAACTATCTTATGGCATCATACTGATTACATTTTATAATTCCTTGAATCTACATATCCTGGAATGTAGATTCAAGGAATTATAATTGGACTAAACTTGAAAAACAAGGACAAGTCTTAGATTATGGGATCCTTTGAATTTACAGACGGCTCTGTCAGGATGCCTGAAACCGGCGTTGAGTTCCTGGAGAAGATCCTGATGATGATGGAAGGCGGGAAGGACGTCCTGAAGATCCCGAGGCGGGAGGAGGGCGACAGCATCTGCAAGGGCATGCATTTCCATCTCGAGCCTGAAATGTTCGTCCAGATATCGGGATATACTGATTTCACCTTTCCGAAGGACCGCTTCAGGCTTATGCCGGGCGAGGTGTGCGTCGTACCTCCAAAAGTGGGGCATTCCGAAAAGGCGGGGCCGTTCAACGGCTTTCCTTTCTTCAATCTTGTTGTGATGCCCCGCGGGGTGAGGACTTTCATGCATGTCGCGAATTCCGCAAAAGGCGTTCCGCACACTTTCAAGGTGAGCACCTATGAGGCCGCGGTAAATACAAACAGGGTTACACGGTATCTTGAGGATTTGTGCGACATCGTCAGGGAGAGTCCGGATTCCCAGGGACTTTCGGCGTCTATCCTTGAATCGGCGGTCCATCTCCTGCTATATATGGTCCGCAACACCGGGAAACAAGAGGATCTTGGAAAAATATCGCACTGCAAGACGATCGTAGCAGGCCTGATAGCCAATCCTTCCTTGAACGTGAAGAAGATCTCGTCGCTCATGAAATGCTCGCCGGACTATCTTTCGCACAGGTTCCATCTCGAGACCGGGATGAAACTCACGGAATACATAAACCATCAGCGCACTGACATGGCGAAGGAACTGCTGGAATCAAGCATGCTCAGCATAAAGGAGATCTCCTGGGCCTGCGGCTACACCGATCCCGGATACCTCACCCGCGTCTTCCGTAAGACACAGGGCCTTTCGCCGCGCGGATACAGGAAGAAAATTTCGTGACGATGATGCCCCATCCTACTTGCCCAGGACATATCTCATCCGTACGACTCCCTGGACTTCTGTCGCTGTGATTAGGAGCGTGCCTTCCGTTTTTTTAACACTCCACTGGACTTCGCTCTGTTCCGAGGCGACATCAACTATTTTTTCGCGGACAGGCTTTCCAAAAGCCTCCTTGCATTTTGCAACCAGGTCCGCGAATGACGGAGCCTGGGTGAAAGTCACGGCTATCTGGCTCATCTTGTCCTCGGAGAAGATGACATCGATGTCTGACGGCATGCCGAGGAGGAGCGACGCTTCTTTCAGGGATATCGTCTTGCTGGGTTTATCCGACAGCTCCTGCGGGGTGATTGATGTCCTTACAATCGTACCGTCACGGAGACTGCGGTGGGCGCGGTTGTAGTTGTCTCCCCAGCTGAGTGCGGGGAGGGGGTTGAATATTCCTGCAAGTTTCAGGTCAGTCGTCTCCGTCTCCTTTATTTCCCCTTTTGCCGCAATCGTATTCACGCCCGGACTTGGATCGACCGCGACATCCATGTTCTTTCCGCGTCCTGAGAATTCAAGCAGTCCCATCCACAGGGTCTGTTCCGGCTTGCGGATAGTGTTCTGGCCTGTGATGGTGTTCTCCTCCGTCTGCCGCAGGGCGAAGTCGTAGCCTGTGAAACGGCCATTTATTTCAACCGGGAAGGAAAGCGTGTAGCTCACCTTGTCGACAACTATCGGGGCAATCCCCGGATTCCTGACGGCCTTCGCCTGTTCGACCGGTCCGCCGGGCGTGGAATAATCATATGCGAACCCTGTGTTCTTGCAGTCCAATACAGCGCTCACATATGCCTTCCTGCAGGCGTCTGTACCGAGAAGAGGCTTGCCGTCGGCGCTTATCAGCGCAAATGAGATGAACGGAGTGTTGAAGCCGCTTATCGTGATGCCGTCCTTGAAGGAATACGAGGGGACAGTCTTTCCCGTATAGACTTTTACCGTGGGCGAATCAATTATCAGCCGTCCGTTCTGCCAGTCCCAGGTTGTGAAATTCCCTGTCTTTACAGCTTCCTTGACAGGTTCTCCGGGCAAAAGCTCTTTACCGTCAAGCAGGACGCCGCAGTCCCGTTCAGGCTCAAGTTTTATACGTGTTCCCCTTGTGAACGTGTTGAGGCTCATTTCCTTCCCGCCTATGCCGTTGAACGTGTCGAATGAGAATATCCCCTTGCTGCCGACCGTGTAGACTGCGGGATTCGGCGCCGTCTCGACCTCGCCGTTCAGGAAAATGCGGCCAGCCATCGCGATCGCCGACGTCATTGTCTGATCGTGTTCCAGATGGACGCCGGTCCACAAATGGGAAGTTGTGGGAGGCTGGGCTGTTCCAGCCAGAAGCTGTTCATCCGTGGAATTGCCAAACCAGGAGCCGTGGAATACGACAACATCGAAATCCTGCCAGGACGTGAACACTGAAAGCATATAGGGGAATTCGGCGCGATATGGACTCGGGCGTCCACGTTGTGTCTCGTAGATGACCGAGAGCTTGTCGGACAGGCGGTGGCTGTCCAGGACGTAGAGCCCCGGGGGATTCGTCAGCATCGACGGTGTGGACCAGAAATACATGCTGACGGTGCTGGTGTCGCCGAGCCAGTTCGTGTAGAGCCACGGGATGCTGGGCCGGTACTGCGAGTCGAATGAGAATGGAACCACGTTCACGCCTACGCCTTTCGGTGCAAGCGAACGGCAGAACTTCATGTACTCCTGGTTGCGTGAGTCGATCAGCGAATAGATGAACCGCGTGAAATCGCACTGGCGTTCCTTCGGGTATTTTGAATGCGAGGCGAGTATCGGTTCGAGCTTTATCGACATGTCCGACAGGCTTTCGCCCTGATCCAGTTTCTTCCATGCGGCAGTTATTCCCGCTTCGTCCTTGTATTTTTTCTCAAGCCAGGCGTTCCATTGCCTCTGCATCGAGTCCCTGAAATAAGCAGGCCATTTGCTGAAACCGTGCTCAAGCCAGTTCTTTGCGAGTCCGGCTTCATTGTTGATCTCGATCAGGGCGATGATCTCGTCCTCGGCGTAGCGTTTGCCCGTATATGGATTAATATGGGTGAAGACATTTTCCGCATGGCGGATACGCGCCTTCCAGAAACGGTCATCCACATATCCAAAATGATCATAGCTGCCCTTTATCTCTCTCGCCGCCTTCTTCCACTCCGGCCAGTCTGCGCCCCCGGCAAGCCAGGAATCATCGGACAGCATGTCTGCGATCGGGATCTGTCCGGTTCCTGAGCCGACGGTCGTGGCAAGCATCACGAATATGCCGTTTTCCCGGTAGTCGGCCATCATCCTGTCATAGCGGTCCAGTGCGGATCCGTCTCCTTTCACATACTCCATGGCCTTTCCTGCTTTCGCCGATTCCGGAGTGTAGAAGCTTCCCTGGAACCAGACGCGCACGCAGTTGAATCCAAGACGACGGACACGTTCGCCTGTGCCGTCCTTCACCATTCCCCACAGTTTCAGCCTCTTGTCACCATAGAACAATTTTCCGTCCTTCATCGTGGCATAGACACCGTTCCGGGGTTTGATCCCGTGATCGAAAAGGAGAGTCTTCGGATGGGATTTGACATTGGCTGTGCCCTTGGCGCCTTTGGCAATGGCAGGAAGGATTTTTTTTCCTTCGGCAGGCGTGATGGCAAAGAGCAGGGCGCATTCCCCATTATCTTTTGACAAGGAATCTCCCAGTGCCGTTTCAATCCCGGTGGCGGCAACTTTGGCGTTTTTGCCCTTGCCAGTATCCAGTTTTGCGCTGAAAACAGGTTTAGCCTCGACCTCGGCGCCAATCTCCAGATTTCCTCCCGGTTTGAGAACCCTATATATGGAAAGCTGTGAATCCTTCAGGCTTTCCGAGGCTTCGCTTATTATTCCGATGAGCCATGAGATCTTGTGATCCTTGTTGCCGGAAAGCAGCTTCGCGGTACCTTCAATCGAATATGTCCCGGTTTTTTTCGCAGTGAATACGAGACACGGAGCCCAGCCGCTCTTGTCCTTGTCGTTTCTGCCGTTGTGATGCAGGCTGAGATTGCGGCCATCGCTTCTTGCGCTGAGAGAGCTTTCCTTGAGGCCGAATCCGCCTTTATCGTTTTTCAGCATTGGTGTTGAATTTGTGAGATCGGGGAAATCCTTGTAGTCGCCCTTTCCTGCAAGCGACATGTCTCCGATTGGACCGGATATCATCGGATCACTCGGGAAAGAGGGCTCCATTTTGCCGGAACCGTCGTCTGCGGAGATCGCGAGTCCGGTGAAGACAGCTCCTCCGTTCCAGTGCCAATCCTTCTTGTAGGCGGTGATGAGAAGGCTTTCTCCTGCTGAGAGGCTGATTCCCCTGAGGGCCGGGATTTTTGCGAAATCCGCAGTTTCATTGTTGAGGTTTTCGCCGGAGGCGATCACATTCAATCCCCTGGGAAGCGCGACGACATTCAATTCCAAGTCAAGTGATTTCACATCGTCAGGCTTCAGTACGATCCTTTTCAGGAGCGCTACGTTGAGGTTCTTCCTGGCCTTGAAGATCCCCTGCGAATCCTTTGCGAAGCGGATCTCGCTGGAATCCTGCAGTACCGGGTTGAGCTCGACTTTTACTGGATCCTCGGAAAATGATTGGAGGCCCAGTATGCCGAGCATGCAGACAGCAAGCGACTTTATAATTCTATTTTTTTCCATTTATGAATCCTTTTTTTATTATATATTGCCTATTCATCGCTCTTGCCGAAAACGATCCCTTCCCCTGTCTTGTACAGTGTCTTGTTGAAAAGCTGCTTGTAGAATGTGACGTGCCCATCCGCGAAGCTTAGGTTCTGTCCTTTCATATGGCGGAAGTCGCTTCCGACGATCCCTCCCGGTACCGTGCCGACTCCATTGTAGTCGAAGTCGCGTGTCGAAACGCAGTATGGATAACCCCAGTAGTTGCTGTCGTGCTGCAGCATTGTGCGTTCGGGCTTGCGGATGTCGTTGGAAAAAGTAAATCCCACGTCCCATCCTGCAACCAGCGCCTGCTTGAATCCGCTGAAACCGTGCATGTGATAGGACATGTAATGGCCGTGTGTGGCAGGGGGGGCGCTCTTATTATGCTTCGGACAGCGCATTATCGTATTTAATCCGTCAGGCGCTTCCGGATGCTTCAGTCCGACCATGGGCGCCACGAAGTCAGCCCACCAGGGCCAGCCCTGGCCAGCTCCATTGTCATGTCCCGTAGGAAGCAGGCCGTTATAGTCCACGGAATACGACTGGATTCCTATACCAAGCTGCTTCATGTTGCTCTGGCACACCGATGTCCATGCGACCTCCCTCGCGTTTCTAAGGGCCGGAAGGAGCATGGCCGCGAGAATTGCGATGATCGCAATCACTACCAGCAGCTCAATCAGGGTGAACTGCCGCTGTGTCGTACTCTTTTTCATCTTAGCCCTCCAGGGAGTTCAAGAACTTTGCCATTGTACCAATCCAGCAATAACTTATACCGTCATTTTGCCTTCACCAGCGCCTTCACGAATTTTCGTTCGCGGACGGCCTTAAGTGCGTCCGCGATCTGGTCAAGCGTGAACACCTTTTCCATGTCCAGCCATATCGATGCGTCGAGCTTGCCTTCCTTCATGAATTTCAGGACTGATTCATGGGCCTCGCTCTCCTCGTATCCGCCATTGAAGACCGTAAATGTTCCCTGTCCGCCCATGGGATTGAGAGCATAGCTTTTCAACTCATCGACACCGTATACTCCGAAGCTTCCACCAGATTTTAGGAGAGGCAGCATGCGGTCGGCCTGGCCTTTTTTCCCTACTGAATCAATGATCCTGTCAACCTGCTCGACTCCGGCTTTCCTGATTGCGGCGGCAAGATCCTGTTCGCGATAATCCACGTAGTGAGTCGCCCCGGCCTTCATGGCTGTCGCTCTTCTTTCAGGATTTCCTGCGACGACGACAACTGATGCTCCAAGGTTTCGGGCATGGGATGCGAATGCCAGGCCGTTGCCGCCGGACCCCATGATGAGGACACGGTCTCCTTTGCCGACTCCCATCCTGCTGATATAGCTGAAGGTCTCGCGCCAGGTTATTATCATGGTTGCCGCGCGTACATCGATGTCTGCCGGAAGCACCTGGTTGATCCTCTGGTAGCTCCACTGCGAGCTGTCGATGCCGTCATCCTTCATTGCCTTGTGATCAACTGCGATTCCGTATTCGGCGAATCCGCCCCAGTTGGAGGACAGGCCTGGCTTGAGGTCGCCGGGCGCTCCGACTCTCGTGACAAGATCGCCAATCCTGTAGTTCCTTGCTTTCGAACCGAGCTTTGTGACGCGTCCGATGCTTTCGTGTCCGATTATCGTCGGATAATTTATCTTGAAAGGAAGCCGTCCTTCGAGAAGATGGTTGTCTGTCCCGCTGCAGGTCGACCCGTACAGTATCTCGCACAGGGCCTCGTATTCCTTCGGTTCCGGCACCGGCACGTCCATCACTGATAACTTTCCTATGCTTTCAACAACTGCTGCTTTCATATATAAATTCCTTTTTTTAATGAACTCATTTATTCAGGATTGATCCATAACTTTAGAACTTCCGCACTCACGCACTTCAGAACTTCAGAACTTTAGAACTTTAGAACTTTAGAACTTCTTATCACTCCCATCTTATCGTCACTCCCATGATATCCTTGTCGCCCTTGTTGATCTTTTCGAAGGTTGCAGGAGCATCCTTGTAAGTTATCCTGTGGGTGATCGCCTTGTCCCATGGCAGGATACCTGACGCCATATTCTTGATGACGGCCCTGCGGCATGGCTGCCATCCGTCGTCGCACGGGAAGAACATCCTCAGCCTTCGGACATGTGCGGCCTGGAAATTGAACGCCACTGGCGCGCTGCCGTAGTTGCCCTGCCATATGAACGAGCCGTGGGTTTTGCAGAGCTCGAGCGTCGGATTGACGCATGCCGGAACACCAGTGCTTTCGAACACTGCGTCTGCGCCTTCCGGGACTATCTTCATCACCTCGTCCTTTACGTTCTGCTTTCCTGCATCGATCACGTAGTCCGCGCCGAACTCCCTGGCCTTCTCGAGCTGCTTCGGGTTGATGTCGGCGGCGATGACCACGCATCCGCGGTGCGAGCAGGCGGCGATCACGCCAAGTCCGATAAGTCCGCAGCCGTAAACGACTACTGTCTGCCCCATCTTCGGGCTCGCCATGTCGACGCCGTAGAGGCTGACAGCCGGCAGGACGAACATCGACGCCTCCTCCATCGGGGCGCCCTCGGGCATGTGGTATGCGCCATGAGTCGTGTTCGGGGTGATGACAATGTGCGAGCAGTGGGTCCCGCTCACGCATGAGACGCTCTTTCCGTCGGGGAGTTTCATCGATGCATTGGCGCGGAAGTAAACCTTGTCACCGGCCTTGAAGTTGCTTATCTCAGTTCCGACCTTCTCTACGATGCCGGTTCCCATGTATCCCGTGCAGAGCGGGTAGGGACCCCATGAGATCTTGTTGCGTATCAGTGCGAATTCAGTTCCGATGCTGACACCGGAATAGACGGTCTTTATCGCGATCTGGTCCTTTGCCGGATCCGGAAGTTCCACGTCCTGGATGCTGAAATTCTGCTTCTCGTCGCATATGAGTGCTTTTGCCTTTATCATCTTTGTTTCTCCCTTTTTTGTTTTATGGAGCGCTGGCGTACTTCGACTGCGCTCAGTACAAGTCCCGCCGGCAATCTAATTTTTCTTGTTGAGGATAAGATATTAGCTTTGTTGCCATAGGTCAATGCGACGAAACATTCATTGTTAGCACAAAACATGCATTATGAATAATTCTGCGAATTCTTCATGTTAAGACGGCGCAATCTGTTGAGTTTTGGAATTGTCAAGGTTATATTTTCGTAAATCGAAGGCTGAGGCATCTGAAACGGGGAGTGCCGTCTTAGCACTAATTATGCGTAAGAAAATAAAAGCAGAGTTGGTTAATCCACGGATAAACCTCTTGTGGGCTGGCTGGTGGAAGCCGGGTTACGTGGAGCAGGGCCGCTACCTCTACGACCACGAGCTTGTCGTGTTCACGTCCGGGAAGTCCCGGGTCGTTGTCGGAGAGCAGGCGTTCACCTGCTCCAGGGGCGACATCCTGATCATTCCGCCTGGAGTCCGGCACTGGACCCGGGCATTGGATGAAAGGGTGGAAAGATACTGTTTCCATTTCGACTGGGTGCATGGATTGCCGGAGGTAAGGCCGCCATTTGTCTACGAGGCGGCAGGCAGGTACGTCCGCAGCTGCTGCAAGCGGACTCCGAAGTGGCTGAGCATCAAAATGCCCCTGTATTCTCCAGGCATCTCCCTGCAGAGGCTTCTTCAGTTTCTCCATCCTTTGACCAAGTGCGATAATTCTCCAGAAGGTGTCTTGAGACAACGCGGTCTTTTCCTTCAGCTGCTTGCGGAACTGCTGTCAGGCACTGGAGGAAAAGGCAGGAAACCGCGTGGTGGAAAATCCCTGCGGTTGGTCCAGTCCCTGAAGCAGAGGATAGAAAGTGATTACCGTCTGCCTCTTTCAATGAATTCCATGGCCGCTGAATTCAAGGTGACCCCTGTCCACATGGCAAGGGCGTTCAGGACGCATGTCGGCATGAGCCCGTTGGAATATGTCCACCGTCTCCGTCTTGAGGAGGCCTGCCGGCTTCTGTCATCAAGCGCGATGAACGTCTCCGAGGTTGCCATGTCGGTTGGTTTTGACGATGCCAATTATTTCAGCCGGCTGTTCCGGAAGAAGATGGGGATGTCGCCTTCGTCGGTTGTGGGAAATCCGTAAAAACTATTCAAGTATTATTTTAAAAAAAGTTTCCGGAATACCCTTGACATGCATCTTTCCTTAATGTATAATGGCTGGCAATGGAATGATAATGGAAGGTAAAATGGTATGATTGAGAAAATTCCCAGCTACGAGCTTCCCGTATATCAGAAGGTGAAGAATTTCATTGTCCAGGAGATTTCCTCCGGACGGCTCTCCCCCGGTTCGTTCCTGCCTTCGGAAAGAAGCATCTGCACTGCATTGTCTGTAAGCAGGGATTCCGCAAAGCGGGCATTCCTCGAATTGGAAAACGAGGGATACATCGCCTGCAGCAAGAACAGGAGGCCGGTTGTCGGCAAGCTTGCGGCAAAGGCGTTCGGCCCGAACAGCAGCACGGTGGCCATAATATCAAGAATCCCCTTTTCATCCGTCCTCGATCAGGAATACAACCAGCTTGCAAATGTATTCCTCCATGTGATGAAGGCCCTCGATGAGAACAGCCTGAATTCCGCTTTTTTCAGCCCTGGCTATTTCACCATGAATACTGAAAGGAAGGTACAGGATATTGTTTCGGCCAACTACGGAGCAATCCTCTATTACACCGGCGGAGGCTATGTTGACGACAAATACATTTCAGCATTTGAGAAGAGCCAGACGCCATGCGTCGTCATCGAAGGTTATCTCGACCACAATGATTCGAACGTGAACACTGTCGACATTGATGATTCCCACGGCGCGTATATTGCAACTAAATACCTGCTTGACAAAGGACACCGCAACGTAGTCCATGCAACTTTCAAGAGCGACAGGAAATGGGTTGCTGCGAGAAAGGCTGGATTCAGGCGGGCGATCGAGGAGGCGGGGTTCAAGTTTTCATCTTCCATGGTGTATGAGCTGGTTGATTTCGAGTCGGATTCCAACGACAAGCTCACGGAGCTTCCTGAGGCATTCTGGAAAAGGAAACCTACAGCGGTATTCGCAGCATCTGATAAACTCGCCGAATCAGTGAATGCCGTATTCAGGGGGAGAGGCATGCGGGTGCCTGATGACATCTCCCTTGTCGGATTTGACAATGTGCCGACGGGAACCGATGTGCCTCTTACGACCGTTTCACACATGACCCGTGACATCGGGGAGAAGGTTTCTGAAATCCTCCTCAGGAAAATGAGTTCTGCAAACGGGGATCATGTCTACAAGGAAGTGATTAAGCCCAGGCTGATAGTCAGGGACTCCGTAAGGAATGTTTAATAATAGGGCGGAGGGTGAATATGAAGCACGAATATCGAATATCGAATGTCGAATATCGAAGTTCGAAGGCTTCGGAAATAAAAAATTCTTTCACCCTTATCGAACTATTGGTGGCCCGTTCGACAAACTCAGGACGACGAGTAACTTTTGAAAAATTCACATTGATTGAATTACTCGTCGTGATCGCTATCATCGCAATCCTGGCGGCCCTGCTGTTGCCCGCCCTGGGAATGGCAAAGGAAGTGGCGATCAAGATACAGTGCATGAACAACATGAAGCAGCTCGGACTTGGCATGCACAACTACATGGCGGACTGGAACGGACACTTCCCCCCTCCGACGAGAAGCACGAATGCAGGCAGTCCAAGCTGGAAAGACCAGCTTACTCCAAGCCAGACAACTACTCCGAACATGTACAAGTGCCCGAGCCTGAAAGGCTATGTCGGAGACTCGTTCAACCTGGTCCCGGCTGTCTTCTACGGCATGAACATGAAAATCCTGCATGTTGAAGCAGAGGCCAATACGGGCTCAAATACGATGAATCTTGAGTATTGCACGCCGAAGCCGGCATGGAAAATAAGGGACATGAGCAAGTGCGGCCTCATTTTTGAAACGAAGTCCAGCGAGCAGAGGGGCGGTTCGACGATCATTACGAATGTCCCTGGTTCCGCGCTCGGCAGGTTTGGAAATTTCACACGCCATCTGGGCAAGTCGAATATTCTTTACTCCGACGGCCATGCCGACACGAAGGATCCCGGAGACTACGCCACGCCTTCGGAGGGGAAGTTCTATTTCTGGGAAGGCAGCGAGGCATGCGTGAATCCATAATTTTTCCTGACGGTAAAATTATAAAAATATTGAAGGTGCATCTTGAAGACAAAAATTGAAGATCGGCTTTCGGCACTTGGAAACAGGTTCACCATCGTCGAGCTGCTGGTGGCCCGTTCGACAAGCTCGGGACGACGAGTAGCCTCATATATGTTTACCCTGATTGAACTGCTCGTCGTAATTGCGATCATCGCAGTCCTGATCGCTCTTCTCCTTCCGGCCCTCAGCATGGCGAAGGAGACAGCCTATCTTGTGAACTGCCAGAGCAACCTGAAGCAGATAAGTGCGATGTTCGGGAATTATACGGGAGACTGGGACTTGCAGCTGCCACCTCCTGCGGCCCATGCCGATCATACCGGAGGCATGAGTTCAAGATGGCCGTATGCCCTGTGCGGCTACAAATCCGGCGAAGGCGCCACTGCATTCGGCGCCGAACCCCTGAAGGCCAGCCACATCATTTTCAAATGTCCCGGCAAAAGGGGGAGGACCGACAACTGGCTCAATGCAAACAAGGGGAAGCCTGCACAGTGGTATGGCATGAACCTTTCCCTGGCTCCGCGTCTGCTCCCTGTTACATGCAATTGCGCAGGCTGTGCCGGGGATCCGCCCACAACTGCCGCAACCATGGAGACAAATCCTCATACATATACGGCTAAGAACGTGACATATCTGACTTTTCCCGCATCTGCGGCGCTCGTGCTTGAAACCAGGGAGTCCATGCAGTATGCAGGCGGCCTTTTGATTGCCGCGGGATTCGCATGCCAGCAGAACCAGGACTTCCAACGGCATGTGAATGGAAGCTGCATCCTGTTCCTCGATGGACATGTCGAGAAACGGAACATAGGCAATATTCCGTTCTCAGTTACGGATGCCGAATCGAAGAAATTCTGGAGAGGCCGTGACGATGACAATTAACCTCTTCCATTCGGAGAAATCATTAATCAAGGATTGAAAGGACATGCATATGAAAAGATTGCTTTTTGCTTTTGCAGTTTTTGTGGTTTGCTTTGCCGTGCAGGCGGAAGATCTATCCTCCATTGACCTGGTTGCAGGCAAGAAATGGCTGTTCTCTTTTGACAAGGAAAAGAAAGGGATCACCGAGAAATGGTCCAGTCCGGATTTCAATGACAGCACATGGAAGGAGATCAAGGTTCCGGCTTCATGGAGTTCGCTGGGCATGCCGTACATGGGGGATGCCTGGTACAGGCTTTCAATCGATATTCCCGCTTCATGGAAGGACGAGAACCTCTTCATAAAGCTTCCATGCATCGACGATGCGGACGAGAGCTACTTCAACGGAAAGAAGATCGGAGCCACCTCCAACCAGCATTTCAATGAACAGAGGGTATACAAGATCGACAAGGAGCTTGTCAAAGCCGGTGAGAAGAACGTGCTGGCCGTCAAAGTCTCCAACAACTACATGGACGGCGGAATATACAAGGGCGATGCGAAGATCGCGCGCTGCGGGGAGTTCAGGCAGATCCCGCAGCAGAAGTCAGAACCGATGAAGCTGGACTTCATGACTTCCGACGCATCTCTTTCAAAGCTTCTCGACAAGGAAAGCTGGAAGCATGGCTGCCGCGACGAGGGGACCGCCGATACGAAACCGAAGCTCAGCGCGCATAAGGGCGCATTCAATGGGAAGAACGCACTTGGTGTCGACATCTGGTATCCGAATTCAAGCATGGAGTTCATCGACTATAAGCTGCCTGCCGGCGCCAATGGCGATGTCTGGAAGCAGAACAGCTACAAATACATTTCCTTCTATTATAAGTCCAAGGAGGCTGAAGGCGAGATAAAGGTGGGATTCAGTTTCGGAAACTGGAGCTGGACAAGCAAAGGCACAAACTATCATGCGACGGTCTTCGTCAAGCCTGGCGACTGGACCAAGGTCGTGGTGCCATTCTCCCAGTTCAGCAAGGGCATAAGGAAGGATTTCAAGACTTTGGATTCGCTTGCCGGACTCAATACCTTCCACATCGGATACAGGGGCAACGAGCTGAAGAAGGGCGGCGAAATCCTTTTTGCGGACTTCGAGGTCGGCCCGTACAGCTGCTCTCCCGAGGCTTCAGGAATCGGGATCGAAGGTGTCTGGCTCTTTAATAAGGATGAGAACGATGTCGGACTGAAGGAAGGCTGGGAGAAGCCGGAGTTCAATGATTCTACGTGGACGCCTCTCTGGGTGAGCGACAACTGGGAGAAGGAGAAGGATTTCAATAAATATGACGGTGCAGGCTGGTACCGCGCAAAGGTTTTCATACCTGAATCATGGAAGAAACTTCCGATCGACATAAATCTGGGCA
The DNA here is from genome assembly GCA_001804815.1 of Lentisphaerae bacterium GWF2_50_93. Taxonomy (GTDB): domain Bacteria; phylum Verrucomicrobiota; class Lentisphaeria; order Victivallales; family GWF2-50-93; genus GWF2-50-93. Next base: position 117,398 of record MHBI01000087.1, read on the forward strand.
GGACGGATGATACTGGCGAATTGTTCTTCAATGGAACGTCCATTGCTAAGACAGAGAAGATCGGCCAGGTCCTGGGTGGATTGATCCCACCTGAAACCGTGAAGCCAGGAGCAGTCAATACGATTGCCGTGCGAATTCTCGACAAGGGCCAGGGCGGCGGGTTTGATGGCGGAGTATTTGAAATGGCACCGGTGTTCTCCGGAGTCTATGTCTGCAACGCCGGAACTTCGTCCGGAAAGCTTGCGGTCCCTGAAAAGTTCGACATGGGTGCCAGGCCCGGACAGCTTTACGAAATCGTCTTCAATGTTCCATCGATGGTTGCCGCCGACAAGAAGCTCAAGCTTGACTATGTGCTGATCGATTATTTCCACAGGAAGATCAAGGAGGGTGCTGTAGAACTTGGTGACGAGAAGGACGGGATGCTTTCGGCGGCGGTCAGCCTTTCGAAGGAGGAATCCCGCCAGCTCTTCTATTCCGAGAAGTTCGACTACTCGGTGCAGATCAGGGACAGCAAAGACGGACTTGTGATTGCTGATGCAGGCCTCAGGTTGCAGCTGTGCTATGAATCCCGTGACAATCTCTCCCTTTCGGCGCTGGCGGAAAAATTCGAGGACACCCCATACGGAAAGCTGAAGCTGATAGATGAAATTGATTGTTCTGTTGATCCATCCCAGGACGAGCATCCATACAAGGAAGGCGGAATCAGCGAGAGCTGGGTCGGACGCAAGGCCTATTGCACCTGGAAGAAAGGGGTGACCGTCGAGGAGTTCCGGGGCAGGAAATACCGACAGGCCGACAACAACGAGTGGTTCGGTTACCGTGTCGGGCGCGGGAAGATCACGCCGCACGGCGCATATATATTAAGGATAGAGTATCCTGAGGACAAGACGCGCTATGTTCCGATGAGCATCGAGGCCGGCAGGAACTACCAGGGCACGGGCTTCAAGACCGGGGCCGGACCTGATGATCCGATTGACAATTATCCTCTCAGCGGAAAATACGAGTGGTACGACAATCTTGTGTTTCCTGACGAGAAGGACTACGGCTATCTCGGGAACCGCAAGACGAGCACGGAGAATGGCTTCTGGTTCTTCATGATGGCGCCATCTAGGATCTATGTGCCCCACTACCAGAGCGGACCTGCTGCCGCGCGAGTGAAACTTTATGAGATTAAAGATGTCGAGAAGTATTATCCGAAGATAAATCTCCCCGAAGGCGAGCCGCAGAGAGTCCTGATGGCCGACTGGGAGAGACAGCCGGAAGCTTTCCCTGAAGACGTGATGAAACATGCGAAATTCATAGGCCTTAACATGATCAGCCCGGTGATCCAGAAATGGGCCAGCATGGCCTTCTGGCCCACGAAACTTGGATTCAGGCAGGAAGATCCTCTGGTTCCATTCGCTGCTCTTCCCGAAGGACAGACAGCTAAGACCTGGGACGAGTTCCTTGCGGCTTCCGCAAAAGTAGGAATAAAGATATTGCCGCGTGTCGAATATGGCGGGAGCAGCGCTCTTCCGAAAGAAGCAATTGCAATTGGTCCCGATGGCAACAAGTCAGGTGTCGGACGATTCGCGACCTGGGGCGCAAACCTTCTCAATCCTGCGACCTGGGACGAGTTTTCCACGATGATAGACGAACTTGTCGCCGAAAAGATAAAGGACAGCCCGCAGATCTCCGGAATGCTCTGGCGTATGAGGAATGATCGAATGGTCATCAGCTACGGCGAGGAGGATGTAAAGCTGTTCTGCAGGGAGACCGGGACAAAGCTGCCGGATTTCGACAAGGACGATGCCGAACCTGAAGCGAAGCCAGAGGCCAAGGGCAAGGACGCGAAGAAGGCTCCCGTAAAGAAAAAGAAGGAGAAAGGTCCGGCCAATCCGTATTCCGTATGGGCCGCAAAGGGCGATATCGCAAAGCAGTACCAGGACTGGTGGCATAAGAAGCGCCTTGAGTTCCACAAGAAAATCATAGCGAAGCTGCAAGCGATAAGACCGGATCTCAAGCTCTACTACTATAACTGGGACGAGGACGGTTGGAATTTGGGCCTGAGCAATAATGCCACCAACAAGCCCCAGGACTGGACCGACATGTACGATGTCAACAAGTCGGCCGAGTTCCACAACAAGAGGAGCGAGCTTCGCAAGCAGTACAAGGATGCTGACTATCTCGACATGCTCAGGAAGATGCCGCTCCAGCACGACAAGGTGCAGATGGAGCTGTACCGCGATGTGAAAGGCATGGTCTTTTTCGCGCCGATACATTGGAGATATCTTGCCGACAACGATCCTTACATCAATTATTTCCAGACCGGCGACGGCCTTGCCATGTGCAACATGTACAACTACGAGGAGAAGCAGAGGTGGAATGTGCAGGGACACAACCATGAGTCGTGCGAGATGACGCCTGCCGGACCGGCATTCTCGATGGCGGAGGAAGTACTGTGCTGCTTCCACGGGGATCCTGACGTGATCACCTGCACGACCTACACCTATGGACGCGGGTTCATTGATGCGCACCGTCGTTTCGCGCAGGCGTTCCTGGCGCTCCCAGCTACAAAGGGGACAGTTGTCAAGAATGATAACGCCGATATGAAGCTGAGGACATATCAGTCGAAGAACGGCACGTACGTCGGAGTCGTCCACAAGGGGATGAAGCCTGCGAAGCTCGCAGTTTCAGTGCCCGGCGCATGGAAAGGCTCGGAGACGGTGACGGATCTTGTGACGGGCAAGTCCGTGAATGCGCAGGTGAAGGACGGCAATTTGGTGTTTGATATTGATGCCGGGCCGATGGAGCTTGACAGCTATCTGGTCAAATAAATTTTCAGCGGTGCTGAAGATTTATAAACAGGAGGAACATGAAGAAATATCACTTCACTTTGATAGAACTCCTAGTCGTGATTGCGATCATCGCAATTCTGGCGGCGCTGCTCCTGCCGGCGCTGAAGAGCGCGAAGGAGATGGCCAAGTCAGCCCTCTGCATGAACAACCAGAAGCAGATCACCACGGCCATGTTCCTCTATGCATCTGACTGCAACGATTTGATAAGCGTACACCGCTGGGCCTCTCCCCCAGACTACTGGTGGAGCCAGTTCCTGAACGGCTCCATGAGCGGCGGCGGATCCTATCTCACCAAGAAGGCCGTCTACGGCTGCCCTTCAAATAAATATTACAACGATGACCTGGAAAACTACAACGGCTGGAAGAGCTATGCGATCTATGTAGCCCGTTCAGACACCGAGTATGCCACCAAGGGCTTTCGTTTCAAATTCGAATTGATTAATGGCGGAGCCTGGTGGTCGTTCCACAACCTCAAGGCCGTGGACAAGGCCTCAGGAATAATCCTACTTGCCGACAGCATATCGTACCGGGACGTATATTATGAGCACTGCTACGGAAGATTCTCGCCGACGACGCTGATCGAGAACTTGGGCGGCGGCGGAGGAAGCATACACATAACCCACAGGAAAGTCTCCAACGTCTCATTTTTCGACGGCCATGTGGAATCCCTCAATCCGGACGGACTCTTTGGCACGGCGTCGCGGGTTTACACATATCAATATTGATCATATAAATGAAAATTAAAATAATGAATCAGGAGGAATCATGAAAAACGGCAATCTTATACTGGTGGCCATTATATTGTTTCTTGCGAATTTAGCAGTAGCTGCAGAGCTGAAACCATTCACTGCAAATGGCGATTCGATCAGTCTTGACGGGACCTGGCTGTTTCAGGTTGACAACAAGGAGAAAGAAGGGGTTGGGCTGAAGGAAGGCTGGGAGAAGGCTGATTACGACGACTCCGGCTGGAAGACCATAAAAGCCGGCTCATCCTGGGAAACTCAGGGGCACAATTATGACGGGGTCGCCTGGTACCGGCAGAAAGTCCTGGTTCCTGCAGATTGGAAAAATGACACTTTGCTGTTCAACCTTGGGCGTCCCGATGATCGTGGTGAAGTTTATTTCAACGGCGAGAAAGTTGCAGAAGTCAAGGTGTTCGGTCCGCATTTTGTCTTTAAAGTACCGAGTGAAAAGATCAAATTCGGCTCCGATAACTCCATTGCGGTCCGCGTCGCCGACTGGTATAAGGAAGGTGGTTTGAATGACGGCAGCTTTTCGATCCAGCGGTTCGCACCTTTGGGCACCGGCAAATCAGACAGCAAGATATCTGAGCCGATGAAGCTGTCGCTGACCCAGGATCTGAAGGATGGGCTCCTGGAGGACAAGCGCTGGGAATACGGCTGGAGGGACGATGGCACGAGCGATACCAGGCCCAAGATGGGAGTTTCGCGCGGTGCATGCAAGGGCGGCGATGCGGTTGTCATGGATGTCTGGTATCCCAATTCGCAGGAATATGTCGATTACTACCTGAAGAACGGCGAGAAGGGGGCTGACTGGAAGAAGAAAGGATACGACTACATTTCATTCTGGTACAAGAGCGAGATCAGCGGGGAGATCCAGGTAAAGCTGAACCAGGGGAAGATCCGCTGGAAGAACGGGGGAGGAACAAGTTACAGTGCCAGAGTCTTTGTGGAGGCAGGCGACTGGAAAAAGGTAATCCTACCGTTTTCCGCGTTCACCAGAAATTCCGGACATGGCAACACGCCGCAGGAATTAAGCGATCCTTCATTTGCGGACGCGCTGGTGCTGGGATATGGCAACCATGAGCTTCAAAAGCCCGGTAAAATCCTTTTCGCGCACTTTCAGGCGGGCGCTTTCCAGGTGGCCGCGGAAGGACAGCCGATATCTCTCGCAGGTCTATGGAAATTCAAGTTGGATGATCAACGTCCCGACGGTACAAAGTCAGTATTTAAGAAAGATACCGACGAAAGCAAGAGGGACAGTGCGGGATATGGACTCGAGCTCGGCTGGAGCAAGCCTGACTTTGATGACAAGTCCTGGGATATAATCTCAATACCGGGTTCCTGGGAGAGCCAGGGCTATTCATATGACGGTCCGGCCTGGTACCGGCAGAAAGTTTTCATTCCTGAAGACTGGAAAGGCAAGCCTCTCCGCCTGCGGCTGGGACAGCCGGACGACCGCGGCGAACTCTACTGGAACGGGAACGAAATCCTGAAGTTTGAAAAATTCGGTCCTGAATTTGATA